>JAFSJE010000077.1 GCA_017439425.1 Oscillospiraceae bacterium
AAACCTCGGAAATATTCTTGACCACCGCCATCGGCGTAAGCAGCGTAGAACCCGATCTTATGCTATCGCTGTACTTATCTCCGGCTGAATTGCGTTCCTCATCTGTGCAGGTAAGAAGCCGCAGCAGGCTTTCGATCTGCCCGTCTTCGTCTGCCTCTGACCTCCTTCGATAATCTGTTATGCCGTCCCGGTACTGCTTCATGATCTTAGCGTACTCGAGAATGCAATCGCGTGTTCCTTCGCGGCATACAAGGCTTTCAGTGCCGGCAAAGACAACGATCACATCCTCTGTTGAAGCCATTGACGCATCCTGTAGTGAGATCTTTCTCAGAAAATCATCGGAGCTAATCTCTTCGTTATAGTCTATCGCTTCGTATGCGTAGTTCTCCAATGCCTTCGTCAAGTCCCATCGCCAAGGATTCTGCACGTTGCGCTTCAGAACATAGTTCAGCCATTTTGTCGCCACGCTTGGAATATTGAGCGAGTCATTATAGGTGACAACGGATGTGTCAGAATACGTTTCCGCAAGAATATGGAGAGCCTGAACGGCAAGATTAAACTGCATCCAGCCGATCTTGCCGCTGTAAGGGTATCTGCGTTCGTAATTGATGCCGGCTTCCTCCCACCAGTCGTCCTCATAATAGCTGTAAGAGAAGGCGGCGTGGGCTTCTTCCGATGCATCAAATGACGGAAAGCTCAGAAGCCAGACACGCTTGCCGAAAATCTGCACAAAGGTTTTGGAGAACAGACCGCCCTCGTGCGCGACCTTTTTAGCGTCCGCCAGAAATGCGCCGAATTTTTCTTCCGGAATGTTGAATTCTCCGTATCTGCCTATAAAAGTTCCCATTTAGCTCACCTCTCACGCATAGTCATTGTTTTTATGCTCGTTTTCAAAGGCTTCCCATGTAAACTTCTCAATCAACGCCTTCTGTTCTTCGTCTGCATTTTCCCATTTGATATTATGCTTTCTGCACATCGCAAAAAAGATTTCGTAAAATCGCTCTCTTTCAGGGTTCTCCCGAAAGTACCATTCTACATCAGAGCTATTGTTCTCTCTACTCATAAACACACCTGCTTTTTATATAGCATATCACAGCTTTTTCTGATTGTCATTGAACTCGCAGTTCAATTTAAAGAAAGATTCTAATTATTTAATGAGTGATTTGGCAGATATCCGAATCAAAATATTCCTGAAATATCCTTATGAAGCTCGAAATATCCATAATTAAATCCGGTACTATAAAACGCAAGAATATCTGATGCCGGAGCTAATTATCTCTTTATGCTTGCGGGCGATCCGGACAGAGTTAAGCCTGATGTTCATATACATCACTGCATTACTGATGCGCTTGGATATGATGTTTCTAACAAGGAATGCCATGAGATTTTTACTGGGGCAGTAGAGATACTTAGGGAGAGATATGATGGCTTAACCGTCGCCGCTCTCGATAATACCATCTGGCGAGTCTATTCAAAGGCAAAGATGAACGACTAAGAATTATTAAGAGATCGCTCAACTGCGGTCTCTTAATCATTTATAATGCAAAGCACTTTTGTATCAAATCTAACCTTTTTCTTAATAGTATTAAAAGTGTTGACAATTCTCGCTATATGAATAATACTATAAGAGTATTAAAAATAACGCTCGTTAGATTAGATACGAGGAGGATAAGCTGTGGGAACCATTTACGGTTATTGCCGTATCAGTACGGCTAAGCAATCAATAGAAAGACAAATCAGAAATATAAAAGCTGCGTATCCTGATGCTGTGATAGTTCAGGAGATATTTACCGGAACAACAATAGAGAGAAAAGAGTTCTTAAAGCTTCTCAAGGTTGTAAGGGCAGGGGACACTATTGTATTTGACTCTGTATCCCGAATGAGCAGAGATGCAGAGGAGGGCTTTCAGACTTATGAGGAGCTTTTTAACAAGGACATTAGTCTGGTATTCTTAAAAGAGCCACATATCAACACCGAGGTGTATAAAACTGCGCTTGAAGCAGCTGTTCCGATGACCGGCACAACAGTCGATTATATACTTGAGGGTGTGAATCGCTACCTTATGGCGCTTGCTGCTGAACAGATAAAGATAGCGTTTGCTCAGAGTGAGAAGGAGGTTGCTGACCTCCATCAGCGCACGAGGGAGGGCATACAGACTGCTAAGCTGGCTGGCAAACGTATCGGCACAGAGCCCGGCAGAAAACTTACAACCAAGAAAAGTATCGAAGCCAAGGCTATTATTGCTAAGCATGCGAAAGACTTTGGAGGTAGCTTGTCTGATACTGAGGTCATAAAGCTTACTGGATTGTCTAGGAATACTTACTACAAATATAAGAGAGATTTGTTACTCAAGAATGCGTAGGATCCGATAACCATCAACACTAAACCTCACCATTAGCTTATTCTAAATTCATTGTAGTACGCTATTACTATAGCTGAATGCTATTGTTCTTATCTAGCAGTGTTATAGCTTTGACAGAAGGTTGCTTGAATGGGGACTTACTCCTACTTGCGACCTTCTTTCTTTTACACATAATGTATTCTTTTTCCTTTGCATAAGCTATCAGTTAGCTAACTTATAAAACTACTATAGCTGAAACTTCCTTGACTAATTCCTTGACTAGATTGTCTTAAAAGATTATACTACTATATAAGAAGTATATTGAATGTACAAAACTCTTTTGCTCATTGAAGCTACAATGGTAGATGTTTGAGGTACATAATGACATGATAGCAATTATGTACATTCGGTAGTTATGTACATAGATAGGGGAAAGGTACAAAACCATCCTAGGCTTGCTATATAAGGCTTTATGTACCTTCTATGATTATGTACTATTATTTTAACTTACAGCATTGATAATTGGATTATTGTGTCCGAAAGGGATTATATATGGCAAAAATCAGAGAAATGCCCGCGCATCTCGCGGATCTTATCGCCGCGGGCGAGGTGGTCGAGAGACCTTCGAGCGTGGTGAAGGAGCTTGTTGAAAACTCAATAGACGCCGGCGCCGATACAGTGACAGTCGAGATACAGTCCGGCGGAATGTCGCTCATCCGCGTGAGCGACAACGGCTGCGGCATGAGCCCGCAGGATGCGGAAATTGCGTTCCTGCGCCATGCGACGAGCAAGCTCTACGATGAGCGCGGCCTTGAGGCAATAGGAACTCTCGGCTTCCGCGGCGAGGCGCTTGCGGCAATCAGCTCCGTGAGCCGTATCGAGCTTCTGACCAAGGAGCGCGACGCAGAAACCGGCACGAGGATAGTGCTCGAGGCCGGAACGGTAGTCGAAAAGGAGCCGGCAGGCGCGCCGGACGGCACAACGATGATGATCCGCGACCTCTTTTTCAACACCCCCGCCCGCAGAAAGTACATGAAAACCGACAAGGCAGAGGGCTCTAACGTCTCCACGGTGGTGACCAGACTTGCGCTCAGCCGCCCGGACGTGTCCATTCGCTTCATAAAGGACGGAAAAGAGGAGCTTCACACTCCCGGCGACGGCAGGATAGATTCCGTTGTCTACTCAACTCTCGGCAGAGAGTTCGCCAAGAGCCTTCTGAAGGCCGAGCGCGGCGATGAAAGATTGCGAGTTTCCGGCTATATTTCGAGCCCCGCGGGAAGCCGCGGCAACCGCGCGTGGCAGTTTTTCTTCATAAACGGGCGCTTTGTAAAGTCGAAGCTCCTGCAGGCGGCGCTCGAGCAGGGCTATAAAAACAGCCTGTTTACCGGCCGCTTTCCGGTCTGCGTGCTCGATATCACCATGCCGCTCACGGCGGTGGACGTGAACGTTCACCCGACCAAGACCGAGGTGCGCTTCGAGAACGAGCGCGAGGTGTTCGACGCCGTGTATTGGGCTGTACGCAGCGCTCTCGAGCATGAGGACAAGCCCGCAGAGATGAAAATTTCACCCGCTACGATTTCTAAGGTGGAAAACGGCTACCGGGAGGCACCGAAGCCGGCGAGCGCGTCTGCGCCTGCACAGTATTTTTCACAGAGCTATACTGCGCCAGCGCAGGAAAAGACCTTCAAGAGCGCTGACTACTACCGCGCCGCAGCACAGAATACATATAAGACGAGCTATTCCGCTCCCCAGACCTCGTTCAGGACGTCGCTTCCCGTGCTCGGCGACGCGGCAAGACCCGCGGAGATGCACGACAGCGCGTTTGACAGCCTTCAGGAAACCATTGCGATGCCGGAGGCTAAGCCGATATTTGCGCCGGACGCGCCGATCCGCGAGCCGAAGCGCGAATACCGGTGGCGCTATATCGGCGAGACGATGAATACATATCTCATCGTTGAGAAGGGCGAGTCGCTCTACCTCATAGACAAGCACGCAGCGCACGAGCGCGTGCTGTTCGACAAACTCAAGGAGAGCGCGGCAAAGCCGGACAGTCAGATGCTCATTACGCCGCTTATCTGCTCCGTCGGAGCGGAAAACGCGGAAATCATAGTCGAAAACGCCGACCTGCTCGCTGAATTCGGCTTCGAGGTCGAGGAGTTCGGCGAGGACTCCGTGGCTCTCAGGCAGGTTCCGGCGGACGTCGATATCGATGAGCCGGAGCGCTTCATGGAAGAGATCGCAGACAAGCTCCGTAAGGGCGGCCGCCGCGAGATAGAGACCCTGCGCGACGATTTGCGCCACACCGTCGCCTGCAAAGCGGCGATAAAGGCGGGCAAACCCTCAGAGCCGGAGTCCGTCTATGATCTTATCGACCGCGTTATGCGCGGCGAGGTGCGCTACTGCCCCCACGGCAGACCGGTTGCGATGGAGCTGAGCAAATATCAGCTCGACAAGAATTTCAAGCGCGTATGACAAAGGTGCTTGTAGTAACCGGCCCCACCGCCACCGGAAAGACGGCGCTGGGAGTCAGACTTGCGAAAGCTCTCGGCGGCGAGGTGGTTTCCGCCGACTCTATGCAGGTATATAAATATATGGACGTCGGCACCGCGAAGCCGACGGAGGAAGAAATGCAGGGCGTTCCGCACCACATGATCGGCGTCGCCGAGCCGACTGAGCGCTATTCTGTCTCGGAGTACGTTCCGGCGGCGACAAAATGTGTTGAGGATATCGCCTCGCGCGGCAGGGTACCGATAATCGTCGGCGGTACGGGGCTTTACGTCGAATCACTCATCCTCGGCAGAGATTTTGCCGACGAGGGCTCGGATTCCGCAGAGCGTGAGCGGCTCTACGCTCAGTATGACGCTCTCGGCGGTGAAAAAATGCTCTCGCTCCTCGCACAGTATGATCCGGAACGCGCCGCGAAGCTGCACCCGAACGATAAAAAGCGCGTTGTGCGCGCGCTTGAGGTTGCCCTTGCCGGCTCGACCATAACGGCGCACGACGAGGAAACAAGGACCCGCCCTCCGAAATACGACGCGCGTATAGTCGTTCTTAATTGGCTCGACCGCGCGAAGCTCTACGAGCGTATTAATCTCCGCGTTGACGAAATGATGGAGCGCGGACTACCGGAAGAGGTGCGGCGCCTTATGGATATGGGCTTTGAAAAAAGCACCGCGCTCCAGGCAATCGGCTACAAGGAGCTGTGCGAGGCACTGCGTGGAGAATGCTCCGTTGAGGACGCGGTCGGTCGCATAAAGCTCGGAAGCCGCCGATACGCCAAGCGGCAGATAAGCTGGAACACAAGATATAGCGAGGCGCTTCGGATAAATTGGGAAAATTTTCCAAATATTGATGATGCGCTCCACGCTTCGACAGATTTTTTCCAAAAGTAATACTATGATGATGTCGTCTTAAAAAAATATGAAAGGACGACACATAAATGTACACAACAAAAGAAAAGAATTTGCAGGACGCTTTCCTTAACGAGGCGAGAAAAAAGTCGGTCCCGGTGACTGTTTTCCTTATGAACGGCTTTCAGATGAAGGGAACCATCGCCGGCTTTGACGGCTTTACGGTGGCTCTACTTTGCGAGGGAAGGGAACAGCTCATCTACAAGCATGCAATCAGCACGGTATCCCCCGCGCGCAGAATGGAGCTCAGGGAGCCGGAAGCGAGAGAATCTATAGAGATATAAGAAGGATAAACAATGGAGAGAAGCGGCAGAACGATAAAGATCGCCACAGCGATTATATTTCTCGCCCTCGCGGCGTATATGATCGCGGGCTTCATCATAGGCGGGCAGGACAGCCTCAGAACTGTCACGGTCACGGGCATGAGCATGAACGACAGCATCATGACCGAGGGCTGGTGCGTGCGCGATGAGGAGTATATGCTCTCGCCGGAGGGAGGCGCCACCGTCACGATAGACGAGGGAGCCAAGATCGCCCGCGGCGAGGCTGTCGCGATCTCCTACAACTCGCAGTCAGATCTAAGAAGAGCGGAGGAGATCCGCTCACTCACGGTCAGAATAGGTCTTCTGGAGGCTTCAAAGACCGTGAAAAATCCCGCGGATGCGGCAAAGGCGGGCGTAAGGACTGTCGCGCACATGGCGGCTTCCGGCAATCTGGCGGATATGGATGCCGCTCTCTACGATCTCGAGCTCTATCTCTTCGGCGACGGCGAGGTGGACACGGCCGCCGTGGACGCCGAGATAAACGAGGCAAGGCTCAGAATCCAGGGCCTTCAGTCGAAGGCCGGCGGCAGAGGCATTATCTACGCCGAAAAGAGCGGCACCTTCTCCTCAAATGCCGACGGTCTTGAGGGCGTTACGCCAGAGATGCTGACGGGTTCTCTCACGCCGACAGAGGTGCGCGATATGTTCACTCATCCCGCGAGAGTGCCGGACGACGCGTTCGGCAAGATTTCCAAGGGAATAAGATGGTACTACGTCACCCTCATCGACTCAAAATGGGCGTCGCGCCTTACGGGCATGGGACGCATTACGGTAAAATTCACCCGCAGCTACTCCGATACGGTCGATATGACCGTTCACTCGATCGGTCAGGCGGAGGACGGAAAGTGCGTGCTGATCCTCTCGAGCGACCGCTATCTGCAGGTTGTGGCGGGAGTGCGCGAGCTTGTCGGAGAGATCATCATCTCCAACGAATCCGGTGTGCGCGTGCCGAAGGAGGCGGTGCATCTTAACGAGGACGGCGAGCCCGTCGTTTACATCGTCAAGAAGCTCCAGGCTTCCGAGGTCAAGGTTACGATCCTCGGCGAGGAGGGCAGCTGGTACATGGTCGACGGCGGCAACGCGCTCCGGCCGGGCAACGAGGTGATCACGCGCGCGCCGAACCTCTCTGACGGCGCCGTGGTGCTCGATTGACGCCTGATTTGAGGCGCAAATTGGCGGAAAAGTCTTGACACCGTAGAAAAAAGATGAAATAATGTAGATTGTATTTCTGTCAATATAATTTGGAGGCTCAAGAATGAAATTTTTAGATGAACTCAAGAAAATCACCCGCCCCTACGATGAGGAGGATGAGGAATTTGAGGATTTCAGCCCCCGTACCCCTGAGCGCGTGCCCGTAACGCCCCGTACGGCTGCACCCCAGCGCACCTTTGTGAGCGATAACTTCAATCAGGAGAAAAGGGACAATAAGGTCGTTAACATCCACGCCACGACTCAGCTTCAGGTCGTGCTCGTAGCGCCCGAGCGCTTTGAGACAGCCGCCGAGATCGCGGATCACCTGCGCGAGAAGCGCACCGTAGTCCTTAACCTTGAGAAGACGAGCAAGGAGATCTCCCGCCGCCTCCTCGACTTTCTCTCCGGCGTCGCCTATGCGCAGGACGGAAAGATCAAAAAGGTCGCGGTAAATACCTATCTGATTACCCCGTACAACGTCGATCTGATGGGCGACCTGCTCGATGAGCTTGAAAATAACGGCTTGTATTTTTAACAGAGAATAACACAGGAGGGATATAGATATGCTGACACCCCAGGATATTCAGGATAAGGAATTCTCGAAGGCAGTGTTCGGCGGCTACGATATGGCGGCTGTCGATGATTTCCTAGAGGAGCTTGGAAACGATTACGCCGCTCTTTACAAGGATAACGCGGTTCTCAAGGGAAAGATAAAGGTGCTCGTCGACAAGGTCGAGGAGTATCGCTCCACGGAGGACAGCATGCGCCTCGCGCTTTCCTCCGCACAGAAGATGGCGGACGATATGATGGCCGAGACTCAGGCTAAGTGCGACGCGCTCATAGCCGATGCCGAAAAGACTGCCGCCGCAAAGAGAGCGAACGCAGAGCGCGATATCACCGCGGAGAGCGTCAAGCTCAACGCCGCAAAGCGCGAGACCGAGGCGTTCATTGACTCCGCAAAGAAGCTCATCGCCAAGTTCGGCGAGGCTCTTGACAAGGCCGGCAGCGAGCTTGATCTCGAGCAGATACCGGTTGCCGCGCCCGCAGCTCATGACGAGCCCGTATTCAGCCCGGAGCCCGAGCGAAACGTAAAGCAGGCGGTAAAGATCGCCGAACCCGAGGAGAGCTCCTCGAGCATTGAGGACTTCGTTCAGGATGTTATGCAGGGCGGTGCCGAGGATAATCTCGACGAAACAAAGCGCGTGCCCGATCTCTCCGCCGCGCTTGACGATACCAAGATCTGGACGGATGAGGACGAGGAGACCACCCCGCGCCCCAAGTTCAACTTTGACGATCTCCAGTTCGGCAAGAATGTCAATAAAGACTGAAAAAGCTTTTAGCGGGGGTTTTGCCCCCGCTGAGTTTCGTACATAAAGATAGATAAGGAAGGAACTTTCAAGGAATGGATTACAACGCGACCCTGAATCTGCCGAAGACCGAATTCCCGATGCGTGCCGGTCTGCCCGCGCGCGAGCCGGGAATGCTTGAAAACTGGTATAAGCTCGATCTCTACCACGAGATGCTCAAGAGAAACGAGGGTAAGCCCAGCTTTATCCTCCACGACGGCCCTCCGTTCTCCAACGGACACCTCCACATGGGCCACGCGCTCAACAAATCGATCAAGGATTTCATCGTCCGCTATAAGTCGATGGCGGGCTATAAGGCGCCCTTCACTCCCGGCTGGGATAACCACGGAATGCCTATCGAGAGCGCCATCATAAAGCAGCAGAAGCTTAACCGCAAGGCAATGACCATCCCCGAATTCCGCACCGCCTGCCACGAGTTTGCGCAGAACTTCGTAAACATCCAGCGCGATGAGTTCAAGCGCCTTGGCTTTGTCGGCGATTGGGATCTGCCTTACCTCACAATGGAGCCGAAGTTCGAGGCCGAGGAGGTCAAGGTGTTCGGCAAGATGTATGAGAAGGGCTACATCTACAAGGGCAAAAAGCCCGTCTATTGGTGCCCCTCCGACGAGACCGCTCTCGCCGAGGCTGAAATCGAGTACAAGGACGATAAGGTCACCACGATTTTCGTCAAGTTCCGTGTTACCGACGATAAGGGACTGCTCGGCGGAATCGACCTCAGCAACACCTATTTCGTGATCTGGACGACTACAACATGGACTATCCCCGGCAACCTCGCAATCTGCCTGAATCCGGGCCTTGAATACTGCGTTGTCGAGGCGTCGAACGGCGAAAACTATATCATGGCGCAGGAGCTCTGCGACAGCGTTCTCAAAAAGGCGGGACTTGAGAGAGTCAAAACTCTTGCCGCGTTCAAGGGCGCAGAGATGGAGCTTATGACCGCTCGCCATCCGCTCTTCGAGCGCGATTCCCTCGTCATTCTCGGCGAACACGTCACTCTCGACGCCGGTACCGGCTGCGTTCACACCGCGCCCGCCTACGGCGCGGACGACTACAATGTCTGCCGTAAATATCCGCAGATCCCGTCCGGCCGCGACCTTGTTGTAAATGTTGACGATAACGGCCGCTTCAACGCAGCCGCCGGCAAGTACGAGGGCCTCAAGGTTCTCGAGGCGCACGCGCCCATCTTTGCTGACCTCGTCGCCGCGAACGCGATCCTCGCCTCCGAGGACATCGTACACAGCTATCCGCACTGCTGGAGATGCAAAAATCCGATCATCTTCCGCGCCACCGACCAGTGGTTCTGCTCCGTCGACGCCTTCAAGAACGAGGCTGTCGCCGCCGCGGAGAGCGTAAAGTGGCTGCCTGAGTGGGGCTGCGAGCGCATCTCCGGAATGATTCGCGAGCGCGCAGACTGGTGCATCTCGCGCCAGCGCCACTGGGGTCTGCCGATCCCCGTATTCTACTGCGAGGACTGCGGCAAGCCCGTCTGCACCACCGAAACGATCAATAAAATCAGCGAGATCTTCCGCGCCGAGGGCTCGAACGCCTGGTTTATCAAGGAAGCAAGCGAGCTCCTGCCCGAGGGCTTTGCCTGCCCGCACTGCGGCGGCAAGACCTTCACGAAGGAGACAGACACACTCGACGGCTGGTTTGATTCCGGCTCTACCCATATCGCGTCCATGGAGCTTGACGCTCCCGGCTGCTGGCCCGCCGACCTCTATATGGAGGGCGGAGATCAGTACCGCGGCTGGTTCCAGTCCTCGCTTCTCACCGCTGTCGCCGTAAAGGGCAAGGCGCCGTACCGCACCGTTCTGACCCACGGCTGGACTGTCGACGGCGAGGGCAAGCAGATGCACAAGTCCCTCGGTAACGGCGTCGCTCCCGAGGACGTAATAAAGAAATACGGCGCAGACCTCGTCCGCCTCTGGGCAGCAAGCGCAGACTACCGCCAGGATATGCGCGTGAGCGAGAATATCCTCAAGCAGCTCTCCGATAAGTACCTCAAGATCCGCAACACCGCTCGCTACATCCTCGGCAACCTCGACGGCTTCGATCCGAACGCCGCTCTCGGCTATGACGAGATGCTCCCGCTTGACAAGTGGGCGCTCGGCGCGGTTGAGGAGCTCAGGGCGAAGTGCATCGCAGCATACGATAAGTATGAGTTCCACGCGGTGAGCTACGCGATCCACAATTTCTGCGTTGTCGAGATGTCGAGCTTCTATCTCGACGTCATCAAGGACCGCCTCTACTGCGACGGCAAGGATTCTGTTTCCCGCAGAAGCGCCCAGACCGCAATCTGGACTATCCTCGACGAGATGGTGCGCCTCGTCGCGCCGATCCTCGCCTTCACTGCCGATGAGATTTGGCTCGCCATGCCTCACAAGGCCGGCGACGATGTGAGAAACGTCGCCCTTAACGATATGCCGGCGGCGCATCCCGAGTGGGTGCTCTCCGACGAGGATAAGGAGAAGTGGGGCTTTGCGCTTACCCTGCGCGGAGAGGCGCTCAAGGCGCTCGAGGAAAAGCGCGCCGACAAGACCATCGGCAAGCCGCTCGACGCTGAGATCGAAGTCACCCTCACCGAGGACGAGAAGTCTAAGCTCGATACCTATAACCTCGACCTTGCGGAGCTGTTTATAGTGAGCCGCGTCGACGTCTCCGTCGGCGAGCATGGAGTAAATGCCGAGCCCTGCGATAACGAGAAGTGCCCGCGCTGCTGGAGAAGAGACCGCTCTGTCGGAGAGGTAAAGGCGCACCCCGAGCTCTGCAGAAGATGCGCCGAGGTTGTCTACCCCGACTGATAAAAAACGGAGTTTTCGATGGAGTACATTCTTATCGCCCTTGCCGCCTGCTTTCTCGATCAGCTTGTGAAGTTTCTCGTTGCGAGCAATTTCGACTGGAACGACTCGATAACGCTTATTCCGGGGCTTCTCAGCATCACAAAGCGTGCGAATACCGGCATGGCGCTCAGTATGCTCGAGGGCAAAACGCTCTTTCTCGGCATCGTCAGCGCAGTTGTCAGCGTGGTGCTGATCGTGATAATCCTGCGCTGGAAGCTGCCAAAGTGGGAGAGACTCAGCATCGCCTGCGTGCTCGGCGGCGCTCTCGGAAATATGATCGACAGGCTCTTTTTCGGCTATGTTGTGGATATGATCGACGTGCGTATCTTTACCTTCAACGTTGCGGATGCGTTCATCACCTGCGGCGCGGCGGCATTCGTCATTCTCTATCTCATCCGCAGCATAAAAGAGGAAAAAGAGGGCAAAAGCGGGGATAAAAACGGTGAAAACTGAGATAATCTCTAATAAAAAAGGCGTCCGGTTGGACGCCTTTTTGGCTGAGAGCCTGCCCGATTTATCGCGCAGCTTCATCACGAAGCTCATTGAGGACGGGCTCGTCACGAAAAACGGAAAAGCGCTCAAAAAGAGCTATAAGACCGAGAATGGTGACGTTTTTGAGGTCGATATCCCCGCGCCGGAGCCGCTTAAGGTCGAGGCGGAGGATATTCCGCTCGACGTTGTCTACGAGGACGACGATCTCATCGTGATAAACAAGCCGAAGGGCATGGTCGTCCACCCTGCGCCGGGTCACTCCGGCGGCACGCTCGTGAACGCGCTAATGGCGCACTGCGGCGATTCGCTCTCAGGCATAAACGGCGTAATACGCCCGGGAATAGTCCACCGCATAGATAAGGACACCTCGGGGCTGCTGATCGCCGCAAAAAACGACGCCGCACACGCGTATCTTGCCGAGCAGCTCAAGGATCACTCGCTCTCGCGCACCTATGAATGTGTGGTTATCGGCAATATGAAGGAGGAGCGCGGCACCGTTGACGCACCGATAGGCCGCCATCCGACCGACAGGAAAAAGCAGTGCGTTACCGAGAAAAATTCGCGCTCTGCCGTGACCCATTGGGAGGTAATCGCGCGCTATCCGGGCTATACCCATCTGAGATGCCGCCTTGAAACGGGGAGAACGCACCAGATCAGAGTCCATATGGCGTTCATTGGTCACCCGATTCTGGGTGATACGGTCTACGGCGCGAAAAAAGCGGTCGCGTGGCTCGAGGGTCAGTGCCTCCATGCTAAAAAACTGCGTTTCCGCCACCCGAAAACGGGCGAGGAGATGGAGCTTGAATGCCCGCTGCCGGACTATTTCGAGGAAACGCTCAGAAGAATAAAGTAAACCCGACTGATTTTTCAGCCGGGTTTTTGTTATTTCACAAAATCGAGAACCTGTTCGCCGTCGCGGAAGCCCTTGTAGTATAGACTCAGCAGCGCCGCCTTGTCGCGTGTGAGCGTGTCCACGCCGCAGGTGTCGTCCGGCGCCAGAATCAGCACCTTGCCCATCTTTTCAAGCTCTTTTGCCTCCTGAACGGAAGCGTTGTAGCGGGGCGCACGGAGTATGAGGTTTTTTGCGGCAAGCGGATATTTCCTGCGAATGAGCGAGGCGAAAAGCTCATCCTTGCCGACCTGCCGCGGTCTGTCCTTCGGCTTCGAGAGGAGAACTATCACCTTGTCGCAGCCAAGCTCCAGCGCCTTTACCACCGGAACGGGATCGGCAAGCGCGCCGTCAAAATAGCGCCTGCCGCCTATCGGATAGGGCTTGCAGATGAAGGGGATGGCGCTCGAGGCCTTCATAATATCGTAGTTGTTGCGCGAGATGTCGGACTTTGTAAAATACTTAGGTATGCCGCTGTCGGCGTCCGAGGCGACTACGATGAATTCCGCGGGATTTGCCGCGATTGCGTCATAGTCGAGAGGAAACTCGCCGTCCTCGTTCGAGAGGATGGAGTAGGGGTAGTCGAGATTGATGTAGGAGCCGAGGCGGGCAAAATTTCCCATGCTCATGTACTCCTTGCGGAAGGTGTACTCCGTGTAAAAGGTGAGGAGCCTGCCGCGCTGAGAGGCGAGGTAGGTCGCAAGATTCGCGCTTCCGGCGCTCACTCCGATGCAGAGGTCAGCCTTAACGCCCTCGTCCATAATTCTGTCGAGCACGCCGGCGGAGTAGATATCCCTGAGGCCGCCGCCGACGTCAACTATTCCGAGCTTCATTGTTTTTTCGCTTCCTTGGTTTTGAATGATTTTCTCTCGCGGCACAGCTCCTTGTAAAGCGCGGCGACAGTCCAGCCCATGTTCGTGGGCGTGGAGACCGCCTTCAGAGAGCCGATTCCGGCGCTTCTGAGGCTTACGAGCGCCGCGTCGAGCTCCTTTGAGGAGATTCCGTGAAAGATTATGAGGTTTTCGGGTATTTTTTCGCCCGCTTTGAACCTGCCCTGCAGTATTTCGCCGACTGTCGAGCCGGTTTTACTCTCGTCGAGCGCGAGAACGGGCAGACTGAGAGCCGATTTTATCGCCTCGAGGTCGCCTTCGGCGGCGACGATGGCGCATTTACTGAGCGTAATCATTTGGGTCGACCCCCTTTACCCAATCAATGGCACTGAGGGGAACGTGGCAGTAGCCGCCGGGATTCTTGTCGAGGTACTTCTGATGGTACTCCTCGGCGGTGTAGAAGTTTCTGAGCGGCGCGCACTCCGTTACGACGGGGAGATTGCAGCTCTCTGCAAGCTTTGAGAGCTCCTCGCGGATTATCGGCTCGTCGGCTGGGTCGGTAAAGTATACGCCGGTGCGGTACTGATTGCCGACGTCGTGACCCTGGCGGTCAAGCACGGTCGGGTCGATGATGCGGAAGAAAAGGCGCAGCAGAGCGCGGAGCGGGAGCGAATCGCCGTAGACCACCTTGACGGTCTCGGCGTAGCCCGTGTCGCCCTTTTTGACAAGTGCATAGTAAGGATTGTCGACCCTGCCGTTGGCGAAGCCGACCTCGGTGGAAAGCACGCCGCGGATATTGTCACAGTATTTCTGAACTCCCCAGTAGCAGCCGCCGGCGAGATAAATTTCCTTCATGAGAGCACCTCGAATTCCTTTGCAATCGCCTCAAAGAGCGCTAAATCATCCTCGTTAAAGCGCCCAAGAACCGGCGAATCTATGTCGAGAACGGCGAAGATCTCGCCGTTTTTGTTCCTTACCGGCACCACGACCTCGCTTCGCGACGCGCTGTCGCAGGCGATGTGCCCCGGAAAAGCGTGAACGTCCGGCACAAGCTGGCTCCTGCCCGCGTCAAGCGCCGTTCCGCATACGCCCCTGCCGCGCTTTATTCGGGTGCAGGCGACCTTGCCCTGAAAGGGGCCGAGCACGAGATCACCGCCAACTACGCGGTAGAAGCCCGCCCAGTTGAGGTCGGGCAGAGAATAGAATATCGCGGCGGAGGTGTTTGCCATCGCAACGATGGGATCAGTTTCGCCGTCGAGAATCGAGCGCACCTGCTTTACTAACATCTCAAATCACCCAATCATTTCCGGTATTCGGCTCGCCCATCAGGTCGCGAAGCGTGTAGCCGTCAAAAAAGTCGTTAATGAGCTTGTAGAGCTTTTCCCACATAGGCTTTGTGCGGCAATCCGGCATTCTGCGGCACTCCTTTGCATCGGCGGAGAGGCAGGCGACCGGCGTGAGATCGCCCTCAGTAAGGCGAAGAATATCGCCCACGACGTAATCCTCCGGCGCCCGGGTGAGGCGATAGCCGCCGCCCTTGCCGCGCACTCCGTCCACAAGTCCGGCGCGCACGAGAGCCTTTATGATGCTCTCGAGATACTTTTCACTTATCTCCTGCCGCTCTGCAATATCGCGCAGAGGGATGTAGCCCTTGCCGGTGTGCTCCGCAAGGTCGAGCATAACGCGAAGCGCATAGCGCCCTTTCGTGCTGATAAGCATAGTAAAAACCCTCTTTCCGCATAGGATTATAGCATAAAAGGAAATCAAGGGCAAGCCCAAATATCATTAAGATAATAGCGAGCGATCAATGAATCGCCCGCTTTTATTTCAACATATTATTATATTGTCACTGTCATTTTTACCTTGCCGCCGGAGTATTCCGCGCTGATTTTGCCCTTGTGCGCCTCTGCGACCGCCTTTGCGATCGAAAGACCGATACCGTAGCCGGGCTTTTTCTCGCGGCTCTCGTCGCCGCGGTAGAAGCGGTCAAACATGTGCTTTACTGAGTCCTGAGTGACGTTTTCCGCGTCGTTTGTGACGGAAAGCACAACATTTTTGCCGCTTTTATAAGCTTTAAGCTCGATATTCCCGCCCTCCGGGGAGTATTTTATCGCGTTGTCGAGCAGTATCCCGACAAGCTGGCGGAGCGCCTTCTCATCGCCGGTCACCTCGAGCATCGGCTCGACGTCGACGGTGAGCGCGCGGTTCTGCGTTTTCGCGAGCGCGACGAAGCTCTGCGCCGCGTCGACTACCATATCGGAGAAGGGGAAGGGGATAAAGTTCATTGATCTGTCAGTTTCCTCCATGCGGCTGAGGAAAATGAGGTCGGCGGTGAGGTCAGAGAGACGCTTTGTCTGCGCCTTTATGTCGCGCGTCCATTCCGTTTCGCCGCCGTCAAGCTCGATTACCTCGGTGTCGGCGTTAATTATGGCGATAGGAGTTTTCAGCTCGTGACCCGCGTCGGTTATGAATCGGCGCTGCTTTTCGTAGCTCTCGGCGATGGGCTTTGTGGCCCTGCCTGCCGCAAGGGAAACGACAAGGAACATAACGCCGAGCGCAACTACGGTCGTGACGGCGCTAATTATGAGAAAGCTCCCCGCCTGCTGCATATCGCGGGAAGTATCGACGAATACGACGAGACTCGAGCCGCCCTTTGCGGTTATGAGGTAGCGGTACGACCCGAGCCAGCCCTTTTCTGCGCCCTTCTGAACTGCGCTTGCGGCAAGAGAGACGGCTTCTTCCTCATCGACCGCAGCGATAAAGCCAAGGTCAGAGGCCTCGACGGTACCGTCGGAGGCGAGAGTTACGGAGAAAAAGCGTGTTTCAAAGGGCGTTTCCGGCGTCATATCGCGCTTTCCCATGTGCAAAAAATCCTTCGGAAAGCGCCCGTCAGAGCGCGAGATCATCGTCAGCATATTGTCAGCATCGCCGATGACGGAAACATAGTTTGCCACATTCACAACGCCCATTATTATGATGAGCAGCGCTGTTATAGCTGCCATCGTGATGGCGACAAAGCGGCGGTTGAGCTTTTTAATCATTTGGTCATCTCCAGTGAGTAGCCCGCGCCACGGGTCGCCTTTATCTGAACGTCGGCGCCGAGAGCGGTAAGCTTTTTGCGCAGGTAGCTGAGATAGACCCAGACAACGTTGATATCCGCGTCGCTCTCATATCCCCATACGCGCTCAAGTATGCGATCTGCGCTGATGATTACGGCGGGAGAGCGCATCAGAAGCTCCATAATGCCGTATTCCTTGCCGGCGAGCTTGTAGCTTCCGGCCGGTGAGGCGAGGGTACAGGTCGCAGTGTCGAGAGTCACGTTTCCGTAGGCGAGGGCGCTCGAGGTCTGCGTGTGCTGAACTCTCAGCATGGCGCGCAATCTCGCCAGAAGCTCCTTTGAATCGAAGGGCTTCGTGAGGTAATCGTTCGCCCCGGCGTCAAGCCCGAGCACCTTGTCGTCGATCTCGCTCTTTGCCGTGAGCAGCAGCACCGGAGTCATATCGCCGCGCTCGCGCATCTCTCGCAGAACGGTAATACCGTCCTTTTTCGGCATCATGATGTCGAGGATAACGCCGTCGTAGCTGTCGGCGGCGAGGTAATCGAGCGCCTCAGCGCCGTCATACACAGCGTCGACTACGTAGTTGGACTTTTCGAGTATAATCTTTATCGCGCGGGAGAGGCTCTTTTCGTCCTCGGCAAACAGCAGCTTCATAGCGTTATACTCCTTTGAGTTTTGAGCATATTATAGTATGTATTCCTTAAAGAAAGCTTAAAAGGGCGGGTCAGCCCGCCCTTTTTTATATTTTCTCAACGTGAGCCTTTATCCTTTGGAAGGTCTCGTCGCACATATCGTGCTCGATCTTGCAGGCGTCCTCTGCGGCAAGGGCTGGGTCTACGCCGATCTTCGTGAGAAAGGCTGTCAGCACCTGATGGCGCTCATAAATACGGGCGGCGATCTCATAGCCCGCGTCTGTGAGGGTGATGTGACCGTTCTCGTCGATGAGAATGTAGCCATTCTCCTTGAGACGCTTTGTCGCATAGCTTACAGAGGGCTTTGTAACTCCGAGCTCATTTGCAACGTCAATGGAGCGGACGTAACCGCGGCGCTCCTTCAGCATGAGCATACTCTCGAGATAATCTTCAGCGGACTTCTGAATCTTCATAGCTGTGCCTCCCTTGTGTGGGTTAAGTTACATACAATCTATCATAAAACGGAGAAAAAAGCAACCTAAAACGGACATTTTGTATTGACAAACCAAGTTAGTTATGGTAAACTACCCGAAGTTAGCGGGAGCTAACAACTTTTTATGATTAAGAGTTAAGCTTATTTAACTCTGACGGAGGCCCGAAATGCTGCCTATCACAATGGCGACGCCCGGTGAGATAGTCACCGTTAAGAAGATAACCGGCAAAGATGAGGTGCGCCAGCATCTCGGAGAGCTCGGCTTTGTGCCGGATGAGGAGGTCAGCGTTGTCGCGGACAACGGTGGAAATCTCATAATCGCTATAAAGTCCGGGCGCGTTGCGCTGGATAAGACAATGGCAAATCGCATTTTTGTAGAGGAGGAGAGATAAAATGAAGACTCTTAAAGACGTAAAAATCGGCGAGAGCGCTGTCGTGGTAAAGCTCCACGGCGAGGGTGCGGTAAAGCGCCGCATTATGGACATGGGCATAACGAAGGGAACCGAGCTTTTCGTGCGCAAGGTCGCGCCGCTCGGCGATCCCATGGAGCTCACAGTCCGCGGCTATGAGCTCAGCATCCGCAAGGCGGACGCCGAAATGATAGAGGTAAAGGAGTAAAGATATGGCTGACATTAAAATCGCGCTTGCCGGCAACCCCAACTCCGGCAAGACGACAATGTTCAATGACCTCACGGGCTCCAACCAGTACGTCGGTAACTGGCCCGGCGTAACGGTTGAGAAGAAGGAGGGTAAGCTCAGAGGCGAAAACGGCGTAATAATCCAGGATCTGCCCGGAATCTATTCGCTCTCGCCCTACACTCTCGAGGAGGTCGTTGCGAGAAACTACCTCGTTAACGAGAAGCCGGACGCGATAATCAACATCGTCGACGGAACGAACATCGAGCGTAACCTCTACCTCACCACCCAGCTCATCGAGCTCGGTCTGCCGGTGGTCGTCGCCGTGAACATGATGGATCTCGTCCGCAAGAACGGCGATCAGATAAACATTCAGAAGCTCGGGCAGGAGCTCGGCTGCGAGATCGTCGAGACGAGCGCGCTCAAGGGCGAGGGCAGCCTTGCCGCCGCGAAGAAGGCCGTTGAGCTTGCAAAGGCGAAGAAGAGCGGCAATCTCCCGGCGGTGTTCAACGGCTCAGTCGAGCACGCTATCGCCCACATTGAGGAGAGCATAGAGACGAAGGTCGACCCGCGCTTTGTGCGCTGGTACGCCGTCAAGGTCTTTGAGCGCGATGAAAAGGTGCTCGCAGACTTAAAGCTCGACAAGGAGACCCGCGACCACATCGAGAGCCACATCGCTGACTGCGAAGCGGAGCTTGACGACGACGCCGAGAGCATCATCACAAATCAGCGCTACACCTACATAGCCAAGGTGGTCGGCAAATCCGTAAAGAAGAAGGCGGCGAAGAACGCGATGACCGCCTCTGATAAGATCGACCGCATTGTTACTAACCGCTGGCTCGGACTTCCGATCTTCGCCTGCGTTATGTTCCTTGTCTACGCCATCGCGATGGGCAGCTGGAATATCTCAATCGGTACCGCGCTCACCGACTGGGCAAACGACGGACTGTTCGGCGACGGCTGGTTCCTGCCCTTCGTTTCAAGAGTTGACGATTACGATGAAGCCGCCGGCGCCTTCGAGGAGGCCGAGGCAATCATCGAGGCTTATGAAAACGGCGAGACCGTTGCGTATATGTACGACGACGAAGCAGCCGAGGATATCGAGCTCGAGGTAAACGACGAGACCTACGCCGAGGCTCTTGAGGTTGAGGAGCCCGACCCCGCTGATTACGGAGTCTATGTTCCCTCGGTACCTGCGCTTCTGGATATGGTTCTCACGAACGCTGACGGCGACCCCGTCATCCCCGAGTGGCTCTACGGACTCATTATGGACGGTATCGTAGCCGGTATCGGCGCGGTGCTCGGCTTTGTTCCGCAGATGCTCGTGCTGTTCCTGTTCCTCGCAATCCTTGAGGATATCGGCTATATGGCGCGCGTCGCCTTCGTTATGGACAGAATTTTCCGCCAGTTCGGCCTCTCCGGCAAGAGCTTCATCCCGATGCTCGTCGCCACCGGCTGCGGAATCCCGGGACTTATGGCGTCGCGTACCATCGAAAATGACCGCGACCGCAAGCTCACGCTAATGACAACTACCTTTATGCCCTGCGGCGCAAAGATGCCGATCATCGGACTCTTTGCCGGCGCTCTCTTCGGACACAGCGCATGGGTCGCCGCAAGCGCATATTTCATCGGTATGGCTTCCATCGTCATCTCCGGCATCATGCTCAAGAAGTTCAAGGCGTTCGCCGGCGATCCCGCGCCGTTCGTTATGGAGCTGCCCGCATACCACGTCCCCAGCGTGAAGAACGTGCTTCGCGCCACCTGGGAGCGCGGCTGGAGCTTCATTAAGCGCGCCGGAAGCGTTATCGTCATCTCCTCCATCATCATATGGTTCCTCTCCGGCTTCGGCTTCACCTCCGAGGGCTTCGGAATGGTCGAGGATATGGACGCCTCGATTCTCGCCGTCATCGGCAACGCGATGGCCTGGCTCTTTGTACCGCTCGGCTTCGGCACCTGGCAGGCGACCGTCGCCACCATCACCGGACTTGTCGCCAAGGAAGAGGTCGTCGGCACCATGGGCGTTCTCTACGGCAACCCGCTTCTCCAGAACGTCGGTGATCTCTACACCGGTATTTCCGGTTACAGCTTCATGTGCTTCAACCTTCTCTGCGCTCCGTGCTTCGCCGCTATCGGCGCCATCAAGCGCGAGATGAACAACGCAAAGTGGACCTGGGGCGCCATCGGATATATGTGCGCGTGGGCTTACGCAGTAGCGCTCATCGCGTATAACCTCGTCGGACTCTTCTTCGGCGTCAGCTTCTCCGTATGGACTGTCCTCGCGGCTGTAGTTCTTGCAGCTATTGTATATCTTACAGTCCGCAAGAACCCCTACGATCAGGATCACCTTGCAGTAAAGGTAAAATAAGGAAGTGTCTGTAATGACAACTGTAATTTCCGCCGCCGCGGTAGTCGGCCTCGTCGCCGTCTGCGTAAGAGAGCTTATGCCTAAAAAGGGCAAAAAGGGCTCCTGCGGAGGCAACTGTGCAGGGTGCAGCGGATGCTCGTGCGGCTGCGCTTCAAAAAGGTAACAACGCCTTCCCATGGGCGTAGTTATACAAGTTTGTGTTCACCTTCATAAAGAATCGCCGCTCCTCGGAAGAGGAGCGGCGATCTTTTATTTTGCGGGGAAGCTGACTGTTAAGAAGAACATATCGTCCTGCGTGCTTATCTCCATATTTCCGCCGTACTGCTCGGCGACGTAGCGGATGCTCTTTGTACCGAAGCCGTGCCGCGCGGCGTCTGGCTTCGTGGTGGCGGCGCCGAGCCCATCGAGGCGCACTTCGCCGGTAAAGTAGTTCGATTCCTCAATGAAAAGCATGCCTTCGCGCTCACCGCACACGAGAGAGATATATTTGAGCGCGGGGTCGGTGAGCTTCGACACTGCCTCGATGGCGTTGTCGATTATGTTGCCGAAGAGGGAATAAGTCTGCACCGGCGAGAGAAAGTCGAAGTGCGAGCCGTCCGCCATGCAGGAGAACTCAATGCCGTTTTTCTCGCACACCATGCTCTTTTCGCATAGAACTACGTCGAGCACGTCGTTGCCGGTCTTGATGTTCGAGTCATAAAACTGTATAGCGCGCTGAAGATCCTCGACCTCGCTCACCGTGAGCTTGTTCTCAATTTTATTGAGAATGTGCTTTAAGTCGTGGCATTTCATGTTTATTACGTCCATATTCGCCTTGACGGACTCAAACTGCGCCTTATCCTGCTTCATAAGCTGACTGAGGATCGCAATCTGCTGGTCGCGCTCAGACTGCGAGAGAATACCGCCGCAGGCGAGGAGAATAACAAAGGAGACGATGATGGTGTACCACTTTGTGATTATGTTCAGCGCAAGGCTCTCGCCCTCGTGCGTGCGCGCGATGCAGACGAGCACGTTTACGAAGATTATCGTTCCGATGGAGAGAAAAATGGTGTTCCGCACAGTCTTGCGGTCAGTTCCGGGCTTGACTCGCGGGCGGAAAATGCGGCTCAGCAGGAACATTACGCCGAAATAGAAGCTAAAGTAGATTATCCAGTCCACCTCGTTCGGCACGGTACCGGCGGGGAAAAGTGAGTTTGTCACCTTGTCGTCGATGCCCATGAGGTTCTGTATGAGCGGGTAGAGCTTGTTTACAAACCAATACGCCGCGGTGCCGGAGGAAAAGACGATGAGAAGCTCGGAGGGACTGCCCTCCCAGCAGGCGACGAGGTAGAGAATATTGAGCCCGGAAATTATGAGATAGCAGATTATTCGCACCGTAAGCGTGTGCACCTCGGTGTACAGCACCGAGAGGAGAAAGCACATCACAAGGCACTCAATGAACATTACTATAACGCGCAGGGAAAAATCCCTGCGCTTTTTGAGGTCTCCGGCAAACAGCGCTATCGCAAACTGCGCGTTTACAAAGGTGAGCACAAGGTTGAAGGCCTCGCGGGTATAAGCCCCGAGAGCCGCATATATGAAGTCAAACATACTTTTTTGTCTCCGAAAACTCCGTCAGCGCCGCCAGAAACGCCTTGCGGCGAGGATGGCTTATCTGGAGCTTTTCATCGCCGACCGCGGCGGTCATACCGTCCACACCGCGGACGAAGGCGAGATTTACGAGCAGGAAGTTGTTGCACCGCGCAAAGCCGCTGCCGCATAGGGCGGTCTCGGCGCTCTTCATGGTCTGATACTGCCGGTAATCGCCGCTCTCGGTGTGATAAACGCAGTGGTGACCCGCTACCTCGACGTAGAGAATCTGATCGGGAGTGAGGCGCACAAGCCCCGTATCGGTCTTGAGAACGATGTCGGGCCGCTCCGTTTTGCGTATGCGCGAGACGAGCTTTGCAAATTTCAGCCGGAACTCGGGGTATTTCACCGGCTTAATTATGTAGTCCGAGGCGTTTACCTCATAGCCCTGAATGGCGTACTGACGCATAGTGGTGACGAAGATGAGAATGACCTTCTCATCCTTTTCACGGAGAATGTGCGCCGCGTCCATGCCGTTCATCATCGGCATCATGATGTCCATGTAGACGATGTCGAACTCTCCGGTGTATTTTTCAAGGAAGTTCACAACGTTATAGAATATGCTGACGCCCACCGCGAGATTTTCCTCTCCGGCGTAGCGCTTTATATTCTCTTCAAGGAGCGATGCCTGCTCGGGATCGTCCTCGACTATGGCAATTTTAATCATTGTGAGCCCCCATTCTTTATATAAATATATCAACTTACACTAAAAAAGTCAAGGATATGCTGTCTTAAGAGAAAGTTATGCTGTTTCGATTGAAGATTTTTTCCTTCTAATTTATAAATAGAGGCGTAAAATCCAAAAAAAACTATATGGAGGAACAAAAAATGAAAAAGACACTCGCAATCGTACTTTCCGTAGTCATGCTCGTCTGCGTTCTCGCTTCCTGCGGCGGCGCGGCGAAGGAAGCCAAGATCACCGGCGTATATCTCAGCCCGGCGAGCTACGGCTACTCCAACATGAGACCTGCCTACAACTTCTACCTTCTCAACTACGCGCAGTCTGAGCTCACCCTCTACGATGACAACACCTACATGATCGTTGTCTCCGACTCCACTTTCTCCGGCATCGAGCTCTCCGACTCCACCAACGACGCCACCGCCAACGAGCGCACCAACTCCATCACCAAGCTCTTCGGCACTTACACCTCCCAGCCCAATGACCTCGACGAGGATCTCATTGACGTCACTCTCGCCGCTCCGACCCGCGTTATCAACAAGCTCGACGACAAGCACTATCTCGACACCGACAACTGGAGCGATGATATGGGTATTGTTGTTGCCACCAAGGAGTACGATGAGAACGGCAACGTAACCGGCACCGGCGCTCCGCTCACCGCGGCTGAGTACCTCGCTCAGTTCGCCGGCGCTGCAAAGACCATCCAGGTCAACGAGAAGACCGACTCCATGGACTTCGACAACTTCGGCGTAAAGGTCGGCTTCCAGAACTGATAGTTCAACTGACAGACTTCCCAAAAGGAGGACACTATGGCTAAAAGCAATCTGTGGCGCGGACTTACGAGCGCTTTCGCTCTTCTGTTCTCGCTGACCTTGTTCGGTCAGTCTCTCGCATTTACCCGCGAGGGCGACGTAAACCTCTTCCTCGGCACTCTGCCTCCCGTGCAGACCGTGACCGACGACACAAGCTATTTCCCCTCAGATTTCGCATCCGCCGATGAGATGCGCGCCGCTGTTGTGCAGCACGTTATCGACACCCAGATCGAGGGAAGCGTTCTTCTCCGCAACGAGAACGGCGCGCTGCCCTTCGATTCAAGCGCCAAGGTAACGCTCTTCGGCTTTGCCGCCGCAACTCCCGTCTACCACGGCGGCTCCGGCGGCCCCGCGAACACCGGAATAAACCTCGCTGATGCGCTCAAGGCTGAGGGCGTGAGCGTCAACGATACCGTTATGAACGCCATCACCGCAGCCGGCGGTTCGAGAACCAAGACCGGACTTATCGGCGAGATCCCCGCCTCCAGCTATAACGGAACCGAGGCGAGCTTCGCAGAGTACAATGACGCCGCTATCTACGTCATGAGCCGCTACGGCGGCGAGGAGGGCGACCTCAACCACGGCCTTCAGGGCGAGTGGCAGGAGGGCCCCGCGGGTATCCGCGAGCTTGCGCTCCATCCCGAGGAGATCGACACGCTGAAGCTCATTCAGAATGCCGGCTTCAAGAGGATCATCGTCGTTGTGAACTCCGGCTACGCCATGGAGCTGGGTGAGCTCCCCGAGTACGGCGTTGAGTCGATCCTCTGGATCGGATATCCCGGCGGCGACGGCATGAAGGGCGTTGCTCAGGTGCTCACCGGCAAGGCTGACCCCTCTGGACGCAACGTCATCACCTACGCGGCGAATTCTCTCTCATCTGCGTCAATGCAGAACGCGGGAGATTTCACCTTCTCAAACCTCACCGGACTTTACAAGAACAAGTACCTTGTCTACGCCGAGGGTATCTACGTCGGCTACAAGTACTATGAGACCCGCTACCACGACGCCGTTCTCGGCATACATAACGCCGATTCCGCCAAGGGCGCCTACGTCGGCGACACGTGGAACTACGCCGATGAGATGGTCTATTCCTTCGGCGACGGCATGAGCTACGCCGAGTTCAACACCGAGCTTGAGAACCTTGAGTGGAACCGCGACAGCCACACTGTCAGCGCCACCGTCAAGGTCACGAACCTCGGAGGCTTTGCGGGCAAGTCCAAGACCCCCGTACAGCTTTACGTCTCTCTTCCCTGGGAGGAGGGCATGGCTGAAAAGAGCGCCATACAGCTTGTCGACTTCGGCAAGTCCTCGTATCTCGCTGCAGGCGAGAGCGAGACAGTCACGCTCGAGTGCTCCGATTACATCTTCGCAACCTACGACCAGAACGCCGTTAACGGCGCCGACAGCTCGAGGAAGGGCTCCTACGTCTTTGACGCGGGCGATTACTACTTCTCCGTCGGCTCCGGCGCTCATGACGCGCTAAACAACGTCCTCGCCGCAAAGGGCGCGGAAAACCTCATCGACGCGGACGGCAATACCATCCCCGGCAACGCCGCGAACGTCGTAAAGGTCACGCTTGACGCGACCGACAATACGACCTACGCCGTAAGCCCCTACACCGGCGAGGTGGTTACAAACCGCTTTGAGGACAGAGACGTCAACTACTTCATCCCCGGCACCGTTACCTATATGACCCGCGGCGACTGGAACACCTTCCCCGACACTGTTTCCACGCTCACCGCCACCGATGAGATAAAGAATCTCATGGAGAACTTCCAGTATGTTAAGCCTGCCGACGCGCCCGACATCAGCTCCTTTACCTATAAGGCTGATAACGGCATCTCCTTCATCGACATGAAGGACGTTCCCTTTGAGGACACCGAGACCTGGGATAAGTTCATCGACCAGCTTACTGTTTCTGAGCTTGCTCAGATAGTCGGCGATAAGATGGGCCTTGACAATCTCTCTTCCGTTGACTTCCCGGCTTACGCCGGAGGCGACGGCCCCGACGGATATCAGTCCGGCGGCGTACTCTACGGAGCCGAAATGCTGGCTGCCAGCACCTTTAATAAGGAGCTTATCGCTGAGCGCGGCTACTACTTCGGCGAGGAGAGCTTCTGGATCGGCTTCCGCCACACCTACGCGCCCGGCGGCAACATCCACAGAACTCCGTATTCCGGCCGCAACTTCGAGTATTACTCCGAGGATGCGATAATGAGCTATATCTGCGGCGAGCTCCAGACAACCGCTATGGCGAAGAAGGGTCTTGCCGGAATGTTCAAGCACTTCTGCGGCAACGATCAGGAGACTAACCGCCACGGCGTTGCCACCTTTATGACCGAGCAGACCTACCGCGAACTTTGCCTCAAGGGCTTCGAGGGCGGACTCAGTAAGGGTCACTCCCTCGGCACTATGACAGCCTACAACCGCATTGGCTGCATCCCGACCGCCTCTGACTACGAGACCATGACCGGCGTTCTGAGAAACGAGTGGGGCTTCACCGGCATCAATATGACGGACTCCTCCAAGGACTCCGCCTCCTACATGGGTACCGGCGACGCGCTCCGCGCCGGCACCAACCAGTTCAATAACGACCCCGGCCGCGTTGCCGAGGCATCGAACTACCTCACAAAAGACCGTGACGGCTTCATCTGGGGCCGCCTCCGCGACACCGCAAAGTATTATCTCTATTCTATGAGCCGCTCGAACCTCATCAACGGACTCTCCAAGGAGGTTGCGGTTGAGGACTTCACCCCGTGGTGGAAGCCGACCGTTGTTGCGATCAACGTCGGAATCGGAGTTCTGACCGCGGCGAGCCTCGCGATGTACGTTATCAGTTCTCTGAGAGCCAAGAAGGAGGAAAAGTGATGCTGAAGAATAGAAAAATCGGCTTCTGGCTCGCCCTTGCCGGCGGCGCCGTCGCCCTTTGCGGCTCCATCGCATACCTCATCGCTTATGCTCTCACAGCCGACCCCGTAACAGGGGAGTGGGACAGAGTTTTCAAGTGGCTCGTCTTCGGACTTGCCGCCGCCGGCGGCGCAATCGGAATCGCCGGTGAGCTCTTCCGCCTTCCTTTTACCCCGATATGCGCCTCTGCCTGCGTCTCCGTCGCGCTTGCGGCACACCTCGTAGAGACCGCGTATCCTCTCGCCGACGTGCTCACAAGAGTACCGTTCTTCGGCGGCGACCCCGCGCTCGCAATCGTTTTCGCAGTCATTTTTGCCGTAGCGGCACTTCTTACCGTCGTCGCGGCTTTTATGGAACATAACAAAAAATAAAATCAGGAGGAAAATGAAATGAAGAAAGCACTTGCACTTATCCTCGCACTTACGCTCGTTTTCGCCCTCGCGGCCTGCTCCGGCGGAAACAGCAACACCCCCGCGAAGAGCGATACTCCCTCTTCCACCCCTGCACAGAACGATACCCCTGCGAATAATGACGCACCCGCTGCCGAGTCTAAGAGCTATCAGCTCACCGGCACCTATGAGGAGGAGGGCGCTAACGCCTCCATGCTGAACGCGGCATTCCTTCTCAACCTCAACGCTGACGGCACCGCAGTCGCTGACCGCTATAAGTTCGGCCAGTACGACGCCTCCGACGCCGCCACCAACCCCACCTATGAAGCAAGCTTCCTCTCCGGCACATGGAAGGAAGTTGAGAAGGACGGCGTTGCCTGCCTCCAGATTAAGCTTGCTTACGTCAACGAGGACGGCACCACCTCCAACGATCAGACCGCTTACGCTTATGACGTTGCCGGCGAGTACAGCTTCGACCTCACCTTCCCCGTAGTTCCCGGCATGAGCTACAGCCGCGTTGCCACCCTTTCCGGCGGCGAGACCAAGACCTACGCTGACGCCAACGCCTTCATCCAGGCTTACAAGAAGGAGTTCACTGCTCCCGAGCACATCGCTGAGTTCACATCCGAGAACGGCGCTACCGCCTATGCTCAGGAGGACGGCACTCTCCTTATCTTCGTCGGCTACGATCAGGTCGCAGAGGGCAAGTGGAACGTTGACGAGAGCGGCGTGACCGTCTCCGTTGCAGGCGAGAAGGTAGACGTTACAAACGAGAACGGCGCCGCTTCCTTCACCTTCAGCCGCGACCCCGGCAACGGCGAGACCGTTGACTACGTTCTTACCTGCGCAGATACCTCCGCTCTCGGCTCCGTTGAGGTTGCCGCTGACGCTCCCTACACCACCACCGTCGCTCTCGGCGACCAGCAGTTCCCGGCTGAGCTCACCCTCGGCGAGGACGGCAAGGGCACCTTCAAGGCCGCTGTTGAGATGGCTATCACTTATGAGAAGGTCGGCAACGCTGTTGTTATTGCCGCTGACGGTGAGCTTGAGGGCTACGCTGCTCAGATCTTCCCGAACGTTCCCCACGCATATCTCCTCAACGCCGATAAGAGCATGCTCGCTCTCAAGGGCGCTTATATCGCCGGTGACATGATGGCTATGTACCTCACCAGCGACACCGACATGACCTGCGACGTATTCGCTTACGGCTTTGCAAAGGACGGCTTCACCTACTCCCTCAACGAGGACGCCACCGAGCTCACCGTAACCGGCAAGCCCGCTGAGATGGGCGCCTTCGAGCAGGTATGGGCTGGCGCCGGCGCCGACGTATTCACTCTCGACGGCGTTGTTGCCACCGCAAAGGCATAATCTGAACTCTACATAGGGCGGATATTCTCTGTCCGCCCTATAATTATCTCTATTTTTCAGAAAAAGGAGCAGAAAAGAATGAAAAAAGGTCTTATCTGGAAGATTCTGACCCCGATTTTCGCTGTGCTTCTTGTTGTCTGCATCGTTGCGATCCCCGTTACTCAGGGCTTTGCCAGCGTTATTAACGTAGCACTCAAGGCACAGACTCAGAAGATCGTTTCCGACCCCGACGCAAAGATTTACTATTGGACTGCCTGGGACACCGAGGAGGAGCTTGTAGCCCACGAGGCTGAGCTCTGCCGCCAGATCGAGGGAGAGGGCGCCGCGCTTCTCATTAACCGCGACAACACCCTGCCTCTGGCAAAGGGCACAAAGTTCACCCCGTTTAGCCAGTCCAGCTTCAACCTCATCTACGGCGGCACCGGCTCCGGCTCAATGGCTGCTGACGACGCCGTTTC
The DNA here is from genome assembly GCA_017439425.1 of Oscillospiraceae bacterium. Classification (GTDB taxonomy): domain Bacteria; phylum Bacillota; class Clostridia; order Oscillospirales; family Oscillospiraceae; genus RUG626. Next base: position 29,110 of record JAFSJE010000077.1, read on the forward strand.
CCTCCGCACTGCACTCATCGAGTCCTTCGGCGAGGACACCGTAAACCCCGAGCAGTGGAAGTTCTACGCCTCCGCCGGCTATAAGCGCGTAAACGCCGACACCACCGGCGGCAACCAGGGTCAGTACCGCATAAACGAGGTACCCTGGGAGAAGTACACTGACGCTCTCAAGAAGACATGGGCAAGCTACGGCGACGTTGCTCTCGTAGTCCTCTCCCGTTCCGGCGGCGAGGGCGCTGACCTCCCCTCCGGCCTTGAGGAGCTCAAGGAGTATATGACCGACGGCGACTACCTCCGCCTCTGCAAGGAGGAGATCGATATGTTCGAGAACCTCGAGCAGCTCAAAAAGGACGGCACCTTCAAGAAGATCGTCGTTCTTCTCAACTCCTCCAACGCGCTCCAGCTCGACTTCGTTGACAAGTACGGCATCGACGCCGTTCTCTGGATCGGAGACGTCGGAATGACCGGTACCCGCGGCGTTGCGGATATCCTCTGCGGCGACGTCAACCCCTCCGGCCGCATTGTGGACACCTTCATGAAGGATAACCACTCCGCTCCCGCTATGGAGAACTTCGGCGCATACCGCTGGACTAACGGCGCAGATTACGAGGTCGAGTCCGCTCAGAACAACACCGACCCCGGCATTGCAAAGTGCAACCGCGACTACGTTGTCTATCAGGAGGGCATCTACGTCGGCTATCGTTACTTCGAGACCCGCTACGAGGACTCCGTTCTCGGTCAGGGCAACTCCGGCGACTGGAATTACGACGACTGCGTAGCATTCCCCTTTGGCTACGGACTCAGCTACACCGATTTCGAGTACAGTAACTTCAAGCTCACCCCGAACGCTGACGGCTCCTTCACCGCCGAGGTTGACGTTAAGAACGTCGGAAGTGTTGACGGAAAGCACACCGTTCAGATCTACTTCCAGAGCCCATACACCGAGTACGATAAGCAGAATCTCGTTGAAAAGGCTTCTGTTGAGATCTGCGGCTTCGACAAGAAGATGATCGCCGCCGGCGCAACCGAGCATTTCGAGATAAACATCGACAGAGCCGACCTCACAAGCTACGATGCAAATAACGCAAAGACCTACATCTTCGAGGACGGCGACTATTACTTCACCGTCGGCAAGAACGCCCACGATGCGGTTCAGAACATACTCGCAGCCAAGGGTCAGAACGTCGGCAACGCAGCTCTTGCGCAGAAGTGGACTAACGATACCTTCGACAAGACCACCTATGCAGTTTCCGCAAAGACCGGCAAGCCCATCACCAACCTCTTTGACGAGGCTGACCTCAATAAGTATTCCGGTAACGGCGGCCAGACCTATACATATCTCTCCCGTCAGGATTGGCAGGGTACTTATCCCACCACTCAGTCGCTTCACATCACCGATGAGATGTGGGCCGACGGTCTGACCCATGACGAAAGCGGTCATATTGCCATCATGGAGAAGATGATCGAAAAGTACTATCCGAACGCAGCTATGCCCACAGTCGGCGCAGCCGGAACCCTCAAGGCGGGCGACATGGCAGAGGCTTCTTACGACGATCCCCGCTGGGCAGAGCTTATAAGCCAGATGCCATACACCGAGATGACCACCCTCATTTACAACGGCTTCCACTTCACCGAGGCCGCTCCGACTATCGGACTTCCCGGCACTCTCGATGAGAACGGCCCTCAGGGCTTCACCGCTTCCCTTATGGGCGGCGCCTCCGCTATGGCTTACACCTCTGAGGACGTTATGGCGGCGACCTTCAACCGCGAGCTTATCGAGGACATGGGTTCCTGCATCGGCGAGGACTTCCTCCACGCCACTCCCGAGGGAGCTGACAAGGTCTACGCCGGCCTTTACGGCCCCGGCGGCAACATCCACAGAACTCCGTACTCCGGCCGTAACTTCGAGTATTACGGCGAGGACGGCTGGCTCTCCGGCGAGGTTGCCAAGGTTGAGGTTAATGCGATCCGCAACAAGGGCGTCTACGTCTTTATGAAGCACTTCGCCCTCAACGATCAGGAGGAGGGACGCTACGGCGTTTCCACATGGTCTAACGAGCAGGCGATCCGCGAGCTTTATCTCGAGCCGTTCGAGAAGGCGATCAGCGAGTCAAAGGGCAACGTAATGAGCTCATTTAACCGCCTTGGCGTAACCTGGAGCGGCGCACATTACGGCCTTATGACCGGCATACTCCGCGATGAGTGGGGTATGGAGGGCGCTGCAATCACCGACTGCTCCGTTTATGCTAAGTACATGGATTACCGCTACGGCGTTCTCGCCGGTCAGGATCTGTGGGATGGCTACGGCATGGGCATGAGCACTCTCGATGGACTTGAGGGCAACGCAGCTATTGTCACCGCCGTTCAGGAGAGAGCGAAAAACATCGCCTATAACGTAACTCACTCTCACGCTATGAACATCGGCAACGCCGAGATAATTTCCGTCACCCCGTGGTGGCAGATGGCTCTCTACGGCGTAACCGCCTTCTTCGGAGTCCTCACAGTCCTCGGCGCTGTAATGTGGGTGCTTTCCGCAAAGAAGAATAAGAAGAATTAACCCTTCATTTTTCCTTCCTCTATATGGAGCCGTCCTTCGGGGCGGCTCCGACTGTAAAATTGGTGATTTCTATGATTAAAAAAGCAGTACAGCAGATCATGCTCGGCACGGTAACGCGCTCCGAGACCGAGGCGGGCGATACGCTCGCCGCAATCAAGCTCGCGGGCTACGATGCAATCGAGCTGAACGGGTTTATGATTCGTCCGACCTCGTTTTTTGTTCGTGTGCTGACGAAAGCGGCGGGAATGCCGGTTGGCAAGGGCGGCAGCTTTGACTGGAAGGAGCTTCTGCGCGAGTCCGGACTTGGTGTGACGAGCGTGCATGAGGATCTCGGCACGATAAAGGCTGACCCGGACAAGGTGATCGCGGAGGCAAACGGCTTCGGTACGAAGTATGTGGTAATTACGGGAATGTACAACTTCGACTACTCGGACGAGTCTGCGCTGGGGGAGCTGTGCCGCGATCTCAACGAATACGGCGGGATTCTTGCAAAAAGCGGCGTTTTGCTTCTGTACCATAACCACAACTGCGAGCTGAGGCGGGCAGGGAATGGTACGGCATACGAATATATAATGAGCCATACCGACCCGGAGAAGGTGAATTTTGAGTTTGACAGCTATTGGTTCACCGATGCCGGCGCCGACGCGGGCGAGTGGATGAAGCGCCTCGGCACGAGAATGAAGCTCTGGCACATAAACGACCGCGGCATAAGAATGACCGGAAAGGGCATTACACCGATTCTCAAGGCTGACAGCATGGAGCTTGGCTGCGGAAATATGCCGCTCGACCGACTGACCGCCGAGGCTAAGAACTGCGGAATCGACGCCGTTATCCTCGAGAGCCACAAAAACTGGGTGGACGGCTCACCTATAAAGAGCCTTCAGCTCAGCTCGGCGTATCTTAACAGCAATTTCAGGTAAAATCACGCCCCTTGACGAATGTCAAAGGGCGTGATAATTTATATGCATGAATAAGAGAGAATTGCGCCTTAAATGCGCCGAAATAAGAAAAAACTTAACACCAGAGTACATAAAAACCGCCTCTGAAAGAATAGCGGCGGAGGTTTTGAAAGCTCCGGAATATGTCACGGCTGAGAGCGTTTTCATCTACGTTTCTGTGCCTGGCGAGCCTGGGACAAGGGACATTATCACCGACGCACTGGAGCGCGGCAAAACTGTTCTTGTGCCGAAATGCGATGGGGATAATATGCTTGCGGTGAAGATACGCTCGCTTGACGATCTCAGACCCGGCGCGTTCGGTATTCCCGAGCCGATTGAGGGCGAAGCGTGGAGTGGGGGAATAGACCTCGCCATAGTGCCGTGCGCTGCCGCCTCGAGAGACTTAAACCGCCTCGGCCACGGAAGGGGATATTACGACAGATTCCTTGCGGGAAGAGAGATTTTCAAGCTCTGCCTCTGCTTTGATAAGCTCCTCTGCGATGTTCCGGCTGAAACGCACGATATTAAAATGGATATGGTTATAACAGAAACGGCGAAGATGCGTCGACAAAGTCTCCGCATCGAACATATTTGCACTCACGGAGTGCAAATATGACGCCTGCGGGCGGGTGATGCGACGTGAAGGGGCCTCTCGACCGGCCCCTTCACTTAAACCCCGCCTCCTTTATCCAACGCTTTTCCTATTTTGTCGACGCATTTACGGCGAAGCTCAGATGAGCTTCGCCGTCATTTTATTTGATTATTGCTTCCTCGAACTTCGGCAGCCACCAGTCGCGGTAGCCTGCCTTCGTGGGGTGGATTGTATCCGCCATGTAGAGGGAGCGCTCAGCGTCCGTTATGGCGTTAAACTCCTCGTCGCGGTACATATCAATTATCGTAATATCCCACTTCGGCGCCATCAGCTCCAGCGCCTCTACCATCGGAACGTAGTTTGCGTTGCCGAATGGGGGATTCGTGTAGAAGTACACCGGGCAGCCCCAGACCTCTTTGACTTTAGCGGCGATGTACTCCATCGCGCCGAAGGTGGTATTCACATCGAAATACTGATAGTCGGTAATCATGTCCGGCATGACCATTCCGTAGCCCTTGGGGTCGGAGGTGTCATTTGTGGAGAGCTGGCAGATGAAGCCGTCGAGGTGCTCGGCGCGGTCGGCGCTCTCGAGGTACTTATTGAAGCGCTCAACATAGCTCTGACTTGCGGCGGCGGTGAGCTTCGTGCCGGAAACCGCCTCCTTGATGCAGGTGCAGTCCCATTTCTTAGCGAAGAAATCCACCATGCTCTCCTCTTCGGAGGAGGCGCCGAAGGTAACTGAGGAGCCGAGCCAGAAGTAGGTGTTGCCCTTTATCGGGCTGTTCTCAACAGTTGCAGTATTTGCAACCGAGTACTCCTCGGCGTTGCCCGCAAGATAGACCTTTACGGGAATCGTGAGCTTCTTTCCGAGGCACTCGACCTTGACTGATTCCATGCGGTTCACAATTACCGTCTCCTCGCTTGTCCATTCCACATTCTCCTGAACGCTTCCGTCGGACATTATGGCATTTACGACAAGGCCGGTCGGGTCAAAGGTTTCGCCGGCGGCATACTCGGTCTTATCGGGGTAGGAGACGATTTCAAGCTTATCAAGCACCGGAGGCTCTGAGGGCTCGGTGCTGACCTGTTCCGTCGATGCGGAGCAGGCGGTAAGCAAAAGTGCGAAAAGGATAAGAATCGGAATTATTCTTTTCATTTTAGAAACCTCAAGTTAAAAATTGTATTCACCGGCGCTTGTGATTTCATGTGCCTCTCCGTTCGGGAGAACTATCGTACCCTTTGCGTCGATGGCGGTGATCTTTACGCTTTCGCCGTTCTTTTCAACGGTAATTGCGCCCTTCGGCGTCCACTCGGTGCAGGCGTAATCCTCGAGCGCATCGGAGAGGACTATTTCATATTCCTCCCAGCCTGCCTTGACCGGACGGATGCCGGCGACATACTTCGAGAGGATGTAGAGCGGAGCGCTCGTCCAGCCGTGGTTATACGTGCCGGTGACGTCGTTGAACTGCTCGTAGAGAGTGTCCCACGAATCCGTTACCATAAGGTCATAGCGAGCCTTGATGCGCTTGATGGCAAGGTCTTGTCTTCCAAGCTGGCAGAGCGCCTCAAGGACGAACTTTTCCATATAGGGGCTCGCCTCATATGTGGTATCGAGAACCTTTGTGACAAGCTCGATATCCGCTTCGTCGGTGATAAGCCCTCCGAGAACGAGTAGGGCATTTGCACGGTCGTCAATAAAGCGGCTGTCGGGCGCCTTGAAGCCGTCGGCGGTGTAGTAGTAATCGCGCCACGCTCCCTCATAGGAGGTCATGCGGGCTTTAAGCTCGGAATCAAACTCGCGGCCGAGGTCGGAGGCAAGCTTTTCCGTGACCGTGAGAGCGTAGTAGTACCATGCGCTCTGTAGTAACTCAGTGTCGATATTGTTGCCCCAGTCATTCCATGTCCAGCTTCCGTCGCGGTAAAGGGGCAGACCGTTTTCGCCCATCTCATAGAGCTTGAGGTAATTCACAAAAGCGTCGTAGTAGGCGTTCATCGTGTCGGCATCGCCGGAGTGGAGCCAATAGTGATATGCGGTGGTCATAAAGGAAAGAGACTGATTCGGGATCTCCTGCGGCTTCTGGCTCGGGGCACGGGATGGGATGGCACCGTCGGTGAGAGTCCAGCCGATGCAGGCTAAAATCGCCTTTTTGGTTATCTCAAGACCCTCGCCGTCATAGGCGTAGAGTGTGGCGTCAATCTCATTGGCGGCGTCGCCCATGTAGGGGCCGCGCTCACGCTCGGGACAGTCCATGAAGGTATCGCGCATGCAGATTGCAATGGTGTTGAGGCTCTCCTGCCAGAGCTGAGTAAGAACAGCGTCGGAGGAGGCAAACGAGCCTGCCCACTCTCCGTTGAAGCCGGAGGGACGATAGGCGATGCGGGTGAATTTCACGCCTGCGGGAGCCTCGATATAGAGAACGGAGCCGCTTCTCCAAGGATAGTTCTCATAGCTCTGAGCGCCGGAGGCGGTCATATAGGTATCCTTAAAGTTCTGCATACCCTGCCTGTCGGCGTAGGTGTTAGTGTAGAAGGTGAGCGCCTTGCCGGCGTCAGACTCAAGTTCGATGTACCAGGTAAACTGCATATTGCCGGGGAGATGCAGCTCAAGCGTTGTGTCCGAGGCGAGAGCAGTGCCGATGTACTCGCTCTCAAAGTCAACAAGATCGCCGAACTTCGGAGTTTTTATCATCGCATCGTAGATATCGCCGAAGGGCAGGTCGCCGGGCTTGGCAATAATAGTCGCATCCTCCCACGCGCTGTCATCATAGCTGAGGGAAGTCCAGTCGCCGATGGAGTCTGCGGCATTGTAGAATACATTGCGCTCAGCGAGCATGGAGCTTTGATCGTAGCGCACGTAGTCCTTTCCGCCGGTGGCGCGGTTTTTGTAAGCCGCGTTGCGCGCACACTTCCAGCTTGCGTCGGAGACTATCCTTCCGGCGGACGTGTCCATCTCGAAGAGAAGACCCGCCTGAGGATCCATATCACCGTCGGAGTTAGCCATGACAGGTACAATGGAGCCGTCGCCGCTGCGGCCGTTGAAGGCGACGAGAATTGCAATTTCGTTGTCGCCGGACTTAAGGTCGAGGGAAACGGTGTCGTAGTATGTGTCATAGGGCGTGGGGCCGCGCTTGACTGAGCCGTCGAGAACGACCATCTCGCCGTTGAGGAAAAGGACGTATTTGTCAACGGAGGAGATGTATGCGGTTACCGTTTCATCGGCGGAAACAGTGACAGTCTTTCTGAATGAAACGTAGCTGTCCTCGCTGCAGCTCTTAGTCCAGATCCAATAGCCCGCCCAGTCGGTTTTCAGGTATTTGTCGATTGCGCTGGCGTAGGCGAGATTTGAGCGGTCAGCCTTGCCGCGCTCGGGTATCTCAACTGCGACCGGAGTATCGTTGACTGCGGGCTCGTCAGATGTGCTCTGAGCCGGCTCGTCAGCGGGCTTTTCGGTCGGCGTTCCGCCGGAGCAGGCGACCGCGGAGAGAAGCAGAACAGCGCTGAGAAGCAGGGAAATTGCCTTTTTCATATACTTACCCCCATTTTTGATTTTCTACATTATGCCACGCATTTCCACTCGCAGAAAGCGTTTCCGCATAAGCTTCGCCCTTGACAGCGCAAGTTTATGCTTGCCTATCTGCACAATTTGGATTACAATGGAGAAAAGCAAAAAAGGAGAGATTTTTATGCTCGAGGTTGGAACACCTGCACCGGATTTTACGCTCAATGACAAGGACGGAGGCGCCGTTACGCTCTCACAGTTTCGCGGGAAAAAGGTGGTCCTGTATTTCTATCCGAAGGATTCAACTCCGGGCTGCACCCGTCAGGCGTGCGCCTTTGCGATGCAGTACGCCGAGTTCAGAAGGCGCGGCGTTGTTGTGATCGGTGTGAGCCGTGACAGCGAGGCAAGCCACAGAAGATTCGCGGAGAACAACTCACTTCCGTTTATCCTTCTCTCCGACCCTGAGAGGACGGCAATCGAGGCTTACGGGGTCTGGCAGGAGAAGAAAAACTACGGCAAGGTGTCGATGGGCGTTGTGAGAAGCACCTATATAATCGACGAGAACGGCATAATCGAGCGCGTCATGCCGAAGGTCAAGCCGGATACCAACGCCGCAGAAATACTTGAATATTTAAAATAACAATCGGGCAGGTAAAAACCTGCCCGATAAGTTTACTTTTCGATTTCGCCCTTCCAGTCGATGATGCCGCCGATCTCTACTACGTTCGTGTAGCCCATTTTGCACATCTCCTCGGCGGCGAGCTTGCTGCGCCGGCCGGAGCGGCAGTAAACAAGAATAAGCTGGTCGCGGCTCCACGGAGAGTCCTCGTTTATTGACCGGATATCGTCGAGCGGGACGATGTACGCGCCGGGAATATGACCCTCGTCATACTCCTCGTAGGTGCGGACGTCGAGGAGAATATAATCTTCGCGCTCCGCCATCATTTTCGCCGCCTCGTCCATCGAAATGCTCGTGAACGTGATCTCGCCGCGGAATAGCACCACAAGCTCGCGCACCGCCTCCAACGGCAGAAGCATATCCTGATTGTGGTCGGCGTAGATGAGCTCGCCGGAGGCGTAGTTAATATCTAACTTCACGCCGAAATGATCCGGCAGACCGGCGGTGTAACGGGAAATGCCGTTAAACTGCGCGAAATCGTAGCGCTTTACGATGTCCTGAAGCGCCGCCATCTTTTCCGCGCCGTCCTTTTCAAGGCTCGCCTCAAAGGTGTACTTCAGCTCGGTGATCTCGGGATAATCCGCGGTGTCATAGCCGAGAAGATTGACGTAGCAGTAAAACGAGGTCATATCCTCGGATTTTATGACCTTCGGCGCGTCGGGGTCGGTGTTGTCGGTGGTGCCGCCGGAAATATACTCCTCCGGGTCAGCGGGCTTCACAAAGGCACAGCCCGCCGCGATGAGCACAATAAGCACCGCGATAACTGCAACTATTACGGCAGAGTGCATTATCTGACCTCGTGAACCTTGAGCATATTGGTGTTGCCGGCGATACCGAGCGGAACGCCCGCGCTGATGACCACGGTGTCGCCCTTCTTGATCGCTCCGGCGCGGAGCGATACATCAACGGCATGATCAAAGAGCTCGTCTGTGTTCTGCTTGACCTCGCACATTACGGGGAAAACTCCCCAGCTGAGGTTGAGCTGGCGCCAAGCCTTCTCACTCGTGGTCGCGCCGATGACCATGGTCTCCGGGCGGTACTTCGAGATCATTCTCGCGGAATAGCCGGTCTTGGTGACGGTGATTATCGCGGAGGCATGAAGGTCGTTCGCGGCGGAGACTGTCGCGTGACCGATGGCGCTCGTTATGGAGTGGATCGCGCTCGTCTCGGAAGGCGCGCGGTCGCGGAAGCGGTGGATGTAGTCGATGTCGGACTCCGTGGTGCGGGCAATCATATCCATCGTTCTGACAGCGTCGACGGGGTGCTTGCCGACGGCGGACTCGCCGGAGAGCATTATTGCGCTCGTTCCGTCGTAGATCGCGTTTGCAACGTCGGTTATCTCCGCTCTTGTCGGGCGGGGATTTGTGATCATGCTCTCGAGCATCTGCGTCGCGGTAACGACTATCTTGCCGGCCTCGTAGACCTTTTTGATTATCATCTTCTGAATTGCGGGGATAAGCTCGAAGCTGATCTCAACGCCCATGTCGCCGCGGGCGACCATTATGCCGTCGGAGGCCTCGATGATAGCGTCCACGTTCTCAACGCCCTCGGCGTTCTCGATTTTGGAGATTATCTTGACGTCCCTCCAGCCTATTGCGTCGCAGTAGTTGCGGAGAATGTTGACGTCGGTGGCGTTGCGGACGAAGGAGGCGGCGATGAAATCAAAATCGTGCTCCTTGCCGAACTGGAGGTCAGCCATATCGCGGGCGGAGAGGTAGGGCATACGGAGAGACACGCCGGGAACGTTCACGCCCTTGTGGTTTGAAACCTTGCCGCCGTCGATGACGGTGCATTCAATCTCGCCGGCGCGGACGGAGTCGACGGAGAGCTTAATAAGTCCGTCGTTTATGAGCAGGAAGTTTCCGGGTCTTACGTCGCCGGGAAGCCCGTCGTAGTTGACGTAGGCTCGCTCGGCGGTGCCGAGGATCTCGGTGGTAGTGAGCGTGAACTTCGCGCCGGGGATAAGCTCGGCTTCGCCGCCCTCAAAGTCGCCGAGACGAATCTCGGGGCCCTTCGTATCGAGGAGTGCGGCGATGGGCAGACCCATCTCGTTCCGGAGCTTTATGACCTCGTTGAGGCGCTTTTCGTGGTCGGCATAGGAGCCGTGGGAGAAGTTGAAGCGGGCGACGTTCAGTCCCGCGTTTATCATAGCGCGCAGTACGTTTTCATCGTCGGTCGCGGGGCCGAGGGTGCAGATTATCTTAGTCTTTCTCATTTTATTACCTCCCGGGTGGATATTTGTTAAATTTTAACATAATAAGATAGCGTTGACAAGCTCGTTTTGTAAGAAATAGCCGAAAATGATATAAAAAGTCCTTTAATAATTCATTTGCTTACGGGGTTATACTATGATATAATCGACTTGTTAAATAAATAAAACCACAAGAGAGGTATAAGCATGGAAACAGGAAAAATATACCACGGCTTTGAGCTCCGCAGCGTTCGCCGCATAGAGGAGCTTGACGGCGAGCTCTATGAATTTGCGCACGCCGTGACAGGCGCCGAGGTCGCTTGGATAAACCGCATGGATGAGAATATGTCCTTCGGCATCGCGTTCAAGACTATTCCGGAAAACTCCACCGGCGTTTTCCACATTCTCGAGCACTCCGTTCTGTGCGGAAGCGCGAAGTATCCGATAAAGGACCCGTTCGTGGAGCTTCTCAAGAGCTCCGTAAACACCTTCCTCAACGCGATGACCTACCCGGATAAGACCGTGTACCCGATCTCGAGCCGCAATAGGAAGGATTTTCTGAACCTCATGGATATCTATCTTGACGCGGTGCTCCACCCCAATATCTATACGAATCCCTCGATCTTCCGTCAGGAGGGCTGGAGATATGAGATAAACGAGGAGAACGTCGCGGAGTATCAGGGCGTAGTCCTCAACGAGATGAAGGGCGCCTACTCCGACCCGGACGAGGTGCTGATGACGAAGCTGCAGTCGCTCATCTTCCCGGACACCACCTATCGCCATGATTCCGGCGGAGAGCCCTCGACCATACCCGACCTCACCTACGAGCATTTCATAGAAATGCACAAAAAGTATTACCACCCGTCAAACTCCCGCACGATGCTCGTCGGCTCTGTTGATATCGACGCCGCCCTTGCGAAGCTCGAAGAATTTTTTGCGCCTTATGAGCGCCTCGATGCCGATTTCTCCATTCCGTTCCAGAGGAGCGTCGAGCCTAAAACCGAGAGATTTGAGTATGAGATCGGCGCGGAGGAGGATCCGAAGGGCCGCGGCATGATCGGTATAGGCTGGCTCCTCGGTACCTTCGAGGAGCAGGAGAAGGTCTACGCGGCGAATATCCTCGCCGACTATCTCTGCGGCGACAATGACGCGCCGCTCAAAAAGGCGATTCTTGAAAAGGAGCTTGCCGAGGACGTCGATTTCAGTGTAAACGACGGCATTCAGGAGCTTGCGGGAGCTCTTATCTTCCGCAATACAGATGAGGACAAGCTCGACGATATAAGAAAAACTGTCCGCGAGGTGCTCGGTGAGATAGCGGACAAGGGCGTTGAGGAAAAGCGCATAAGAGCGAGCTACAACCGCTTCGCCTTCAAGCTGAGAGATAAGGATTCCGGCTTCTCGCGTTCGCTCTCCGAGGGCCTTACGATGCTCGACAGCTGGCTCTACGGCGGCGATCCCGCGCTCTACCTTACCTGCGAAAAGGCGCTGGGCGACATTGAGCGCAATATGGTCGCGGGCGGATATTTTGAAGAGCTTATAAGGGTTCTTCTCCTCGATAACCGATCCTGCGTGACCGCAGTGCTCGCTCCGAGCACCACTCTCGGAGAGGCGAAGCTTGCCGACGAAAGGGCGAGAGTCAAGGCAAGGCAGGATAAGTGGAGTGAGGCGGAGCTCGAGGAGAAAAAGGCCGAGCTTTCCGCCGTCAGAGAGTGGCAGCAGACTCCCGACAGAGAAGAGGACAAGGCGAAGATCCCCGTTCTCGCACTCAGCGATATCGACCCGACCCCGAAGGATATCACGCCGAAGACTGCTTCCGTGGACGGCGTGACCGTCCTTGAGAGCACAACGGGCAGCAGCCTTGCGAATATGGATCTGTGGTTTGAGTGCTCCGATGTAGGCGCGGACGAGCTCTGGAAGGTCGCGCTTCTGACTAAGCTCATCTCCAAACTCCCGACGGAGAGCCGCACAAGCGCAGAGCTGCAGTCCGAAACAAAGGAGCGCATCGGCAGACTTACGTTCGACACCGCGGCATTTAAAACTAAATCCGGCGACGTGCGCGCATTTTTCACCGTTTCGATGGGCGCTCTCGCCGCTGAGGGCGAAAACGCCGCCGCTCTCATATCCGAGATGCTCACAAAGACGCGCTTTGATGATAAGCAGGCTGTGAAAAACCTGCTTGCACAGAATCTGAACGAGGCGAAAATGGCGCTAATCGGCGCGGGTCATATGTACGGCATACTCCGCACCGGTGCGTCGATCTCCGGAGCGGGCATGGCGAAGGAGCAGCTCGGCGGCTCGAGCTTCATTGAAAAGCTCAGAAAGCTCACGGAGAACACGCCGGATGCCCTCGGCGACGAGCTCGGAGCGATGGCTGAAAAGCTCTTCTGCCGCGCAAGACTGACTGTCGGCGCCTCAGAGGAGGCAAAGAGAGCCGCGAAAAAGCTTATCGACGCGCTTCCTGAGGGCGAAAAGAGCGGCATGAGCGATTATGAGCCCGCAAAGACTGCGCCCACCGGAATCGCTATTCCCGCACCCGTCGCATACGCCGTAAAGGGCGCGCTTTTCGACGGAGATTTTTCCGGCGCGAGCTATGTTTTGCAGAATATCCTCACGTTCTCCTACCTCTGGAACGAGGTGAGAGTTCTCGGCGGAGCATACGGCACCGGCTTCCGTCAGACTCCGGAGGGCGAGAGCTACTATTACAGCTACCGCGATCCGAAGCCGGCAAGAAGCCTCGGAGTTTATGACAAGGCGGCGGACTTCGTGCGCGAATTCCTCGCATCTGACCCCGATCTCACCGCGCCCATCCTCGCCGCGACGAAGGCCTTTGACCCGCTTCTCAACGTCCGCACGCAGATGTATATCTCGGAGCAGCGCTATCTGAACGGCACGACCTACGAGGATATCGCCCGCATCGCAAAGGAGGTCGTTTCCGCCTCGAAGGCAGACCTTCTCGCGCTCTGCGAAACGCTCGATAAGTGCGCCGGCGAGCAGAATATCACAGTCATCGCCGGAAAGCATATGATTGATACCTGCGATGGGCTTAAAGTAACGGAAATCTAAGGCAAAAATATATAGCGCGCCGCAAAATGAAAAAGCGTCATTTTGCGGCGCGCTATTCTATTATTTACACGCACTTATAAAAGCGGCGAATATTTTGCGGCTGTCCTCCGATACGTCAAAGGAGCGCTCCGGGTGCCACTGAACGCCCCACACAAAGCTCTTTTCCGGCATATAGACCGCCTCAACAAGCCCGTCCTCGCTTACAGCCATTGGCATGAGAGCGGGGGCGAGAGCCTTTATCGCCTGGTGGTGCAGGCTGTTTACGAGTATCTCGCGCTCACCTATCAGGGAGGCGAGGGGAGTAGAGGGCAGGACGGCGTTTCTGTGGGCGTAGTGCTCGCCGGACTGGTTGTGATCGACGCCGCAATCACGCATCGAGGGCAGATCCTGCCAGAGCGTACCGCCGAGGGCGACGTTCAGAAGCTGCTCGCCGCGGCAGATACAGAAAACGGGAATTCCCGCGTCAATCGCCATCGGCAAAAGCTTAAGCTCCATCCCGTCACGCTCAGGCGAAACCTTAACCGTGGGATCCGGTGCCTCGCCGTATTTTTCTGGCGCAATATCCGGCCCGCCGGAAAACAGAACGCCGTCTACGGCGCCGAGAAGATCGCGGAGACGATCATTGTCATCTGTGAGCGGAAACACAAGGGGAATTCCGCCGGAGCGAAAAACTGCGTTTGTGTAGTTATCACTCATCCATTCTTTGCCTGTTTCAATATCTTTAAGGGGCAAAATACCAATAACGGGCTTTTTCATAAAAATTAAAGAACTCCTGACTAATTCAAAATCATTCTGTCGTTGTCGAGGCTCTTTCCGACCTTCTCGCGGAACAGCTCAAGGAGATCGCCGACCTCAAGCCTTGCGCGCGCCTCACCCTCGGTGTCGAAGATTATTTTACCTGCGCTCATCATGAGTGTGCGGTTGCCGAGTTCGAGCGCACTTTGCATATTGTGAGTTATCATAAGGCAGGTGAGTCCGTTTTCCTCAACGGTGGAGCGCGTGATCTCAAGCACCTTTTCCGCAGTCGCGGGGTCAAGCGCGGCGGTGTGCTCGTCAAGAAGCAGAAGCTTCGGCGGGTTTATCGTCGCCATCATCAGCGTGAGCGCCTGGCGCTGACCGCCGGAGAGCAGCCCGACCGGGTGCTGAAGTCTGTCCTCAAGCCCCATGCCGAGAACGCTGAGCTTTTCGCGGAAGAAATCTCTGTCGCGCTTTGTGAGCGTCGAAAACCACCCGCCGCGGCCGGCGGCGAGGGTGAGATTTTCCTCAATCGTCATATTCGGCGCTGTGCCGAGGCGCGGATCCTGAAAAAGCCTGCCGATATCGCGCGAGCGCAGGTGCTCGGGCTTGAGAGTAATATCCTCGCCGTCGAGAATGATAGCGCCGGAGTCTGTGAAAAACGAGCCGCCGATCGCGCCGAAGAGCGTGCTTTTGCCAGCGCCGTTAGCGCCGATTATCGAGATGAAGTCGCCCTTTTTCACGTCGAGCGAAACGCTGTCTAGAGCTGTGCGCTCATTGACGGTGCCGGGGTTGAAGGTCTTGACAAGGCTTGTGAGCTTAAGCATTTTTGCCACCTCGCTTGTGCACGAATCTGCGCTTGAAGTCGGGCAGGCGCTGCCTGAGATACGGCGCGGAGATGGCGATGATGACGATCACGGAGCTCACGAGCTTCAGCATGAAAGCCGGCATATTGAAGCGCAGGGCAACTGCGTAGACAAGGCGGAAGATTATCGCGCCGAGAACGGCGCCGAGGGCGCGGCGCGTGACCTTGCCCTTAAAGGCGAAAATTCCGCCGATAAGCAGGCTTGCGAGCGCGATCGTCACCATGCCGGATCCGATATCCGCCGTAACCGACTTCTGACTCTGCGCTAAAAGCGCGCCGGAGAGAGCGGTGAAGGAGTTTGAGATGCACAGCCCGACGATAGTCGTAAACGCGGGATTTATGGAGCTTGAGCGCACCATATCGGGGTTATCGCCGGTGGCGCGGATCGCAAGACCGAGGCGCGTTCTGAGAAAGAAAGCGAGAAACGCTATGACGAGCGCGACAAAAATCGCGGCAACGACTGTCTTATAATATGGCGCAAGCGGCGTTCTGTCTAAGAGAGCGCGCATAATTGTAAAAATAGTCTCGGTCTTGTTCATATTGAGGAGGCTCGCGCCGCCCATTATGCCGATGATCACCGAGTAAAGGCCGGTGTTCACGATTATTCCGGCAAGCAGGCTGTTTATGCCCATCTTCGTCTGCAAAAATGCTACGACGAAGCCGGAGAGAACGCCCGCCGCCATCGCGGCGATGATCGAGAGGAACGGATGCCCGCTTATCGCGACCACCGCGCCGACCGCCGCGCCGAGGGCAAAGCACCCGTCGGTCGAGAGGTCGCAGACGCCGAGCATCGAATAGCTCAGAAAGAGAGCCAGCACCGTAAGCGAGCTTATAAGCCCGAGCTCAAGCGCTGTCTGAGCTATGGAAAGGACTGGATTCATAGGTCTGGCTCCTTTTAGCCGAGGTCACCGAAGCTCTCGGCGGTGGTGATGGACTGCACCTTTGTGCAGAAGGGCTGAAGCTGAGTTTTGACAGTCTCATAGTCGAGACCGAGGAGGGCGGTGGTCTCGGTGTTCACTGTCGCGGTGCCGTTGTCGAAGGTCATTACCGCGGTATCGGCGGGAGAGGCGCCGTCAATAAGTATCTTTGCCGCCATGTTCGCGGTTTCTACGCCGAGATTTGCGTAGTCAACGCCGTAGCCGAGGAATGCGCCGTTCAGCGCAAAGGAATCAGCGCCGGTGTAGTGCGGAATGCCTGCGGCGGCGAGCTTTTCGTAGATCGCAAGCTCGGATTTCATAATGGTGTTGTCGGTCGGGGTGAAGATCGCGTCCACGCCGTCTGCGATGAGAGCGTCAGCGGCGAGCATTACCTCCTCGACGTTGGTGCCGGTGCGCTCGACATAGGCGATGCCCTTTGCGTCAAGATACTGCTTCGCGGCGGCGATCGGAGTCGCGGAGGCGTCCTCGCCTATATTATAAAGAAGACCAATCTTGTCCGCGCCCGCGTCCACGGCGAAAATGAGATTCATAACAGCGTTCGTGTCGAGGTAGTCCGAGGTGCCGGTCACGTTGTGGCCGGGCTTTTCGAGGGAGTCCACAAGTCCGCAGGCGAGGGGATCGGAAACAGCGGCGAATACAACGGGAATACCGCTGTCCTCGGTCGCCGCCTGCATCGCCATAGCGACCGGGGTCGCAACGCCGATCATGAGGTCTACGTTCGAGGCGGTGAAGTCCGCGATGATCTGGTTTAGAACGTTCGCGTCCATGTTGCAGTTATCGACCTTGACGTTGATGGTAACGCCCTTTTCCTTTGCGATCTCGCTAAGGCGGGCTTCGACGTTCTCGATGATCTGATTGAGCGAGGCGTCGTCAACGAAGTTGCAGATTCCGACGGAGTAGGTCTTTGCGCCGCTGTCAGACGTTGAGCAGGCGGCGAGAGAGAGGACGAGCACGAGCGTAAGGACGAGCGAGACGAGCTTTTTCATAACGATTCTCCTTTTCTCGGGACAAAAAATAAATCCTGTCCCTGCAATAGTATGCTGGGACAGGATGAAAAATCCTGCGGTGCCACCCGGCTTGACGCTTTCGCGCCCACTTTTCGCGTCATAGTAACGCAGACTTTTTATAACGGGGAGTCATACCCCGGCGCACCTAATAAGCATAAGCCGTTCAGATTGCCCTCGGAAGTCCATTCGGCGCAGTATTATCTGCCGCACTCTCACCGCCAGCGGCTCGCTCAGAGATAAGGGAAGGCGCTTACTACTCTTCCTCATCGGTTTGACGTAAGTTTAGCACCCGTGAGCCACTTTGTCAAGGGAAAGTTTAATTATTTAAAGCGAGAAACTGTAATTACTTTAATTACTTTAAGCTACATTTAAGGTTCGCGGATATAATAATCGCATAAGCGCTTATTATATTTGACTTAAGTCCTTTTTCTCGCCGCTGCGCGGCAACCGAAAAAGGTGACAAATTATACCATATCTGCTACACGATATGGTATAAAATACCCATAAAGCGAAACGGAAAGGAAGTGAGCGAGATGAAATTCCGCCATGAATGGAAGCATGAGCTGAACTACGCCGATATGCTGATCCTCAGAAGCCGGCTTGACGCCGTCATGGAGCGCGACAGGCACGCGAAGAACGGAACGTATGAGATACGCAGCCTGTACTTCGACAACATATACGATAAGGCGCTTCGTGAAAAGGTAGACGGAGTTAATAAGCGCGAAAAGTTCAGAATTCGATATTATAACGGCGATAAGAGCTTCATTTCCCTCGAAAAGAAGTCAAAAATCAACGGGCTGACCTCTAAGGAGCAGGCGCGCCTCACCGAGGAGGAGGCGCAGAAAATCGTGGACGGCGATCTCGACTGGATGATGGACTCCGGCAGAGAGCTTGTGCAGGAGCTATACGCAAAGATGCGCTTTGAGGGGCTGCAACCCAAGACGATTGTCGATTATACCCGCGACCCGTTCATCTACGCGCCCGGAAACGTGCGCGTCACGCTCGATTATAACATTCGGAGCGGGCTATCGAACACCGACTTTCTTGATTGGGACTGCCCGACGGTTCGTGTCGGCGACCAGTTCTGCATTCTGGAGGTCAAATGGGATGAGTACCTGCCGGACGTCATAAGAAGTGCGGTACAGCTCCCGGGCAGAAGGGTAACGAGCTTTTCAAAGTATGAAATATGCCGTATTTACGGCTGAATAGAGAAAAAGGAGAATAAATATGAACTTTTCGGACATCTTCAAATCCTCGTTCCTTGAGAACGTGACCGCGGTCAGCGCCTTCGATATGGTGCTCAGTATGGCGCTTGCCTTCTGCCTCGGCCTTTTCATCTTCTTCGTCTACAAGAAAACCTATCAGGGCGTTATGTTTTCAACCTCCTTCGGCGTGACACTCGTCGCGCTGACGATGATCACTAATCTCGTAATCTTAGCCGTCACGTCGAACGTGGTGCTGTCGCTCGGTATGGTCGGTGCTCTTTCAATTGTCCGTTTCCGTACCGCAATCAAGGAACCGCTTGACATAGCGTTCCTCTTCTGGGCAATCGCCGCAGGCATCGTTCTTGCCGCGGGTATGATACCTCTCGCAATCTTCGGCTCCGTCATCATCGGCGTTGTGCTCATCCTCTTTGTCAACCGCAAGACCCACACTCAGCCCTACATCGTCGTTATGACTGTCGATGATAAGGCAGCTGAGGACAAGGCGGTAGCTTTCCTTAAGGAAAACGTCAATAAGTGCGTAACGAAGTCCAAGACCGCCCGCGCCGGCTCCGTCGAGCTTAACATGGAGGTAAGGCTCAAGGACGACAACACCGATTTTGTCAACGGTCTGACCTCGCTTAACGGAGTAAAGAGCGCAGTGCTCGTAAGCTACAACGGCGATTACATGAGCTGAGAGGTGCCGGGATGAGTGCGCATAAAAAATTTGATATAATATGCGTCGCCGTCCTCGTCATCGCCATAGCGCTCACAGTGTTATTTATGAACGGCAAAAGCCTCGGGATCACAGCCGTAACGGATGAAGATTCCGAGGCTTATTCCGACTCCGAGTACTTCACCGCGAGTGATCAGAACGGAGATTGGAGCGGCTACGACGTTACGACCGTCACCCTCTCGGGCGATACGGCGACGATAAGCGGAGGCGGCGCATATGTCTATGACGGCGGACTTGTGATCAGCGAGTCCGGCTGGTATGAGCTTTCGGGCTCTCTCACGGACGGCAGCATTACCGTTGACGCAAATTCCAATTCAAAGGTGTATATCCGGCTCTCGGACGTCAGCGTAACCTGCTCTGACAGCGCGGCGCTTATAGTAAATCAGGCGGATAAGGTGTTCCTAACCCTCGCTGACGGAACTGTAAACACCCTCACCTCCGGCGCGGAGTATTCCACGGCCGCAGTTTCTGATGGCATCGGCGGCGCGATATACGCAAAGGACGACCTCACGATAAACGGTTCCGGTACCCTTAATATCACCGCTGAGTATAAGCACGGCATTGAGGCTAACGACGACCTCGTCATAACCGGCGGCACGATAACGATTACCGCCGCAAAGGACGGAATAAACGCAAACGATACTATCCGAATTATGAAGGCTTCCGTTACCATAGACGCCGCCGATGAGGCGATTCAGCAGAAGGTCGAGGAAGGTTATATCTATATCGAGTCCGGCGCCTTTGACCTCACAAGCGCTGATGACGGCATCAAGGCGGCGGGCAGCATTACCATCGAGGACGGCGATTTTGCAATTTCCGCAGGGGACGACGCTGTCCATTCCGACGCCGATATAACTGTAAACGGCGGGGAAATAGTGATTACGAAATGCTATGAGGGCATCGAGGCACTGAATATAACACAGAACGGCGGAAATATTGAAATCTATCCCACCGACGACGGACTAAACGCCAACGGCAACGGCGGAAACGTTACCATAACCGGCGGCGCGCTGACGATTATGAATTCTGACGGCAACGACGCCGACGGCATAGATTCCAACGGCAGCGTGTATATTTCCGGCGGCACGGTCACGGTTGCGGTGCTTGGAAACGGCTCGAACAATGCAATCGACTATGGCAGCGAATCCGGCGGAGAGTTCGTTATCACCGGAGGAACTGTAATTGCGCTGGGCGCCAGCAATATGGCGGAGGCGCCGAGCGACGGCTCGACACAGCCCGTTATCTTCTATAACCTCACCGACTTAGCGGCGGCGGGCAGCGAAATAACCCTCGGAGATATTTTCTCGTACACTGCACCCTATACCTTCAACTGCCTGACTGTCAGTACGCCGGATATGACCCTCGGAGAATCCTATACGCTCACCATCGGGTCTGAAAGCACCGAGGTCACACTTGAATCGAATGTCACTACCCTCGGCTCTGTAATGGGCGGCATGGGCGGCGGTATGGCGCAGCCCGGCGAAATGGGCGGCAGCATGGGTGAGATGGGCGGCACGCCGCCCGATATGCAAGGCGAAAGCGAAGAGATGGGAACTCCGCCGGAGATGAGCGGCGAGGATTCAGAAGACAGACCCACGCCTCCGGACGGAACTGATATGGGCGAAATGAGTAATTCGGAAGACAGACCCACGCCTCCGGACGGTACGGACATGGGCGATATGGGCGGCACGCCTCCCGATATGGAGGGCGGCTTCACGGAAGAAAGCGCCACTGACGACGCTCTCGATGAGACCGATACCGACACAAGAAGCACGGTAACGCCGGAATTTCTCATATGGACGGGAATTTCTGCTCTCGCCCTTGCCGCGGCGCTCATATTTGCGATAAAATATAAAAGAAGATAAAAGAATCCGGCTCAGACATCGCGCTGAGCCGGATTTCATTGTCAGCTTCGCAGAATTCGCCGAAGGCGAAAAAGGAAAATCATTTTTCGTGGCGGCGTGTACGTCACGAAAAATACTTCTCAGCCCGCAAACGTGCGCCCTTGGCGTGCGCTGCAGCGGGCTGCAAAAACTCAAATGAGAGCCCGGCGAAGCGGGTCTCATTTGACTGATTAAGCCGGATTTACGTGTACGAAGACGTGCTTTACCCGCGGAAAAGCGCTCTCGACCTTGTCGTGAACCTCCTCCGCTATCGCGTGCGCCTCGCGGAGCGGCAAATCGCCGTCGACGGCGATCTCAAGCTCAACGTAAATTCTCGAGCCGAATTCGCGCGTGCGGAGCAGGTCGATATTCTGAATTCCCTCGACCGAGCTCACCGCGTCAAAAATCGCCGCCTCGGTCTTTGCGTCGGCGGAGGTGTCGATCGTCTTTTCCGAGGCGTCGCGGAAGATATCCACCGCGGCCTTCATAACAAAAACGGAGATGACGATGCTTGCCGCAGGGTCAAGATACCCGAAGCCCAGCATAGCGCCGCCGATTCCGATAAGCGCTCCGACGGAGCTGAGCGAGTCCGAGCGGTGGTGCCAGGCGTCGGCCATGAGCGCGTCGGAGTCGATAGCCTTCGCGGCTCGGGCGGTGTAATGATACATAACCTCCTTCACAACGATGGAGATCACCGCCGCCGCGAGCGCGAGCGGGCCTGGCACAGTCAGAGCCTCGTGCGAAACTATCTTGCGAAGCCCCTCTACGCCGATGAGAAGTCCGGTGCCGAAGAGTATCACTGCGAGGACTATCGCGGCGATGGACTCATAGCGCTCATGCCCGAAGGGGTGCTCGCGGTCAGCCTCCTTTGAGGAGAGCCGCACGCCGATGAGCACGATAATGGTGCTCAGAACATCTGAAGCCGAGTGCGCCGCGTCGGATATCATCGCGCCGGAGTTGGCGAAAATGCCGGCGAGGAGCTTCACAAGCGTGAGCGCCGCATTTGCGATTATTGTAGTGCGCCCGACAGCGCGGGCAATTTTTGCTCTTTCATCCATAGATATGCCTCCAATGATACAAATATATGGATACAAACGCCATTATAGCACCCGTTTTCAAAAGTTCAAGCTATTGACAGCACATTTTGAGAATGCTATATTTTTAATAGGAGGCGAAGAGGATGATAAGAATCGCTCTTGTTGAGGATGACGCCGGCTATCGCAGGGAGCTCAAAAGCCTGCTGGAGCGCTATGGGCGCGAAAGCGGCGAAAAATTCGATATCCGCACCTTTTCCGACGGCGATGAGATCGCGGTCGGATATAAGGCTGAGTACGATATCATCCTGATGGATATCCAGATGCGCTTCATGAACGGCATGGACGCGGCAAAGGAGATAAGAGAGAAGGACGGCGAGGTCATCATCATCTTCGTGACGAACACCGCGCAGTACGCGATCTCGGGCTACGAGGTCAACGCCCTCGACTATATCCTCAAGCCCGTCAGCTACTACGCATTTTCAAAGACCATCGAGCGCGCAATAGGCTCTCTTCGCCGCAGAGAGAAGAGATACATCTTCATTGCAAATCAGCACGGGGTCAAAAAGGTCGAGGAGAGCAGGATACTCTACGTCGAGGTGGAGGGGCACAGCCTCGTCTACCACACGCTCGATGGTGACTTCGGCGCCACCGGCACCATGAAGGAGGTTGAGGAGAAGGTCTCGCAGGAGAGCTTTTTCCGCTGCAACAAGTGCTTTCTCGTAAACCTCGAGAACGTCGACGCCGTAGAGGGTGACGACGCCGTTGTCGGCGGGGAGAGGGTAGCGCTCAGCCGCAACAAGAAAAAAGCGTTTATGGAGGCGCTGAGCCTCTACGTTATGGGTAGAAGCTGATGAACGTTATCCGCAACGTCCCCGGACTTTGGACGAGCGCGTTCCACTGGCTCGGGTATATGTTTTTTATCTCGATACTTCCGAAAAGGCTTAAGGCATGGCAGACGTGGCTTGTCTCGGCTGCGTTCTTGGCACTCCAGACTGCGCTGTACATCGCCTTTATAGCCGACAGGTCGGGTATATATTTCAACGTCACAAATACGCTCTTCGCGCTCTGGACTCTTATTCCGTTCGTTCTGTTCTGCGAGATCGGCGTCGCTGACGCGGTCTATTACTGCGCGAGGGCGTTCATACTCTCGGCGTTCGGAGTTTCGATCGCATGGCAGTTTTACGCTCTTTATGTCTCTCCGCTGCCGCTTATGGGCGGATTTTTCGGAGAGTGCGCGTTTATGATATTCACAGCCGCGGCGGTGTTTTCTGCGGCGTTCCTTGCCGAGCGCGGGCATATACGCGAGGACGCTGAGATGCGGATAAAGCCTTCGACGGCGATCACGACTGTCCTCAGCGCGGTATCTATCTACATACTCTCGAGCCTGAGCTATTTCAGCTCCGACGCGCCGTTTACCTCGAACAGCGTTCCGGAGATATTCGCGCTGAGAAGCCTTGTGTACTTCGGCGGTACGGCGATGCTGTTTGCACTCCACTTTCAGCTCTGCGACAACTATTCCCGTCAGGAGCGCAACGCTCTGCAGAACGTTCTCAACACGCAGTACGCAAACTTCCGGGCAAATCAGGAGTCTGTGAGCATCGTAAACCAGAAGTACCACGATCTGAAGCATCAGATCACGCTCCTGCGGAGCAATATCGGAGATGATAAAAAGTTAGAATATCTCGACGAGGTCGAGCGCGAGATCGGCGCGTTCGAGGCTCAGAACAAGACCGGAAACGAGGTGCTTGACACCATTCTCACCGGCAAGAGCCTCTATTGCCACGAGCACGGCATAACGCTCACCTGCGTGGCCGACGGAAAACTCCTCGATTTTCTCAGCGTTATGGATATGAGCGCCATCTTCGGAAACGCGCTTGACAACGCCATCGAGAGCGCCGAAAAAATCACCGACCCGGCAAAGAGGCTCATACACGTCACCGTATCGCGCCAGAAGGGCTTTGCGAGCGTAATCGTCCGCAACCGCTACGGCGAGGAGCCGCGCTTTTCCGGAGGAATGCCCGTCACCTCAAAGGGCGATCGCGAGAACCACGGCTACGGAGTGCGAAGCATCGTCGCCACCGCGGAAAAGTACGGCGGCACCGCCACAGTCGGCGTAAAGGACGGATGGTTTAGCTTGAACGTGCTTCTGCCGATAAAATAATCAGTTGATATTTCCCCTCACTTTTGTTATAATGTACAAAAGTGAGGGATATTTTTTTACCCATTTGCACATATCTTACAACGGATAATGCTCAAAAATCAACATTTTATGAAGGCGGCAACACAAATTTTTAATTGTTTGGTAATATAAAATCAAGAAAAACATAGGAGGAGAAGGGTATGCTAAAAGTCAAAAGATTTGCGGTTGAAAACCTCGAAAAGGGCTGCGTTACAGACGCGCTGAGGCCGAGATTTGCGTTCTCGCTCGAGTCCGACAGAGAGAACGTCAAGGTAAAGAGCGCAGAGATAACGCTCGGCGGCTGGAAGAAATCCGGCGCCAAAGAGGCTGTGACAGTTTACGACGGACCGGCGCTGAAGCCCTTTACCTCCTACACCGCGGTGCTCAAGGTCGAGGACGACGCGGGGGAGAGGGCGGAGAAGTCCGTCTCCTTCGAGACCGGCAGAATGGGTACGGCGTGGAGCGCAAAGTGGATCTCCGACGCGGCGTATTCCTTCACCGAGAAGGGCGTAAGCCCCGTTCCGATGGTATTCCGCAGGGAAGTAAAGACCGCAAAGAAGGTACGCAGAGCGCTTATAAACTCCACCGCGCTCGGCATCTATGAGCTCTATATTAACGGCAGGCGAGTTGGGAACCGCTACTTTGCCCCGGGCTTTACATCATATAAAACGAGCCTCATGTATCAGACCTACGACGTCACAGAAATGCTCACCGGCGCCGATACGCTCGATGCGATCGTCTGCGGCGGCTGGGCTGTCGGCTCCTTCGTATTCACCCGCGCTAACCGACTGATGGGCGACAGACAGGCGTTCCTTATGGAGCTCCGGGTCGAGTATGAGGACGGTACGAGCGAGGTGATCGGCACAGACGAGTCCTGGAGGGTAACGGAGGACGGGCCCGTTCGCATGGCTGACCTCTATGACGGCGAGACCTACGACGCCACCGTTGACCTAGGCAGGGCAAATTGGAGAAACGCGGCGCCCGAGACTCTCAAAATAAACCCCGAGATCATCGCAGATTACGGCGCGCCGGTAGTGAGCCACGAGGAGTTCAAGCCCCTCAGCGCAAAGAAGGTCGGAAACGCGACCATCTACGACTTCGGTCAGAACCTCGCCGGCGTTGTAAAGCTTAAGATAAACGGCAAAAAGGGCGAAACGGTTATCGTAAAGCACGCCGAGATACTTAATAAGGACGGCTCGCTGAACCTCTCGTTCCTGCGCTCGGCAAAGGCTACCGCGACCTACACCTGTATTGACGGCGAGCAGGAGTATTCTCCTCGCTTTACCTATATGGGCTTCCGCTATGCCTCCGTTGAGGGCATCGACACCGAGAGAGTTGAGATCAGCGCTCTCGCACTTTACTCCGATATGCCTCAGATCGGTAAATTTGAGTGCAGCGACAAGCTCCTCACAAGGCTTCAGAAGAACATCGAGTGGGGCTCAAAATCGAACCTCGTCGATATTCCGACCGACTGCCCGCAGCGCGACGAGCGCATGGGCTGGACCGGTGATATCTGCGTATTCGGCCCGACGGCGGCGTTCAACTTCGACACCTCGCGCTTCCTCGATAAGTGGCTGAGAGATGTAAAGAGCGAGCAGTTCCCGGGCGGCGGCGTACCGAATACAGTGCCGCGCCAGGGCTACGGCTTCCCGACTACCATGCCGGATATGGCGGTCGACTGGTGGGACGACGCGATAATCATGGTGCCGTGGGCAGAGTATGAGGCGAGAGGCGACAAGAGCGTTCTCGAGAACCTCTACCCCGGCATGAAAAAATACATAAAGGCTCAGCTCTTCTGGGCGGGACTGCTGAGCTTCGGCAAGAATAAATATATCTGGAACACTCCGGGTATTTTCCACTTTGGCGACTGGGTCGCGCCCGACGTGCCGAATATGTCGCAGTGGCAGGCAAGAGCCAAGTGGACCGGAACGGCGAGCATAAAGAGCTGCGCCTCCAAGGTCGCGGAGATAGCCCATATCCTCGGCAAGAGCGAGGACGAGAAGTATTACACCGACCTCGCCGCCAAGGTCTCCGACGCCTATTGCAGCGTTCTGACTGACGGAAACGGCAAGCTCCTCGAGGAGTTCCAGACGGCCTACGTCCTTCCGCTCTGGCTCGATATGTTCCCGAACGCCGAGACCAAGAGGAAGGCGGTCAAAAACCTTGTAGCGCTCGTCGAAAAGAGCGATTACTGCATCGGCACCGGCTTCCCCGGCACACCGTACATTCTCTTTGCCCTTGCCGATAACGGCGAGGAGGAGACCGCTTTCAAAATGCTTATGAACACCAAGTGCCCCTCCTGGCTCTATGAGGTCAGAGTCGGCGCAACAACTATCTGGGAGCGCTGGGACGGCCTTGACGAGGACGGCTTCTGCCCGATAGGCGACGACGGCACCGGCGGAATGATAAGCTATAACCACTACGCCTCCGGCGCAGTAGGTGCGTTTTTGTATCGCCGTGTTGCCGGACTTGAGCCCGTTGAGGCAGGCTACAAGACCTTCCGCGTAAAGCCCCTTGTCGGCGGCGGACTCACGAGCGCGAAGGCTTCCGTAGAAACGCCTTACGGCACTGCCGAGAGCGATTGGAGCATTGAAAACGAGAAATTCACGCTCACAGTCACCGTTCCGGTGGATACAACCTGCGAGGTTACTCTCCCGAACGGCGAGACCAGGACAGTCGGCAGCGGCAAATATACCTTTAGTTGTTAAACTCCGCAAGGAGCAAAAATAGAAGGAGGATTTAAAAATGGCAAAAGGCACAAACAGTCGGGCCAAGCAGCTTCTGTGGCGAGGCTTGACAACCCTGACCGCCGGTCTTACGGTGCTTGCTCTTACGGGCTCTGTCATCGTAAACGGCTTCCGCACAGACATTGATAAGTTCCTCGGTACCTCCAGCACTCGAATCGTCAGCGAGGAGGCAGACCCCTCCACCGCTTACGGCTTCAAGTCTGACTATGCGACCACCGCAGAGCTTGTCAAGGCTATCGCCGACGTCGGCGAGAGAATGAACGAGGAGGGCAGCGTTCTTCTTAAGAATAACGGCGCTCTTCCGCTCTCCGCATCCGAGAAGGGCAAGGTATCCCTCTTGGGCTTTAGCAGCTACCACCCTGTAATGGGCGGCATCATGGGCTCCAGCCTCACCGAGAACGTCGGAACCGACGCTGATACCGTCGATTTCGTCGCCGCTCTGAAGGCGAAGGGCTACACCTACAACCCGACCCTCGAGACCATCTACGAGACTCTCCGTCCCACCTATGAGACTGAGGTCGCAAGCTGGTTCGGCTCGAGCTTCTATCCGAACATCACCGCCCCCGCAAACTCCGCCGGCAGCTTCTTCACCTCGAAGGAGCCTTCGCCCGCCGCTCTTGACGGCGCTGACGGTTCCTGGCGCGGTACCCTCAACGATTATAACGTTATGATCGTCACCATCGCCCGCGCAGGCAGCGAGAACGCGAACTACACCACCGGCGAGGCGGGCGTTGATCCCAGCCAGAGCCTCAATCAGACCGATCCTCTCGGCCTCTCCGACGACGAGCGCGCCCTCATCCAGGCGGCTATCGACGCTAAGAACGCTAACGGCGGCAAGGTCATCGTTCTCCTCAACAACGCCTCCGCAATGGAAATCCAGGAGCTTAAGGACAACGACGGCATCGACGCTATGCTCCAGATCGGACTTCCCGGCGGCTACGGCTTCTACGGCGTCTGCGATATTCTCGACGGCACCGTGAACCCCTCCGGCCGTCTCCCCGACGTCTATGCGGTCAAGGCTTCTCTCAGCCCCGCCGCACAGAACTACGGCTTCCTTATGTGGGCAAACGCTCAGCCGGAGATAAACATCAACTCCGCCATCGTTGAGGCAGAGGGCATCTACACCGGCTACAAGTACTATGAGACCCGCTATATCGACGCAGAGCTCGGTCAGGGCAACGCGACAAGCACCGTCGGCAGCACCTCCGGCGCGTGGAGCTACGATAATGAGGTCACATATCCGTTCGGCTACGGCCTCTCCTACACCACCTTTGAGCAGACTCTCGACTCCGTCACCGTTGACCTCGGCGCTCAGACAGCTACCGCAGTCGTCACCGTAAAGAACACCGGCTCGATTGCCGGCAAGGACGTCGTTCAGCTCTATGTATCCACCCCCTACACCGACTATGACAAGGCTCACGGCGTTGAGAAGGCGGGAGTTCAGCTTCTCGACTTCGGCAAGACCGAGGTTATCGAGCCGGGCGCAAGCTTTACCACCACCATCACCGCCGACCTTCAGTACATGGCTTCCTGGGATTCCACCGCTGATAACCTTCTCGGCACCAAGGGCTGCTACATACTCGACGCCGGCACCTACTACTTCGCAATCGGCAACGCTCACGAGGCAGCAACTGCGGTCGTTGACGCAATGAAGGGCAACGAAAGCGCGGTTAAGACATGGGAGCTCGGCGCTCTTGACGATACCACCTTCGCGCGCTCCAAGAACGGCACCGCCGTTGAGAACCAGCTCGATGATATGGACGTAAACTACTGGCTTCCCGGTACCGCCACCTATCTCAGCCGCTCCGACTGGGAGGGCACCTTCCCCAAGACCTATCAGAACCTCACCGCTTCCGATGACATGGTCACCGTTATGAGAAACGATAACTATGAGATCCAGCACACCGGCTCCAGCGTTGTATTCGGACAGAATAACAATCTGAAGCTTGCAGACCTCAAGGGCGTAACCGACCTCGATGACGAGCGCTGGGAGCTTCTTATGGATCAGATCAAGCTTGAGGACTGCATGATCCGCACCGGCTTCGGCGGCACCTCCACCAAGGTTATCGAGTCCATCATGAGCCCTGAGGCAGTCCAGAACGACGGCCCGAACGGCATTTACAGCTATCCTCTCGCTCAGTACGCCAACACCGACGCCTCCACCGGCGATCCCTGCGTTGTTGACGCAAACGACAAGAACGCGAACTATCGCGCCGGCGTTATGGGCAACGAGACCGTCATCGCCTCCACCTTCAATAAGGCTCTTGCAAGAGAGTACGGCAAGGTCATGGGCAACTTCTCGCTGTGGGCAAACCTTCCCATCTGGTGGGGCATCGGCGTAAACCTCCATCGTGTACCCTACAACGCCCGTAACCACGAGTATTATTCCGAGGATTCCGTCCTCTCCGCATTCATGGGCGCAGCCACCATCGAGGGCGCTCAGTATTACGGCGTGATCGCCGCTCCGAAGCACGTTGCCTTCAACGATTCCGAGGTCAACCGTACCGGCGTCGCCACCTTCATGACCGAGCAGAAGGCCCGCGAGGGCGAGCTTCGCGCGATGCAGTCCAGCTTCGAGGACGCTCAGTGCCTCGGCGCTATGACCGCATATAACCGCGACGGCGTCTACACCGACAACGCTCACCCGACCCTTCTTAAGAACATCGTCCGCGGCGAGTGGGGCTTCAAGGGCCTCATGAGCGAGGACTTCATCATGGATCCGAGCTACGTAACTCTTAAGGAAGCCGTCATCAACGGCGTAACGATGAGCTGCAACACCGGCGAGAGCACCATGGAAGCCGTCTCCGGCTACTATCAGGGCTGGACAGTCGAGAACGTCAAGGACGATCCCGAGCTCACCGCAGCACTCAAGCAGGCTATGACCTGGCAGGCTTACGCGCTCGCTAACTCCAATGCTATGGACGGCTACTCCAGCTCCACAAGACTCGAGACTGTCAGAACCTGGTACGATAACGCTCTTACCGCGGCTTGGATCTGCTTCGCCGTACTGACCGTCGGCAGCGCATTTATGTATGTCAAGAGCCGCAAGGAAGAAAACTGAGAGAGGGAGGATATAATAATGACTAAGAAAATTTCTGCAGGAATGTATATCGCCTGCGCCTCCGCCGTCTGCGCGCTCATCGGCCTCATCGCCTATATGATCAACACCGGCACCGCCTACTATGCAAAGATGGGCGTCGATCCCGTCGTTGTTCTCTGCCTCGCAGGAGCCGCGCTTGTCGGCATCGTCAGAATCGTGGTCGGCATGAAGGCTAACCCCGTATGGGCGGACATCCTTCCGGTCTGCGCCGCAGTTCTCGCGGTGATCGGCTTCATGTTCCTCGTTAATGTTCGCGTAAACAACATCGCCGCTGTTATGACCTTCGAGAACAGCGCCTCCAACATGGCGGATTCTGTCAGCTGCTTCATCGCCATCGGCGCCGCGCTCATCGCTATGATAACGAGCTTTGTCGCCGCATTCTTCGATATAGCGAAGTAATCGCTGAAACCGAAATAATTACCCTCCGTTGTTTGCACAGCGGAGGGTAATCTGCTATAATAATCGCAAAAGCGATTATTATATTGATTTAAAGTCCTTTTTCTCGCCGCTCACGCGGCAACCGAAAAAGATGACACGAAAATCCATTGTATGCGAAAGGAGGCACAAAACCTGTGAAAAAGTGCATACTAACAGCCGCTTTGTGCCTCCTTCTGTGTATTGCGGGGTGCAAAAGCGCGGAAAAAGCGGATACCGTGACCATCGTCCTCGAGAAGGGCGCCGGCTTTTCCGCCGAGCAGTACGCGCTGACGGTGCCGCGCGGGTCACGGGCGCAGTTTCACATTACCGAGCTGGACGGCTCGGTAATAACGGGCGCAGACCGTGACTGCGAAATCGAGCGCACGCTCGGCGGCGTGACTGTTACTCGCACGGCGAATTACACTGAGCGAGTTCGACTTCGCGTGCGCAGGAGCGATAAAATCGTGACCTACACCCTCGGAGATGAGAGCGTGAGCGTTCCGGTCGCGGTGACGCACCTGCGGCACAACACCGAAACTGACCTCTTTGGGCGCGAGGGCTATACTCTCACCTCATGGATAGATGAGCGCGGCAATATCGTGCCTCTCGGCGCAAGAACGGAGAGCGTAGAGCTCACCGCAAACCTCGTGAAATGGTCGCCTGAGAGCGACTTTGAAATATCTGACGGCGCTCTCACGCGCTATCTCGGATCGGATAAGACCGTCTGCGTGCCCGGCGGAGTCCGCACCATTTGCGCCGGAGCCTTTGAAAACTGCGCCTCGGAGGTCGTGATCCTGCCGGATTCTGTCCGCACCATCGAGGCGGGAGCCTTCAAAAACGCGAGCATTTCTGAGCTTTTTATGTTCGATTCCGTGCAGAACGTGTCAGATCTGAGCTTTTCCGGCTGTGACAGGCTCGGAACGCTCACCCTCAACGCCGCCACGCCTCCGCGCTACTCCGGCACGTATTACGCCACCCTCGCCGATAAGCACGACAGGCTCTTGAGCCTTGCGGATAAACCGAAAATCGTTCTCTTTTCCGGCTCCTCCACGCGATTCGGCTACGATTCTGCGGCGATCGACGCGGCATTTCCCGATTATGAGGTCGTAAATATGGGCGTTTTCGCCTACTCGAACGCTCTGCCGCAGCTTGAATTGATACGAAACTACCTGCGCCCGGGCGATGTTCTGCTTCTCAGCCCTGAGCTTGACGCCGCAAAAAGGCAGTTCTGCACTACGAACGCCCTCGATTCCGCGTTCTGGCGAATGACGGAGGCGGACTATGGAATGGTGCGCGAGCTTGATCTAAGGGAGTATTCGCTTGTCTTCTCGTCACTCTCGGAATTTCTCTCGGAGCGCTCATCGCTTGAGGCGCGCGACTACGCCGTTTCGCCCTCAGACTTTGACGAGGACGGCGCCGGTACGCTCACACCGAGCTACAACGAGTACGGCGACTATATACTCTACCGCCCGAACTCCGACTCAAACGCGCCGCTCTACGGCCTCGAGGTGCCTTACAGAGCCGACTACTACCTCAGAGAGCTCTATCTCGCCCCCTTTAACGCCGAGATCGAAAGGTTCAAGGCGGATGGGATTAAGGTTTACATAACTTATTCACCACGCAACAGACTTGCAGTCTCCTCCGACACCACGGATGAAACTATCCGCGAGCTTGACTGCTATTTCCGCGAGAATATCACTGCGCCGATAATCACCGATATCTTCGACTCTCTCGTGGACGGCAAGTATCTGTACGGCACCGACAACCACCTCACGACAGAGGGCAGCAGAATCCGCACCGAGGCTGTGATCGCGGCGCTCAGAGAGGAGCTGGCGCGATGATCTGGATCATATTCGCAATCGCCGGAGCGCTGCTCCTTTTCGGGCGAAAAAGCTTCGCATTCGACGCGATCAGCGCGCTTTTCTGCGTTTTCGGCGTGCTTTTCGGGCTGTATTACGGGCTATCTCTCAGTGAAATCGTGCCGCCCGCGCTTTTGTACTGCGCCATAGCGCTCCTGAGAAGGCGAGGTGGGGAAAAGTGAACTTCAATACCCTCGAATACCTCATTTTTTTGCCGGTTGTGGCGGCACTGCATACTGTTTTGCCGCAAAGGTGGCGCTGGGCGATGCTTCTCGCGGCAAGCTGGCTGTTCTACTTCTCATGGGAGCCGCTTGCGGGGTTTCTGCTCGTACTGACAACTCTCGTCAGCTGGCTCTGCGCCCTCGGTGTGGGAAAAGCGCGGGGCAGAACCGCAAAAAGGGCGCTGACTGCGGCGGCAATCGTATTCTCGCTCGGACTGCTCGCCGTTTTTAAATATTCCGGCCTTCTCGCGCCGTCGCTGAGCCTCAAAATTCTGCTTCCTGTGGGAATATCTTTCTACACGTTCCAATCTCTCAGCTACGTCATCGACGTATACCGCGGAAAAATCGAGCCTGAGCGCCACTTCGGCTACTACGCGCTTTTCGTTTCGTTCTTTCCGCAGCTTGTCGCGGGGCCGATCGAGCGGCCGGACAAGCTTCTGCCGCAGCTTCGCGCCGAGCGCAGGGTAACAAAAAGCGACCTTGCAGACGGCGGCGCGCTCCTGCTGCGCGGCTACTTCAAAAAAACAGCTCTCGCAGATACCATCGCGCCGGTGGTGGACTCGGTTTTCGCCTCTCCCGAAAATGCGAGCTCTGTGAGCGTTCTTCTCGGCGCCGTGCTCTTCGGACTGCAGATCTACTGCGATTTCTCTGGCTACACCGACATCGCGCGAGGAAGCGCAAGGCTTCTCGGCGTGTCTCTTACAGAGAACTTCGACCGCCCGTACTCGGCCTCCTCTGTGCGCGAATTCTGGCGCCGCTGGCACATGAGCCTCACAAGCTGGTTTACAGACTACGTCTATATCCCCCTCGGCGGCAGCCGCAGGGGCGCGGTGCGGCAGGTCATAAATACGATGATAGTGTTCCTTCTCTCAGGCCTGTGGCACGGCGCGGGCTGGGGCTTTGCAGTCTGGGGACTTGTTCACGGCGCGCTCATCAGCCTTGAGATATTATCCCACCGCAGGGCGGGCAAAATCGGCACCTTCGCACTTGTGTCGCTCGCGTGGATATTCTTCCGCGCGCCGGACTTAGGCGAAGCGCTTGCGCTGTTTTCGCGCCTTATATTCGGGTGGGGAAGCTTAGCGCTGCCCACCGGGATTCTCGGCGCGCTTTGCGCCGCCGCGGCGCTCTTCGCCCTTGACAGAAACGATAAGCCGTCGCCGGTCGCGGCGTTTGCGATGGCTCTCACACTCGGCTTATCCGCACTCGCGCTTTTAGGCGCAGGCGGCGGCAACGCCTTCATCTACTTTCAATTCTGACTATGAAAAATAAACGATACCTTGCTTTACTGCTTATACTGCTCATCGTACCCGCGGCGCTGGCGTCGTGGGGCTTTGCCCTGCCCGAATGCTACGGCGACAGCTTCATGGGCGAGCTGAAACACAAGGTGTCCCGCCTCGATGAGCTGGAGGGCAGGCGGATCGTCATCGTCGGCGGCTCTGCTGCGGCGTTCGGCGTGGACTCCGAGCTTCTCAGGGCGGCTTTTCCGGATCGCGAGATCGTGAATCTGGGAATGTACGCCGCGCTCGGCACAACAGTCATGCTCGACCTGAGCGAAAGGAGCGTCCGCGCGGGCGATACTGTCGTGATAATGCCGGAGATCTCACAGCAGACCATGTCGGATTTCTTCGACCCTGCGGTGATGTGGCAGGGACTCGACGGCGTGTATGGGCTTATATCACGGCTGCCGGTTGACAAAAAACTGCGCCTTCTTGGCGCGTTTCCGGAGTTTGCCGCCTCGAAGCTGCGCTTTGCGCTCAGGGGCGAGCGTCCGGCGGGCGAGGGAGTGTACCGCTGCGACGTATTCAACGATTACGGCGACGTTGCGACGCCTCTTGCCTCGCGCAACACGATGCCGCTTCTGTGGGACGATACCTCGCCGGTAAAGCTCTCAGCGGAGCTTTTGGACGAAAAATACGTAATCCGCGCGAATGAGTATGCTCTTCACACCGGCGCGGACGTTGTATTTTGCCTTGCGCCGGTAAACGAGCTGGCGGTGAGCGGCGAAATCGGCGAGCTTTACAATGCGCTTTGCGCGGCACTGAGCTTTCCGGTGATCGGCAACGCGCGCGACAGCGTTATGGACGCTGGGTGGTTTTTTGACACGAACTACCATCTGAACAGCGCGGGAAAGGCGGTTTTTACCGACTCTCTCATCGGCGCGTTGAAGGCGCACTTCGGAGATCCGGAGCCGTTCGCAGTTCCGCTTCCGAATATGCCGGAGCCGCAGAGCGCCGCCTGGACGGAGGGCGATGACAGCGACAGCGAGTATTTTGACTACGCCGATCTCGGTGAAGCGTGGGCAATAAGCGGAGCGCGGGACAGAGAAACGCTCACAGTTCCCGCGTACTTTGACGGCAAGCCCGTGAGCGCGATTCTCGAGGGCTCGTTCTCGGACTGCAAAACGCTCAGAGAGGTTACGCTTCAGGAGAATATCCGCTCCATCGCCTCCGGCGCTTTTGACGGAGCAGAGAGCCTCGAGCGGATAATCCTTAAAAACGAAAAGCCCTCGTCCGTGAGGGCGGGGGATGGACTGCTCCGAGGCACGAGGGCGAAAATCTCCGTGCCGGAGAGCGCCCGCGGCGCATACATGACCGACTACTTCTGGTCGGTGTTCTCGGGAAGAATCGAATAAAAACGGGGGGTTGCCTTTTTAGAGGCAACCCCTGATTATTTACTGGATATTGAATAGGTTCTTGAGGTAATTTATGATGCTCTGGAGCCACGCGATGAAGGCATTGGCCTCAGTCTCGGTTACCTCGGTCTCGACTGCGGGAGCTTCGTCAGCTGAGGGAGCGGTGTCTGTGGGAGCGTTTTCTGTCGGAAGCTCGGTGCCGCCGAAGGGATTTGTGCCCATCTGACCGCGACCGCCCATCTTGCCGCCGAAGTCGCCCTGCGGCATCTCGCCATCGGAAGGAGCCTCGCCGCTCATGCCGCCGCGACCGAAGAAGCCGCCCTGCGGCATCTCACCGTCGGTGGGCATTTCGGGCATTTCGCCGTCAGCGGGAGCTTCGCCGCTCATGTCGGGGCGCTGTCCCTGCATGCCGCCCATCATTCCGCGGCCGCCCATCATTCCGCCGGACTGCTGAGAGCTGTCGCCGGAGGGCATCTGACCGCCCATGCCGCCCATCTGACCGCGACCGCCCATCATGCCGCCGCCGAAGCCGCCCATCATTCCTCCACCGGAGGTGGTGGTGCCGATAGTTGCGGTTGCAGACTTGGTGCCGTTCAGATAGAGAGAAACAGTGTCGCCGGAAGATACGGCGTCGGAAGCAAAGTAAATGTGGTTTGCGCTCTTCTGAGCGGTGGTGCTGACAAGCTCCGCTCCGGAGGAATCCTTAACGGAAATAGTAGTTCCCTTTGTCACATTGGTGCTGAAGGTCGTACCTTCGCCGCCGAGAGTCTGCGCCATGCCGTTCGTGCCGACTGCGAGGATAGTGCCGCCGGAGAACGTGCCAGTTGAATCATAGTCGATTGCGCCGTTGCCGCTGTTTGCCGCGCCGAGGACTATCATCGTGCCGCCGTTCATATAGATGCTGCCGCCGAGGTTAGAGTCGCCGCCGGCATCAAGCCCGTCGCCGTCGGAGTTAACGAACCACGTTCCGCCATTGATGTAGAGCGCAATTTCGTTTGCAGTACGGCTTGTGGCGGCGTTGATTCCGTCGTCAGAGGCGGTGAAGCTGCCGGAGCCGGAGTTGAGGTAGATGCGTGCGCCCTCGAGAGCCTCGTAGGATTTCGTAACAGTGATGCTGGGGC
Source organism: Oscillospiraceae bacterium (assembly GCA_017439425.1). Classification (GTDB taxonomy): domain Bacteria; phylum Bacillota; class Clostridia; order Oscillospirales; family Oscillospiraceae; genus RUG626. Next base: position 65,308 of record JAFSJE010000077.1, read on the forward strand.
CGTCGGACGCGCCCTCGGTGCCGATAGTGAGATCGTAGAGCGCCTTGATGGCGTCATCGCCTGCGGAAACTGTGATGGTGCCGCCGAGAATTGTGAGGCTACCCTTGGAGGTGGTATCGTCATCGTCCGGGTCTGCCTTGATTCCGTCAGATGCGGCCGCTACATTTACTGTGCCGCCGGTGATGATAAGCTCGCCGTCGGAGGCGATGCCGTTGTTTGCTGCGCCTGCATTGATCGTGCCGCCGGCGATGGTGATAACTGCCTCGGAAGCGCCCTTGATGGCGTTCTTGCATTTTGTGCCGTCAGCGTTAAGCGTGCCGGTGCCGGTGAGAGTGAGGGTCGCGCCGCTCTTGACCTTGATAGCTGCACCCTCGAAATCTGTGTTGGTGTCCTCGGTTGAAACGTCCTCTTTGTCTGTGAGGGTTACTGTGCCGAGCGTGTAGATAGTGACATCGGCGCCCTTGCCGATAACTACGGGCGCGGTTGATGAGCTTGCGAGGGTGAGATCAGAGAGAACGAGAGTCACGTCAGTGACGTTTTTCTTGACCTTGACGCTGCCCTCGGAGGCTGATCCGGTGATGAGATAAGTGCCGGATGCGGTTATCGTGAGGCTCGTGCCGGAGATCTCCCAGCCTGAGCCGCTCTCGGATGCCGTAACACCCGAGTCGGTGAACGTGAACGTCACGTCAGCCGTCGGCGCCGCCGCATAAGCGGGTGATGCCATAAGTCCTATTAAAAGCGCCATTACGACGAGCGCCGCCGTAAAAGCAAAATCTCTTTTCCTTGTTGTCGTCATAGCGATTTCCTCCAATCAGAATGTTTTGCTCTCCTGAGCTTGACAAGAGTATAAAACGCGAAGCTTAATCGTAGCTTAAAGGTAAAAAAATATTGTCATTATTTTTCCTTTGTGCTAAAATTACCTCATTCATTTGAAAACCAAGGAGTGATTTCTATGTCCATCGGTACTAAATGCGTTCAGGGCGGCTATACGCCCGGAAACGGAGAACCGAGAGAGGTTCCTATCTACCAGTCCACCACCTTTAAATATGCCTCGTCCGCGGATATGGGCAAGCTTTTTGACCTCGAGGCGGAGGGCTATTTCTATTCCCGCCTTCAGAACCCGACCTGTGACATCGTCGCAAAGAAGATCGCGGAGCTTGAGGGCGGCACAGCCGCTATGCTGACCGGTTCCGGTCAGGCGGCAAACTTCTACGCCGTGTTCAACATCGCCTCCTGCGGCGACCACGTCGTTTCCTCGTCCTCGATCTACGGCGGCACCTATAACCTGTTCGCCGTTACGATGAAGCGCATGGGAATAGATTTCACGTTCGTATCTCCGGACTGTACGCCTGAGGAGCTCGAGGCGGCGTTCAGGCCCAACACCAAGGCGGTGTTCGGCGAGACCATCGCAAACCCGGCGCTCACCGTTCTCGACATCGAAAAGTTCGCCCGAGCCGCCCACAACCACGGCGTGCCGCTCATTGTTGACAACACCTTTGCAACGCCCGTAAACTGCCGCCCGTTTGAGTGGGGCGCGGATATCGTTACCCATTCCACAACGAAGTATATGGACGGTCACGGCTCAGCAGTCGGCGGCGCTATCGTGGACAGCGGCAAGTTTGATTGGAACGCGCACAAGGATAAGTTCCCGGGACTCACCACCCCCGATGAGAGCTACCACGGCGTTACTTATACAGAGCGCTTCGGACTCGGAGGAGCGTTCATTACGAAGGCGACAGCTCAGCTTATGCGCGACTTCGGCTCCGTACAGTCGCCGCAGAGCGCGTTCTACCTCAACCTCGGCCTTGAATCGCTCCACGTCCGCATGAAGCGCCACTGTGAGAACGGACTTGCTGTTGCGAAGTTTCTCCAGACCTGCGACAAGGTCGCGTGGGTGCAGTACCCCGGACTTGAGGGCGATAAATACTACGATATTGCGAAAAAATATATGCCTCTCGGCACCTGCGGCGTCGTTTCCTTCGGTGTAAAGGGAGGCAGAGAGGCCGCCGAGCGCTTCATGGGCAAGCTCAGAATCGCCGCTATCGAAACCCACGTCGCTGACGCGCGCACCTGCTGCCTGCACCCCGCCAGCGCGACCCACCGCCAGATGAACGATGAGGAGCTTCGCGCCGCCGGAGTTACTCCCGACCTCGTCCGCTTCTCCTGCGGACTTGAGGACGCTGAGGATCTTATCGCTGACATCAAGCAGGCTCTTGAATAAGCATTTTAGATAGACTAAACCCCTCACCGGAAAAGGTGAGGGGTGTTCTTTATCCTAAGAGCATTGCGTCGTTTGCCTCGGTTGAGCCGCTTGCCTTCGAGAACAGATCAAGAAGATCGGGAACCGTAAGGCTCTTTTTCTCATCGCCGGAAACGTCTACGACAACACGTCCGGCATCCAGCATTATGAGGCGGTTGCCGTGAGCGATAGCGTCGCGCATATTGTGAGTTACCATCATCGTTGTGAGGTTTGAGGCGGAAACGATCTCGTCCGAAAGCTCGAGAACCTTTGCTGCAGTCTTGGGATCGAGGGCGGCGGTGTGCTCATCGAGAAGCAGCAGCTTCGGCGCCTTGAGGGAAGCCATAAGCAGCGTCAGCGCCTGGCGCTGACCGCCGGAGAGAAGTCCGACCTTGTCGGAAAGGCGCGTTTCAAGTCCGAGACCGAGCGTTGCCAGCTTTTCGCGGTAAATATCCCGCTCCTCATTCGTAATGCCCCATTTGAGGCCGCGCTTCTGACCGCGGCGCAGGGCAAGAGCAAGGTTTTCTTCAATAGACATCGTAGGAGCGGTACCCATCATCGGGTCCTGGAATACTCTGCCGAGAAAGACTGCACGCTTATGCTCGCTGAGACGAGTGACGTCAGCTCCGTCGATCTTTATTGTGCCGCTGTCAACCTCAAACACGCCGGCAACGGCGTTCAGCATTGTGGATTTTCCGGCTCCGTTGCCGCCGATAACGGTCACAAAATCGCCATCTTTAATGTTTAGAGAGAGTCCGTTCAGCGCAGTTTTGGCATTTATCGTGCCGGGGTTGAAGGTCTTGCAGATACTATTCAGCTCAAGCACGCTTCTGCGCCCCCTTTCCGAAATATTTTCCACGGAGGTGGGGGATCGCGAGGAAGACAGCGACCACAAGAGCGGTGAGCAGCTTCAGATCGTCTGTGGAGAGTCCGAGCTTAAGCACGAACTGGATAACGAGGTAGTAGATGACCGCGCCGATAACACAGGCAATAAGCTTCAATGCGAAGTTGCGGAATACCTTGCTGAAGAGAACCTCGCCGATTATGACCGCCGCAAGACCGATAACTATCGCGCCGCGGCCCATGTTTATATCGGCAAAGCCCTGATACTGGCTGAGCAGAGCACCGGAGAGTGCGACGATGCCGTTCGAGATCATAAGACCGAGAACAGTGGTGAAACTGGTGTTGATGCCCTGAGCGCGCGCCATCCTGTTGTTGGCGCCGGTCGCGCGGAGCGAGCAGCCGAGCTCAGTGCCGAAGAACCAGTAGCAGGCGCCGATTATTACGGCAAGGAAGATGATAAGCACGATAATGGGATTTTTTACCGCAAGGTCGCGCACATAGCGGGCGGAGACGAGCAGCGGAAACTTATCGACGGAGATCGGCAGGTTAGCCTTGGAGCCGTTATCGGTGCCGAAGCCCATGATGTGCAGGTTTATGGAATAGAGCGCAAGCTGCGTGAGTATGCCGGAGAGAATCGCCGGAATACCGAAGAAGGTGTGGAAAACACCCGTCACAAAGCCGGCAAGCAGACCCGCAAAAAACGCACAGAGAAGCGCGAGCCACATAGGCGCGCCGTTCAGAATCATGATGACGCACACGGCGCCGCCGGTGCAGAGGGAGCCGTCGACCGTCAGGTCGGCAACGTCGAGAATCTTGTAGGTGACGTAAACGCCGACGGCCATAATGCCCCATACAAGCCCCTGCGCCACAGCGCCGGGCAGGGAATTGAGAAGTGATACAAAGAAATTCATCAAAGAACCGATCCTTAACTTTAGTCTGCGATAGCCTCATAGCCGTCGGGAACTGTAAGCCCGAGTGCGGCAACATTAGCGGCGTTATATTTTTTCGTTACGTTGGGAGCGTAAGCGATGGGCATGCTCTCGACCTTTTCTGCGCCGGTGAGGATCTTATATGCCATCTCGCCGGTCTGGCAGCCGAGGTCGTAGTAGCTGATGGAGAGGGTGGCGACGCCGCAGCCCTTGCACATGCTCTCCTCGCCGGTCACAACGGGAACGCCGGCAGGCAGAACTACGTTTGCAATAGCCTCGGTGTTGTTTGCGGCGATGTTGTCGGTGGGGATATAGATAACGTCGACGTTATCGCAGGCGGTCTGGGTTACGGAGGCGACGTCGTTAGTGTCGTTGAAGGAGAAGAGAGTGACGGCATAGCCGAGCTTTGTGAGCTCCTCCTGCATGACCTTTACCTGATAGATGCTGTTTGCCTCGGCGGAGCAGTAGAGAAGTCCGACGGAGGCGGCGTCGGGGAACCACTCCTTGATAATGGCTGCCTGCTCATCGAGGGGAGCGAGGTCGGAGGTGCCGGATACGTTGGTGCCGACGGTGCCGGAGAAGTTATCGATGCTGAGCGCTGTGCCGTACTCTGTTACGGAGGTGCCGAGAACGGGGATGGTCGCCGTGGCGGAGGCGGCTGCCTGAACTGCCGGAGTTGCGTTCGCCATGATGAGGTCGACGTTGTCAGAAACAAAGCCGTTTACGATGATGGCGCAGTTTGCGGTCTCGCCGGAGGCGTTCTGGTTGTCAAAGGTGACCTTGTCGCCGAGCTTTTCCTTCAGAGTGTCCATAAAGCCCTGAGTTGCGGCGTCAAGAGCCGGGTGCTGAGCGAGCTGAACGATGCCTACGCGATAGGTCTTTTCTGCGGGCGCTGTGGAGCAGGCGGCAAGAGCAAAGACCATCGTGAGAGCAAGAATAAGACAAAATACCTTTTTCATATTAAATAACCTTCCTTTTTATAGATGAAAGTCGCTGACAGTTACTATAATACTTTAAATAGCAAAAGTCAAGAGCTTTATCGACTTTACTTAATAGAAGAAGTATGGTATAATAATCGCAAAGGCGATTATTATATTTGATCCAAGTTCTTTTTCTCGCCGCTAAAGCGGCAACCGAAAAAGATAACAAATTATACCATATCCGCTGTGCAGATGCTGTGCAGATATGGTATAATAATATAAATTCAATCGAAAGGGAGGAAATAATGTTGAATATAATAAGAGATCTTCCGATCGGCGGCGCGATAGTCATCGTGCTGATCCTGGCGCTCTTCTGCCTTGCTGTTGCGCTCCTTTTTATCGTAAACTCTCGGTATAAGGCGCTCGGGCGCAAGGTCTCCGATGGCGATACCAAGGATGAATTCCTTGCCTCGGTGCTGAAAACCTATGCCGACGCCTATCGCAAATACGGCAGAGATACGAACACACCCGCCATCATAACCGATGCAATCGCGACAAAGCTGCGCGGACTGCTGCTCGGCGAGAGATTCCTCAATAACGCGGTCTCGCTTTTTGTAACGCTCGGACTGTTCGGAACCTTCCTTGGGCTGAGTATGTCTGTTTCGAGCCTTACAGAGCTCATTTCCTATTCCAATTCCTCTGAGTGGCTGAGCGTTCTCGACTCTGTCGGCTCGGGACTTATGAGCTCGCTCGGCGGCATGGGCGTAGCCTTCTACACCTCGCTTGTCGGCGCCGGATGTTCGATTCTTCTGACGATACTCAGAACGATCCTCAATCCGCAGGCTGAGCGTGAAAAGCTCGAAACGAGCGTTGAGCTGTGGCTCGATACCTCGATCGCGCCCGACCTCAGAACGACGGCGGCAAAGGACGACACCGAGATGCTGCACGACGTTGTCGAGGCGCTCTACCACGCCTCCGACGCCTTTCAGGAGAATATCGACAAGGCGGCAAAGAGCTTCAGCGATACGACAAAGACCTGCGTTATGGGTCTTGCCAAGAGCGCAGAGCTGTCGAACAACGCGCAGACGAAGTTTCAGGACTCCATTACGAAATTCAATGACGGCGTTCACGATTTCTCCGAGGTCGACTATAACCTGCGCGGCAGCATAGAGCGAATGGATCTCGCGGTGCGCGATCTCTCTGCGGCGCTTCGTGAGATAAACCGCAGAATCGGGGGTAAGAGCGAATGAGAAGAGCGTATAAGGGCAAGTCAGACGGCCTTGTGCGCTCCTCCGAGGGCGAGCAGGGCTTCTGGCCGAGCTACGCCGATATGATGAGCGCGCTGGCGCTTATCCTCTTTTTCCTGATGCTTCTGAGCTACATACAGAATCTCATCACCGGCAACGATCTGCGAAATACGCAGGATGTGCTCGATGAAACGCGCTCGAAGTTGAACGCGACCACGATAGAGCTCGACGAAACGGAAAAAACCCTTTCGCTTACGCTGAGCCAGGTCGAGAAGGCGGAATCTGATCTTGCCAAGATCACCATCGACCTCGACGAAACGCGGCTGGCCCTCGCTGATACCGAGGAGGAGCTTGCGGGGCTTGACGCGCTTATTGGAGAGCAGCGCGCGCTGATCGGCGAGCAGGAGGAGTATATGAAGGCGGCGAGCGAGGAGCTTCTGAAGCTTCGCGGTCAGATGCAGACTATCGCAGTGCTGCGCCTCAGCATTCTCGAGCAGATACGCGAGAGCTTCGTCGAGATAACCGGCGACGCCTCGAAGGTTTCCATCGGCGAGAACGGTAATATAATCCTCTCGGAGTCCATTCTCTTCGACACCGGCTCTTCAAAAATCAAAAATGACGCGAAGGGCGCGCTTGATTCGCTTGCCGAAATGTTCGTGGCATTCCTCGAGAACAGCGAGAATGCAAAATACGTTGACAGCATCGTGATCGCCGGGCATACCGATTCCACCGGCACCGACGAGGAAAACCGCGTGCTGAGCACCGACAGAGCGAACTCCGTTCTCGGATATCTCATGAGTGCGAACAACAAAAAGCTGGGCAAGTACGCGGAGTATTTCTGCGCCTCGGGCTACGGCGAGACAAGACCCGTCGCCACAAACGACACAAAGGACGGCAGAGCGCAGAACAGAAGAATCGAAATAAGCGTAACGCTCAAGGACGAGAGCATCATGGAAATCGTCGACAGCTATCTCGACCTCGAGCTTCCGGAAAAGCCGGAGACTGCGCAATAAAAATAAGGGAGCGGAAACCGCTCCCTTTTGTGTTTTAAATTTCTCAGCCGATGATCTGCTCGGCGTGAACGGCGGCGTCGATATGCTCGACGACCGGCGCGTCGGGGTAATCGGTGAAAACGGGCATGGGCAGAGACTGCATATACTCGTGCATTGCCTCGGCAACGCGCTTGCCGTTTGCAACTGCCTCGACAACGGTGCGCGCGCCGCTCGTCGCGTCGCCTGCGGCGAAAACGCCCGGGCGGGAGGTGTGACCGTCCTCATCGACGGTGAGAAGTCCCTTGCCGGTGGTGTCGATGCCCTTCGTGGTGGTGACGAGGTTACTCTCGGCTCCCTGGCTTATGGCGATGATAACGCCGGTGCAGGGATAGAGCTTCTCGGTGCCGGGTATCGCGCGCGGGCGGTTGTTCTCGTCAAGCTCAGAGTCTGCGAGGATAACACCGTCGTCGCGGATCTCCTTTGTGACCTTGTTCATGAGGAACTCAACGCCCTCGAGCTGAGCGTAGCTCGACTCATACTGGCTCGCTGTGATGACGTCGGTGAGGTTTACGCAGGTCACGTTTCTCGCGCCGTGGCGAACTGCGGTGCGGGCGCAGTCCATAGCGGAGTTGCCGGTACCGATGACCATAATGCGCTCTCCGAGGCGGAATGCGCCGGGGGAGGCGAGGTAGTTGATTGCGTAGGTAACGTGGCCGAGGCTCTCGCCCTTGATATTGAGCTTGTTCGGCTTCCAGAGACCTGCGCCGACGAAGACGGACTGAAAGCCGTCGCGGAAGAGGTCGTCGATCGTGATGGCGGAGCCGATATAGGTGTTCGGGCGGAACTGAATGCCCTTCAGCTCAAGGTGACGATAGGCAAAATCGTCCAGAACTGCGTCCGGGAGACGGAAATCTGGTATGCCGTAACGGAGAACGCCGCCGATCTTGTCGCGGGAGTCGAAAATCGTAACGCCGTAGCCGTAGCGGGCGAGGATGATCGCAATCGTAAGACCGGCGGGGCCTGCGCCGATGATGGCGCACTTGCGGCCGTTACTCTTGGCGGGACCCTTCACCATCTGATTTGCGTATGTGGTGGAGATGTAGTTTTCAATGACGGAAAAGTGAACGGGAACGTCCTTAATGCCGCGGATGCAGTGACCCTCGCACTGCTTTTCGTGGTTGCAGACGATGCTGCACACGGTGGTGAGCGGGTTGTTCTCAAAGAGCATCCAGCCGGCGTCGTTGAGCTTGCCCGCCTTCAGAAGACGGATGACCTCGGGAATGTTGGTGTGGATCGGACAGCCCTCCTGGCATCTGGGCTTTTTGCAGCCGAGACAGCGGTTGGCTTCGTCCATAACATGTATCGCCATTTTACTATCCTCCGTTTATATATTTTTCCTATATATTATACATTGATATTATTGGAATTTCCATACCTTTGTGGTACAATATTCGCATAAAATCGGAGGAAATGCAAGTGAAAAAAATTACTGTATGCGCTATTGCGCTTCTACTCGCGCTCTCGGCGTGCGCAAAGCCCGAAACGCCGGCACAGACGCCGGAGATAGCAGAGCCCGAAATCGCCGCGCCGCCGGAGCCGGTCGCAGAGCCCGAACCCGAGCTTATCACAGAGCCCGAGCCCGAACCTGAACCCGAGCCCGAACCTGAACCCGAACCCGAGCCGGAACCGGAGCCTACGCGCGATGAGCTCGATTTTGAGGCGCCGGTGCTCGATATATCGCTCTTTTCTGAGGCCTCGTCGAAGCTCGCGCGCCTCACTGACGGCGATGTGTCCACAAGGGTAAAGCTGCCCGCCGGCTCGAGCCTGACGCTCGACTCAGCCGAGGAGATCACGGCGGTCTATATAAAATTCGATTACGAGCCGGGAGAGTGGACGATAGACGGCGCTCCTCGCGGCGAAAACGGCTTTATACACGATTTCTGCGAGCTTGACGAGCCTAAAACAACGCTCACGCTCACATTTACGAAGGACGTCACGATCTGCGATCTGTGGGCGCTCGGATGGGGAAGCTTGCCGGACTTCGTGCAGGTGTGGCTTCCGCCGTGCGAGGAGGCGGATATCCTGCTTTTCCCGACCCACGGCGATGACGAGCACCTCTTCTTCGGCGGCACGATGCCGTACTACGCCGGAGAAAAAGGCAAAAAGGTGCAGATTTGCTATATGACAAACCACTGGAACGAGCAGCCGCGGCCGCACGAGCAGCTCGACGGACTCTGGACTGTCGGAGTGCGGAATTATCCCGTGATGAGCCCGTTCAACGACGTCTACGTTGCCGATCTCGACGCGGCGCAGAGCCGCTACGGCGAGGATTTTATGCGCTATCAGATCGAGATGCTGCGCCGCTTCAGGCCACTGGTGGTCATCGGACACGATATTAACGGCGAATACGGCCACGGCGCACATATGCTCGCCGGCAGAACGCTCTTAAAGAGCGTTGAGCGGGCAGCAGACCCCGAATATGACGCCCCGAGCGCGGAAAAATACGGCGTGTGGGAGGCGCAGAAGCTGTATCTTCACGTTTACAGAGAGAACAGAATGTCCATGGACTGGGATGCTCCGCTAGAAGCCTTCGGCGGCAGGACTGCCTTTGAGGTTGCAGAGGACGGCTACCGTCAGCATCTGAGCCAGCAGCACTGGGCGTTTCATGTCTACCCGAGATCGTCGGGCAATTCCTGCTATGATTTCGGACTCGCCCGCACAACGGTCGGCGAGGATATCCTGAAAAATGACTTTTTGGAGAATACGGAGAGATGAATATGAAAAAAATTACCGCGGCCATTCTGGCGCTTGCGATGCTCGTTTCACTCGGAGTTCCGGCGCTTGCCGCGAGGGATACAAGCTTCTTCACCCCGTCTGAGCACACTGATCTGAACTTTTCCGACCTCAGATATGAGCCCGTAGACGTCGAGGCGGCGCTGTCGCTCTTTGACAGCATACGCGCAAAGGCTGAAAACGCTGAGAACACCGAGGAGGTAGAGAAGCTTTTCGGCGAGGCAATAAAGGCAAGCATAAAAGCCAGGGATATGGCGACGCTGACGTATATTCTTATGTGCAAGGATCCGGCGAGCGAGGCCGCAGGAGAGTATACGGAGGCGTATACAAAATCTATACGCATCGTCAATGCGCTTTATGTTCTCATAAGCGACATCATCGACTCCCCGTGCGCCGAAGCGCTGAAGACGTTTTTTACCGATGATGAGCTTTTGTACTTTACGGACTACGAAGGTCTCGACGAAGAAGAAATCGAGCTGAGCGAAGAAATCAACGAAAAGACGAACGAATTCTGGGCAGCGGAGAATGAAGCGCAATCCGGGGAGGAGCTATACCTGAAAAGAGCCGAGATATATATCGACACAGTACGGCTCAACCGAGAGGCGGCGGCTCTTGGCGGATGGGACAGTTATGCGGACTATGCCTATGCCTATATATTCGGCAGGGACTTCACACCGGCTGATGCGGAAGAATTTGCTGCAATGGTCAAGGAATATATAGTTCCTGTCTATAAAGCGCTGGGCGAAAAATTTCTCACCTCAGGCGCCTTTGATTTTTACTATGACGACTACTCCGGCTCCCGCGCACTTGAGACCATCGCGCCGTATATCGAGCTTATGAGCGACGAGATAGCCGAGAGCCTTGACTTTATGCGCTCCCACGGCTTTTACGATAACGATATTGATGCGAAAAAGAGCAAGCAGGGCTTTACGACGCAGTTTTTCGGACTGAATGCGCCGTTCTTTTTCAACGCTGCTGACGGCAGCTTCGAAGACCTTCTGACAACAGTCCACGAGCTTGGACACTTCAATAATAGTTACTGGGTAAGCGATCTCAGAGGGATCACGGGCAAGTCCGTAGATATCTGCGAGGTGCATTCTCAGGCTCTGGAGCTGTTGTTCAGCGAGCACTATCCGTCAATTCTTGATTCTGTCGAAAAAGGGCGCAATGCGATGGAATATATTGTTTTCACGAAGCTTGGCAACATCATTGACGGCGCGCTTGTTGATGAGCTTGAGCGCTGGTGCTACGCGCAGGAAGCTCTTACGCCGGAGGCAATATCGGCGAAGGCGCAGGAAATCCTCACATCCTACGGCTTTGAAGCTGATCCACGCTTCTGGGTCAACATCTCACACATATTCGAAACCCCGTTCTATTATATAAGCTACGCTGTCAGCGCGGCGGGAGCCTTCTCCTTCTGGCTGGATGCGCAGAGCGATTACTACCGTGGAGTTGACGATTATCTGCGCTTCACGGCAAAGCCGAACAAGATGGGATTTAACGAGAGCTTCAGCGCCGTCGGAGTTGATTCTCCGATGAGCGAGGAGTATCTTATGCGTCTTGCCGATGCCGTTTCCTACGAAATGCGTATGCGCGGCTGGTATTACGACGATGTAAATATATCAGATTGGTATTTCTATGCGGTGGATGCGCTCTGCGCCTCGACAGAGGGCGAGGAAATGGGACTTTTCGCGCCGTATGAACTGATTACAGAAGAGTATGCCGGAAGGTTCCTTGACGATGCAGAGGATCTCAGCCGCGTCGGTATCGTCTGCGCGCTCTATAAAATGTACGGCGAAGGCGAGATCGCAAACGATTCTCCTTTTACAGACCTCTCGCTTCTCAGCCCGATCGAGAAGAGAGCGGTTGATTGGGCGTACAAATACGGCATAACGAAGGGAACCTCGCCCAAAACCTTCCAGCCCGACGCCGCCTGCAATAACGCTATGCTCGTTACGATGATTTACAGGGCTATGGTGAGCGCCGATGCCGAAAAG
>JAFSJE010000078.1 GCA_017439425.1 Oscillospiraceae bacterium
ACTTGTGTTCATGCCTCAGTTCCCATATTACTTTTGCTTTCTCTCTTGCCGTACCCTCTCGGCAACCAAGGCATTCAATTTTTTTAGGTATGCATTTTCAGCTCTCAGCCGCTGTACTTCCGCCAGAAGATCTTCTTCCACATCTGGCTTTAGCTTCTTCGGTGGACGCCCCTTACTCCCGCGTCCTCGACGCTCTACATACAGGCCTTCCGGGCCATCCTCCAGATAGATCCGCTCCCATGACGCCACAAGATGATGATCCCTTACATTGAACTGCCGAGCCGCCTCGTGGTAACTCAGCCTTGCTCTCATCATCGTTTCGACAACGTTTTGCTTGAATTCACCAGTGTATCTCTTGTTCGGTATTCCTTTCGGCATATAACAACACCCCACTTGTTAGTAGTATACCATACTTGTCTAACAAATGGGGTGCTGTTCACCTCACGGCTTTGGGGAATTTTTTTGCATTTTGCAGGGTCGGTGAGCGTGCCCGCCCGAGATACTCACCCTATAACCGCGTTTGCGATTATAAACTCGGGCACCTTCGTCTGCATGAGGATATAGCGCTTGACGTAGCCCACGCCGAACACCTCAACGGCGTTCTCATAACCGCCGGCGATAACATCCTCGTCGGTGACCTCAATATTCTCTATCTCAGCGATCGCCTGCGCGGATAGGTAATTCTTGCCCACGGACTCTACCGCGTGGGCGAGGTACTCCTCCTCAGTGGTGCCGATATACTGGCAGAAGGCGGCGAGGTCGACGCCGTAATTCTGCTCGACATTGAATCTCACATAGTCCTCGACGTTCTTCTGAACGGACTCGGGGATCTCTGCAATTTCGCTCTGCTCGTAGATCGAGGAGATAAACTCGTTCTTGGCGTTTCTTACGACGTATTCCTCGATTGCGGCGCTGAGCTCATCTGCGCTCTCGTATCCGAGCTTCGCCGCAACGGCGTCTGTTATTTCGCTCTCGGTGACAGTCCCGACGATGTAGTTTATGGTGACGTTGAAGATCGCGTCCTTGCCGTTTAAGTCATCTCTGCCGTAATCTTCGGGGAAGGTGACCTCGATATCGAAGTTCTCGCCGGGCATATGGCCGATAAGCTGCTGGAGAAAATCGTCGATGTAATTCGTTACGCCGATGGTGACCTCGGCGCCCTGTCCCTGAGTGTTGCCGCCCGTAAACTCAACGCCGTCGACAGAACCGACATAGTCGATGTTGATGGTGTCGCCGTCCTCGACCGCTCTGTCAGTAACCTCGACCCTCTCGCTGAGGGAGTTCAGCAGGCTCTCCACCTCCTGCGCGACCGCGTCCGGGTCGGCGGTGACGACGCTCGTCGGCGCGGAAATACCCTTGTACTCCGGGAGCGTTACGATATCGCTCGCCTTGACGCCGGCAAAACAGCCGTTCTCGCCGATTCCCTCGCTGAGGTAGGTGTAATCGGGCAGCGCGTTCTCATCTGCGCCGTCATTGGCGTCGACAGAGGGCGCGTCGTTATTCTCGGAGGGTGCGGTTGTCTCAGTCTCGGGACTTGCCGGCGAGTCTGTGTTCTCAGCCGGACTATTGGTGCAGGCGGCGAGGGCGAATGCCATCACAAGCGCCAGCAGAAGTGAAATGTATCTTCTCATTTTCCCTTTACCTTTCAAACAAAAGTGGCACAACTCTAACACACAAATATGAACAAATTGTGAACAAGCGCTCAATTTTTGGTAAACAACCGCGATTATCTCTTTTTTTCTCGCTTCTTTTGTGTTAGAATAAGCTGAATTTGTATGCAATAGCGAAAGGAACCTGCGTAATGTCACTTTTTACAAAGATATTCGGCACCCGCTCCGAGCGGGAGGTTAAAAAATTAAATCCCATCGTTGATAAGATCGAGGCGCTCGAGGATGAGTACCGCGCCCTGACGGACGCCCAGCTCAAGGCGAAGACCGCGGAGTTCAAAGCCCGCTATCAGAACGGCGAATCGCTTGACGATTTACTTCCCGAGGCGTTTGCGACAGTGCGCGAGGCCGGCGACAGAGTTCTCGGAATGCGCCACTTCCGCGTTCAGCTCATCGGCGGCATAGTTCTGCACCAGGGTCGCATCGCGGAGATGAAGACCGGCGAGGGCAAGACCCTCGTCGCGACGCTTCCGGCGTACCTCAACGCCTTAACCGGCGAGGGCGTGCACATCGTGACAGTCAACGACTACCTCGCAAAGCGCGACAGTGAGTGGATGGGCAAGATATACCGCTTCCTCGGCCTCTCCGTCGGGCTTATAGTCCACGGCCTCACGAACGATGAGCGCCGCGCCGCCTACGCCGCCGACATCACCTACGGCACGAACAACGAGATAGGCTTCGACTATCTTCGTGACAACATGGCGCTCTACAAGAATCAGATGGTGCAGCGCGGACACAAGTTCGCCATCGTGGACGAGGTCGACTCCATACTCATCGACGAGGCGCGCACCCCGCTCATAATCTCCGGCTCCGGCGATGAATCTACAGACCTCTACCGCCTTGCGGACGATTTTGTGCGCCGCCTGCGCAAGGTGGTGTACGCGACCACCGACGAAAAAGAGGATATGTCGGACGTGGACGCCGACTACATAGTCGACGAGAAGGCGCGCACCGCGACCCTCACGAGCCGCGGAATTGAGAAGGCTGAAAAGGCGTTCAACCTCGAAAACTACGCCGACATTGAAAACGCGACCCTCACGCACCACATAAATCAGGCGCTCAAGGCGCACGGAATCATGAAGCTCGACGTCGACTACGTCGTCAAGGACGGCGAGATAATCATCGTCGACGAGTTCACGGGCCGTCTTATGTTCGGCCGCCGCTACTCCGAGGGTCTGCACCAGGCAATCGAGGCGAAGGAGGGCGTGGACGTTCAGCGCGAGAACAAGACCCTCGCCACCATAACCTTCCAGAATCTCTTCCGCCTCTACAACAAGCTCTCCGGCATGACCGGAACGGCGCTGACCGAGGAGGAGGAGTTTGCCGCCATCTACAAGCTCGACATCGTCGAGATACCGACGAACAAGCCGCTCGCGCGTATTGACCGCCCCGACGTTGTCTACAAAAACGATATCGGCAAGAACCGCGCGGTCATCGAGCAGATAAAAGCGTGCCACGAAAAGGGTCAGCCGGTGCTCGTCGGCACAGTTTCCATAGAAAAATCCGAGTATCTCTCCTCGCTCCTCAGGCGCGAGGGCATACCCCACACCGTTCTGAACGCCAAGCAGCACGAAAAAGAGGCTGAGATAATCGCGCAGGCGGGCAAATTCGGCGCGGTCACCATCTCCACCAACATGGCGGGCCGCGGAACGGATATCGTTCTCGGCGGCAACGCTGAGTTTATGGCGCGCGCCGACCTCAAAAAAGCAGGCTACGAGGATGAGATAATCGCCGAGGCGACGGGCTTTGCCGATACGGACAATGAGGATATCCTCGCCGCCCGCGAGCTCTTCCAGGCGAGCCTCAAAAAATACTCCGAGGTCACAAAGGCTGAGGCTGAGCGCGTTATCGCCGCCGGCGGACTTTTCGTTCTCGGCACAGAGCGCCACGAGTCGCGCCGCATCGACAATCAGCTCCGTGGCCGCTCCGGCAGACAGGGCGACCCCGGTGAAACTCGCTTCTACCTCGCGCTTACGGACGATATCATGCGCCTTTTCGGCGCCGAGCGCGTTATGAACATGATGGAATCCCTCGGCATCGACGAGGACACGCCCATCGACGCGAAGATACTCTCCGGCGCAATCGAAAACGCTCAGAAGAACGTCGAGAGCCGCAACTTCCAGAGCCGCAAGCGCGTTCTTGAATACGATGACGTTATGAACACTCAGCGTGAGGTCATCTACGCCCAGCGCAGAAGAGTGCTCGACGGCGAGGACATCCGCCCGAGCATCGACGCCATGATATCGGACGTCATCGACGCCGCCGTGCGTGACGCGCATATCGACGGCGTTGTTGATAAAGCCGAGGCGGCAAAGCCGTTTATCGGGCTGTTCCTCACCTCGCCGGATGAGGTTTCCGGCACAAGCGACACGGAGATTGCTGATTCCCTCAAAGCCCGCGCCGAATCGGTCTACGCCGAGCGCGAGCGTGAGTTCGGCAATCTGCCCGGCACTGAAACCCCCGTTATGCGCGAGCTGGAGCGCGTTATACTTCTGCGCGTTGTGGACGAATACTGGATGGACAACATCGACGCAATGCACGATCTGAGGCAGGGCATAGTTCTCCGTGCCTACGCGCAGACTAACCCCGTTGACGAGTACAAGCGCGAGGGCTACGAGATGTTCGAGGCGATGATAAACGGCATCAAGGAAGAGGTCGTCCGCCGCATCTTTACTGTCAGAGTCAAGAAAGAGGAAAAAATCGAGCGCAAGGCGGTCAGCAAGAACGCCGTCGCCGGAGGCGCCTCGGACGGCACCGTGAAGCGCCAGCCAGTCAAGGTTCGCAAGCCAGGCAGAAACGACCCCTGCCCCTGCGGCAAGTGGAAGCCGGACGGCTCAAGACCGATGAAATATAAAGAGTGCTGCGGCAGAAACGAGAAGTAAATGTACACCACCTCCCCGAATCTCACCTTCACCCACGCCTTTACCGACCGCCTCGGCGGCGTTTCCGAGGGCATTTTCGCCTCTCTGAACTTAGGCGAGCACCTCGGCGACGATGAAAAATGCGTGCGCGAGAACTACCGCCGCCTTTTTGAGGCGCTTGGAATCACAAAATTCGCCGTTGCGCACCAGATACACTCAAGCACCGTTCTGACGGTAACGAGTGCCGACGCCCACGAGCTTTACGCACCCAACCCCTGCGCAGCCGACGGACTTGTGACGCGCGAAAAGGGTCTTGCCCTCATGGTAAAGACCGCCGACTGCGTACCGATACTATTAGAGGACGCAGAACACGGCGTTATCGCCGCAGTCCACGCCGGCTGGCGAGGCACCGTGGCGGAAATAGTGAAAAACGCCGTAAGCTCTATGGTTTCTCTCGGCGCAAAGGGCGAAAATATCCGCGCCGCCATCGGGCCTGCCATAGGCTATGAGTGCTTTCAGGTGGGCGAAGAGGTAACGGAGGCCCTCAGCTCCATAGGCTGCGGGAGCCGCTTTCGCCCGGACCCCGAAAACGAGGGCAAATTCTATGCCGACCTCAAGGGCGCAAACTGCGATATTCTTCTGAGAAGCGGCGTTCGCCCCGAAAATATCTGGATTAGTCCCGTCTGCACCCGCTGTCAGCACGATAAATACTGGTCGCACCGCTATACTGACGGACACCGCGGCGTGCAGGCGAGTGTAATTATGATGTAACGCCTATGAAAAATCACATTAAAAAACTGAATATCCTGCTCGCTCTCACCCTTCTTCTCACGGGCTGTACTGCGACGGGCGCGCCGGCGGAGCCCGTCGTCGAGGACGAGCCCGCGCCCGTCGAGGAGGCCGAGCCCGCGCCGGAGAAGAACACGGGCTACCACCTTGCCGACACGCTCTTCACGATAAACTACGATCCCGCCTCGACCCTCAGCCCGATCTACGGCACGAACAACTTCAACTGCGACATGATGAGCCTCATGTACGAGGGGCTCTACCGCCTCGGAGCGGACTTCACGCCCGAGCGCGTGCTCTGCGAGTCTGAGGAAACGGAGGACGGCGTGACGTGGTTTTTCCACATTAAGCGCGGCGTAGTGTTTCACGACGGCACCGAGCTCACGGCAAAGGACGTCGTCGACACAGTAAACTCCGCCGCCGGCGGCTCGAAGTACTCGACGCGCTACTCGAAGGTGCTGGCCATCAACGCCGCCGACGATTACACCGTATCAGTGGTGCTCTCAAGCGCGAACTACGATTTTCCGCGCCTTATGGATCTGCCGATCGTGAAGAGCGGCACCCAGCGCGCGACCCCGCCCACCGGCACCGGGCCATACGTCTTTACCGAGGACGGCTATCTCGAGGCTTTCCCCCTGCACCGCGACTACAAGTCGCTCCCGACAGACCGCGTTTACTACTCAGAAAACGATCTCGGAAGCCTCACCCGCGCCTTCGCCTCGAAGGAGATCGACCTTCTGAACCGCGATACCACCGGCGTTGTCGGCCTTAACTTCCACGGCTTTTTCGAGACGCGCTACTACGACACCACGAATCTCATCTATATCGGCTTCAACGAGCGCACGGGCGCCGGCTCAGACCCCCTCGTGCGCAGGGCGATAGCGAAGATTTTTGACCGCGACAGCATCGTGAGCGAGGTCTACGGCCCCGCCGTGAGAAATGCTCCGCTCATTCTGTCCTCAGCCCTCGGCGAGTATGACAGCGCGTGGGAGGCCGGCACCGGCTACGATCCGCGCGGGTTTTACGACGTTATCTCCACCGCCATCGTCTACGACTGGGACAACGACGGCTATTGGGACAACTCCGCCGTCGCCGCCTCACTTGATATAAAGCTCATCGTGAACGACGACAACGATTACAAGATCGCCGTCGCGAAAAACCTCGCCTACGCGCTGGAGGCAAACGGCCTGCGCACGACTCTTCAGATCCTGCCGTACAATCAGTACGTCCGCGCGCTCGAGGGCGGCGACTTCTCACTCTACGTCGGCGAGGTGAAGCTCACGCCCGACTTCGACCTCACGAGCCTTCTCACCTACGGCGGCAGGATGAACTACGGAAATATCTCCGACCCGGAGTACAAAGCTCTCATCGCCGCATATCTCGGCTCCGAGGGCGAGGAGAAAAAAGAAAATGCCCGCCTTCTCTGCGCTCACGCCGCGGAAAAGGTTGACATAATCCCTGTATGCTATAAAAAATACGCCGTTCTGACGCATATAGGCGAGGTAACTAATCTCTCGCCGAGCGTTTCCGGCGTGTTTACGGATATTAAAAACTGGAAAATTGACTTGGGAGGCAGAGAAAATGACTGACCGTGAGCTTATTGAAATGGCGATTGCCGCCAGCGAAAACGCCTACGCGCCCTACTCAAATTACAAGGTCGGCGCCGCCGTCGAGTGCGCGAGCGGCAAGGTTTACAAGGGCTGCAACGTAGAAAACGCCGCCTATGGCGGAACGATATGCGCCGAGCGCAACGCCTACACGACGGCTGTGGCGAACGGCGAGAGGAAATTCAACCGCATCGCGGTCTACGCGAACGGCGAGGATTACTGCGTGCCGTGCGGGCAGTGCCGGCAGTTCATGGCGGAGTTCGGGCTCGACACGCTCGTGCTCTGCGTGCGCGGCGACGGTGAGTATGAAGCGCATCCCCTGCGCGAGATGCTTCCCTTCGCTTTCTCGAAGGAATATCTGTAATTTTGCAGCTTATAGGGGCGGGTCTTCATACCCGCCCGCCGTTTATCACTTTATCCCGAAAAACCTTTTGCCGTTTTCCATCGTGACCGCCGCGAACTCCTCCTCGCTCATGCCGCGCAGGGAGGCTATCTTCCGGCAGATATAGCGCACGTTGCGGCTGTCGTTGCGCGTTCCGCGCACCGGCTCCGGCGCCATGTAGGGGCTGTCGGTCTCGATCATGATGCGGTCGAGCGGTATCTTCGGCGCGACCTCGACGGCGCGGCGCGCGTTTTTGAAAGTTACAACACCGGTAAACGAGATGCTCCAGCCGAGGTCGAGGATCGTTTTCGCCGTCTCCCACGAGCCGGAAAAGCAGTGCATCACCCCGCGCACGTCCGGGTACTCCGTGATTATGCCGAGCACATCCTGAGTCGCCTCGCGGTCGTGGACGATGACCGGCTTTCCTATCTCCCGCGCGAGAGCCATCTGCTCTCGGAACACCTTGTGCTGAAGCTCCTTTTCATCATAGGAATAGTGGTAGTCGAGCCCGATCTCGCCGACGGCGACGCATTTCGGGTGTCGGCACAGCCCGCGCACGTCGTCGAGGTAGCCGTCGTAGTAGGAATCGAGCTCGTTCGGGTGCAGACCAGCGGCATAATACACAAAATCGTATTTCTCAGCGATGTCGCGCGCGCTCCTCGCGCTCTCAACGTGGCTCGCGGGGTCGACTATGAGCGAAACGCCCGCCTCCCGCATCGCGCCGAGCACCTCGTCGCGGTCTGAATCGAAGGCGTGGTCGTCAAAATGTGCGTGAGTGTCAAAAAGCATGGCTTTCTCCTTAAAATCTTTAAAAAACTCTTGCAAAACGCGAAATTATGTGATATTATCTATGCACTGTCTCTATGGGACAGCCTATTGTAACACAATTTTTCAAAAAATGCTACCAAAAAGGGGATATAAATAATGCAGACAGTCGGCCTTATTCTTACAATCATCCAGTTCATCAGCGCGCTTGCGATCGTTGTCGTCGTGCTTTTCCAGTCCGGAAAGAGCGCCGGCCTCACCGGCTCCATCTTCGGCGGCTCAAACGATACCTTCCTCGCTAAGAACAAGGGCAAATCCCTTGACGCCACCCTCGCCAAGGCAACAAAGTGGCTCTCTCTTGTATTCGTTGTCCTCACTATGGTGCTGAACTTCAGCGTTTTCCAGGGCTGAGAAAAATAAATCTCAGGAGCCTTCCGGAGTGTCCGGAGGGCTCTTTTTTGTATGTATTGCACAATTTTCGGGGGTATCCTTTGTGCGATTTGTTGAGTTTGGGTCTTACAAAAAGCGTTTTAAAGCGCTATAATACAGCCATCCTCGAGAGAGAAAGACGAGGAAATACCCCGAGAAAGGAAGCGATTGTCCATGAAGGATGAGCGCCGTGAAGAAGAGCTTTACGAGCTCGCCGGAGAAGAGACCAAGTTTTTCAATCATTTCCTTGAGAATAAGGAATACGTTCTCAACTCCGCAATGATCGACAGATAAAAGATCTGTCCGATAACACTTAAAAACAGGGTAACAGACCCTCATATAGAGTAAGGAACCGCTGAAAACGCGGTTCCTTTTTTTGTGCCCATACAGCGGGCGGGACTTGCCCCGTCCCTGCAATAATTATGCCATTACGCGCAGAAGCGATGCTTTCCGATCACGACGATCAGCGGGCGCGACCAAATCCACTTGCTCGTCGCGGTGGCGGGGTTGAAGTAATAGATGGCGCCGCCGGAGGGATCCCAGCCGTTCATCGCGTCGCGCGCGGCGCGGTAGGCGGAGTCGGCAATCGGCTCGTTGAACTGCCCGTCGTCGATGCAGGAAAACGCGCCCTTCTGATATATCACGCCGGAGATGGAGTTCGGAAACGACGGGTGCTTAATGCGGTTGAGCACGACCGCGCCGACCGCGACCTGCCCGGAGTACGGCTCGCCGCGCGCCTCGGCGGAGATGAGCCGCGCAAGGAGCGCAACGTCTGAGTCGCGCGAGGAGCTCGACGCGCCGGAGGAGATTCCCATCGCGGCGAGGGTGGCGTTTCCGGCAACGCCGTCGGCGGTGAGCCCGTTTTTGCGCTGGAAGAATTTGACGGCGTTCTCCGTGGCGGAGCCGTATATGCCGTCGACGGCGCCGGAGTAGTAGCCCCAGTTTTTGAGCTTCGTCTGAATGGTGCTGACCGCCTCGCCGGACGAGCCGCGGCGGTAGGTCGCCGCGTTCGATACGAGCGAAAACGCCGCGATGAGCGCGATATTGACCGCGAAGAGCGCAAAAAGCGCCAGAATCAGTTTTCTTCGTGAGTACATAGCTGCCTCCATAAAATAATCCTTGTAGGGACGGTTCAAAACCTCTCCACACCGAGAGGGATAACGCTCCCGAACTGCTCTGCGACGGCAAAGATCCTGCCGCTGTCGCAAACCTCCGGCGCGCGGGTGACCTCGTCCTTCGCGCTCTTGTCCGCAAGGAACTCGAGGTCGGCGCTGACATCGCCCTCGCCCTCGCGTATTTTATCGAGAAGCGCCGCCGCGTCGTCGGCGCAGAACACGCACGCGCTCTCTTTAATCTCCGGGCCGTCACGCAGAAAAGTCTTCAGCTCGTCGAGGCGCTCGGCGCAGTAGCGCGTGTCGCAGAGGATATTCTTCGTATGCACGAAAATCGCGTCCTTGCCCTCGGGCAGGCTTTTGAGCTTTTCGACCGCGTCGGAAACGCTGTCGCCTTCCATCTGAAACACCAGCGGCACGTTGTCCTCGTCGCGCACGGCGGCGCAGGCGATGATTTTGACCCGTCCCTCCTTGAGGGTCACGCAGAGCGTTTCGATCGGCTCGAGATTCGTAAGCTCCCGCGCCTTGAGCGAGCAGGAGGAGAGCGAGAGCGCCAGAATTATCCACAACGCCGCCCTTTTCATACTGTCGGATCCTCCTTCCGCTTGACTGTCATCGGAAGCCGCAGGAGCGCCCTCGCGGGATAGCGCGCAAGCGGCGAAATATAGCTCCTTCCGAAGCTTCTGAGCATAATGAGGTGCGCCGCGATGAGCGCAAGGCCCGCTCCCAAGCCGTATAGCCCGAAAAACGCCGAGAGCGCCACGAGTCCGAGCCGCCCGAGCTTGACTGCAAGCTGAAGATCGCGGTTCGGCAGGGCGTACTGCGCGGTGGATGCGAGCGCGACGGTCACGACGATGATGGGGCTCACGATCTTCGCCTCGACTGCGCTCTGTCCGATGATGAGCGCGCCGATTATCGACACCGTCGGGCCGATCGGCCCCGGCATACGCAGTCCCGCCTCCTCCAGAAGATCCACCGCGACGAGCATTATGAACACCTCAGCCGCCGTCGGAAACGGCACCTCAAGCTCGGCCTCTATCATGCTTTGCAGTATCCGCAGGGGAATGAGCGACTGGTGATAGAGTGCGAGGGCGAGGTAGATCGCCGGCAGGGTCAGCGATAAAAACAGAGCAAAATATCGAAAAAGCGTCATTAGCGAGGTCGCCGCAAAGTGCGCCGCCTCGTCCTCGGGCGCCTTCATGAGCTGCGGAAGCGAGGCGGGCGCGAGGTAGCCGAGGGGCAGAGTGTCAGCCAGCAGCCCGACCCGCCCCTCGAGGAGATTGAGGCAGAATTTGTCGGCGCGCTCGGTGACGATGAGCTGCGGCAGCGGAGAAAGCGGACTGTCCGCGAGGCACTCCTCGATGACGGAGCTTGTGATGACCCCCTCGACCCGCAGGTTTTCAGCTCTCCGCATCATCTCATCGACAAGCGCTGAGGGCGTGAAGCCCTCTATCCACGCGATGACGAGGGTACACTCCGCGCGCGAGCCGACGGTAATTGCGCGCAGGCGCAGGTCGGCAGTCTTTACGCGGCGGCGCAGGAGGGCGCAGTTCGTTTGCAGGCACTCTGTGAACGCCTCGCGCGAGCCCTTGAGCACCTTTTCATCCTTCGGGTCGGCGACGGCGCGCTTGTCGGGGCTTCTCAGCTCCGCGGCGACGGCGGCGCCGAAAGAGGGCAGGTAGACGAGCGCGAAGCCGGAGAGGAGCTTATCCGCCGCGCCGTCAACGTCGGAGCAGACCTCGGCGTTCAGCCCGCAGAGGCTTGCCATGACCGCCTCGGGCGAGTAGTCGCCGAGAGTGCGCATCGGGTCGCCGAGCGGTTCGATAACGAGCCGGCCCGCCGCCTCGGAGGAGACGAGCGAGTCGATGTAAATGAGCGCCGCTGCGTTCTCGGCGCGGCCGCCGAGGCGAAGAGGGCGGCGCATGAGGTCGCAGGTGCCGCCGAACTTATTTTCGAGCTCGAAAAGGGTAAACAATCGCATCACCGTGGGGTATTTTACCCGCCGGGCGGGGATTTATTCTTATGGCGGCGAAGCCGCCGTTTCCTCTTCAATTCTCTCTCTTTGCGGCTTGCAAAGAGAGAGAAGAAGCAAGAGAGAGAAAAAAGCCAAAGGGGGATTTCGATTTCCCCCTTTGGAAACCCCTTAAAACGACACAAAAGGGGCTTGCCCCTTTTGGAAAACCCCTCTTGGTGCTTCCTGCGCAAAGCGTGGTGAGGTATGTAGAAGCAGGCAGTAAGACAAAGTATGCAGTAAGCGGCTAAGCGTGTTAGATGCTTCGCCTTTTAGACGAAGGACACCACGCAAATCGGCGCACCTCAGTGTGATGGTCACCGCCAAAAGCCTCTTATCTCTCTCTTGGTTCCGTTCTCTCTCTTTCTTGCGAGAAAGAGAGAGAATGAACACCCTTGGCAGGTTGGTCAACCGCAGCATAAAAACCTGACGAGTATAAAAATATCCCCAAAGTCAGCTGACTTTGGGGATAACTGTTATGCGTTCTTGTTGCCCTTAAGGGCTTTCATTCTGAGTGCGTGGTCGAGGATAGCCTTTCTTATCCTCAGGCTCTGGGGCGTTACCTCGAGAAGCTCATCGTCGGCGAGGAACTCAAGGCACTGCTCAAGGCTCATTATCCTCGGCGGAACGAGCCTCAGCGCCTCGTCGGAACCGGCGGCACGCATATTCGTAAGCTGCTTTTTCTTGCAGACGTTGACGGTTATATCCTCCGCCTTCGGGCATTCGCCGACGACCATTCCGCCATAGACGGGAACGCCGGGGGATACGAACATAACGCCTCTGTCCTGAACGCCGAAGATGCCGTAGGCAACAGCCTCGCCGGTCTCGCTTGCGACGAGTGAGCCGGTCTTGCGGCGAGACAGCTCGCCCTTGTACTTCTCGTACTTCTCAAAAACAGAGGACATGATGCCCTCGCCCTTTGTATCGGTGAGGAATTCGTTGCGGTAGCCGAAAAGTCCGCGGCTCGGAACGAAGAAGGTGAGCTTCATGCGGTTTCCGACGGGGGTCATCTCGATAAACTCGCCCTTGCGGTTTGAGAGCTTTTCGATAACCGAGCCGACAGCGTCCTCGGGAACATCGATCACAACACGCTCGATTGGCTCGCACTTGACTCCGTCGATCTCGCGCATAAGCACGCGCGGGGGGCTTACTGCGAACTCATAGCCTTCTCTGCGCATGGTCTCGATAAGAATACTGAGGTGCATTTCGCCGCGGCCTGCAACGTTGAAGCTGTGGTCAGACCCCTCGACCTCGCTGACCTTGAGGGAAACGTCCTTCATGGTCTCACGGAAAAGTCTGTCGCGGATGTTGCGGCTTGTTACGTACTTGCCCTCCTTGCCGGCAAAGGGAGAATCGTTGACGGAGAAGGTCATCTCCATGGTCGGAGCGGAGATTTTGAGGAAGGGCAGAGGCTCGGGAGCGTCCACGGCGCAAATCGTATCGCCGATGGAGATATCCGAAATGCCGGAAAGAGCGATGATATTGCCGGAGGAAGACTCTGTCACAGGCACCTTGTTAAGTCCCTGGAATTCGTAAATTGAAACCGCCTTCGCCTTTTTCTGCATACCCTCATCGTGCCAGTTCGTGACGACGATCTCCTGGTTCTGGCGTATAACTCCGCGCTCGATGCGGCCGATTGCGATTCTGCCGACGTAGTCGTTATAGTCGAGCGAGCTGACCAGCATCTGAAGCGGCGCCTCATCATCGCAGGAGGGAGCGGGAATGTAGTTGAGGATCGTATCGAAAAGGGGCTTCAGGTCTGTTCCCTCGACGTCCGGCGCATAGGAGGCGGTACCCTTTCTGCCGGAGCAG
Source organism: Oscillospiraceae bacterium (assembly GCA_017439425.1). Taxonomy (GTDB): domain Bacteria; phylum Bacillota; class Clostridia; order Oscillospirales; family Oscillospiraceae; genus RUG626. The sequence goes on from JAFSJE010000078.1 coordinate 13,433, forward strand.
AAGAGCATGGGGCTGTCGAGCTGCTCATCGGTGCAGCCAAGCTCCAGAAGAAGCTCAAGGCACTCGTCAACGACCTCTAAGACGCGCTGGTCGGGTCTGTCGATCTTGTTGAGCACCACGATAACTCTGTGGCCAAGCTCCAGCGCCTTGCTGAGAACGAATCTCGTCTGGGGCATGGGGCCCTCGGCGGCGTCCACGAGGAGAATAACGCCGTTTACCATTTTGAGTATGCGCTCGACCTCGCCGCCGAAGTCGGCGTGGCCCGGGGTATCGACGATGTTTATCTTTGTATCGCCGTACTGTATAGCTGTGTTCTTAGCCAGAATCGTAATTCCGCGCTCGCGCTCGAGGTCGCCGGAGTCCATAACTCTGTCGGCAACTGCCTGATTATCGCGGAATACGCCGCCCTGCTTGAGCATTTCGTCGACGAGGGTGGTTTTGCCGTGGTCGACGTGGGCGATTATCGCAACGTTCCTTATGTTCTTTTCCATAGTTTCACTTCCGAAATACTAATTGCATTTTATACTAATCCCTGATTAAAAGCTTTAACCGAGCGCGCAGAATTTTTTGCGTCATACAAGGCGTCCGGAGCAGATAATACTTTGTGTATTATCAAGCCGGATAACGAAGTATGACGCGAAAAGGGCAAGCGCGAATTGAAGATTTTGATCAGGGGTTAGTATTACAATAACCGATTGATTATACATAGAAAATCGCGAAAATGCAAGCCGATAATTGCAATTTTCCACTCTGCATAGTATAATTCCCGCATAAGGAGTTGATTTTATGTCATTTTATGAAAAAACCCTCACGCGAGAGGATAAATTTATCGGAAAAATCTTCACCGCGCACCGCGACACAGTCGAGCTGGACGACGGCACCACCGCATTCCGCGAGATAGTCGATCACCACGGCGGCGTGGGCATCGTCGCCATCGACGAGGGCGGCAATGTTCTGCTCGTGCGCCAGTACCGCTATGCCTACGCGAAGGAGCTTGTCGAGATTCCGGCGGGAAAGCTCGAGCCGGGCGAGGATCCCATCGAGGCGGCAGGGCGAGAGCTCAGCGAGGAGACGGGATATTCCGCGGGAAGCCTCATATCCCTCGGCATCGACTACCCGACCCCCGGCTACGTCGGCGAAATAATCCACATCTACCTCGCTACCGACCTGCGCGCCGGCGAGCAGCACCTCGACAAGGGCGAATTTCTATCTTACGAGCGCCTTCCCTTTGACGAGGCGGTCGAAATGTGCCTCAGGGGCGAAATAAACGATTCAAAGACCGTTATGGGCATTCTGAGAGCGAAGAGAGTGCTCGCAAATGACTGAAAAGCGCAGTCCGAGCCGCGTTTTTGCCGCGATAAGCGCCGCTCTTCTTTTCTCGCTTCTCTTTTCCCTCGCCCTCATAACGACCCGAAGCGCCGACGATTTCTGGTACTCTACGTTTCTCGACGGCGGCGTTTCAGCCTGGCTCCGCAATCTTGGGGAGCACTATGAAATTTTTAACGGGCGCACGCTCGTCCACGCCCTTGCGACCCTCGTTCTGCACTTCGGAAATGCTGCCTTCGCGCTCTCTGTGCTCATCTGCACCGCTGTCATCTGCGTCTCGGCAGGAAAAAACAGACTGTTTTCCGCCGTGCTCATACCCGGTCTGCTTCTCATCATGCCGCGCCCGATGGCGGTGGAGGGAATGCTCTGGAGCTCTGCGTTTTTCAACTACTTCTTTCCCTCTGCGCTGGCGCTCGCGCTCATTTCCGTCTCGCTCTCCGCTGAGAAGAGGGCGGGCTGTGCCCTCGCTGTCATACTCGCTCTCGCCTCCGGCGCGACGACTGAGCAGACCGGGCTTTCCGTATGCGCGCTCTTTGCGCTTCTCGCTCTTGCGGCGATTTTCAGGCGAGGCCGCGCCGCGCTGTCTGTCGGCGTGCTTATCGCCGCGGCAGCCGGCGCCGCGACGATTTTTCTCTCCCCCGCTACGATGAACCGCGCCGGAATTGAAACGAGCGCGCCGCTTATCGGGCGCGTTTCTGACGCTCTCGCGGTTCAGCTCGATCTTTTGCAGGCAAGCCTTGGTATGGCGGCGCTGATGCTCACAGTTCCCGCGCTCATTTCATTAAAAATACGCAAAGCGCGCGTTCTTATACCCTCGTGCGCGGCATGCCTTTGCCTCATTTTCGCGCTCGTTTTCCGCATTCCGGCGCTTTTGGGCGCGTATATCGCCCTCGCGCTGTGCCTCGGCGCGATACTTATATTCTCCGGCGAGCAAAAAACCGGCGCCGTCCTCTTTTTCGGCGCCTGCACCCTCGCCGTTATGCTCGTTACCCAGTCAAACGCCGCGCGAACGCTCGTTCCGGCGTATATTGCCCTCGCCGCTCTCGCCGCTGAGCTTCTCGGCTCGTTTCCGAAAAGGGCGCGCCTTGCCGTAATGACAGCGCTTCTCCTTCTCGTCGGCGTAAAGGCGTGGCGCAACGCGCCGGGGTATATACACAACGCCGAAATCGAGGCGATGAACGCCCGCTCCGCCGAAAGCTCGCATAAGACGGGCGAAATGCTCTACTGCATGGACTACGACCCCGGCTACACCCACACAAAGCCGTATAACGACGGATATTTCTGCGAAAAATACCGCGACTCCGCCCACCTTGACGCGAGCACCCGGCTGTATTTTTACAGCGAGAGCCTTCCCGTCGTCTATGCCTCCGGAGAGAGGTGCTCCTCGCCCGCGATACGCGATGCTTCCGGCGCGTGGCTTCTGCCCCTGCGCGATATCGTCGAAAGTGCGGCGGCGAGGTCGAGTGGCGCGCCGGCGCGGGGACTGTCGTCTCTCTCGATGGCCGCGAGTACGTCCTGCGCTACGCTGACGGCGGCTATTACATCGCCTGCGGCGGCGCCGAGAGCTTCTATCCCGCCTCTCCCGCGGTCGCGCACTACTGTGCCTGCCTTCCGGCGGAGGCGTTCGCCTCGATGGGCTTCGAGGTCAGGGCGGACGAATCAGGCGAGATAACAGTTAACTGTGCGCAAAACAATAATTTGTCTTGATAAAAAACTAACGCTATGCTATAATAAATCAGTTCAAATAAAAAATATGGAGGTATAGTCCAATGAGCTATTTAGAAATTGAAAAAGTTATCGGCCGTGAGATCATCGACTCCCGCGGCAACCCCACCGTTGAGGCTGAGGTCACCCTCGCTGACGGCACCGTAGGCCGCGGCACCGCTCCCTCCGGCGCTTCCACCGGTGAGTTTGAGGCTCTCGAGCTCCGCGACGGCGACAAGAAGCGCTTCGGCGGCAAGGGCACCCTCAAGGCTGTTGAGAACATCAACACCGTTATCGCTGACGCCATCATCGGCATCGACGCTTCCGACACCTACGCTGTCGACGCCGCTATGCTCAAGGCTGACGGCACCAAGGATAAGAGTAACCTCGGCGCTAACGCCATCCTCGCAGTATCCATCGCCGCTGCCCGCGCAGCCGCTACCGCACTTGACATTCCTCTCTACCGCTTCCTCGGCGGCGTAAACGGCACCAAGCTCCCCGTTCCGATGATGAACATCCTCAACGGCGGCGCTCATGCTGATTCCTCCGTCGATACCCAGGAGTTCATGGTCATGCCTGTCGGCGCTCCCTCCTTCCGTGAGGGTCTCCGTTGGTGCGCCGAGGTCTTCCAGACCCTCAAGAAGCTCATCAAGGAGATGAACGACGTTACCGCTGTCGGCGACGAGGGCGGCTTCGCTCCCAACTCCCTCGGCGGAGATGAGGACGCTATCGAGCTTATCCTCAAGGCCATCGAGAAGGCCGGCTACAAGCCCGGCGAGGACTTCATGCTCGCTATGGACGCCGCCGCTTCCGAGTGGAAGAGCCCGAAGGGCAAGGGCTTCTATCATCAGCCCAAGTCCGGCAAGGACTTCACCAGCGACGAGCTTATCGCTCACTGGGAGAGCCTTGTTGAGAAGTACCCGATCATCTCCATCGAGGACGGCCTTGATGAAGAGGACTGGGAGGGCTGGCAGAAGATGACCGCCAAGCTCGGCGACAAGGTTCAGCTCGTCGGCGACGATCTCTTCGTTACGAACGTCGAGCGCCTCTCCAAGGGCATCAAGCTCGGCTGCGCCAACTCCATCCTCATCAAGCTCAACCAGATCGGCTCCGTTTCCGAGACTCTTGAGGCTATCAAGATGGCTCACAAGGCCGGCTACACCGCTGTTACCTCTCACCGTTCCGGCGAGACTGAGGACACCACCATCGCTGACCTCGCAGTTGCTCTCAACACCTGCCAGATCAAGACCGGCGCTCCCAGCCGCTCCGAGCGCGTTGCGAAGTACAACCAGCTCCTCCGCATCGAGGAGGCTCTCGGCGACAGCGCCTGCTATCCCCAGAAGGGCGCCTTCAACGTCAAGAGATAACCTGAAACAGCTGAATCCCGCACCCTCCGGAGAATATCCGGGGGGTGTTGTTTTTTTGTACATTCTGACGATGAAATGTGCAGCAGCGTAAAAACTATGTACAAATAATCCTTAAAACCTTAGATTTTTTGTGATTTTTTCGTATAAAAGTACATTGATTTTGGTAAAAATAGGTCTATAATAGACTATGCAGAAAAAAGATACTGCCCCACAAATAAAAATATTACAAGGAGAAACAATCATGGCTGAAACCAAGAAGACTGCTCCTGAGACTAACGACGTCGTTAAGGAGACCGCCGCTAAGGTTGAGACCGCGGCGAAGGAAGTAAAGAAGACCGCTGAGAAGAAGGTCGCCGAGACCAAGAAGGCTGTCGAGAAGGTCGCCGCCGACACCAAGAAGGCTGCCGACAAGGCTGTCGCAGAGACCAAGAAGGCCGCTGCCGAGACCAAAAAGACCGTCGAGAAGAAGGTCGCCGAGACCAAGAAGGCTGTCGAGAAGAAGGTCAGTGAGAAGAAGGTCGCCGTCAAGGAGAACGTTTACGTTCAGTTCATGGGCGCCGAGGTCAGCACCGCGGATCTCGTCAAGGCCGCTGTTGAGGACTACAAGGCAAACAATAAGGATGCCGTCAAGACCGTAGACCTCTACGTCAAGCCCGAGGAGCGCACCGCCTACTACGTCGTAAACGGCGTCGAGGGCAAGGTCAGCTTCTGAGAAGCGAAAAAGTTAAGCCGCGTCTTATGGCGCGGCTCTTTTTTTGCCTGAAATCTATTGTGAACTCCGCTTTTGTGTGCTATAATGGTATGATTGAACACGCAAAGGAGCTATTATTATGAAACTCGGTATCGGAATTTAACCCCAAAAATCAATAAGTCCTTATAAGTCGATAAAGGTCTATAAAGCCTTATATTACAAGGGCTGCCGAGCTTGCCGATTTTCATATAAGTCCATATATCCCCATGTATTCCAATGTCAGAATGGCGTAAAAATGGCGTAGATTATTTCAAGAGCCCAATACAACGAAAAACCCAAATTGAAAAGTGCATTTCAAAGCCCCGAGCAGCTATGCCCGGGGCTTTTCTTATCTATCAAAGCTTGTCAGCTCTTTTCCGGATTGAATTTCAGCAGCATATAAGGTTCTATTCCAAGAACGGTGGAAATATTGAATATCACCTCTAGCGAGGTCGGGCGCAGCATATTCGGCGCTTCGATTCCCGCCATATGCTGACGGCTTATGCCTATTCTGTCCGCAAGCTGCTCCTGCGTCAATCCCTTTCGCTTTCGGTAATACGCAATGGCGTACCCAAGCTCAAGGTATCGCTCGCTGTTGTCAAACGAAGCGTTACGCATCCTCGACACTGTTATCACACCCCTTTTAACTATTTTAGCCAAGAAATCAAAATAATTAAATTTGATGTAAATTATCGTTTGACATATATAGAGCGACAATATATAATTTATAAGTGTAAATCGTTAATTATACAGTATCAAAAATTATATTAAAGGAGGTAAATTGCGTTAAAGCTTCTCGCATTTCCGAAATATCTTAAAGGAGAGTAAAAAATGAATCGCAAAAGAGTTTTATCGATTATTCTTTGTTTTGTAATGGTCTTGGCACTCGTTCCTCCGCTTGCCGTAAATGCAAGTGCGGATAATCTTCCGGACGGGCTGTATTTCCACGATGTTTACTGGGACAAAACAACTGGCGAGCGCGTTGTTGATGAAGCATATCAAAGCAACGAAATACAGATGGCAGTTGGCAGCAGGCTTTTCGCTGAATTCGTTTACATTGAAAACGGCGAGGAATCACAGGTTAATTTTGACGACCTTGCTGTTGATAACTGCGTAAAGGAAGTCATACGCAGCAATGGTCAAGAAGAAAATACTATTGCATTTAATAACCCTGGCAAAGCTGCAATCTCCTATAATAACTTTACTATAACTATTACCGTCGTGTTGCCTGATTTTGGCTTCTATACGAAGCCCGAAGCAAGCGAGGAAAATTATATCTCCGAGCTGAGATATAACGGAACTAACGGAACAGTTTATTTTGTTCCTCGTGAGAAAAGCTGGAATATAACAAGTGCTGATTTTCGTGGCAGTAGTGTTATAGTAGATGAAAGCGGAAAATATGCAACAGTTACTATTACAGACGTATCAGTAAATCAAATCACCGGTCGCTATACAGCTAATTACGGTAATGGAAATGACTTTGGACGTAACACAAACGGCATTTCCATCGTCGACGTCACACCAGGACTTAAATGGCGCTGGACATCCTGGGACGAGGAAACTCAGTCCTATATGCCGGGCAGCGACAGCAACGTTAACAATTCCATAAACGGTCAAATTAACAACGGCCGGTTTGGCGAGCTTGTTTATTTTGACGGCGAGAAATATGAGAATGTCACCGCCGATAAGGTAACGGTCGATAATCCCGATATAGCAACCGTATCGGCGTATACTGCGCAGCCGGAATTCACTGACCTAGACTTTTTAAACTTCGGCGAGACGAATATTTCTTACACTGCAGACGGCAAGGAATATAAGCTCCACGTCAACGTCGGACTGCCCACCTTCGGCTTCTATTCAGAGCCGGAGGCAAGTGAGGAAAACTATATCTCCGAGCTGAGATATAACGGAACAAACGGCACGGTTTATCTTGTACCGTTAAACGACAGCTATCTTATCACCGACGCCGTTATTTACAGCGGCAACGACGCTGAGCTTGAAATCGTTGACGGCAAATATGTCAAAGTAACAGTCGATGATATTACAAGCTCTTGGCTTAGAGTTCGCGTTTCCTATAATTCTGACTATTTTTCCACTGTAATACTAAATCTCGTCGACGTCACACCAGGACTTAAATGGCGCTGGACATCTTGGGATGAGGAAACACAGTCCTTTATACCAGGCAGTGACAGCAACGTTAACAATTCCATAAACGGCCATATGTCCAGCGGCTGGTCTGGCGAGCTTGTTTACTTTGACGGTGAGAATTATGAGAACGTCACCGCAGATAAGGTAACGGTCGATAATCCGGATATTGTAACCGTCTCTGCGGAAGCCGAGCAGCCGGAATTCACTGTCCTGCGCTTTACCGATTTCGGCGAAACAGATTTAATCTACAATGGCAATAAGCTCCACGTCACCGTCGGGCTGCCTGTTTACGGCTTCTATGCCAAACCGGAGGCAAGCGAGGAAAATTATATCTCCAAGCTGACATATAACGGTACAAACGGAACAGTTTATCTTGTCCCAATAAACGACAGTTATGTTATAACCGATGTTGGTTTTGATAGTGGCAGCGACGCAGACCTTGAAATTGTAGACGGCAAATATGTAAAGGTAACCTTCGAGGACATTACAACCCCTTGGTGCTTTATTCGCATCTACTCTAATTTTGGCTATACCACAGTAAAGCTTAATCTTGCAGACGCCACGCCGGGGCTGGTTAGTCGTTCACTTAAGTATAACGAAGAAACAGATTCTCTTGAGCCAAATCTGGAAGATGAAGCGACAAAGGTTACCGAGATAAGCGCACCCATCGGGTGGAACCTACATAATGATATTCTCTGGCTTGATGAGAACGGCGAGCTTACTCACATTTCAGCTTCCGAGTTCACAAAGAGCGGCGACTATTTCTCGCTCAGTGAAACCGAAAACGGCGTTACTGTAATTCACTTTGAAAACTTCGGTCACGGCGGCTACATCAGCTATAACGGAAACAAAATAGCAATTGATACTATGCTGCCCTTTTTCGGCTTCTACAGCGCTCCGCAAAAAACCGAGGCAAACTATATTTCTGATAGCCGCCAGCGCTCTGGCTATGATAGCGGGGAAAATATCTCTTTTGACTATCTCCCGAAGGATTATCTCAATTCAAGCGACAACAAGGTCTATTTCTATGCCGACGATGAGATAGTCGATGGCAGCGTAAAGTGTGACAACGAGAACATTACCGCAACTCTCGCTGTTGACCGCGACGGCGCCCAGTACATCGAAATCGCAGTTGACCCCGCGCTCGAAGCAAGCACCTCCGCAAATGTACGCTATGTCATCAAAAACTACAGAGGCGAGGAAACACGCGAGGCGCACGTCGACTTCCGTTACACCGGCCGCGTTTTTGACTGGTCTCCCGCAGATTACGACGAGAAGACCAACACGGCAAAGCTCCGCACCGACCCCACTTGGTACAGCTACGAGAACACCCGCTACTTTTCTAACGGAGCTACCATGATTTGGGGTATCGCCTATAAGGGCAAGCTTATCAACGATGCAGCTCTCCTTAAATTCAGTGACAATCTCGACGTTGAAGACCTTGGCGGCGGCTTCTACAAGATGGTACTTAACGGCTGGGATTTTGCAAGCATTGAGTATCTCGGCAATGATAAGGGCAAGACGATTACCATCGGAAATCAGCTTCCCTATATGGGTACTTACAAATCTATCAATGGATTTGACCCCAAGAGCCCCAGCCATATCGGCGACGAAGCGGCGCTCAAGGAAAGCTACATTCCCGGTATTCCGAAGCTGACTGAGCTTACTGATGATACGTTCTACTTTCTTCCGATTTTCAGAACCGTTACCGCCGCGTCCACCGAGAGCAAAGCCGCAGCTGTCACGCTCCAGAACGGAATCGTCACGGTCAAGGTCAACAAATCTGAGCTTACAGATTATGAAACCGTAATTCCTATAGATTATACTTATACCGCAGGCGAATCGGAGTATGCCTCTCATATGGATGTACCCGTAATCAACGATATAGCCGTTCAGATGACAGCAAATGTTGATACATCGAGCGAGATAAATCCTGATGTATATACCGGCGAGCAGAAAGAGCTTGCCCAAAACGTGGTTAACGCCATAGCCTCTGTCAGCGCCAGCGTTGACACAGAAAAGGCTGCCGAAGCTAACGAGGCTTTAGCCGGACAAGCAAATGAAATCGCAGAAGATACCGGAAACGAGCTTTCAAACGTCGACGAGGTCAAGGTTGAGGTCGCGCTCAGTGTAAAGGCAACCGAATTTGACCCCGAGAGCGGAAAGCTGACTCTTGATATTACCCCGACCGTAACCTATACCTATACTGAAAACGTCGAGGGCAGCGACGATAAGACAGCGAGCAACGTTGTTCCGAACGCGACTGAAACTCCGGCTCCGATAACCATTTCCATTACACTGCCGGATTCACTCACTCCAAAGGCAATTCGCCATATCCACGGTGAGGAAGCGAATCAGGTCATCTCCTATATCCCCGTAACAGTCGTTGACAATGGCAACGGAACTATTACCGTAAGCTGGGAGCAGGATAAATTCAGCACCGTCGAGATACTCTCTGACGTTGCCGCTATCAACTTTATGCATGCAAATGGTGAGGTTGAAGCCGTAATCTTTACTGAGGAGGATATTGGAAAGTCCCTTGTCTCCGATACAAAAAACGGCTATACCTTTAAGGGCTGGACTATCGGTGATAACACCTATACGACGCTTACACAGAATCTTTACGATGCGTTGAAGGCGTCTAAGACCGCTCTTGACGCAACCCCGGTGTTTACCGCAAATCCGCTTCCAGAAGATGTTGTGACACCGGTCGTTGTTCCCACTAGCTCTGCGCCCTATGCAATTACAGTCGAGACTGTCGAGAACGGTAAAATTTCCGTAAGCGATGAGAGTGCCGCTAAGGACGATACTGTGACCGTCACCGTAACGCCCAATGAGGGATATATCCTTGATACAATCACCTGCGACGGAGCCGAGCTCACAAAGGTTAGCGATACGGAATATACCTTTACAATGCCCGGTAAAGCTGTTGCTATAAAGGCGACGTTTAAGAAGGCATTGATATTCTCCGATGTTGAAGCCGGAAGCTATTATGAAAAGGCTGTTGAATGGGCTGTAGAAAATGGCATCACTAAAGGAACAAGTGAAACTACCTTTATGCCGAACGGAGACTGCACTCGCGCTCAGGCTGTCACTTTCCTGTGGCGCGCCCTCAACTGCCCCGAGCCTTCGGCAAAGGCTTCTGAATTTGCCGACGTGACTGACGAAAACGCATTCTATTACAAGGCTGTCCTCTGGGCGGCTGAGAACGACATTACGCTCGGCATAGGCGATGGAACATTCGGAGTTGATTATACCGTGACCCGCGGTCAGATGGTAACCTTCATGATGAGAGCAATGAAGGGCAAGACCGAAAAAGTCGAAAGCTTTGCAGATATTGCGCCTGAGAGCTTCTATGCAGAAGCTGCCGCATGGGCAAAGGAGAGCGGCATATCCGACGGCATCGGCAATAATAAATTTGGCGGCGAGCAAAATTGCCTCAGAGCTCAGATTGTTACAATGCTGTACAGATATTTTGTGAAATAATTTTTTGAAAAGTACATTTCAACACAAATACCCGGAGCGCGATCGCGCTCCGGGTACTCTTTATGCTCGACAATTTGCTCATGGAAACCATTATCAAAAACGCCCGGGGCAATTAAGCCTCGGGCGCCTCGTTTTTCAAAATCTCGTCTCTCATTTCAAGATGCTGCTGCTCAAGATTATCCCATTTTTCTTTCAGCTCCTTGTATTCCTCGAGTGCTTTCAAAACCCTTTCGTCAGTGTACGGAACACCGCTGTCCACAAGCTCCTTTAACTTCGCTCTTGCTGCTTCGACCTCAACGCCGATACTGTAAAGTCTGGCACCGGACATAATTAGCAGCTCTTTATCTATGCTCATTCTGCTCACTCCTTATCTGTATAACCCGTTTTCGGGTAACTGCTATTCTATAAAAATTTCCATTTAATGTCAACCCGTATTCGGGTAATTTCCTATCTCAATACAGTTATCATTATAATAACCCGTAAATGGGTAATTATTTGATAGGTGTGAGATTATGGATTACTCAGATATTTATATTCGGAGAATTAAAAAGCTCTGCGCTGAACGCGGAATCGCTATAAACAAGCTTGCGACAATGAGCGACGTCAAGCAATCAACGCTTGACAACATCGTGAGAGGTCTGACCAAGAATCCGCGTGTAATGACGCTGCACAAAATCGCGCTTGCGTTTGGCATGACGCTATCAGAGTTTCTTGACTTTGACGAGCTTAACGATTATTCTTTTGACGATTGATTGAAAGTGTATATTCAAAATGCCCGAGGCTTAACCGCCCCGGGCTTTCTTTATACCTCGACCATCTGCTCCATACAGTCCATGCACATTATCCGAATCGTTTTTGTCGCTCTCACGCTGTTACCGCAGCAGGGGCAAATCAGCTTTCTTGTGCTGCTCGGCTTTGGCGTTACTGTCGTCGTGCCTCCCGCCGTACCCTTGCCGCCGATGCCCCGCGCCATATAGCCGTCCTCGCGGTTCATATGTATCTCCGTCCAGCCCTGTTTGATGATGTAATCAATAAGCGCCTCTGTCGGCTCTGTGATGCTCCATCCGATGCGCGGGTCATAGCTGATGCTCAGGTCGCGTTCCTCGGCAGCCTCCTTAAACCGCTTGTTGTGATACGTACCGCCTCTACTACAATCCTGAATTCCGTGCTGAAGGTTCAGGAGGTGGCACATCTCGTGGAGCAGTGTCGAAACGACACTAGATATGGGTCTGTCAAGCGTTCCGGCGCCTATGTTCAACTCGTGACGCTGCTCTCCGTCCGCTCTGCTCCAAGCCTTAGCAACGGTAACGTGACCGTATGCCCTCGGTGTGCTCTGGATGGTGATGATAGGTTCCTCAAGTTCATTGTCGAAATAGTCGCGGTTGAGAGTGCGGAAAATCTTCTCCAAATAGCCCGCTGTTCTGCTCGTTTTGATTGTTTCCTTCATGGTTTTGCCCTCCATAATCAAAGATGGTGTCAACGCCTTGCGTCGTCGTCGACGCCCTTGATTACAGAAAAACGCCCCCTCTGCCGCCGTCAAGACTGGCTCTCAGCCACTCGCGCGAAAAATCTTGGAACAAGAATTTTCCGGTCTTGCACGGCATTAGGCAGCGGGGGTGTATTATTAAAATTTTAAATCTTCTTCCTTTTCTTCTTCCAATATCACAACTCTACCATATCCATATCTTGCGTTTTTTGCTGATGGAGATAGCTCTATCGGAGTCTCAGCCGTCTTGAGCTCTGCGATTTTTTCTTTTAACCATTTATCGCTTGCCGAAATCTCATCTTCAACAAATTTTTCCGGAAACAATTCTTTCGCTTGCCCGTATTTATCCTGATACGAGTTTCTATCTTGAATAGCTCGCGTGACGTTGCTCTCCGGCAGCTCGATTCTTGTTCCGTCTGCATTAAAGCTGCCCGCTAATAACTGCTCCACAACAATCGTAAGAACGCTAAGGACTTCACCAGCATTCCAGTCATCCATATTCTTAACATACTTGCTCCGACCACAAAGCTCGTCTAATGACATATGTAAGTAATCAGCTATAATAACAGCAGATGACAATGTCGGTTCTCTCATATCATCGCAGTCTCTATATCTGGCAAGGTTCACACCGGTTTTTTCTTTTATTCTATTTCTGGTTATTTTCCTATCTTTTAGTGTTTCTTCAAGATTCTTAGCAAATTTTTTGCTGATTATTTCTTTTTTTGAGACATTCGTTGTATCCACGCTATCACATCCTTTGTTCACAAAAAGTTCATAATTTTTATGATTATTCGTCAAAAAGCAACAATTAGAAAAGCTTAATTTGCTTATTTTGAAAAGTTTTACGGCGTATTTTCATGTTTTACGCTCAACCTTTTGCTGTTTAGCATTATAGCACCATATATTTTTATTGTCAAGTGGCATAGTTCTATATTTTTCTCGCTTTTTGACAATACAAATAAAGATGTGCTATCATTTTGTCAGATGAGCTGGCCAGCGCATCAAAAAAATATAAGGAGGCCATAAAATGGCTAATGATTTAACAATATCTGACGTTGTCATCGACGTCCCCAAGACTCTTGGCCGCAATGTGCTTGCGGTCGCCAGCGAACCCTCGCGTGAGTATATTGACGGTAAGCCCAGCGACACAATCAGCGCATATCGCTACACCCTTGTCCTTGCCGATAAGGCCTATAAGGCTATAACTGTCAAGGTTCCAGGTACCGAGCATATCGAAATCGCGCCCGGCGAAGTCGTTCCCGTTTTTGTTGAAGGTCTTACTATCAGACCATATATCTCAAACTCCGGTTCTCGTCCAAGTATTATGCTTTCAGCTACCGCAAACTCTGTCCGTAAGGCGGACAATAAGGGTTAATCCGGCGTTGATGGTATATGGCTGCCGATCAACGGCGGCCATATACCTTCTGAATCGGTGTAATCGGTGTAAATACCGGATTAACCCTTTGATTCTCTATACGCGCGCGGCCTCTGGCTGCGTCCAAAGGCCGCGCGCAAAAGTGTAATAGGTGTAATTATGAATAATCGAAAGAAACAATGCGAAATCATACTCTATATCGAGGACGGTTTCACTCAAGAATCAATCATTGCCGAGATAAAAAAGCGCAGTGTCGATAAATATTGCATCGCTTGTCACGATAAGGATACAAAAAGTGATGGCACTCCGGATAAGCCGCATTATCATGTATATCTACATTTTGCAAATGGTGCATCTTGGCCGCTTGATGCAGTTGCCAAATGGTTTGGATGCGGCGAACACCTTGTGTCTCCCATAAATGCAGATAAATACGGCAACGGGAAAAAAGCAATGTATAACGTAATTCGTTACTACACTCATTGCGATTTTCCTAACAAGGCTCAATACGACGCTAGCACTTTTGTATCTAATTTTGATGTTAATAAATTTCTTGCAGAAAATGCTATTAGTTTCTCATCTAAAGTTGTCCTTACAGACAAGCTTGACGTTATATTAGGCATGTGTGCTAATGGCAAAATAACTAAAGTTAACCTATATGAATATATGACCCCTGAGTTTTTCTCCAAGTATAAAACAAGAATAGACGCTGTTATGGGCGATTATCACAATTCGATATATTTCGGTGAGAATGGATATAACAGAGAGCTTACTGCAATATATGCTTTCGGAAAGCCTGGCAGTGGGAAAACTACCCTAAGCAAACTATATTGCGAACAACTTGAAAAGCTCTATTATGTTTCTTCGCCGGGTCGCAACTACGGAGACGAGTATAGGGGCGAACCCATGATAATAATGGATGATATAAGAGCAGAAGATATTCCGTTTGTAGAACTCATAAAGCTTGTTGAGCCTCACACAAATTCAGCACTTAAGGCCCGAAACAAGAACAAAATCAATATGTCTGATACGGTTTTCTTAACGTCAATATTCAGCCCAAAAGAATTTATAAAATCATACCATCTTGTCAATGAAGACCCTAACCAGTTCTATCGTCGCCTTTCGGCGGTATGGGAAGTAACGAGAGAGTATATATTCATCTACACTATATCCGACGACGGAGTATTAACTTTGAAGGAGACTGTTCCTAATCCAGTACCTAATTATTTAAAGACTCTGCCTCCAAAAGAAGATACTATAGCTACTTCTGTCGGGGTGCTAAATGCAGTTGCTGCCAAATATTCGCACAAGGAGGACACACAATGATAATAACAGCTAAGACTAACAGTCTCGTCTACATCGAGAGCGGCTATTTCGACGAGGGGGATGACCTCTCCCTCGCCATCGACCACATTGAGGAATTATACCCTAGAGCGCGTAAAAGAGTTATAATCGCGCCGAACAAGTGGTACACAGCCAGCCTCGCTGAGTATCTTATCAGCCATTACAACGCCGAGATTACATATACCTGTCCTCACGGTACTATCATCGAGTGGGGCGGTTCGAATGGATAAAGACTCTCTGCGTACCCAAACGCTTGCTCTGTATCATCTACGAGTCTTCTGGCAAGGTATAAAAAGCATCCTTGCCAAACCCGTAAGGGTGCTAATTGTTCCGTTTGCTTTACTGGCAGCAATATTATTTCGCCTTTTATGGATTGCTGCATCTCCTGAAATTATTCGCCCCATAGTCTCAGATATTACAATCCCAATAATAATAATTTCAGCAGCATTCTCTGTCTATGTTCTGGGTGCTCAAAAAAGGAGCTTAGATATTTACAAAGATATGCTCCGCGCCGGGATAGTCAACTCAGCCGGAGAAGCGCCGCTGCTGATTGCACGTTCTAAAGCTAACGACGTTGAAACGCTGACCTTTTTGGTCACCGGCATACCGCTTGACGTATGGCGCGATAATCAAGCAGCCATTGAAACAGCCCTCAACCTTACCATCGGTACGATACGCGAAAGCAGCGACAAGCGCACAATCACTATCGAAGCTGTCAGCCCATCTGTCGCCTTTGCCGATACAATACCTTTCACAACGGAAATGTTGCCTGACAGAGACACGGTGTTTGCACTTGGCGAGACTATCACTCGCCAGCCCGTGACAATCGACTTCAACTCTATCCCTCATGCCCTTATCGGTGGTGCAACCGGAAGCGGAAAAAGTACGCAGCTCCGACTGCTCATTCACCAAGCCGTCCTGCACGGCGCAGACGTATATCTCGTTGACCTCAAAGGGCTTGATTTTATAGATATACAGCAAATTCAGCTTGTTACAGAAATTGAAAATGCACTTTCAACTATTCAAACTGTCGAAAATGAAATGTATGCTCGCCTCAATGACTTCCGCGCGC
This sequence comes from Oscillospiraceae bacterium, assembly GCA_017439425.1. Lineage (GTDB taxonomy): Bacteria > Bacillota > Clostridia > Oscillospirales > Oscillospiraceae > RUG626. The sequence continues at coordinate 29,468 of JAFSJE010000078.1, forward strand.
ACGGTGCAAAGGACTACCGCGACTATTGTCTCAAAGCCGACCCGAGAAAATATAAACGCATTTTTCTTATTATAGATGAAATTAGTATGCTCCTCGACCACGGGACAAGCAAGGAAGCAAAAGCCCGGTCAACAGAGGCGGCTGACAGCCTCGCGGCTATCGCGCGTCAAGGTCGCGCTGTTGCGGTCTACCTTATTTTGTCAACGCAGCGTCCCGACGCTGCAAGCCTCCCCGGAAGCATAAAAAGCAACATAAACTGCCGTATCTGCGGCTCAGCAGACGCCACGCTCAGCACTATCGTCCTCGGTGACGGGCGTGCAAACGACCTTCCGAAAGACCAACCGGGAATTTTTTTATACTCGGATGGCAAAGAGGACTCTATATATAAAGGATACATATTATCAAACACTATCGAAAGGAGTGAAAATCTTGACAAACGATAAATACTATGTCCCTATAGAAAATAAGTGTAATCTTTCAATTCCAGAGGCAACGGCTTATTTCAATATTGGGAAGAACAAAATAAGTAAACTCCTCAAAGCCCCTAACTGCCCATTTCTTCTCAAGGTCGGGGCAAAGCAGCTCGTCAAACGCAAAGAATTTGAGGAATTTATCAGCAATCACACCGAAATTTGATTATTTTACATAGAAAAATAAAATGAAACTTGTGAGAATGGCGTAAATATGATATAATTATTTAGTTGTATTGGGCTCATTCTTAGGAAGGAGCTTAATATGGGTAAAAATATAAAGGGAAGAAAGCTTGGAAAGGGGCTTTCTCAACGCAAGGACGGAAGATTTTCCGCAAGGTTTGTCACAAAAACCGGTAAAAGGGTGGAGAAGTATTTTTCTACCCTTCAAGAAGCGCGTGACTGGCTCGAGGATGCAAAATATGAGGATAAGCACTCCGTGATGATTCCTTTTCAGACTGTTGCAGACAACATTCTTTCTCAGGATTCTGCGGTGCTTGCTTTCAGAGAAATGACGGTTGACCAGTGGTACGATTACTGGAAAAACAATCTCTTAACTCACCTTGCTCCTAATTCCATCCGCAACAAAAACGAACGCTACACAATGAACATCAAGCCCGTTATCGGAAATATGCGTATTATAGACGTTAAGCCGATGGATTGTATCAGGGTTCTGAACGGTATGTACGACACTTATAAAGGCTCTACAATAAAACAGACATATATAACGATGGGCGCGATGTTCAAGGCAGCAAGGATGAACGGTGTTATCCAGAAGCACCCTATGGACGGTGTTCGGTACAAGAGCGATGTAAAGGCAAAAAGCGAGATACATTTTCTGACCGTGGACGAACAGCGCAAGTTTTTAGAGACTGCCAAGCGTTCACACAATTTCCGTCAGTATGCTCTAATCCTTGAGACAGGCTTGAGAACCGGAGAGCTAATCGGCTTGACTTGGGATGATATTGACTTTGAAAACCGCACTTTGACCGTCAGAAAGACCCTTGAGTATCGCTATAAGCAGACGGAATGGAGAGCCGGGCCTCCAAAGACTATTTCAAGCTACCGTACTATTCCGCTGACAGACAAGGCAATGGAGCTTCTAAAAGAGCTCTATTCCGAGAGAGACAGCAGAAAGCTTTCTGAGGATTTATCAAAGACGCTCTATTATATGGACAGACTGACGGGAACGAAAAAGCCTCTCGTTATGAAAGACCTTGTGTTTATCAACTTCCGTACCGGAATGCCAAGCAAAAACAGCAGCTATGACACACACCTCTACAAGCTGTGCGATGAAGCCGGAATTGAACGCTTTTGTATGCACGCGCTCAGACACACCTACGCCACAAGAGCCATTGAGCGTGGCGTAAATCCAAAGGCGCTGCAAATGCTTTTAGGGCATTCTTCCCTCCAGACAACTATGGATACATACGTCCATGTGACCGACGACTCAAAGCGGTCTGCTGTGGAGCAATTTCAAAAAATGGCGTAGAAATGGCGTAAAAGCCATCTTCAAAACGCTTGAAACCCTTGAAAATAAAGGAGATATGAGAACATATGAAACTCGGTATCGTAGGACTGCCGAACGTCGGCAAGTCCACGCTTTTTAACGCTATCACAAACGCCGGCGCGGAGAGCGCCAACTACCCATTCTGCACCATTGAGCCGAATGTCGGCGTTGTCGCCGTGCCGGACAGCCGTCTTGACTGGCTCGCCGACTTCTACAAGCCGAAGAAAAAGACCCCGGCGGTCATCGAATTTGTGGACATCGCGGGACTTGTAAAGGGTGCGTCAAAGGGCGAGGGACTTGGCAACAAGTTCCTTGAGAACATCCGCCGCACGGACGCGATAGTTCACGTTGTGCGCTGCTTTGACGATGAGAACGTCATCCACGTTGAGGGCAGCACCGACCCCATCCGCGACATCGACATCATCGACCTTGAGCTTATCATGGCTGACATGGAGATGGTGGAGCGCCGCATCGACAAGGCGTCGAAGGCCGCAAAATCCGGCGACAAGAAGATGCGCCACGAGGTCGAGGTCTTCGAGGCTCTGAAGGCTCACCTTGACGAGGGCAAGCCCGCCCGCAGCTTCGAGGCGAGCGAGGACGATCTCGAGCTTGTCGCAACGAGCGATCTTCTGACCCTCAAGCCCGTTATCTACGCCGCCAACACCGACGAAGCCGGCATTTCCGACCTCGAGGGCAACAAATACTATCAGGCGGTGCTTGCGAGAGCGAACGAAGAGGGCGCGCAGGTGCTTCCCATCTGCGCCAAGACGGAGCAGGAGCTGACCGAGCTTTCCGACGAGGAAAAGGAGATGTTCCTCGAGGAGCTCGGGCTGAAGGAATCGGGTCTTGACAGGCTTGTAAAATGCTCCTACACGCTTCTCGGTCTTATTTCCTTCCTCACTGCCGGCGCCGACGAGTGCCGCGCGTGGACTATCCGCCGCGGAACGAAGGCTCCTCAGGCGGCAGGCAAGATACACTCCGACTTTGAGCGCGGCTTTATCCGCGCTGAGATCGTCGCCTTTGAGGATCTCAAGGCGTGCGGCACGATGGTCGCCGCGAAGGAAAAGGGACTTGTCCGCTCTGAGGGCAAGGAATACGTTATGCAGGACGGCGACGTGACCCTCTTCCGCTTCAACGTATGAGAAAGCGCATAGAGCTTATCGACACATGGCGCGGTCTTGCCGTGTTTTTAATGGTCATCCACCACTTTTTCTACGATCTCTGCGCCTTCGCGGGCGCACCGTGGTGGCTCTTCACAAATCCGGTTTTTGACCTTCTGCACTACGTTTTCGCCGGCTCGTTTATATTTCTCTCGGGCGTTTCGAGCCGTTTTTCGCGCTCTAATCTCAAGCGCGGCGCGATCTGCTTCGGCATCGCGATGGTAATGACCGTTGTGACGACGTTTATGGGTATGCCGATACGCTTCGGCGTTCTGCACCTGCTCGGCACCTGCATGCTGATCTACGGCGTCGCGGGAAAGGCGCTCGACAATCTCATTCCGCACATTTTTCAGCCCGTTATCTACGCAATTCTCGGGATAATCAGCGCGCTCGCGCTCAGAATAGACATCGGCGAGGCGGCGCATTTTCTCTTTCCGTTCGGCTGGACCTACCCCGGCTTCTCGTCCTCGGACTGGTTTCCGCTCTTTCCGTGGATGTTCGTGTTCCTCGTGGGAACGGCGGCGGGGTGGTACATCGCTGAGGGCAAAGCGCCCGGGTGGTTTTACGATTGGAAGGGCGTTCCGGCGCTCTCGTGGCTCGGTAAGCGGGCGCTCATCGTCTACGTTATCCATCAGCCGGTGCTGTACGGCATCACGATGGGGATTGTGTATATACTCTCTTTATAAGATTTTTCTATGGGCAGCTGCCCACAGTTCTGTTCATTCTCTCTCTTTTTTGGGAAAAAGAGAGAGAACAGAACCAAGAGAGAGACAAAAACCCCAAAGGGGGATTTCGATTTCCCCCTTTGGAAACCCCTTGAAACGACACAAAAGGGGCTTGCCCCTTTTGGAATACCCCTCTTGGTGCTTCCTGCGCAAAGCGTGGTGAGGTATGTAGAAGCAGGCAGATAGATTCAGTACGCAGTAAGCGGCTAAGCGTATTAGAAGCTTCGCGTATTAGATAAAGGACACCGCGCAAAACGGCGCACCTCAGTGTGATGGTCACCGCCAAAAGCCTCTTATCTCTCTTTTGGTTCTGTTTTCTCTCTTTCTCGCAAGAAAGAGAGAAAATGAACAGAGAAATGGCGCATTTGTGCGCCATACAAAACCAACGCATCAATTGACAATTATACAATTCTATGCTATTCTGTACTTTACGAAATTAAACGCCCTATGGAGGTTTCACAATATGGACGATTTTGAATTCAGCTTTGAAAATCCCGAGTATCGCCACCGCTATTGGCACTCCTGCAGCCACATCATGGCTCAGGCGATAAAGCGCCTCTGGCCGGAGGTAAAGCTCGCCATCGGCCCCGCCATCGACGAGGGCTGGTACTACGATATCTTCGCGCCCTTCGCCTTCACCCCCGACGATATGGAGAAGATCGAGGGCGAGATGCGCAAAATCTGCAAGGAAAAGCTTAAAATTGAGCGCTTTGAGCTTCCTCGCGCCGAGGCTCTCGAGCTTATGAAGGACGAGCCCTTCAAGATTGAGCTTATAAACGACCTTCCCGAGGGCGAGGTCATCAGCTTCTACAAGCAGGGCGAGTTCACCGACCTCTGCGCCGGCCCGCACCTCGATTCCACCGGCAGAGTAAAGGGCAACGCCATCAAGCTCCTCGCCTGCAACGCATCCTACTGGCGCGGCGACGCTTCGAGAGAGTCCCTCCAGCGCATTTACGGCATCGCATTCCCGAAGAAGGAGGAGACTGACGCCTACCTCCGGAAGCTCGAGGAAGCCAAGATGCGCGACCACCGCAAAATCGGCAAGGAAATGCAGCTCTTTATGACTGACGACCTCGTCGGCCGCGGACTTCCCATGTTCCTCCCGAAGGGCTACGCCGTATGGCAGCAGCTTGAGAACTATATCCGCGAGAAGGAACGTCTTCTCGGCTATCAGCACGTTATGACCCCCTGCGTCGGAACGGTCGACCTCTACAAGACAAGCGGTCACTGGGAGCACTACAAGGACAATATGTTCCCCGCCATGGAGGTTGACGAGGAGACCTACGTTCTCCGCCCCATGAACTGCCCCCACCACATGCGTATCTACGCAAATCAGCCCCACTCCTACCGCAATCTGCCCGTGCGTATCGGCGAGATCGCCCACGATTTCCGTTACGAGGCCTCCGGTACCCTCAAGGGCATCGAGCGCGGTCGTCACTTCTGCCAGAATGACGCCCACCTCTTCGTAACTCCGGAGCAGATAAAGGACGAGGTATCGAAGGTCTGCGACCTCATCTTCGACACCTACAAGGATTTCGGCATCACCGATTACCGCTGCGTGCTTTCGCTGCGCGACCCGGCGGATAAGAAGAAATACCATCAGGACGATGAGATGTGGAACACCGCCGAGGCGGCGCTTCGTGAGGTCCTCGTTGAGCTTGGCATCGAGTTTACCGAGGAGATAGGCGAGGCGGCGTTCTACGGCCCGAAGCTCGATGTTAACGTCAAGCCCGCAGTCGGCGCTGAGTACACCCTCTCCACCTGCCAGCTCGACTTCTGCCTGCCGGCGAAGTTCGACCTTAAGTATATCGACCGTGACGGCGTTGAGAAGACCCCGGTCGTTCTCCACCGCGCTATCCTCGGCTCTCTCGACCGCTTCATGGCGTATCTCATTGAGGAGACCATGGGTCAGTTCCCGACGTGGCTCGCGCCCGTTCAGGTCAAGGTGCTGACCATCACCGACAGAGTTAACGATTTTGCCGACTCCATTGCAACTGAGCTTAACACTCTCGGACTTCGTGCCGAGGCTGACCTCAGAAATGAGAAGATCGGCTACAAGATCCGCGAGGCTCAGAGCCAGAAGGTGCCTTATATGCTCGTCATCGGCGACAAGGAGGCAGAAAACGGCGAGGTAAGTGTCCGCAACCGCGCCGGAAAGACCGTCAACATGCCGAAGGATGAGTTCATCGCAAAGCTTATGGACGAGGTCAAGACCAAGTCCCGCACTCTCACCATCGGCGAGTAAGTTATTAAAAAGTTTTCCCCAAAGTCGCAAGACTTTGGGGATTATTTTATATGTTCGTTAAGATTGGCGGTTGACCAACCTGCCAAGGGTGTTCATTTTCTCTCTTTCTCGCAAGAAAGAGAGAAAACAGAACCAAAAGAGAGATAAGAGGCTTTTGGCGGTGACCATCACACTGAGGTGCGCCGTTTTGCGCGGAGTCCTTTATCTAATACGCGAAGCGTCTAACACGCTTAGCCGCTTACTGCATACTTTGTCTTACTGCTTGCTCCTACGCTCCTCACCGCGCTTTGCGCAGGAAGCACTAAGAGGGGTATTCCAAAAGGGGCAAGCCCCTTTTGTGTCGTTTCAAGGGGTTTCCAAAGGGGGAAATCGAAATCCCCCTTTGGCTTGTTTCTCTCTCTTGGTTCCGTTCTCTCTCTTTCTCAGCGAGAAAGAGAGAGAATGAACAAAGAAGCAGGGCGGCAATGCGCCGCCCTGAAAAGCTAATTCCTCAAGCTATGCAGCGGAGCAGGTATCCTGCCCGCTCTGGCGATAAACTCCGCCGGGGAGTTGGCGTTCACCGGCATTATGGGCGCTGTGCCGAGGAGGCCGCCGAAGTCCACTCTCTCGCCCACACCCTTGCCCGGTACGGGGATAACGCGCACGGCGGTGGTCTTATTATTCACCATGCCGATTGCCGCCTCGTCCGCAATAATGCCGCTTATCTGCGCAGCAGTAGTATCGCCGGGAACGGCTATCATATCAAGGCCCACCGAGCAGACGCAGGTCATAGCCTCTAATTTTTCAATAGTCAGGCGCCCGCTTTCCGCCGCTCTTATCATGCCGGCGTCCTCACTCACGGGAATGAAGGCGCCGGAGAGACCGCCAACGTTTGAGGAAGCCATAACGCCGCCCTTTTTGACGGCGTCGTTAAGAAGCGCCAGCGCCGCAGTCGTGCCGGGTGCGCCCACACTTTCAAGTCCCATCTCCTCCAGAATATCCGCAACGGAATCGCCTATCGCCGGAGTCGGCGCAAGGGATAAATCGACTATCCCGAACGGCACACCCAGGCGCTTACTTGCCTCCTGAGCGACAAGCTCGCCCATGCGGGTGATTCTGAACGCCGTCTTTTTGACAGTCTCCGCCACCACGTTGAGGGGCTGACCCCTGACCGCCTTCAGCGCGCTTGACACCACTCCGGGACCGGAAACGCCGACGTTTATGCAGCACTCCGGCTCGCCGACGCCGTGGAAGGCGCCCGCCATAAAGGGGTTATCCTCGACTGCGTTGCAGAACACAACGAGCTTTGCGCAGGCCATGCCGCCGCTTCTTTCGGCGGCTGTTTTTATGGTCTCGCCCATCATTTTAACGGCGTCCATATTTATTCCGGCTCTCGTTGAGCCGACGTTCACGCTGGAGCAGACGAGGTCAGTCGTGCTGAGCGCCTCGGGAATGGAGGCGATGAGCCTTCTGTCGCCGGAGGTAAAGCCCTTCTGCACAAGCGCCGAGAAGCCGCCGAGGAAGTTAACGCCCACCTCCTTAGCCGCTCTGTCGAGGGTGCGGGCAAAGATTGCGAAATCCTCGGTTTTTGCGCTCTCGCAGGCGATCGCGACGGGGGTGACGGAAATGCGCTTATTTACGATGGGAATACCGAACTCACGCTCGATATCCTCGCCGGTTCTGACGAGATTTCGGGCGGTTTTTGTGATTTTATCGTAGATTTTATCGCAGCACACCTTCGGGTCATCGGAGGCGCAGTCCCGTATCGAGATGCCCATGGTGACGGTTCGCACATCGAGATGCTGATGGGACAGCATATCGATGGTCTGCATTATTTCGGATTGGGTTATCATTGCGCCCACCTCAGATCCTGTGCATTGCCTCGAAGATATCCTCTCGCTGGATGCGGATATCGAGGCTCTTTTTTTCGCCCTCGGCGCGGAGCTTATCGGACAGCTCCGCAAAGGAGATCCTGCACTCCGCCGTGTCGACTATCATTATCATCGTAAAATAATCCTGTAGAACAGTCTGGCTGATATCGAGAATATTAACTCCCTCGGCGGCGAGTATGGCGCACACCGAGGCGATTATGCCGACTGTATCCTTGCCGATTACGGTAACTATGCTGCGCATTTTTGTTCCTCCTTATGTTTACAGCTTCAGTTCATCGAGGGTAAGGCTGAACGCGCCGATGAAATTATCGAGAAAATAGTCTGTCTCCGGAATCCCCATCGCGCGAAGCTTACTGAGCGTGCTGTCCGCGGCGGACTTGAACTCATCGTTGCCGCATTTGAGCTCCTCGAGGCACTTGATATACGCCGAAAGCTTGTCAGCGGCCTTTACAAGCTCGCTTTCGCCCGAGAGAAGGGAATCATACTCCCCCTGCATATCCTCCGGCAGAGCGCCGACGAGCGTTCTCACAGCGCCCTTCTCAATCTCGCGGTAGGCTCTTATCATATTCCCGTCGTGGTACTTCACCGGGGTCGGCATATCGCCTGTAATTATCTCAGGCGCGTCGTGAAAAAGTGCGCGGGCGGCGAGAGCCTCCGGCGAGCAGGGCTTATTGAATACGTCGCGGCGTATTACGCCCAGCGCGTGGGCAAGGACGGCGACCATATAGCTGTGCTCCATTACGTTTTCGCGCTCACTGTTTCGCATGAGCGCCCAGCGGTCTATGTATTTGAGCCTTGATATAAGGGCATAGAACGGGTACATAATAATCACCTCTCTGTTTTCCCGCTAATATTACCACCTAAAGCGCTCAGTGTAAAGAATTTTTCGTATTTTCTAATGTATATTACCTTGCTAAAACAGCGGTTTTGTGGTATAATTACTATAATATGCGCGATTATTAACCTATCCCCGAAAGGAGCTAATATATGAACTCAAAAGAGGATGTCTGGAATGCCGTTCTGAGCCTTCTCGGCAGGAGCATTTCAGCCGTCGCAATAGATACATGGTTCCGCGAGTGCAAGGTCTCCACGGTCACCGACAGCTGTCTTTACATCGACGCACCCTCTGAATTTATAGAGAGCGTTATCGTAAAGCGTTTTTCACAGAACCTTGCGGACGCTCTGCACGAGCTCTTCGGCGAGGATTACCGCTACGTCATTTCCTACGACGTCGAGCCGGAGCCCATCGACCCGAAGGTCACGCCCGATGAGGACGGGCATACATATTCCTTCAAAAACTTCGTAGTCGGCCCCTCCAACCGCTTTGCCTACGCCGCCTCGATGGCGGTAGCCGAGGAGCAGACGAAAAACTACAATCCGCTGTTTATCTACGGCGACAGCGGCCTCGGAAAGACGCACCTGCTCTACGCTATAAAAAACGAGCTGAGGCGCCGCCATCCGACATATTCCATCGCCCTCGCCCGCGGCGCGGACTTCATGAACGAGCTTGTGAGCGCTATTCAGACCGGCAAAAATATGGAGTTTCGCGAGAAATACCGCAAGGCGGACGTGCTGCTCATCGACGATATTCAGATCATCGCCGGCAAGGCGAGCACCGAGGAGGAGGTTTTCCAGACCTTCAACACCCTCCACGAGGCGGGAAAGCAGATAGTTTTCACCTCCGATAGACCGCCTTCTGAGATGACTCTCCTCGCCGACAGACTGAAAACCCGCTTTGAATCCGGACTCCTCGCCGACATCCAGGCGCCGGACTTTGAAACGAGAATGGCGATAGTCAAGAACAAGGGCAGTCAGCTCGGCGTTGCGATACCGGACGACGTCGCGCGCTTCATAGCTGAGAAGATGACCTCGAACGTGCGTCAGCTTGAGGGCGCAGTCAAGAAGATAAAAGCTCAGCAGGAGCTCGATCCGAATCTTGATCTCAGTCTTTCGAGCATTGAGGACGTGCTCGGCCCGCTCTTCAAGGGCAAGGGCGCCTTCGTTCCGACGAGCGACGATATAATTGAGGAGACGGCAAAATACTTCTCAGTTCCCGTAAGCGAGCTGAAGGGCAAGAGCCGCACGAAAAACGTAACGCTCGCGCGCCAGGTCGCGATGTACCTGCTCAGAACGCTGACGAGCCGCACTCAGCAGGAGATAGGCGAGATCTTCGACCGCGACCACACGACGGTAATATCCTCGCTCAACAAGGTCGTGGCGCTTTTAAGCCAGTCGCCGGACTTCAACCGGACTCTTAAGGACATCACGGCGAACATCAATTCAAGAGGCGTATAATCCACAAATTAACAAGGGCGTTTGTTCCTTGATTGTTGGAAAAAGTGGAAAATAAATTCATTGTGTAGAAAACTCAAAAATTTTCCACAAAGTTTGAAATTCAAAAATCCTTTCAATTAAAGGCTTTGCGGCGTTTTCCACCAAAAAGCGCCCCTATAACTATTACAACTGTTTAAACACATATATCTTTCTATTATATATGCTTTTTTCGTTTGTTTTTTATTTTCAGGAGGACATTATGAAATTTTCATGTGAGAAAGCCCTTCTTGCGGCGGCAGTAAACACAGCCTCGCGCGCAGCAGCGGCTAAGAGCGCGGTTTCGAGCCTTGAGGGACTTCTTATCGAGGCGCTCGACGGCGTTACGGTTACGGGCTACGATCTTAAAATAGGCATCCGCTCCTCGCTTCCGGCTGACGTCAGTGAGATGGGCTCTGTCGTTCTCAACTGCAAGCTCTTCGGCGACATCATCCGCAAGCTGCCGGACGATATCGTGACTGTCGAGGTCGACGGCAACACCTTCGCCGCCGAGATAAGCTGCGGTATGAGCCGCTTTAAAATCATGGGCATGAGCTCCGGCGACTATCCCGACCTGCCGGACGTCAAGAGCCAGAACTATCTCAGAATCAAGGAAAAGGACATCCGCGAGATCATCGGCGAGACTATCTTCGCCGTCAGCGATAACGAGGCGCGTCCCATTCACACCGGCGCGCTCTTTGAGGTAGACGGAACGAGCCTCACCGTTGTTGCGGTCGACGGTTACCGCCTTGCCCTCAGAAAGGGTACGCTCACCGAGAACAAGATAATCGACAAGAGCTTTGTCGTGCCCGGCTCCTGCCTTAATGAGGCTGAGAGAATAGCCGGCGACAGCGACGAGGATATTAAGCTCACAGTCGGTATGAAGCACATAATGTTCACCATCGGAAGAACTGAGCTTATCTCGCGCAGACTTGAGGGCGAGTTCCTCAATTACAGGAATTCTATTCCGAAGGACTCTAAATATTCCCTCACCGTCGAGCGCCGCGAGCTTATAAACGCAATCGAGCGCGTCAGCCTCATCATCAGCGATAAGTTCAAGAGTCCGGTGCGCTGCCGCTTCGGCGACGGCGTTGCGCGCGTTTCGACCCAGACTACCCTCGGAAACGCTGCCGACGAGTGCCGCATAGAGGGCGACGGAGAGGGCATCGAGATCGGCTTCAACAACCGCTACATCCTCGAGGCACTGAGAGCCGCGCCCGCCGATAAGGTCGTTGTGAAGCTCAACACCTCCGTCGCGCCGTGCATCATCGTGCCGGCGAGCGGAGACAGCTTTCTGTATATGATTCTTCCCGTGAGGATGCGCACAAATGAGAATTAAGGCAAAGGTAGTAAAGCCCGAGGAGATTCCCATCTCCACGGATTTCATAAAGCTCGACCAGCTTCTGAAATTCTCTAATATAGTTGAATCCGGCGGCATGGCAAAGGAGCTCATCGAGGCGGGCGAGGTCAGCGTAAACGGCGAAAAGTGCCTTATGCGCGGCAAAAAGCTCAGAGCGGGCGATACCGTTATCTGTGCCGGCAGGGCAGTCAAGGTAGTATGAGGCTCGATTCACTCGAACTTGAGGGCTTTCGCAACTACGCTCTTTCCTCTTGTGAGTTTATCCCCGGCGTTAACGTGCTTATCGGCGACAATGCGCAGGGAAAGACGAATCTGCTCGAGGCGGTTTATCTTATTGCGACGGGCAGGAGCTTCCGCACGCGCTTTGACAGGGATATGATAGGCTTCGAGCGAGATTTTGCGCGGATTTCCGCCTCCGGTGTCAGCGACGGGCGCGAAAAAAGGGCTGAAATAATCCTCAAAAGAGCCGGCAGGCGCGCGATGAGCGTTAACGACGTGAAGCTAAAGACCGCGTCCGAGCTTTCAGATAGCTATTCGGCGGTGCTGTTCTGCCCTGAAGATTTAGGGCTGATCCGCGAGGGCGCTTCGATAAGGCGGCGGCTTATGGATAACTGCATAAGTCAGCTTCGCCCGAGATACGCTGAGATTCTCAATTCCTACACCCGCGCCTACGAGCATAAGACCCGCATTCTGCGCGACAGTGAGGAGATGCCGGCGCTTCTCAATATGCTCGATGAGTATGATTACGAGCTGGCAAGGCTCTCCGCTGAGCTTATCAGCTACCGGGCGAGGTTTATAGCCTCCCTCTATCCCGAGGCGGCGAAGATACACGCCGACTTTTCCGGCGGCGAGGAGCTTTCAATAGAATACAAAACCGTCAGCACTGTCACAGACCCCATGAAGAGCGCAAAGGATATTTTTCCGGAGGTCATGCGCCATCAGGAGAGTCACAGAGCGGCGGAGCGTGCGAGTAAGCTTTGTCTTACTGGCGCCCATAAGGACGATTTAGTTATTAAAATCAACGGCGCTGACGCCAGAAGCTTTGCTTCTCAGGGTCAGGCGAGAACTGCGGCGCTCTCTATAAAGCTTGCGGAGCGTGAGATACACTTCCGCTCCCGGGGGGAATACCCCATACTTTTGCTTGACGATGTGCTGAGCGAGCTTGACCCGGGCAGACAGAGCTTTATTCTGAACCGGATAGGCGACGGTCAGGTTTTCATCACCTGCTGTGAGGATGACGGAATCATCGCAGACCGCACCGGAGGCAGAGTTCTGCGAGTCAAGGGCGGGGAGATAGGATAATAAACTTCCGTAGTGCGGGGGCTTGCCCCCGCTGATCTGCATGGCGGGGGCAAGCCCCCGCACCACGGGACACTGAAACAGGGAACCAAAAAGGAGAAATTTTATGTACCTCTATCTCGGCGGAAATATACTGATCCACGAGGAGGATATCGTCGGAATTTTCGACCTTGACAATACCTCCTGGGGCAAATGGACGAGAAGGCTTCTCAGCGAAGCGGAAAAGGAGGGGAGGATCGTCAATTCCTCGAATGATCTGCCCCGCTCCTTCGTTCTGTCGAGAAGCGGACTTGTATATCTCAGCGTTCTCAGTACGGAAACGCTCAGACAGAGAGTAGGGGCAGTTGTATAACAGAATTTTAGCATTTAGGAGAAGAAAATGACACCTGAAACGGAAATAATGGAGAATACCGGCATTACGCAAAAGGTGACTGCGGATTATGACGCAAGTCAGATTCAGGTCCTGGAGGGACTTGAGGCAGTTCGTAAAAGACCGGGTATGTATATAGGCTCGACCTCTTCCTCGGGACTTCACCACCTCGTTTACGAAATTGTGGATAACTCCATCGATGAGGCGCTTGCCGGCTACTGCACCGATATCTCGGTGACGATCAATCCCGGCAACACGATTACCGTAACGGATAACGGACGGGGAATACCCGTCGACATTCAGGAGCAGACGGGAAAAAGCGCCCTTGAGGTGGTCTTTACGGTCCTCCACGCCGGCGGAAAGTTCGGAGGCGGCGGCTACAAGGTCTCCGGCGGTCTCCACGGCGTCGGCGCAAGCGTTGTAAACGCTCTTTCTGAATGGCTCGAGGTGCAGGTACACAAGGGCGGCAAGATATATGAGATGAAGTTTGCCCGCGGCGCAATTACAAGTCCCATAACCGTTGTCGGCACAACTGACCGCACCGGCACCACAGTTACCTTCAAGCCCGACCCCGAGATGTTCGACGATACGGTCTACGATTATGAAATCCTCCATAAGCGTATGCGTGAGCAGGCATTTCTGAATGCGGGACTGCGCATTTCCATTGCCGATGACCGTGACGCGGAGAATCCCCAGAGCGACGTGATGCACTACGAGGGCGGTATCCGTGAATATGTGGACTATCTGAACCAGAACAAGGCGCCCATAGGCGACGTTATCTATATGTCCGGCGGCAGAGACGATTCCGTTGCGGAAATAGCAATGCAGTATAACGACGGCTACAACGAAATGCTCGTCTCCTTCGCAAACAACATCCACACCCCAGAGGGCGGAATGCACGAAACCGGCTTCAAAACCGCTCTTACAAGAGTTCTGAACGCTTACGGCGTGAAGTTCAATCTCTTAAAGGGCGAGGAGCGCCTCAGCGGCGACGATTGCCGAGAGGGTCTGAGTGCCGTAATCTCCGTAAAGCTTACGAACGCCCAGTTCGAGGGTCAGACGAAGCAGAAGCTCGGCAACAGCGAAATTCGCACCCTCGTTGACAGTATCGTTGACGAGCAGCTTGAAATTTACCTTGAGGAGAACCCGGCCGTTGCGAAGTCTATCATCGAAAAGGGCATGATGGCGTCGAGAGCCCGTGAGGCGGCGAGAAAGGCCCGCGAGAGCGTAAGACGAAAGACCGGTCTTGAGTCCGGTCAGATGCCGGATAAGCTGCAGGACTGCAACGAGCGCGACCCGGGACTGTGCGAGATTTACATCGTCGAGGGAGATTCCGCTGCCGGAAGCGCAATTCAGGGCAGAGATTCGAGATTTCAGGCTATCCTTGCCATGTGGGGCAAGATGCTGAACGTTGAAAAGGCGCGCGCCGACAAAATCTACGGCAACGATAAGCTCTATCCGCTCATCGTCGCCCTCGGAGCGGGAATCGGCGAGGAGTTCAACATCGAAAAGCTCCGCTACCACAAAATAATCATCATGGCGGATGCCGATGTGGACGGAAGCCACATCCGCACACTGCTGCTCACCTTCTTCTTCCGCTATATGCGGCCCCTTATTGAGAACGGCTACGTCTACTCCGCCGTTCCGCCGCTCTATAAGCTCACGCGAGGCAAAACTCAGCGTGTTGCCTATTCCGACGCTGAGCGCGATAAGATCTCCGCAGAGCTGCGCGGCGATAACCCCAATGCGAAGATAGACATCAGCCGCTATAAAGGTCTCGGTGAGATGGACCCCCACGAGCTGTGGGAGACCACAATGGACCCGGAAAAGCGTACCCTGCGCCGCATAACGCTTGACGACGCGGTGCTTGCAGACCAGATTTTCAATGTGCTCATGGGCGAGGACGTTGAGCCGCGCCGTGAATGGATCGAGCAGAACGCCCGATACGTTGTAAATCTGGATATTTGATACTTATTGCTTCACATTAAGCAGTTGTGCGGTGGTCATCCCACCGCGCTGAGGTGTTCATTCTCTCTCTTTCTCGCAAGAAAGAGAGAGAACGGAACCAAGAGAGAGACAAGAGGCTTTTGGCGGTGAACGTAAGACTTGACGCGCCGATTTGCGCGGTGTCCTTTGTCTGATACGCTAAGCGGCGAACGTCGCTTAGCCGCTTACTGTATACTTTGTCTTACTGCCTGCTCCTACGCTCCTCACCGCGCTTTGCGCCGGAGGCAGTAAGAGGGGTATTCCAAAAGGGGCAAGCCCCTTTTGCGTCGTTTCAAGGGGTTTCCAAAGGGGGGCTTTAGGGGTCCCCAAAATGACTTGCATTTTTGGGGAGAGGAGGCACAGCGGAATGAATGAGCTTTGCCGCGCCCTTCAGCGGCGAAGCGAACGATATGGAGCTTGTGCCGACGACAATCCCCCTTTGGGTCGTTTCTCTCTCTTGCTTCTTCTCTCTCTTTGCGACTGCAAAGAGAGAGAACTGAAGAGAACATGGCGGCAGCGCCGCCATACTCCATTCGAGAGAGAATGAACGGAAAAAACAATTATTGAGGTAGATTATGGCACATAACAGAGATTACAAGCCGGAGGACATTGCCTTTCCGGATCAAGTTATAACAGAATCAGAGCTTGTGCGTGAGATGCAGACGAGCTACATCGACTATGCCATGAGCGTTATCGTCGGCAGAGCTCTGCCCGATGTGCGTGACGGTCTGAAGCCCGTTCACCGCCGCATTCTCTATTCGATGTACGAGGGTAACCTCACCCACTCAAACCCATATAAAAAGTGCGCCACCGCAGTCGGTGACGTGCTCGGTCACTACCACCCCCACGGCGACGCCTCCGTTTACGATGCCCTCGTCCGTCTTGCCCAGGACTTCTCCATGCGCGCGCCGCTCATCGACGGACACGGCAATTTCGGCTCCGTCGACGGCGACCCACCTGCGGCTTACCGTTACACCGAGGCGCGTATGAGCCGCATTGCGGACGAAATGCTCCGCGACATCGACAAGGAAACGGTCGACTGGGACCCCAACTTTGACGAGACCCGCAAGGAGCCTCGT
Organism: Oscillospiraceae bacterium; assembly: GCA_017439425.1. GTDB lineage: Bacteria > Bacillota > Clostridia > Oscillospirales > Oscillospiraceae > RUG626. The sequence goes on from JAFSJE010000078.1 coordinate 45,853, forward strand.
GTGCTTCCCAGCCGCTTCCCGAATCTTCTTGTCAACGGCTCCTCCGGTATCGCCGTCGGTATGGCGACGAATATTCCGCCTCACAATCTCCGTGAGACCATAAACGCCTGTATTTGCCTCCTTGAAAACCCGGAGGCGACTGTTTCTGACCTTATGCAGCACATCTCCGGTCCGGATTTCCCGACACGCGGCATAATCATGGGCAGAAGCGGCATCCGTCAGGCTTATGAGACCGGCAAGGGCAGAGTTATCATGCGCGCCCGCACCGAATTTGAGGAGTACGGCCGTGAACACCGCACCCGCATAATCGTAACGGAGCTGCCCTATCAGGTCAACAAGCGCCAGCTTCTCAAGGCTATCGCCGACCAGGTCAAGGATAAGCGCCTCGAAGGCATTTCCGACCTGCGTGACGAGTCTGACCGCAACGGTATGCGTATGGTCATCGAGCTTAAGCGCGACGCAAATCCGCAGGTCGTGCTGAATAAGCTCTTTACACAGACGGCGCTTCAATCGAGCTTCGGCATCACCATGCTGGCGCTCACGGAAAACCAGACCCAGCCGAAGATATTTAACCTCAAGCACATGCTTGAGGAGTACCTCGCATTCCAGGAGGACGTGCTCACCCGGCGCACGAAATATGACCTCCGCAAGGCGCAGGAGAGAGCGCACCTATTAGAGGGCTTGCTCATCGCTCAGGACAACATCGACGAGGTAATCCATATAATCCGCACCAGCTACGACGACGCTAAGGAAAACCTCATGAAGCGCTTTAATCTCGACGATGTTCAGGCGCAGGCGATACTCGATATGCGCCTCAAGGCTCTTCAGGGTCTTGACAGAGAAAAGCTCCAGGCTGAGTATGACGAAATTGAGAAGAAAATCGAATATTTCAAAGAACTGCTCGCCGACCCCGAGAAGCTCAAGGGCGTTCTCAAGGATGAGCTGACCGAAATCGGAAATAAGTACGGCGAGGATAGGCGCACCGAGATCCAGGACGTTGCCGATGAAATCGACCTTGAAGACCTCATCGACGAGGAAAAATGCGTATTCACGCTCACCCACAGCGGCTATATCAAGCGTGTTCCGGCGAGTGAGTACCGGGCTCAGGGCCGCGGCGGCAAGGGCATCAAGGCTATGGCGACGAAGGAGGACGATTATGTGGAGACTGTGTTCACCGCCTCCACCCACGATTTCCTCATGTTCTTCACCTCCACCGGCAAGGTCTACCGCAAGAAGGGCTACAACGTGCCGGAGGCAAACCGCGCCTCAAAGGGTACGAACATCGTGAACATTCTGCCGCTTGAGCCGGGCGAGAAGGTCACGACGATGATACACACCCGCCTTGAAAACGAAAATCTCTCGCTCACGATGGTGACAAAGAACGGCACAGCGAAGCGAATCGAGGCAGTGCAGTTCAAAAACGTCCGTCAGAACGGCATCCGCGCGCTCACGCTCGACGAGGGCGACGAGCTTATCTCCGTCTGCGAGACCGAGGGTAACAGCAACATCCTGATTGCGACCCGCGACGGCATGGCGATATGCTTTGACGAGAACGATGTCCGCAGTATGGGCAGAACTGCCGCCGGAGTGCGCGGAATCCGCCTCCGTGAGGGCGACTATGTCATCGGCGCCGTCACCGCACCTGCTGACGGCATGCTCCTCACAGTTACCGAGAACGGCTACGGCAAGCGCACGCCGATTTCTGAGTATGTCCGCGGAGCGGACGGAACTCCGGCGCACCGCGGCGGACTTGGCGTAAAGAACTACAACGTGACCGAAAAGACCGGCAAAATCGCCGGAATCAAGATAGCCTCGGAGGATAAGGATATCCTTATGATTTCCGACGACGGCACTATGATACGCACCGGCGTGGATTCTGTCAGCATTCTCGGCAGAAGCACGCAGGGCGTGCGCCTCATGCGCCTCGGCGAGGGCAGTAAGGTCATCAGCGTAACGCTGACCGATAAGGAAGAGGAGAGCGACGCTCCTTCTGAGGTTCAGGCTGAGTAATTGTATGGCGCACAAATGCGCCCTGTCGTCTTATTGCTTCACATTAAGCAATTGTGCGGTGGTCATCCCACCGCGCTGAGGTGTTCATTCTCTCTCTTTCTCGCAAGAAAGAGAGAGAACGGAACCAAGAGAGAGACAAGAGGCTTTTGGCGGTGACCATCACACTGAGGTGCGCCGATTTGCGCGGTGTCCTTTGTCTGATACGCGAAGCGGCGAACGTCGCTTAGCCGCTTACTGCATACTTTGTCTTACTGCCTGCTCCTACGCTCCTCACCGCGCTTTGCCGCAGTAACGAGGGGTATTCCAAAAGCTTGTGCGCCCATAAAAGGATTTTCTTATGAACAATGTAACCATCTACACCGACGGTGCCTGCTCCGGCAATCCCGGTCCCGGCGGCTGGGCGGCGGTGCTCATCGCCGGCGAGCACAAAAGGGAGCTTTCCGGCGGCGAAAACCCCACAACCAACAACCGTATGGAGCTCTGTGCCGTCATCGAGGCTCTCTCGGCGCTGAAAAAGCGGTGCTCTGTTGAGCTTTTTACCGACAGCCAGTACATCGAAAAGGCGATAAACGAGGGCTGGCTCGAAAATTGGAAGAAAAAGGGCTGGAAGCGCAAGGGCGGCGAGGTCAAGAACATCGACCTCTGGAAAAGGCTCGACGCGCTTTTATCAGAACACGAAGTGCGCTTCAACTGGGTCAAGGGTCACGCCGACAACGAGTTTAACAACCGGTGTGATTCTCTTGCCGTTATGGAACGAGAAAAGTTTGAATAACCCCAAGGAGGAATCCCTATGAAAAAGCCCGTATTTACCGGAATCGGAACTGCCATGGTCACACCTATGACCGAAAAGGGCGTGGATTTTGCCGCCTTCGAGCGCCTTATCGAGCGCCAGATAGAGGGCGGAGTCGACGCGCTGATAATCTGCGCCACCACCGGCGAGGCTCCAACGCTCTCCGACGAGGAGCATATCGAGTGCGTGCGCTTTGCGGTGAAAACCGCCGCCGGCAGACTGCCCATCGTCGCCGGTACCGGCTCTAACTACACCGACCACGCCGTCGAGATGAGCATTAAGGCGCGGGACGTGGGCGCTGACGCCCTTCTCTGCGTCACGCCGTACTACAATAAATGCACTCAGCGCGGCCTTGTCGAGAGCTACACCAAAATCGCCGGCGCGACCGAGCTTCCCGTCATCGTCTACAACGTGCCGGGCCGCACAGGGGTTGACATAAAACCGGCAACCTACGCCGAGCTGGCAAAGGTATCCAACATCTGCGGCATAAAAGAGGCGAACGGCAACATCTCCTCCGTTGCGGACACTCAGGCGAGAACGAATTTTGAGCTTCCCATTTACTCCGGCAACGATGACCAGATCGTGCCGATTCTCTCTCTCGGCGGCGTTGGCTGTATCTCGGTGCTCTCGAACGTTATCCCCGCCGAGACCCGCGAGATCTGCACGCGCTGGTTTAACGGCGACGTGAAGGGCGCCTGCGAGCTTCAGGTCAGATACAAGCCCCTCATCGACGCGCTTTTCTGCGAGGTCAATCCGATACCTGCAAAGGCGGCGCTGGCTGAGTTGGGACTTTGCTCCGATTACGCCCGTCTGCCCCTCACCAAAATGGAGCCGGAGAACCGCGCAAGACTTGTTCGAGCCATGAAGGAGGTCGGAATCCTTTGAAAATAATCGTAAACGGCGCCATGGGTCACATGGGAACGATCCTTTGCAACCTCGTCGGCTCCTCCGATAAGCATACTCTCGCCGCAGGGGTCGATCCGAACGGCGAGGGACTCATACTGCGCGATATAAACGATTTCACCGGGCTTGCCGATATGGTGATCGATTTCAGCCACCACACGGCGGTAGTGCCGATGCTTAATTGGTGCGTTCAGCACAAAATGCCGGTCGTAGTCTGCACGACGGGTCACACTGAGGACGAGAAGGCGGCGATTTTTGAAGCGGCGAAGACCATTCCGGTGTTCTATTCCGCGAATATGTCGGTCGGCATAGCGCTTCTCTGCCAGATGGCGAAGAAGGCGGCGGCGGTTTTCCCGGACGCGGACGTTGAGATAATCGAGCGCCACCACAACCGCAAGCTGGACGCGCCGAGCGGCACGGCTCTGCTCCTCGCAAACGCCGTCAAGGAATCAAGACCCGGGGCGAATATCGTCTGCGGCAGAAGCGGCATGATGAAGCGCGAGAAGAACGATATCAGCATCGCATCTCTGCGCATGGGCAATCTGCCCGGCACCCACGAGGTCATAATCACCACCGCAACGCAGTCGATAACCCTCGGCCATGAGGTCTATGACCGCGCGCTGTTCGCAGAGGGTGCGATCTCCGCGGCGGAGTTTCTGCTCGGCAAGAGCGCGGGACTTTATGATATGAAGTCGATTATATGATTTATGGCGCCCTCGGGCGCCATTTTTCTTCAATGGTGCTGCTTGTGTACGGAGACCCGCCCCTACAAGTATCTGTCGCAAAGCGCGGCGAGGTATGTAGGAGTATGCACCGAAAAATATTTCGGCAGTAAGCGGCTAAGCGTGTTAGACGCTTCGCGTATCAGACAAAGGGGGACGCGGACGAATTCTTGGACCAAAATACTAAAAGGATGGTATCAAGATGTATTCATATGAAGATCGAATTCGCGCGATTCAACTCTATGAGAAATACGGAAAGCGCGCATCCGCTGTCATTCGCGAGTTGGGATA
>JAFSJE010000079.1 GCA_017439425.1 Oscillospiraceae bacterium
ATGCCTTATGGTTAGGGCATTAACCATTGCAGGAGGCGGAGTAAGACGGCATCTTGCTGCATCCGCTGTTGATAGCACAATCTCCGTTCTTAGTCCTTGGCTCTTAAGAAGCCTCGGACTTCAGTCCGGGGAGTATGTCACTTTGCCTGCTTTATTGAGAGGCTTATGCGCCCCTTTTTCTCGTCAACTCCGAGAACGACAACGTCGACAACGTCGCCGACGGAGAGCACCTCGCTGGGGTGCTTTATAAACTTGTTTGCGATCTCGGAGATATGCACAAGTCCGTCCTGATGCACGCCGATATCGACGAACGCGCCGAAGTCAATGACGTTGCGGACTGTGCCGGTGAGCTTCATGCCGGGCTTTAAGTCCTTCAGCTCCATAACATCTGTGCGAAGTATAGGCTGGGGGAGGGAATCGCGGATATCTCTGCCGGGCTTCATAAGCTCTGAAACTATATCCGTAAGCGTGGGAACGCCTATTCCAAGCTCACCTGCAAGCTTTTCCCTGCCGTAGGAGCTTACCTCGCTGTCAAGCGTTCTGAGCGCGGCGTTCTTAACGTCAGAGTCAGTGTGACCGAGGGTTTTGAGAAGCGCCTCCGCCGCCTTGTAGCTTTCGGGGTGGACTGCGGTGTTGTCGAGGATATTTTTGCTCTCCGGTACTCTCAGAAAGCCCGCGCACTGCTCGAATGCCTTGGGGCCGAGCTTCGGAACCTTCTTTATCTCGGCTCTCGTCTTGAACGCGCCGTTCTCCTCGCGGTAGAGAACGACGTTCTTCGCAGTCGTCGCGTTCAGACCGGACACGCGGTTGAGAAGCGAGGGCGAGGCAGTGTTCACGTCCACGCCGACGCGGTTTACGCAGTCCTCAACAACGCCGTCGAGCGCCTCACTGAGCCGCTTTTCGGGCATATCGTGCTGATACTGTCCCACTCCTATCGCCTTCGGCTCGATCTTGACAAGCTCCGCCAGCGGATCCTGCAGCCTGCGCGCTATCGACACGGCGCTGCGGAGGTTTACGTCAAACTGCGGGAATTCCTCAGCTCCGAGCTTGGAGGCGGAGTAGACGGAAGCGCCCGCCTCGGAGACTATCATATAGCTTAATGATGCGCCGCGCGCGTTCTCCTGCTTTATAAGCTCGACCGCCATCTGCTCTGTCTCGCGCGAGGCGGTGCCGTTGCCGATGGCGATGTGCTCGACCTTGTGCTTTCTGCAAAGCTGAGCGAGCTTTTCGATTGCCTCAGCCTTCTGTCTCTCGCCGTAGGTCGGGTAGACAACGGCGGTGTCCAGTACCTTTCCGGTGCCGTCCACGACCGCGACCTTGCAGCCCATGCGGTAGCCGGGGTCAAGACCCATCGTCACCTTGCCCTTGACGGGCGGCTGCATAAGCAGAGGCTTGAGATTCAGCGCAAACTGCGCTATCGCGCCCTCATTGGCGCGGTCAGTCAGCTCCGCGCGGCACTCCCGCTCGAGCGAGGGGAAGATGAGGCGGGAATATGCGTCGTCGCACGCGCTTTTCATAAACGCGTTCACCGCAGTCGCGGGTCTGACAGCGTAGCGGTACACCGTACCCATTGCGCGCACCTCGTCAAGCTCTACGCCGACCTTGAGAAATTTCTCCTTCTCGCCGCGGTTGAGGGCGAGTATCTGATGGTCTGCGATGCGGCTGACGGCGGCTGAAAAATCGTAGTAGAGTGAATAAACGCTGTCCTCGTCTGTCGCCGCCTCGGAGCGTATGAGCGCTTCCTTTTTTATCTGCGCGCGCAGGAGCTTGCGAAGCTCGGCGTCGTCCGAAAGGCGCTCCGCTATAATATCCGACGCGCCGGAGAGGGCGGCCTCGACAGTCTCAACGCCCTTTTCGGGGTCGATGAAATCTTTTGCAAGCTCCTCGGGCGGCTTTACGTCGCGCTTCTGCTCGAAAATCACGTCGGCAAGCGGCTCAAGACCCTTCTCCTTTGCAATAGTCGCCCTTGTGCGGCGCTTGGGCTTGTACGGCAGATACAGGTCCTCAAGCTCGGAGAGCGTTTTCGCGGCTTCTATCTTAGCCTTCAGCTCATCGGTAAGCTTGCCCTGCTCGTCGATGGAGCCGAGTATGGTCTCTCTGCGCTCCTCAAGACCTCTGAGATAATTCAGCCTGGTTTCGAGGGTACGGAGGGCGGTATCATCCATCGCGCCGTGCATCTCCTTGCGGTAACGGGCGATGAAGGGAATAGTGTTGCCCTCGTCCAGAAGTCCTACTACGGCGGAGATATGCGCCTCGGTCTCGTTAAGCTCCTCTGCGAGCGCTTTTATAATATCCATAAAATACCTTCTTTTAATTAAACTATCCTCTATTTTATCAGACTGCGCCCGCTTCGGCAATAGCGAGAGTGTTGCAAATTGAAGATTTATCTGTTACAATAGGCGCAGAATATATAATGGAGTTTTGTGCGATGATAGTCATGGACCTGGAGTGGAACCGCTCCTATGACAAAAAGCCCGTTGACGAGATACTGCAGATAGGCGCCGTCAGGACTGACGGGCTTACGGGAGTTATAACCGACACCTTCAACGTGTATATAAAGCCCGTAATACACAAGAAATTCGATATGGGCGCGAGAAAGCTCCCCGACCTCGACCTTGTGCGCGCCTCGGATATAAGCTTCCGCACGGCGTGGGCGGATTTTCTGCGCTGGTGCGGCGACGAAAGTGAGTTTGCCTTCTGGGGGCCGGACGATGAGCTCGTCATAAAGCGCAACTGCGATTACTACGGCATAGAGTACAAGCCGTTTCCGCGCGTGTGGAACCTTCAGCGCGCGTTTTCCCACGCCTACGACGGCACCGGAAAGAATGAGATGGCGCTCTACCGCGTGGTGACGTTTCTCGGCATACCGGACGTTTTCGACTATCACAACGCGCTCAACGACGCTATGTACACGGCGCTTGTCGGTAAGGTGCTGAGAAGGGGGGACCTCGAGTTTATCCCCGCGCCGAAGCCGAAGCGCCCGCGCAGGCACAGAAAGCCGAAGGAGAGCCTCACTGCCAAGCCGCCGGAGACCGCAGTAAAGACTGCAAAGCCGCGTCAGCGCAGGCGCAGGCCACGCCGAAAGACCCCGCCGAGGACAGACAATAAGTAGGAGCCGCCGTCCCCATTACGGGGATTTTACTCTTCAATACTCAGAATCCCGTTTGCCGCGCAGAGCTTGAGACCAAGACGGCGAATTACGTTGTCGCGGAAGAATCTGACAGCCGCTATGTCGCCGGAGACCGTGAGCACAACTCCTCTGCCGAAGGCTGTGTGCTCAACCTTCTGCCCGGGCTTGAAATCCTCCGGCGAGGCGGTCTTGCCAGAAACCGGCTTTTCCCTGACAGACGCGCGGAACGTCCGCTCGCGGTTGGCGAGCATCTCACTCAGCGTTAAAAACGCGCTCGTTCCGCCGGAAAACTCGATAAGATGTCTGTCACCGACCTGCGCTTTGACAATGCCCTCGCCGAATACGGCGTGGGCGTATTTTTTGCCGACTGTATTCATGGCGGCGCCGATGAGCGCGTCACTCATGACCTCCCTCGGTATATTTTCCGTAACCTCGGAGACAAACTCCTCGCGTTTTGAAAACGAGAAGAGGCACAGCTCATCCTTCGCCCTCGTCATCGCAACGTAAAAGAGCCGCCGCTCCTCCTCGTACAGCGCCTCGTCCTTCTCACACGGTACTGAGGGCAGTATGCCGTCCATGACGTCAATTATGTAAACCTTACTGAACTCCAGACCCTTAGCTGAATGGATCGTTGAGAGCGTAACGCCGCCGCTGTTTTCGTGCTCTGCGATTATTCTGCGCAGCTCCTCGAGCCGCCGGAGAAGCGCGAGGGCGTCAGGCTGATACTCAGCGATGAGCGAGAGAATATCGAGCTTGCCGAGGTCGATTCCGCTCCGCTCGGCGTACTGCGCGTAGCCGAGGCGCAGGCGCAGAATGAGCACCGCGTTTGCAGCGGTGGAGATCTTGAGCTCACCCAGATCGGCTATAACGTCAGAGACCGCGTCAGCCGCATATTTACTGAGCTTGCAGCTCCTCTGCGCGGAGATGAGCACGTTTTGCCCGGTGCGCCTTGCGCTCTCGCAGGCTGTCTGCGCCTGCTCCTTTGTGAGAAGCGAGCCGAGCTTGTAGTAGATCCGCATGAAGCGCTCAGTGTCCGTCGGGTCAAAGGCAAAGTATATTATGTCAACAACATCGCTGACGACCCTGCTCGTAAAGAAGCTGTCATCGAATTTACGGCAGGAGTAGGGAATATTTTCGCGCTCCATTATGTCGATGAGCGGCAGTGCGCTCTCGTTGTTGCGGTAGAGTACGGCACATTCGCCCGTTTCACGCTTTGCAAGCTCTGCCATCAGCTTATACTGCGCCTCACGGGTGAGCGCGCGGGCGACGGAGATCGGAGAGTGAACGCCTCTTGTGGGGCGCATTGTCTTTTCGTAGCGATTCTTATTGCACGATATGAAGAGATTTGCCGCGGCGATTATCTCGTCGGCGGTGCGGAAATTATCCTCCATCTTGATGATACGCGCGCCGGGATATGTGCCGCCGAAGGTCATAAGCGCCTCAGGATAGGCGGCCCGGAAGCCGTAGATGCTCTGATCCTCGTCACCGACCATAAAGATGTTGCCTCGCTCACCGGCGAGCAGAGCGATTATCGCGTGCTGTATCTTCGAGGTGTCCTGCGCCTCGTCGACGGAAATGTATGGATAAGTCTCGCGGAAGAAGCTCAGCACGCTCTCGTTTTTCTGCAGAATCGTGTAAGCGTAGACCATCTGGTCGTCGTAATCCATAAGCCTGCGCGACCTGAGAGCGTCGCAGTAGGCGCTGAAGAGCGCGGGAAAATCCTTGACGGGAGCCTCGACAGAGGAAAGCTCCTCAGCAGAGAGCATCATATTTTTAGCGTAAGTAATGGCGGAGCGAAGCTCCTTGACCGTGCCGTCGTCGGCGTATTCGCCGGTCTGTGCGGAGTAAGCGCGGCGAATAATCGCAATAAGGTCAGCCTCGCTGTCGCAGAGCGCGAAAGGCGCGCGCTTTCCGAAGGTGCGGCCGTAATACCCGATTATCTTCGCCGAAACGCCGTTTATCGTGCGGAATTCGAGCCTGTCGGCGTACTCTGAGCCGAAGAGGGCGCGGAAGCGCTCGCGCATTTCAACTGTCGCGGCGACGGTATAGGTCATCGTGAGCGTCCTCTCCGGCGCTATGCCGCGCACAAGCAGCATATAGCCGAGGCGCAGGATGAGCGCCGTGGTCTTGCCGCTTCCCGGAACAGCGAGCACCAGAACTGCGCCGTCGACAGATTCGACGGCTTCACGCTGAGAGGCAGTCAGCTTCGCGCCGAAGCGCGTGAAAAATTCTTCGCCCGTCATTATTATACCTTCAGAATGTCGAGCATGGTTATCATGCCGAGAAGTGAGCCGGATTTATCGCCGGTGTCGGTCACGAAGGCGGCGGAGAGGCGTTTTGCCCGCTTTGAGAGCCGCTCCACGCGCTCTCTGAGATCCTCTGCGTACTCGTCCGGGCGGACGTAGAGAACGTAGGTGTTGCCGAGCTTGTCGCCGGTGAGATAATCCGCGATATCGGAAAAGCTCGTATCCGCTCCTAGCGCGTGCAAAGGGGAGTCGGAGATATACGCGAAGAGGCGCGCGTGGTCGAATACCCCGACAACGCGATGCTTTTTGACAACGGGAATCGTAGTAAATCCGCGCTCACGCATAGTCTTTACCGCGCCGAGCACCTTTGCTGTCGGTGAGCCGGAGAATACGTTTTTCGTTGCTATGTCAATGCACCGCGGCCGCGCCTCGACCTCGTCCGTTATGGAGCTGAGAATGTCGAGAAGCTCATCCGAGGGCTCAATGGGATAGCCTGAATCGAGCTTCGGCTCGTGCTGGAGCAGATTTCGCACGCTCTGGCAGAGCTTTATCTCAGCCCATCTGTCGCGCAGGGACTCGTCGGACTGCATCGCGCGCAGAACGGAGTCGGAATCCTTGAGAGCGTATTTGAATTTTACTGCCTTTTCGAGGCGCTTATAGCGCTCGATGAAGATTTCAGCGTTAGTCATAATTATCACCGCCTGTATTGTACCATAACTGCGGAGCGGTTATGGTATAATTTGTCATCTTTTTCGGTTGCCGCGCAAGCGGCGAGAAAAAGGACTTGGATTAGGTATAATAATCGCACACGCGATTATTGTACCATAAAACAGCGCGGTTGACAAAGGTTTTCGCTGGCGTTAAAATGTTCTTGGGATGTGAGAAGATTGAAGCGAAGGATAATGCTCGAGGCGCTTATCGCCGCGCTGGCTGTAATTATATGCGCTGTCGTGTGGTGCGCCGCCTCGAATACAGATAAACCGGAGACTGAGCCTGCGCCCGAGCCGGTTTACGCGCACACGGTAGTCCTCGACCCGGGTCACGGAGGGGAGTACCCCGGCTGCGTGAGGGACGGAACCGAGGAGAAGTCGCTGACTCTCGAAATATGCAATCGTATACGCGAAAGGCTGGATGACAGCTCAGTCGGGGTCATTATGACCCGCGAGGAGGACGCGACGGTTTCGCTCGATGAGCGGTGTGAGACAGCAAACGCCTCCGGCGCCGCGCTCTTTGTGTCGATACACGCAAATTCCTTCACTGACGAGAGTGTTTCGGGGCTTGAGAGCTACTTCTGTAAGGGCAGTGAGAGCGGCAGGGCGCTGTCAGATACGGTGCTCGCTCATGCAGAGCGCGCCGGAATAGCCGTGCGGTACAGCCGCGAGGGCGACTATCAGGTCATACGCGATACGAAAATCCCTGCGATACTCATCGAAACGGGCTATATGACAAATCCCGCTGAGCTTGAAAGGCTCAGAAGCGAGGAGTATCAGAGCCTGCTCGCCGAGGCGATAGCGGGCGCGATTATTGAATATTTGGGAAGTGCAGAATGAAAAGACTGAAAAAATGGCAGATTACCCTTATATGCGCGGCACTTGTGCTCGCGCTGTGCGCCGGAGCGTTCTTCATCTACGTCGGCGACTATTACCGCGCCGATACTGCGGCGATAGGCGCGTACACAGTCAGCGTCGAGGCGGCGGATCACAGCGATATCGGCTTTATATTTTACCCCGGCGGCAAGGTCGAGGCGGGCGCTTACAGCGCGATAATTGAAAATCTAAATGCGAGGGGCTTTTCGGCGTATCTCGTTCCGATGCCGTTCAATCTCGCGTTTTTCGGTATCAATAAGGCGGACGGGATAATCTCAGCACATCCGGAGGTCGAGCACTGGTACATCGGCGGTCACTCCCTCGGCGGCGTCGCGGCGTCAATCTACGCCTCAGAAAGCGAAAAAATAGAGGGCGTAGTGCTCCTCGGCTCATACTCAACCAAAGACCTCTCCGATAAGCGCGTGCTGAGCGTTTACGGCTCGGAGGACGGCGTTCTGAACAGAAAAGCCTACGAGGAGAATAAAATAAACCTCCCCGCTGACTACGAGGAGGTCGTTATAGAGGGCGGCTGTCACGCCGGCTTCGGTATGTACGGCGCGCAGTCAGGCGACGGCACGCCGGGGATCTCAAGCGCCGAGCAGACAGATAAAACGGCTGAGCTTATTTCTCGTTTTCTTCTGCGCAGTTATCAATGACGCGCCAGCCCATTTCGCGGCTCGGCAGATCGTACTCCTTGATTGAGCGCTGATCGTACTCGGGGCATACGCGCTTTTCCGGGTCGAGGCGCACATTGTCGCCCTCAGGGTACTCCATAATATCGGCGTCCGGTATCATACCGGGAAAGAGCGCCGCGCCGGGCATAGCGCCGGGGAACTGCGTCTCGCCGGGTGAGTAAAAGGCGCCCGGAACATAGCCGTTTTCGAGAAAGCTTTTGTCCTTATTCTTATCTTCATACATAGAAATACACCTCCTTGTGCCGTTAGTGTGCGCAGGGAGGCGGCTTTTTATGCAGAGAGAGGCCTGCGGGCGTTTTAAAGGCTCCCTTTCACAAAGGGAGCTGTCGCCCTCGAGGGCGACTGAGGGTTCGGAGGTAAACTGACCATCTAACCCTCCGGCGCTGGCGCGCCACCTCCCTTTACAAAAGGGAGGCTTTAAAAGGGCGTGCGGGTACGCCCTCAATTACACTGTATGTAAAAACACACCGCAGAAGCCGCAGTAGCCGCGTAACCGATACACATAATATATATATTATATTTTTATATATGACTATAAAGAGAGAGCAGTTGCGACGTGTGCGACGTGTGCGACGTGTGCG
>JAFSJE010000080.1 GCA_017439425.1 Oscillospiraceae bacterium
CGCACGGATCTCGGATCAGGGCATCCGTTATTCCTCGCTTCCGGGACATACCACGGAGCTTGCGGCGGCGCTCAACCAGGAGCTTTCCGACAAGTGGATCAACCTCCGCGGCATAGAGATCGTTTCCTTCGGCGTATCCTCGGTGAAGGCCCTCGACGAGGACGAGGAGATGCTGAGGAACATGCAGCGTGACGCTACATATACGAACGCGAACCTTCGTGACGCGATGCTCGCAAGCTCGACAGGCCAGGCGATGCGCGATGCCGCGAACAATGCGAACGGCGCTATGGCAGGCTTCATGGGCATGAACATGGCGGGGCAGTTTGGCATGAATACGATGAACAATTACCAGCAGGCCCAGTATCAGCAGCCTCCTTATCAGCAGCCGCCCTATCAGCAGCCGCCCTATCAGCAGCCTCCTTATCAGCAGGCTCCGCCCCAGTATCAGCAGCAGATCCCGCCGCAGACCCAGCAGCCGATCCCGATGCAGCCGCCTCAGCAGCAGGCTCAAGAGGCAACCGGCGCGGCGGCAGGCGCTCCCGTGGTCGGATGGACCTGCGGGAAGTGCGGGACAGTGAACCAGGGCAAGTTCTGCGCGAACTGCGGCGAGAAAAAGCCCGAGGGCGCTCCCCAGTACAAATGCGACAAGTGCGGCTGGGTTCCGCCGGATCCTTCAAATCCTCCGAAGTTCTGCCCTGAGTGCGGCGACCCCTTCGGTGACGAGGATAAAGTATGATTTCACTTAACGAACGCATGTGAGTTTAGTGAAATCGATACAGGGCCACTTAATGAGCGCGGAGCGCGAATTTAGTGGCATCGGATATGATTTCACTTACAAATTATTATCAAATATAGAACAGGCACCATTACAAAGGGAGAGATATGAACAATAGCCAGATTTATCCTTTCGAGAGGAACAGGTATTACCCCGGAAAGATGCTAACCAGCGCTGATTTCGAGGCGGAGCAGAGTTATTTCATGAACAGGGAGAGGTTCCTCTCCGGTCTCATGTACGGAAGCGGGATCGTATGCGGTCTCGGGGTTTTTTCCCTTGACGACCTTTCACTCCTCGTGGAGAGCGGAGTCGCCTTTGACGGCAACGGACGCGAGATAGTCGTTGACTCTTCTGTCGTGAAGAAACTCTCTGCAATAGAAGGCTTTGATTCTTTAAAGACGGACAGCGCCTGCCTCTGCGTCCGATACAAGGAGGAACAGACCGCGGCCGTCTATGCGGCCGGAAAGGCTGAGGGAGACAGGGAGTACGAGTACAACCGCATCTCGGAAAAGTATGAGCTGTTCCTGAGCGATATGTCCGATATCCCTCCCGAAATAGAGCTTGAGACCGAATTCCTGGTCAAAAACAGGTTTTTGAAGAGCGACCATTATCTTGTGGAGCTCGCGCTTCCCGCGACCGTGAGCCGCGGAAGGAATGTGCGCATCAGCCTGATCATCAAAAAGCTTTCTGATTATGATGTAAGGTTGTCCCTTGACGGGATACTCGAGACTCCGGCCTTTCTTTCGGAGACGGGCTCAAAGCAGATCGACCTCGCAGTGACCGACGTGTCGCTTGAAAAGGGCGAAGTGATTACGAGGGATTTTTGGGCGAAGGTCGAGAACACGGATTCGGATGAGACAAATATAATCCTTCGCAGCGGCTCCGCCCACGGCTATGAGAATGATACCTCCATACCCGTAGAGAAGAGCTTTGCCGTAAAGATAAGGCTGTCAAACCACACTCCCCTCGAGCTCGTCAGCACGGAGATCGGCAGGATGAGCCTTGAGATGAGGGAA
>JAFSJE010000081.1 GCA_017439425.1 Oscillospiraceae bacterium
CGCACGGATCTCGGATCAGGGCATCCGTTATTCCTCGCTTCCGGGACATACCACGGAGCTTGCGGCGGCGCTCAACCAGGAGCTTTCCGACAAGTGGATCAACCTCCGCGGCATAGAGATCGTTTCCTTCGGCGTATCCTCAGTGAAAGCCCTCGACGAGGACGAGGAGATGCTGAGGAACATGCAGCGTGACGCTACATATACGAACGCGAACCTTCGTGACGCGATGCTCGCAAGCTCGACAGGCCAGGCGATGCGCGATGCCGCGAACAACGCGAACGGCGCTATGGCAGGCTTCATGGGCATGAACATGGCAGGGCAGTTCGGCATGAATACGATGAACAATTACCAGCAGGCCCAGTATCAGCAGCCCCCTTATCAGCAGCCCCCTTATCAGCAGCCTCCCTATCAGCAGCCTTACCAGCAGCAGCCCTATCAGCAGGCTCCGCCCCAGTATCAGCAGCAGATCCCGCCGCAGACCCAGCAGCCCATACCGATGCAGCCGCCCCAGCAGCAGGCTCAAGAGGCAACCGGCGCGGCAGCAGGCGCTCCCGTTGTCGGATGGACCTGCGGAAAGTGCGGGACGGTGAACCAGGGCAAGTTCTGCGCGAACTGCGGCGAGAAAAAGCCCGAGGGCGCTCCCCAGTACAAATGCGACAAGTGCGGCTGGGTCCCGCCGGATCCTTCAAATCCTCCGAAGTTCTGCCCTGAGTGCGGCGACCCCTTCGGTGACGAAGATCGAGTCTAAAGAACAAAGCGCGCGGCTCCCGAAAACGGAGCCCCGCGTGGAAATATAAACGATCATCAATTCATACAGACGCCATTACAAAGGGAGAGATATGAACAATAGCCAGATTTATCCTTTCGAGAGGAACAGGTATTACCCCGGAAAGATGCTCACCAGCGCTGATTTCGAGGCGGAGCAGAGTTATTTCATGAACAGGGAGAGGTTCCTCTCCGGTCTCATGTACGGAAGCGGGATCGTATGCGGTCTCGGGGTTTTTTCGCTTGACGACCTTTCACTCCTCGTGGAGAGCGGAGTCGCCTTTGACGGCAACGGGCGGGAGATAGTCGTTGACTCTTCTGTCGTGAAGAAGCTCTCTGCGATAGAAGGCTTTGATTCCCTGAAGACGGACAGCGCCTGCCTCTGCGTCCGATACAAGGAGGAACAGACCGCAGCCGTCTATGCGGCCGGAAAGGCTGAGGGAGACAGGGAGTACGAGTACAACCGCATCTCGGAAAAGTATGAGCTGTTCCTGAGCGATATGTCCGATATCCCTCCCGAAACAGAGCTTGAGACCGAATTCCTGGTCAAAAACAGGTTTTTGAAGAGCGACCATTATCTTGTGGAGCTCGCGCTTCCCGCGACAGTGAGCCGCGGAAGGAATGTGCGCATCAGCCTGATCATCAAAAAGCTTTCTGATTATGATGTAAGGCTGTCCCTTGACGGGATACTCGAGACTCCGGCCTTTCTTTCGGAGACGGGCTCAAAGCAGATCGACCTCGCAGTGACCGACGTGTCGCTTGAAAAGGGCGAAGTGATCACGAGGGATTTTTGGGCGAAGGTCGAGAACACGGATTCAGAAGAGACAAACATTATCCTTCGGAGCGGCTCCGCCCACGGCTATGAGAATGATACCTCCATACCCGTAGAGAAGAGCTTTGCCGTAAAGATAAGGCTGTCAAACCACACTCCCCTCGAGCTCGTCAGCACGGAGATCGGCAGGATGAGCCTTGAGATGAGGGAA
>JAFSJE010000008.1 GCA_017439425.1 Oscillospiraceae bacterium
AGAGCGAAGAGCGAGGTATTTTTTGTCGCAATGACGGCAAAAAATTGAAGGAATACTTTGTGTATTTCAAGATTTTTTGACTAAATTGCGGCGGAAAAGAGCCGCTATGCGCCGAAGCCGCATTTAGTCAGCGTTTCCTTAATGCGCACCGTGAACGTGCTGCCTGCCCCGACCTCGCTCTCGACCTCTATCGAGCCGCCGTGGAGCTCGACTATCCTCCGCGCAAGGGCAAGCCCGAGGCCGTTGCCCTCCGAGGCGCGCGAGGAGTCCGCCTGGTAAAACTTCTCAAAAATGCGCTCCCTCGCCTCCGCCGGAATTCCGCAGCCCGTGTCGGAGACCGCGACAGCGACCTCATCTGCGCTCTCCGTTATCCTCACGCCGAGCGTGCCGCCCTCCTGCGAGAATTTGACCGCGTTGCCGATGAGATTAGACCACACCTCGTCTAAAAGGTCTGATGAGCCCGTAATCTCGACCTCCGGCAAATCAAGATCGAGCGCGAGGTTCTTCTCCGTCCAGCCGCGCTCGTGCAGTACAACTGCCTCGCGCAGGCGCTTATCGAGGCGAAACGGCGCCTTTTCAATGCTTATCGCCTCATTATCGAGCCGCGAGAGCAGCAGAATATTGCCCGCAAGTTTCGAAAGCCTCTTCGCCGAAGCGCTGATGCGCCCCGCGTAATCGCGGCACCGCTCGTCCGCGCACTCGCGCCCGATGAGCGCGGCGTAGCCCTCGATGACCGAGAGCGGCGTTTTGAACTCGTGGGATACGTTTGAAACAAAGTCCTTTCGCATGAGCTCGGTCATGCCGAGCTCGCGCGCCATCGCGTTGAAGCTCACGGTCATATCGCGCACCTCGTCGATATCGCGCCCTTCCTCAACTCTCACGTCATAGTCGCCGCCGGCGACGCGCTTCATCGCCTCCGACAGCTCCGTAAACTGCGAAAAGAGCCTCTTTCCGACGATGGCGGCGAGGGCGGAGCCGATGAGCGTTACCGATATTATGTAAACTGCCGTCAGCAGAAGCGGCGTAATCTCGTTGAACGCGCCGAGCGCAAACGAGAGCGCGACGGCGATGGCGATAAGCGTATTCGTGATGAGATTTATCAGGAAAATCGCGCCGATGAAAACGCGCGAGAGCTTGTGATTTTTCACTTCTGCACCGCCTTATAACCGAGTCCGCGCACGGTAACGACGCCGATGTGCGGATTTTTTTGTATCTTCGCGCGCAGGCTCGAGATATGCACCTCGAGCGAGCGCTCCTCGCCACCGTCCATACCCCAGACGTCCTCAAGAAGCTGGTCGCGGGTGAAGATCCTGCCGATATCGGAGCAGAGCTTGTAGAGGAGGAAAAATTCCTTATTCCGCAGCTCCACCCGCTCGCCCTCCCAGCTCACCGTGAGCGTATCGCAGTCGAGGGTCGTTCCGGCGATGAAAAGGCGGCGCGACGCGACCATTCCGCTGCGCCGCAAAAGTGCCCTGACGCGCCAGACCATCTCGTTTATGTCAACCGGCTTCACCATATAATCGTCGCCTCCGGCGCGAAAGCCCGAGTGCTTATCCTCCGGCGCGCCGAGGGCGGTTATCATCAGCACCGGCAGGGCGTACCCCGCCTCCCTGAGCCTTCTCACAAGCTCGTTTCCGCCAACTCGCGGCATCAGAACGTCGGTTATGAGCAGGTCGAAGTTCTCCCTTTCGAGCATTTCGAGCGCCTGCGCGCCGTCCGAAGCGCACGCCGCTGAGAAGCCCTCGGCGCGCAGAACGGTGCAGTACAGCTCTCTGAGGTCGCGCTCATCCTCGCAGACTAAAATATTGAACATAGAATCACCCCTCTATATATTAAAAATCTAACCTCAACTGAGCCTCAAATCAAGAAAAGCGGCGTAAATTTGCTTTTCGGTATCGCAGATTTGAGGTTTATTTGAGCATAGGGCGCTACAATCGGCGCAAAAGGAGGGATAGTATGGCTCTACGCCACGAATTGAAGCACGAGATAAGCTATGCCGATATGCTCGCGCTGAGAGGCCGTCTCGCCGCCGTGATGCGCCGCGACGAGCACGCCGCGGGCGGCGCGTATAAAATTCGCTCGCTCTATTTTGACAACGTCTATGACAAGGCTCTTCGTGAGAAGATAGACGGCGTGAATATGCGCGAAAAGTTCCGCATCCGCTATTATAACGGCGATATTGGTTTCATTCAGCTTGAAAAAAAGTCGAAGATCGGCTCTCTCACAAGCAAAGTCCAGGCGCGCATATCCGCCGACGAGGCGCAGAAGATCATCTCCGGCGACCTCGATTGGATGAAATCGAGCGAAAGCGACCTCGTCCGCGAGCTTTACGCAAAAATGCGCTTCGACGGTCTGCGCCCGCGCACCATCGTCGACTACACGCGCGAGCCGTTCATCTACGCGCCGGGAAACGTGCGCGTAACGCTCGACAGCGATATACGCACGGGGCTCGGCTCGACCGATTTTCTCTCGCCAAAGGTGCCGACAGTGGCGGCGGGCGACCAAAAGTGCATTTTAGAGGTCAAGTGGGACGAGTACCTGCCCGACGTCGTGCGCTGTGCCGTTCAGCTCGGAAGCGTTCGCGCCGAGAGCTTTTCAAAATACGCAATTTCAAGAATTTACGGATAAAAGGAGAAAAATCATGACATTTTCAGACATTTTCAAATCCTCTTTTCTCGAGAACGTGACCGCCGTCAACCCCTTCGATATGGTGCTGAGCCTCGTTCTCAGCTTCGCCATCGGGCTCTTCATCTTCTTCGTCTACCGCAAAACGTATCAGGGCGTGATGTTCTCCTCGTCCTTCGGCGTGACCCTCGTCGCGCTCACGATGATAACCGACCTCGTCATCCTCGCGGTGACTTCGAACGTAGTTCTCTCCCTCGGTATGGTCGGCGCGCTCAGCATCGTCCGCTTCCGCACCGCAATTAAGGACCCGCTCGACATCGCGTTCCTCTTCTGGTCTATCGCCGTCGGCATCGTCCTCGCGGCGGGTATGCTCCCGCTTGCGCTCTTCGGAAGTCTGCTCATCGGGCTTATCCTCATTCTCTTTGTAAACCGCAAGACCCACACTAATCCCTACATAGTAATCCTCACCTGCGCCGATTCCGAGGCTGAAAAAAGCGCCGTCGACTGCCTCAGAAGGAGCGTTCAGAAATGCATAACGAAGTCCAAAACCGTCCGCGCCGGTTCGATAGAGCTCACGATGGAAATTCGCCTCAAAACTGACGATACCGATTTCATAAACTCCCTCTCCGCCCTCGGCGGCGTGGAGAGCGCGGTGCTCGTCAGCTACAACGGCGAGTATATGGGATAAATTATGTCAACCGAGAGATATTTCAACGCCGTAGTCGCCGCCGTAGTCGCGTTTGCGATAATCATAACGCTTCTTTTTATGAACGGTGAGGCGCTCGGGCTCAGAAAAGCCTCCTATGACGTCGGCTACCTCGACCTTTTTGACGACAGCTATGTCCACACCGTCGACATTTCTATGCCGGACTGGGACGGCTTCATCGCCCACGCGGCGAGCGAGGAGTACACGGCGGCGACAGTGACCATCGACGGCGAAGTTCTGTCAAACGTCGGCTTTCGCGCGAAGGGCAACGGCTCTCTCTTTGCCGTTACGATGATGAACTCCCCGCGATTCAGCTGGAAGATAGAGTTTGACCGCTTTGTCGACCGTCAGACGTATCACGGGCTCGACAAGCTCTGCCTCAACAACCTCGTCGAGGACGCGACCTTCATGAAGGACCACCTCGTCTACAAGTCCATGGCGCGGCTCGGAGTTCCGGCGCCGCTCTGCTCCTACGTTTTCCTCACCGTAAACGGCGAGGCTTTCGGGCTCTACGAGGCGGTGGAGGGCATCGAGGACGGATTTATCACCCGCAATTTCGGGCGCGGCGAGGGCAGGCTCTACAAGCCCGACAACGCGAGCATCACGGATTTCGGCATGGGCGCGGATATGAACATCTTTGCCCTCATCGGCTGGGCGCTCGACAACATCGACTTCTCCCAGCTCGACCTCAGTCAGTACGAGGGCATGAGCATGGAGGACTTCACCGGCGGCAATATGAGTTTCGATATGACCGAGATGTACGGCGACGGCAGCTCGTTTGTAAACGGCGACAGCATGGGCGGCGCCGGACTTGGGATGATGTTCGTAAGCTCTGACGATCTGCTTCTGAAGTACATCGACGACGAGCCGTCAAGCTATCCCAACATTTTCGGCAAGGCAAAGACAGACGTAAGCTACAAGGATAAAGCGCGGCTCATCGGCGCGCTGGAAAGCCTCTCAGAGCGCGAAAACCTCGAAAGCACCCTTGACACGGACGAGATCATGCGCTATTTTGCAGTACACAACTTCTTTGTGAACTCCGACTCCTACACCGGCATGAGCACCCATAACTACTATCTCTACGAGCGCGGCGGCGTTCTCAGTATGCTCCCGTGGGACTATAACCTCGGCTACGGCACCATGCTGATGACCGCACACTACGCCGTAAACGACCCCATCGACGAGCCGATGGCAGTAAAGGGCGACGGCAATCACCCGATGTTCGAGTGGATAACCGCCGACGAGGGCTATAAGGCGCGGTATTACGGGTATCTGTCCGAGGTGCTCGATACCGATTTTGACGCTGAGATAGACGAAATCTCCGCGCTCATACGCCCGTATATCGAGCGCGACCCGACCAAATTTGTCACATTGGAGGAGTTCGACGCGGGTACCGCGATGCTCAAGCAGTATCTTTCCCGCAGGTCAGAATCCGTGCGCGGTCAGCTCTCGGGCAAGATTCCCGCGACGAAGGCGGGGCAGGCGGAAAACCCTGAGCTTTTAATCAGTGCAGAGGGCATCGACCCGCACGCTCTCGGCGACGCGACGATGGGATTTGCCGACGAGCGGCAGGATTTGAGCGCGCTGATGGGAAATTTTGACCTTTCCGCGCTCGAGGGGTTGTTCAGGAGGTGAAAGGTTGAAACAAGTTTCAACCTTATTGAAATCCAAGCCGTTTTTCTCGCCGCAAGCGGCAACCGAAAAACATGGCGCTTTATGACCATTCCTTTTATGGCCATTTTGTGCCTTTAACATTTGTGAAAGGAATGGTCATAAAAATGAAATTCAAAAAGTTGACAGCATTCGCGCTCGCGCTGATATTCCTATTTTCATTCGCGCTCTCGGTAAAGGCTGAGGGCGCGGTGAAGGCGGGGGATATCCTCTGCTTCGGCCCTCCTGACGAGGCGAGCGGCTTTGACGGCAGGTGGATAGTTCTCGACCCCGAGCACACAAGCACCGGCGAGGCGGGAATGTTCCTCGTTTCGCTCGGCCTTGTCGGAGATGAAAACGGCGAGCCTCTCATTTTCCGCGAGATAGGCGATGTTTCCGTTTCGTTTTCCGGCAGAGGCGAGGAGTACGCCGCCGCACACCCGGGAGTAACGGACTACCGCGGAAGCGATATAGAGCGTTGGTGCGCACAGTTTCCCGAAAAATATCTCTCCGATGCCGAGCGCGCGGCGCTCCTGCCCACATATAAATCAGACGAAGCGATAGTGATACCCGGCTTTTCCATACCCCTTCCCGGCGCGGCGAACGGCACAGTCGATTTTGACCCCGCCGAAAACGTGCTCGACGGCGACACGGTGTTCCTTCTGTCCGTTGAGGAGGCGACTGGCTATGTCTTTACGGATAACCGCTCCCGCGTTGCGCTCTTTAAGGGCGAGCCGGGCGGGTGGTGGCTGCGCTCGCCGCATATACCGACCTTCCCGCTCGATGTGGGCTTTGTGTTCTCGTTCGGTGCCGTTATGGACTACCCGGTAAACGCAAAAAGCATGTACGAAATGACGACCTACGCCCGCCCTGCGTGCAATATAGACGCCTCTCAGATAACCTCCCTTGAAAAATTAAGCGAAGAGGGCGGCGTAACGGTCTGGCGCGCCTCCTTCGGCGGCGAAGAGAATACAAGCGTTTACGATACCGCCCTTCCCGTTGTGGGCGAGGTAATGGATCTCGGCAAGATGCTGCGAACCGCGATAGTAATTACAGTTATCGTCCTTGCCGCCATAGCCGCGCTTATCGTTTTCTTTATTGTAAGAGCCGTCAGGAAAAAGGCACAGCGATGACAAAAAAGCTTGATTATTTTATCAAAATGCTCTACACTAACTATGCTGAATAACTCAGAAAGGCATAGTATCAAATGGCAAATAAAACCTTTTTCAATAAAAAAACTGAAATTCCCGCCGCCTCCGCAGCTGCCCTCGGCGACTGTCTCGCGTTTATAGAGGGCGCGCTCGGCGAGCTCGGCACAGACCGCAAGCTCATACTGCGCTCGGTTCTGACAGCGGAGGAGCTAATACCCCAGTTTATTGAGAGCGCCGACGAGGGCGCCTCTCTCCGGCTTCAGGTCAAAAAGCTTCTCGGTGACGTCAGCATAAGCATATCCGTGCGCGGCAGAGAGCTCGACCTTCTCGAGAGCTACGGCGGCGACCTCGCGCACGCGGGCGACTCCGAGGCTCAGCAGGTGATCCGCTCCATTCTCCTCAAGGCGCAGTCCGACCGCCTCAAGGTCACGCACAGGCGCGGCGTGAACCACGCCCGCATCCTTGTCGGGCAGGCGCAGAAGTCGATGGCCGCGTGGACTGTCGGCGCCCTTATCTGCGGAATACTCCTCGGGCTCGCGATGAAATTTCTGCTTCCGGCATCGTTCTCACTCGGCGTTTCGACGTATCTTCTGAACCCGGTCAAGACGATGTTCATGAACGCTCTCAAGATAGTCATCGCGCCGGTGGTGTTCTTCTCGATAGTCTCCTGCATAGCGCAGTTCAAGGACCTTGCGGAGCTCGGCAGGATCGCCGCGAAGGTGATGGGCATCTATCTTCTGACGACCGTAATCGCAGTCGCGCTCTCACTCGGCACCTTCGCTCTTCTGCACCCGGGCGACTTCGGCTTCGCCCTTTCGCAGGGCATAACCGAGGCGGTCGACGTCGATATGAGCACCGACACATCACTTCTTTCGACGCTTGTTAACATCGTTCCCTCGAATTTTCTCCGTCCGTTTCTTGAATCCGACACCCTGCAGATCATCTTCCTCGGCGTTCTCTGCGGCGTCGCCATCGGGATGGTCGGAAAATACGCGCCGCTCCTTCAGGATTTCTTCGAGGCGTGCAACTCGCTGTTTCTCACGATAACGACCATAATCTCCCGCGTTATCCCGCTCGCGGTGTTCGCCTCCACGGCGATAATGGTAAACGATCTCGGCGGCGGCTCGCTTCTCGGCGTTCTCGGCCTCTTCGGAACGTATCTTGTAACGATCGTCAGTATGCTCGCGATCTACGGCTTGCTCATTCTCGTTTTCGGCAGGCTCAACCCGCTCACCTTCTTCAAAAAGAACCGCGAGGGAATGCTCACGAGCCTCACGCTCTCCTCATCCTCCGCCTCCATGCCGACAAATATGCGCGTCTGCACCGACAGACTCGGCGTTTCGCCGAAGGTGTGCAGCTTCTCGATACCGCTCGGCGCGACCGTAAATATGGACGGCACCTGCATTCTGCTTACGCTTTCGGGGCTTTTCCTCGCGCGGGCATACGGCGTCGCGGTACCGGTGAGCGCGATGACCTCTCTCGCCATCACGATAATTCTTCTCTCACTCGGCTGTCCGGGAGTTCCCGGCGCCGCCTTTGTGTGCATCGCCGTCGTGCTTGAAAACCTGCACGTTCCCATCGAGGCGATGGGGCTTCTCATGGGCATCTACCCGATAATAGATATGATCGGCACGATGTCGAACACAACGGGCGACGTTGCCTGCACGACGATCGTCGCAAAAAGCGAAAACCTCCTCGATATGCAGGTCTACAATTCGTAAATGCATAAATATATAGGCTGCTGCGTTCATTACGCAGCAGCCTGTTTTTTATATCCTATTCCCGCCGATATATACCGCTTGCGGATGGAGTTCATCGTCACAGACCGCAAAATCCGCCCTTTTGCCCGCCTCTATCGAGCCGATTTCACCCTCCGCGCCGATAGCGCGGGCGGGGCTCAGCGAAGCGGCAATAATCGCATCCTTCTCCGGTATTCCGAATCTTACGGCGTTTCTGAGGCAGTCGAAAAGGCTGACCGATGAGCCCGCAAGTGAGCCGTCCGCGAGCCTTGCCGCGCCGTTTTTGAGGTAAATGCTCTGCCCGCCGAGGGTGTACTCCCCATCGGGCATACCTGCAGTTCGCAGCGAATCGGAGATAAGGCAGATCCTGCCCGGAAAAAGCCGGAACGCCATTCTGACGGCGCTCGGGTGAACGTGTTCTCCGTCGCAGATAAGCTCAGCTGTAACATTTCCGCGCTCGCTCGCGGCACCGATAACACCCGGCGCGCGGTGGTGAATCTGCGGCATCGCGTTAAACAGATGCGTCAGGTGCCTCGCACCCGCGTCAAAGACCCGCGCCGCCGTATCATAATCCGCATCGGTGTGGGCTACGGAAACGGTGCACAGTGCGCTCGCCTTTTCAACGAACTCTGCCGCGTCCTTCAGCTCCGGCGCGACGTCAACCATCCTGATCAGCCCGTTTGAGGCATTATACAGCCGCAAAAGCTCCGAAAAGTCGGGATCTCTCAGATATTTTGCGTTCTGCGCGCCCTTTTTCTTCTCCGAGAGGAACGGCCCCTCCATGTGGATCCCGACAACGCGGGCGCAGTCCGGCTCCGGGTTGTCGGCATATTGCGCGGCGCCCGAAAAAGCCCTCTCAAGCGCCTCGAGGCCAAGTGTCATCGAGGTCGGGCAGAAGCTCGTAACTCCGTTTTTTGCGAGATAACGCGCCATCGTGCGAAGTCCGTCGCCATCGGAAAAATCCGCGCCGTGAGCGCCGTGGGTGTGAATATCCACAAGTCCGGGAATAACCCTCGCGCCGCAGAGGTCGACTCCGCCGGGCTCTTCTGTGCCGATCTCCGCAAATCGCCCGTTTTCGAGCTTAAAGCCGCCGCAGAGCCAGCCCTCGGGCGTAAATATCCTCGCATTCGTAAAAAGCATCGTACTCAATCGTTTTTTATGCGCGGTTAAATTTCTCCTTTGGCTGCTTGCACCGCGGGCAGCGCCAGTCGTCCGGAAGCGCCTCAAACGCCGTGCCGTCGTGCTCCGCGGGATCGTAGACGTAGCCGCAGATCGAACAAACGTAAACTCCCGTCGCCTCAACGGCGGCAAAATCGACCTCGGCAAGCACTGTCGGAACGGGAGAGTCAAGATCCATAACTCTCTTTGCCTCAAGATTTTCATAGCCCTGCGGCGTGTGCGTTCCGCAGTAGACCGTCGGGTGCGAGCGCACAAACTCGCGCACTCTGTCGAGCGTTTCGCGCGCGGCCGCCTTGTCCTCGAAAACCACTGAGAGCTTGTTTTCATAGAGCGCCTCGTCGACGTAGGTGATGTCGCCGTGGAGCATATAGAAAAGCCCTCCGTCCTCGGCTATAACGATGCTGTTGCCGAGAGTGTGACCCTTCGCCTTGATGAAATAAACTCCCTCGCAGATTTTCTCGCTCTCCGGGAAATTGTAATACGCGCCGGAGGTGAACTTCACCGGCGTGATGTTCTGAAGTCCTGCCAGCTCCGCGGCGCCGGTCTCGTCGGCGTTGACGAAAATCTCCGCGTTCGGGAAGCTTTTAAGCTCGCCGGAGTGGTCGGAATGCTTATGCGTGAGAAGTATCTTCGTCACCTTGTCCGGCGTGTAGCCGAGGGAGGCGAGCGCCTCAAGGTAGCTTTCGATGTCCTTGCCGGTGTAGGCAAGGCTATTTTCGTCGGGCTTCTCCTCCGGCGTTCCGGCGGGCAGACCGGTATCGACGAGGATAACGTCCGAGCCGGTGTCGATGAGGTAATTCTGGAGCGAGCCGCGGTAGCGCACGCTCTTGTCGAACTTCTCCATGCCCTCCTCACCGCCGAAGGCGAAGGGCTGGGTGTAGAATCCGTCTTTTCTGAATTTTACTGCCTTGATTATCATATTATTACCTCCGTTTTTTATTTTTGTCCTCATTTTATGGTTTTCCTCAGAAAATCGAGCGCCCGGCCGATAACGAGGAACGCCGCGAGCATTACAACGACCGCGTAGAAAACGCCGATACCCAGCGTTTTTAAATCCGCCGACTCCGGCATAAAGCCGAACCACCCTGCCGGCGCGATGTAGTTGAGGAACGGATACGGCGCCGCCATGCCGTTCCACCGGAAGCCGCAGAGCGAGAGCGCCATAATGAGCGCAAAATAACAAATCGGCGGTGCAATTGCGAGCGCGGGCGAATAGCTTTCGCCCGAATCGTTCAGAAGGAAGTCCGCAAGCACGCTGACGGGCGTTATGAAATGCAGGCATAGGCTCGCGCAGTTATCCTGCGCGTAGGAGGCGATAAGGCCGCGCGGGTCCATCGGCGCGAGGACGAGGAGAAAGACGAGCATCGTAGCCGCTATCGACACCGCGGCGGAGAATTTCGCCCTTTCTGCCGCCCGCGAGGCGGGTTTTACTATCTGCCACAGCGCCACGAACGCGGCAAAGATGTTCGACAGCTGGGTGAAGTAGGTAAACCCCACCGGCCAGTGGAGCATCGCTATTATCGCATACGCCGTCGAGGCGAGGGCGATAAGCTTTGGTATGAGAAAGCCCGGCTTTCGCGCTCTCATTTACTCTTTCTCAGCTGGAAAACGTAGAACGCAAAGAGCGCCGCCGCGAAAATAATGCCCGCGGGGTAGCCGATCGCGGCGCTGAGTCCGAAGCCCTCGCCCGCCATAATTATGTAGGTCACGCTGACCGCGCTCATAAAGCTCGCGGGAAGGGCAGTCAGCAGGCTTGTAAGCTTATTTGCGTTGGTTTTCAGCAGATACGCCGTAGCGACCCACAGCGCGATCATGGCAAGGGTCTGATTTGACCAGGAGAAATAGCGCCAGAGGACGTTGAAATCGAGCTGGGTGAGCACAGCGCCCGCCGCAAGGAGCGGAAGCGTGATGAGCAGGCGGTTGCGGATGCTCTTCTGATCGAGCTTAGTGATCTCGGCAAGTATCAGCCTTGCCGAGCGGAACGCCGTATCGCCCGAGGTGATCGGGCAGGCGATAACGCCGACGATGGCGAGCACGCCGCCCACGGGGCCGAGCATTCCGGTGGAGATATCGTACACCGCGCCGGACTGGCCGAGAGTCGAGAGCGCGTTATTGAGGCCGCCGGTCGCGCCGTAGAATGCTACTCCGCCCGCCGCCCACACAAGGGCGATGACGGACTCGGAGAGCATAGCGCCGTAGAAAACCTTTCGGCCGAGCTTTTCGGAGGTTATGCACTTTGCCACCATCGGCGACTGGGTAGCGTGAAAGCCTGAGATCGCGCCGCAGGCGACGGTCACGAACATAAACGGCCATATGGGAAGCCCCTCCGGGTGCAGGTTTTCGAGCGTTATCTCGGGAATAGTGTAGCCGCCGGCGACGATGCCGCCGAGAATGCCCGCCGCCATGATGATAAGCACCGCGCCGAACACGGGATAGAGCTTGCCGATGATCTTATCTATCGGCAGAAGCGTTGCGAGAACGTAGTAAATGAGAATGACCACGATCCAGAACGTGACGTTCAGCGTATCCGGCGTGAGCCGCGCAAGAAGCGCCGCCGGTGAGTTTACGAAAACCGTTCCGGTCAGCACGAGCAGAACGATCGAGAACACGCGCATGATCCACTTTGCCGCGCTTCCGAGGTAGATACCGCTCAGCTCCGCGATGGAGGCGCCGTCGTGGCGCTCGGAGATCATGCCGCACATATAATCGTGTACTCCGCCGCCGAGCACAGAGCCGAAGATTATCCACAGAAACACCACCGGCCCGAAGCACGCGCCCATGAGCGCGCCGAAGATCGGCCCCGTTCCGGCGATGTTCAGAAGCTGGACGAGAAACGCCTTCCAGGTCGGCATCGGCATGAAGTCTACCCCGTCAGCGCGCGTATATGCGGGAGTTTTGCGGTCGTCCGGCGCGAAAACGCCCTCGACGAGCCTGCCATAGATAAAGTATCCCGCGACTAAAACCAAAAATGAAAGAATCAGTGAAACCATTTTTTTGCCTCTTTATATCAGTTATTTCAAAACGCCCATCTGCCGCGGCGGAATACCGGAACGGTCTTTCCGTCGCGCGTAACGGCGTCGATGTCAAGTCCCTCATAGCCGATCATAAAATCGACGTGTATCATAGAATCGTTGATGCCGAGCGCGCGGCACTCGTCGAGCGTCATATCCTCGAAGCCGCGGATGGTGTCGGCAAAGCCCATGCCGAGCGCGAGGTGGCACGCGGCGTTCTCGTCAAAGAGCGTGTTGTAGAAGAGAAGCCCGCTCTCCGAGATAGGTGAGTTTACCGGAACGAGCGCGCACTCTCCGAGGTAGGCGGCGCCCTCGTCCATCGAGATCATCTCCTCGAGCAGCGCCTGATTTTTCTCAGCCTTAACCTCGACCGCCCTGCCGTTTTCAAAGCGGATGGAGAAGTTCTCGATGAGCTGACCCTGATAGCTCAGGGGCTTTGTCGCGTATACAATGCCCTCCGCTCTGCCGCGCATCGGGGAGATGAAGCACTCCTCGGTCGGGATGTTCGGGTTGAAGAAAACGCCCGAGCCCTTCGTTATGTCGCCGCCGCCCTTGAACTCCGCCTCCGGTATCATGCCGACGGTGAAATCGGTGCCGTTGTCGCCCTTGTAGCGCAGCTCCGAAATGCCGAGGCTGTTCAGATACGCGCAGCGCTCAGCAAGGCTCTTATCGTGCTTTTCCCACTCTCCGACGGGGTCGGCGGTGATGCGCGAGGTGAAGAGTATCGCCTCCCACAGCTTTTCGATGGCTCTGCCCTTCGGAAGCTCCGGGAAGAGCTTTTTCGCCCACGCCGCGCCGGGAACGGCGGCGATGCACCACTGGTATTTGTTCTCCATCTCATCGTGGTAGGGCTTTACGATAGGATAGCGCTTTCTGCGCGCGAGCGCGACCTTCTTCTGATTTATGCCCTTGAGACCGTCGGGATCGTCGGAATCGAGGTAGATTGTGCAGGGCAGCGTGTCAACGCGATGCTGAAGCTTCGCCTTTTCCCACTCCTCGACCTTCGCCATCGTCGTAACGCTCTGATGGCGGACGTGGAGCTTCTCGAGCGGCTGATACTCAAACTCGACTCTGACCTTTCTCGCGCCTGCCTTGTAGCACTCGTCAACAAGCAGCTCGACAAACTTCGGCTGCTCGATGCCGCAGGCGATGATAACGTCCTGCCCCTTCTGGATATTTACGCCCACGCGGGCGATTGTGCGCGCATAAGCGCGCAGAACTGTCTGTTTCATACGGTTTTCTCCTTGCTGTAAGCTACCAGCGCTTCATGTTTTTCTCAAACTTGCCGATATAGGATTTTTTCAGCTCCTCGGTGGAAATTCCATAGCAGAGCAAAACGTCATTGTAATACATAAGCACGTCTATTCCGAAATCTTCCATTGCCGGCCTTTATCTGCACCAGAAGTGCCACTCGGGCGGCTCGGGCAGGTCTTCGCCCTTTATGAGCGCGGCGATGACCCTCCAATGAACGCCGACAAACAGCCCCGCGCAGAACAGAAGTATGCCGAGAAGCACGCGCCTTCTCGCCTTGCGGGCTCTCTTGCGCGCCTCCTTCTTCGCCTTTTTCTTCGTTTCCTCGACTATTTTATCCTTCACCCTTTCGGTGAGCTCTTCCTTGATATCCATTTTCAGTCCTCCAAATTATTTTTTTGCTATGTAATTATACTCTTTCCGGCGGTATTATTCAATAAGATATTGACAAGCGCCCGCGCAAAAAAGTAAAATATCGGCAGAAAAACGCCCTCAGGGAGGCAATTTACATGGCAAAAAAGCTGACAGTGGTATTTCCATCGCTAACCGATACCGAGCGCGGCAGCATACTCTCCGCGGCGCAAAGCGCGGGGTATGAGTGCGTATTCACCGCCGACCCGGAGAAAGATACCGCGGACGCGGAGATAATATTCGGCTACGGCGCGGACTATCTCCGGCGCGCAAAGGCGCTGCGCTGGTTCTGCTCCTTCTCCGCCGGGGTCGAGGGCTACCTCAGACCGGGGTACTTCGCCTCTCCGGACGTGCTTGTGTCGAACTCCTCCGGCGCCTACGGTGTGACTATCGCGGAGCACATCGTGATGGTCGCGCTGGAGCTTATGCGCCGGCAAACGGAATACTCAGAGATCGTCGCGCGGCGCGAATGGGTACGGAATCTCAAGATCCGCTCACTGCGCGGCGCAAGAATAACCCTCCTCGGCACCGGCGATATAGGCCGCGAGGCGGCAAAAAGACTGCGCGCCTTCGACCCGGAGCGCATCGTCGGCGTAAACCGCCGGGGCGCGGACTCCTCCGGGCTTTTTGACGGCGTTCTGCAGGTCAGTGAGCTTGAAAAGGCGCTCCCCGAAACCGATCTTCTCATAATGTCCCTGCCCGAAACCGCCAAAACACGTGGAATACTCTCCGCCGAGCGTCTGGAGCTCATGCCGCGAGGCTCGTTTATCGTAAATGTCGGGCGCGGGAGCGCCATCGACCAGCCTGCGCTCGAAGCCCTGCTGCGGCGCGGCCATTTTTCCGGCGCGGCGCTCGATGTTTTCGCCGAGGAGCCTATCCCGCGGGAAAGTTCCCTCTGGAGTTGTCCGAACCTGCTCATAACGCCGCACATCTCCGGCAACGTGACCCTCGACTACACGCAGGAGCGGATAGTCGGGCTGTTTCTCGAGGATTTTCAAAATTACTGCGCCGGAAAGCCGCTCAAAAGGCTCGTCCGCCGCGAAATCGGCTATTAACGCCTGAAAAGGAGTCTCAAAGAATGTCCTTTCGCGATAAAATTGATCACTTTGTGCTGAAATACCTCGCCGTTCCGCCAGCTCCGCGCATAAAGTACGGGATAAAGCACGTCGCCTGCATCGGCGACAGCATCACCTTCGGCGCGGGAGTCGGCGGCGTGAAGCGCAGAACGTGGGAGCATTTTCTAAATGAGCGCCTCGGCGCGGGCTGGCAGGTCTTAAACTACGGCATAAGCGGCAGAACTCTGCGCGACGAGGGCGACTACCCCTACCGCGCGGAGAAGCTTTACGGCGTTTCAAAAGCCTGCGGCGCCGATATTTTTCTCATTATGCTCGGCACGAACGACTCTAAGCCCTATAATTGGCAGAGGGAGGGCTACGAGCGCTCTCTGCGCGCCTTCGCCGGCGAATATCGCGCTTTGCCGAACGCCCCGCGCGTGATCCTCATGACCCCGCCGAGCTGCTTTCCCGATAAGAAAATCGGTTTTATCCCCTTCGATATCAGCGCGGAGGTCATCGACCGTGACATCGTACCGATAGTAAAATCCGTCGCCTCGGAGCTCGGACTGCAGGTCATCGACCTCAACGCGTTCACAGCCGGCCACGCCGAGTGGTTTTCTGACGGCGTTCATCCGAACGAGGTCGGAAACCGCGCCATCGCGGAGTTCATCGCCGGCGCTCTTGGCGAGGTGGGAAGATGAAAAAGCTTGCAATAATTCTTGCGCTTGCGGCACTTTTAGCCTCCTGCGCCGCGCCGCAGGTCGCTACAACTGAAATCGAAACGGAGGAAAAAGCCATGACCTTGAAAATCGGCGGCGAGGCCGTCGCAGTCGAATGGGAGAATAACGAATCGGTGCGCGCGCTCAAAGCGCTCTGCCCGCTTGAAATAGAAATGCGGATGTACGGCGGCTTCGAGCAGGTCGGCAGTATCGGCGAGCGCATCGCGCGGAGCGACGAGGAGACAGTGACGAGCCCGGGCGACATAGTTCTCTACTCCGGCAATCAGATAGTAATTTTTTACGGCTCGAACGAGTGGGCATACACGCGCCTCGGGCATATAACGGGCAAGACCGCCGCCGAGCTAACCGAGCTTCTCGGAAAAGGCGACGTCACAATAGCGCTTGAATAACCCACACAACGAGGATAATAATGAAACAGATTTTTGAGTCGGACAGCATCAGCTTTGTCGAGGTCTCGGAGAGTTTAGTTAACGATTATCTCAAAACAGCAGGGCTATCCACAGCGCAGCAGAAAAGAGGTGCGAGCTAATGCGGCTCGCACCTCTTTTGGTTTTATCTCATTATCTTCTCGAGCGGTCTGCCCTTTGAAAGCTCGTCCACAAGCTTATCGAGCTGTCTCACGCGCTTCATGAGCGGATCCTCAATGCTTTCGACCTGCACGCCGCAAACCTTGCCGGTTATCAGCTCCGCGCGCGGATTATACGCCGGCGCATTCTCAAGAAAGGCGCCGTAGGAGGCGCCGGACTCGGCAAGCGAAGCAAGCTCCTCCTGTGAATAGCCCGTGAGCCACGCGGCGAGCGCGGCGACCTCGGCGCGCGTTCTGCCCTTTCGCTCAGCCTTCTGCACGAGCAGCGCGTAGACGTCGCCAAAGCGCATATCAAAAATGCTTTTCCGCGGCATAATACATCACCTTTTTCCGAATAATTACTTGACAAGCAATTCTCAACAAATTATACTGCAACGATTTAACAACGCAAAGTCGAATGGGCGGCTTGGGCAGAAGAAAGGGTGCGTTATATGTACTATTTATATAAACATCTTGGTCAACGACGATGAAGAATGCTTTACCGCTGGGGCGAAGTGCGGGATAACTATCTTGAAAAGAAAAACAATAACACTGATATAAACAAGCACTCTCGTTCAATCTATGCAGAGGCGGTCAACGAATGTTATCACAGGTATTGCGCGGGATAAAGCCCTTCTTATATCTCCATTCCCATCAGCATGACCTCTGTTTCGCGCTTAAAGCCGAAGCGCGCGTAGAGCTCGGGAAGAGCGCCCTCCCCGGCGGTGATGAGGTGAACGGCGCAGATTCCCTGCGTGCGCAGATCGTCAAGCATTCGCCTGAGCAGTGCGCTCCCGATGCCCCGCCGCTGATACGCCGGATCGACCGCGAGATCGTTAATCTCAAACGTGCGCCCGTAGTGAAAGAGCATCGACGTACCGAGGATAAACCCGGCGACAACGCCGTCCTCAACGTACTCAAGCCCGTATGCCGTCCTCGATTCGAGCAGCTCGCGGACGTGAACCTCCGCGTCCTCGCGTTTCCACGGGTCGTTCCACGGCTCGCCGGAAAACGCAGCGGCGTATATTTCTCCGTAGCGCTCTAAGTGCGCTATGTCGCATTTCCTTATCACACAATTTCCCATACTACCGTCACTGTGTCCGAAACGTCTATATCCTCCGGAGTGATATCGAGATTGAACGCCGCCTTCGGCGCGGCTCCCGCGGCGAGCATACGCATCTCCGGCCTCGCCTCAAAATCAGCCTCTCCCCACGCATAGTCTATGGTCTGAATTTCACCGAGGCGCACGTTTGCGGCGTCTGCAAGCGCCTGCGCCTTCTCACCAGCGTCGGCGACCGCCTTGGCAAGCAGAGCATTTTTCGCCTTTTCCGGTTCTGAAACCGTGTAGCTGAGCCTCAGCTCAGGCTTCACCGGCGAGCCCGCGAGCGCGCAGAGCACCCGCCCGAGCAGCTCGTTGTCCGACGGAAACTCGACCTTCAGAACGTGGCTGAAGCGATAGCCCTTAAAGCGCTGCTTGTAGACCCCGTCCTCCGAATAGCCCTCGTACTCGCTCTCGACGTTGAAGGCAAGCGTTTTGAGGTCGGTTTTCTTAAAGCCGAACAGCGCGAGAAGCTCGCTCAGTGCGCTCGTTTCGCTCGTTGAGCGCTCGAGCGCCTCGCTGTACTCGGGGCATACGCCGCCGAGCGTGAGCGTTATCCTTGTCGTATCGGGCCGAAGAGACAGCCTGCCTCTGCCGATAACCTTAATATTTCTCATTTCAAAGCCTTTCCACAAGCGAGGCGCAGTAGAACGTCATGCCGCACTTGTTTATATAAAAATCGAGAATCTTCTCCGAATCCTTCGTGCTTGTGACAAGGAAAGCGTACTTGTACCCGTCGCGGCGCGCCGTATCGCGGGCAAAATCCATAAGCGCCCCGCCGACGCCCTCGCTCCTCCGCTCCGGCGCGACGTAGATTTCCTCAATGCCGAAGTATTTTTCGCCGTCCGGAATGACCGAGCGGTAGTTTTTGCTGACGCCCTCCTTGGCAAAGACGTAGCCTATGATTTTTCCGCCCTCCTCGGCGGTGAAAACGCGCTTGTCGGTGATATCGCTCACGCCGTTCGGAACGTACCCGCGCGTAATGTTCTCCTCCGCCCACGCCTGCGAGAGCCGTATAAGCTCCCGGATCTGCGCGGAAGCGGGTGTGATTTCGTGGATAAGCATAGTTTACTCCTTCTCCAGAATGTCGAGAACATGGTGCGAGGCGCCGATGAGATCCTGCCGCTCGCAGATCGCAAGGTGGTACTCCATCCATTTTGCAAACGTCTTCCCGTCCATAGCGTCGATCATATCTCGATGGTAGTTCGTCGCGCCGTCGGTGGCGACGAGCTTCAGCCTCTTCACCGGAAGCTCAGCGTCATACGAGGCGATGTCCTCGGTGCGCGAGAGCTCGAAAAGCTCCTTCGGCTCGCTTACGCAGTGCCAGTCCTCTGTCAGCATACCCGCCTCGAGCACTGCGCCGAGATTATTTTTCCTGAAAACGTACTGAATGACCGTCGGCTCGTTCATGCAGTAGGCGACGAGTATTTTTCCGTTCCTTTTCGTAACGCGCACCGCCTCCGAGAGCGCCCGCAGCTTGTCCGCGCGGGTGTAGAGGTGGTACATCGGGCCGAGCAGCAGCGTGATGTCGAAGCTCTCGTCCGGCAAAACCGACAGGTCGAGCGCGTTGCCCTCGATGGCGGTCAGCGGCTCAGAACCGTCGAGCTTCGATTTCAGCACCTCGAGATTGTGCGCGACAAGCTCGACTGCGGTAACGCGCAGCCCCTCCTTCGCAAGCGCCACGCTGTACCGCCCGGTACCGGCGCCGACCTCCAGAATCGCGGGGTCGCTCACTCCAGCAAGGCTCTCGCGGATATACTTCATCGTCGTGAGATATTCGACTCTCCCGTGCTGCGAAATGAGGCGGTTTTCTTCGTCGTATGCGTTGTAGTAATCTTCAAGATAGCTCATTTATTACCCCTCGCAATCACAATAGAAAATGACATCCGACTTGCCCTCCTGCGAGGTGTGGCGGTACACGTTCGTGTCGAGCCCGCCGATATAAAACCCCGCGCCGAGGTAGAAAAGGCACGCGCCGGGGTTATTATCCTGCCCCTGCGTGTAAATGCCTCGGTATCCGCACTCTGAGGCAAGCGCCTTCGCCCGCCCGATCAGCATTCTGCCGACCCCCTGCCCGCGATACGCGCGGGCTACCTTGAGGTCGTAGAGGTACATATATTTGAAAAACCCGGGCCGCAAAATCGCCAGCCCCACGCATTTCTCGCCGTCGTACGCGCCGAGGAAAGCACTCTCGCCCATCGCCTCGAAATCGTAGTTTTCGTCGGGAAAGCAAATCTCCGCGACGTTCTCCGGCGCAAAGCGAATCAGCTCCCACGTCCACTCCCCGTCCGCGCGCGAGACTGCCACGCGCCCGAAAAGCTCAAAGGGCTCGTTCGGGATATTTATGTCCTTTTTGTGCTCAGAATCGATGATTTTTACCTCGATCACGGCTTTTCACCCCAAAAATCCTGCAATTTTCTCAATTTGCTCCCGTGAGAGCGGCGTATCGCTCCGGCGATGTATCGCGCGGTCAACGTCCCGCGCCGAGCCGAGAATATACCCGCTTTTCACCGGACTTCTGCCGCCTACGAGCATCACATAGCCCGCGACCCACGCGCCCGCACCGCTTTCGCGGAGGAAGTGCGACAGAATATACACCTGCCGTCTGACCTGCCGGATGGGATTCCGAACCTCCTTTTCGTAGGTGTTTCCGGCGCCGGTGGTCTTGAGCTTGCGCCACTCAAAATCGTCCTCGCCGCCGACGAGCCGCCCCTTGTAGCTCTTGACCTCGATGACGAACACGCCGTTTTTGTTCACGATTACGTTGTCAAGCTCCGTCCTTTTGCCGTCAAACGAGATTTTGACGTTGTGAAAGGCGCGGTCGCCCGGTCTGAGAACGCCCTTTATAACGCGCCTTGCGTACCTCTCGCCGCGGTTTCCGGCGCGCTTCCACTCCGGCGTGCGGAGTACCAAAAACAGTACAAAGAGTGCCAAAACCGCGCCGAAAATCAGAAAATAACGCATTATTTCCTCAAAAATCTCTCATCCGCGGGCGCATCCTCAGAGACAAAGCGCTCGAATCTCATGTGCAGATCGTACTTTTCGCGCAGAGCGGCGATTTTCGCCATCATCGGCGAGGCGTGGTGCGCGTCTATCGCAGCCTGAGACTCCCATGAGTCGATGAGCAGGACGGTCTCGCGGTCGTCCATCGGGAAAAAGTATTCGTATCTGAGGTTCCCCGGCTCGCGGCGAATCTCATCGGCAGCGCCGGAGGCGGTCATTTCGCGCGCGAACGCCTCCGCCGCGCCGCCCGTACCGGTATAGAAAAGGTGTAGTGTGATCATAAATATGCCTCTTTCTGTTTGTTGCTCCAATTCTACCAAAAACCGCGCGCAAAAGCAACCGCGCTTAAAAAAAGACTGCCGGGAAAATCCCGACAGTCTTTTAAGAAAGCGCTGATTAATTCGGCAAGAGCGAAGAGCGAGGTATTTTTTGTCGCAATGACGGCAAAAAATTGAAGGAATACTTTGTGTATTTCAAAATTTTTTGACTAAATTGCGGCGGAAAAGAGCCGCTATGCGCCGAAGCCGCATTTAGTCAGCGTTTCCTTAATATTACCTTATCTTACTTGGAGGCCTTGAGATACTTCTTTACAAGCAGGAACTCCCAGAGGGCGCAGAGGCAGAGGACAACAACCGTGCAGGCGATCCTGATGATCTCCCAGGTTGCAAGTCCGCCTGCGGCGCCGACGCCGTAGGCGCGGGAATTGGCGGTGGTGTAAAGGATGTTCTTGGAGGCCTGACGCATAGCGAGAACGGAGGTGGCGCTGGTCTTATCGGTCATCTCGCTGTACTCGGTCATCTGCGGGGTAAGGCAGAAGTCGTTGCCGTTGCGGACGAGGATATCAGCGTCCTGATAGCCGTAGCCGCCGAAGTAGTCGGTAAGCACCATGCCGCGGAAGCCCCACTCGCCGCGGAGGACGGAGTTCTGGAGCTCGGTGGTGGCGGCGGCGTACTTGTTGCCGATATAGTTGAAGGCGCTCATGACTGCGGTGCAGTGGCCTTCCTTAACGGAGAGCTCGAACGGTCTGAGGTAGATCTCGCGCATCGCCTGCTCATTGGTCCAGGTGCAGAGCATATCGGTACGGTGAGTCTCCTGATCGTTGAGGGCGAAGTGCTTCATGAAGGCGTAGACTCCGCTCTCTGCGGCGCCGAGGATGGCGTTGGCGGCCATCTTGCCGGAGATGAAGCCGTCCTCGGAGTAATACTCGAAGTTGCGGCCCGCGAAAGCGCTTCTGTGGATGTTCATAGCCGGAGCATACCAGCCGGAGACGTCCATCTCGTCAGCCATCTTTCCGATGGACTGGCCGAACGCCTTGGCGAGGTCGACGTTCCAGGTCGCGGCGATAACTACGCCCGCGGGGAAGCCGATGGACGCCTTGCCGGTGAAGTTGTTGTTGATGGAGGCAGGGCCGTCGCAGTCGACCTGCTGGGTCTTGCCGACGGAGTCGATAGCTACGCTCTGATAGCCGCCGACGCCGATAAGCTGTACCATATCCTCAACGGTAAGCTGGTCGAGGAGCTTCTCCCACTGAGCGTCGTCATAGCTCTTGCCCTTCATATCGGCAAGGGTGAGGCCGTTCTTCGCGCCGGTGGTGGGCATAACGTCGGAGGCGTTATTAAACTGAGTCGGGTCGTAGTTCGTGTGGTTATAGAAGCCCGCCTTCGCCTCGTCGCTCATCTCAAAGTTGGTCGGAGCGGCGGTAGCCTCGGCGTAGTTTGCAAAGCCGTCAGCGCGGCTGAGGTAGGTAACGTCGCCTGCGGCATAGCCGAAGAGGCTGGTCGCAGCCTCGGCGTCGCTGGAGCGCTTATTAGACTCGTTATAAGTAATAGTGGTGGGAACATTGTAGGTCTTGGAGTCGATGACGTTGTGGGAATCCTTGTTGATGGAGATGACGTAGTCGCCCGCCTCGAGAACGTAGCAGCCGGCTCCCTTGTAATCGAAGGACGCCATATCCTCAGCCTTGAAGCTGATCTTTACGGTCTCGGAAGCGCCGGGCTGGAGAACGCCGGTCTTGGCGAAGGCTACGAGGTTTGCAACGCTCTTCTCGATGCCGCCGTTGGTGTAGGGCGGGTTGAAGTAGACCTCGACAACGTCCTTGCCGGCGACGGAGCCGGTGTTCGTGACCTTGACGTCGAAGCTGAGAGTGCCGTTGGACTCAGAAATAGCGCCCATCTCCTGAGTGAAGGTGGTGTAGCTGAGGCCGTAGCCGAACGGGAACACGACAGCCTTGTCGTAGTCGATGACGCCCTCGGCTGCTGCGGTCTCATACCAGCGGTAGCCGACGTAGATGCCCTCGACGTAGTTGACGAAGTTCGGAGTTACGGGGAAGCCGTAGCTCATGGGGCTGACGTCCGCGAGGTTCGTGTACTGGAACTCGCCGATGTTGTTGAAGTTGGGCGCCGCGGTGAGATCGGCAACGAAGGTGTCGATGGTGCGGCCGGAGGGGTTGACCTTACCGGTGATGATGCTGCCGAGAGCATTGAAGCCGGTCTGGCCGGGCCCGGGAGCGAGAATTGCGGCCTTGATGCTCGGGTACTCGTTGAGCCAGCCGAGCTCCATAGCGTTGGAGGCGTTGATGACGACGATGACGTTACTGAACTCGCTTGTGACCTTCTCGATCATGGCAAGCTCGCGGGTCGTGGGCTCAAGATAGCTCTTATTCGCGTCAAGATCCTCGGGATACTCGCTGTAACGAAGACCGGTCTGGCTGAACATTGTGCCGTTGCCGTCGTCGTTGAAGGTGTCGGGAACGTTGGGGTCGAGGCTCGTCGGAAGGTCAGCGCCCTCGCCGCCGGAGCGGGAGATAACGATGAGCGCGGTGTCGGAGTAAGCCTTCGCGCCGTCGAAGATGCCCTTTGCCTCGTACTCAGCCATGCTGGGCTCGGGAACAGTCCAGTCCTGACCCATCATTCCGATGCCGGGGCGGGCTGCGCGGAAGTCCTGATAGAACTTCACGAGGTCTGCGTTGTACTGGATGCCGGCGTTCTCAAGTCCCTTAAGGAGGGAAACGGTCTCATAGAGGCCGGAGAGCGAGCCGGAGCCGGTGCCGCCGTAGACGGGGTTAGTGGAGGACCAGCCGAAGGTGTTGAGCTTCACTTCGCCGGAGAGCGGAAGAAGTCCGTCGTTCTTGAGAAGAACAAAGCCCTCCTCGCTGATCTCCTCGCACAGCTCGCTGGCGTTGGTGATGCTTTCCTCGCTGATGTCGCCGCTTCCGCGGAGCGCCATGCTGACGATTCCGTAGAGCGGGCCTGTGAGAACAAGATTAAGTACGATTACGAGGGCTACAACGAATGCAACCCACGCCGAGCCGCGGACAAGACCCTTAAGGGGCTTCTTGATTTTGATCGCGGCGATGGTGACGATGATCGCCAGCGCGAGAACGATACCGAGAGCGATAAGATGACCCTGGATAAGTCCGAGCGTAGTGATTACGTCGTTCATGTTGATGCCGAGCATACTGATTTTTCCTCCTCTTTTCATTTTGCACAATCGATGTGCAGTAGTCACAATATACTATATAATATATGCCTTGTCAACACACTTTTGTAACATTTCACAAAGAGTCACGGGTTTGTTCAGATAATGCAGTGCAAAATTATAAGGCGGGGGTAATCCCCCGCCTTAAAGACTCAATAAATATCTCAGATACTCCCCGCACTCCGCCTCACGCTCGGTGTTTGCGATGACAGCAAAATACACCGGCTCATCAAAGCCCGGGAGCGAATCAAGCCGCGCACCGTTTGAGCGAGTTTCAGTTCTGACGATGTGCTCGGACGCCTCGTTCAGCGTGTACTCTATGTCGTTATCCTCCAGAACTACCTCGTTTTCCGTCAGAATATCCGCCGGCGCTATGCCGTCAAGCTCCATAAGGTACCCCGCCGCGGAGAGGATATCGTACGCCTGCCGGCTCATCAGCACAACATCGAGGGTTTTGGACTCCGCCGCCGCCATCAGCTTTATGCGCGAGGCATAGGCGGACTTGTGCGCCTCGCCCTCGGCGGAGTCTGAGATGTAGAGGTCGCGGTAGATGAGCACCTCGTTTTTTCTCGCGTCAAGCCCGAGGCTTTCCGTAAAGCCGCCGTCGAGCGAGCTTTCAAGCTCCGCTCCGACGGTGACGTTCACGAGTCCGAGGTACAAAACCGGCTCTTTTCGCGTGGCAAACCGCCATATTTCGCCGGAAATAATCACTATCGCGGCGATTCCGAGGATAATGAACCACTTATAGTACGTCCAGATGTGGTCTATTTTCTCCCTTGCCGAAAGGCGCCGGAACGCCTCGCGGCCGTCGCGTCTGTCCTTGTCGTCAGCCATTATTCCTCCGTCTCCTCGTCCTTATCGTCGTCAGGGCTGCCGGAGCAGGCGTCGATTATGCGCCACATGAGCAGCGACGAGAGGAGCGCGCAGAGCCCCTCTCCGAGAAGCATGAACGGCGTGAAGAAGCGGACTGTGATAAAGAACACCGCAAAGTGGATGGCGGCGACGCAGATGGTCGCAAAGAGATAGTGGACGCCGATGAGAAACGCGTTTTTTATCATCTCTCGGTTCGTGTTCTGAACGCTCGCCACGAGCGGGAAGAGCCAGATGAGCGCAATGACGTAGAAAACGCCCATCGCAATCACCGCCGCAAGCAGAACAGTCCACAAAACCGCCATCGGCCCCTCCGCGATGAGGCGCAGATGGTAGAGTACATACCCGTCCGCGCCGAGGAAAACGCCGACGGCGAGCATAATGAGCCACAGAACGGTGGCCTGCTTGAAGTTTTCCTTGAAGGACTTGAAAAACATCTTCGTGACGTTGCCGTCCTCGTCGCGCGCGAGCCTCAGCATAGCGTAGTAAAGCCCCGTGGTCGCGGCGCCGATGGTGAATATCGGTATCGAGCAGATAAACCACAGAAGATTCAGCCAGCAGGCGTAGGAGAATCTTATAAGGATCCGACTTGCCTTGCTGTCGTAGGATAGAAATTTCATCACTTAGCCCTCTATTTCAAGAAAATCTCCCGTTGACTCGCGGGGAACTATGTCGGTCGAGGTGTACATCGTCCGGAAGTCGAGCGACGGCTCCTGAATGCGCGTTATGAGCATCTGCGCGGCGGAATACGCCATTATCTGCGTGTGGATATGCACCGTCGTGAGCGCGGGAACGAGCATCTTCGACTCCGGCGCGTCGTCAAAGCCGCAGAGCATAACGTCCTCCGGCACGCTCTTGCCGAGCTTGCGGAGAATCTGAAGCGAATCGTAGGCGACAAAGTCGTTAGCGCAGATAAAGAGCTCCGGCAGCTCATCGAGCGCCTCCAGCTCGTGGTAGAGGTCGACAACGTTGATGCTCTTTATTATAAACCGCTCCTCCACCGGCGCGGAGGCGAGCATCATTGCCGTTCTGAACGCGATATAGCGCTCGAAGAAGCTCTGGCAGTGGTCGTAATCGCCGATAAAGCCGATTTTCCGGATGCCCCTTCTGAGCGCGGTCTCGACAACGCGGATTATCTCCGTAGTGTTGTCCATAAAGAGCTGATCGGCGGGCAGGGCGCGGCCGCCGGTGCGCACCGGCCCGTCCACAAAGAGTATCGGCAGGCCGAGCTCGCAGAGCATTTTATCGTAATCCCAGTCGAACATCTCTATGCAGACGATGGCGCTCGCCTGCTCGGGCAGGAAGGTGAACGGCAGAACGCCGTTTTTGATGTCCTCCTTGCTGACGTGGTGCGTATTGAGCCGGTAGCCGAGCTGACTGAGCTCGCGCTGGAGCCGGTCGAGCATCGTCGCGGCGAAGTGACTCCCGCCGAAGTAGAAGGTAGTGAGCAGCGCGATCTCGCCGAGCTCAGGCTTCTCCTCGCCGCCCTCGCCCTCGGCGTTCACCGCCTTGTAGAGCGTCTGAACGTAGCTAAACTGCTTGTAGCCCATCTCGACCGCCTTTTGCAGTATCTTTTCGCGGGTGACCTCTGCAAGACCCTCGGAGTTGTTGATCGCCTTCGACACCGTGTTGCGCGAAACGCCGAGCGCGTCCGCTATGTCCTGTATCGTTACCTTTTTGCTCATGAATACACGCCCTTTGCGGTGATTATTACCTATTATAATAATACCTGAGTTTACAAATGTCAACGAAATACGCATTGAATGCAACTCAAACGAGCAGAGTACACATTTTTGGGCATTTCTATTTGTGCATAACGATAAAATTGTTGCATTTGCACAAATATTCCGTTGACTTTTACATTTTGTAATGCTAATATGACCTTGCGTCAGGGCAGAAATTGTGCATTTGCACATTTGGCGGTGCGTGTTTGCGCGATTTTTGCCTAACCCGTAACGAAAAAGGAGGAGTTCGATGAAAAAATCCTTACCGCCAAACGCCTCAGGAGGTAAGAGCTCCGCGCTGCACAACTTCGGAGTCTATGTGCGGCAGCACTGGCAGCTGTATGTGATCTTCATGCTGCCCGCGTTCGCGCTGACTATCATCTTCCGTTACATCCCGATGGGCGGAATCTTGATGGCCTTCACGGAGTACAATCCTATCCGAGGCATTCTGGGAAGTGAATGGGTCGGCTTTGAGCACTTCCAGCGCTTCCTTTCCTCACCCGACTTCATGACCTATCTCATGAACACCCTCAAGCTTAGTATCTTCGGCCTTCTGTGGGGCTTCCCGGCGCCTATTCTTCTGGCGTTCCTGCTCAACAGAATCATGTCGAAGAAGACGAAGCAGCGCATCCAGCTTGTGCTTTATATGCCGAACTTCATTTCGGTCATAGTTCTCTGCGGTATCGTCCGTATTCTTCTCTCGCCCACCGGAATGCTCAATTCCCTTCTGGGCACGAACACGAACTTTATGACGATGCCCTCCGCCTTCCGCACGATCTACATCGCATCCGGAATCTGGCAGGGAGCCGGCTGGGCGTCCATCATCTACACCGCCGCCCTCTCCAACGCCTCCAAGGAGCTGACTGAGGCCGCCGTTATCGACGGCGCCAACATCTTCCAGCAGATCAAGGCAGTTGAATGGCCCGCCATCAAGGATACCGTCCTCATCCAGTTCATCATGAGCGTCGGTAACATCATGAGCGTCGGCTTTGAGAAGGCATACGCGCTCCAGACCGACATGAACCTCGCAACGAGCGAAATCATTTCCACCTACGTCTACAAAAAGGGTCTTCTTGAAGGCGACTATGGCTTCTCCACCGCCGTCGGACTCTTCAACACCGTCATCAACGTCGTTCTTCTTATCTCGATGAACCAGATCGTCAAGAAGATGAACGAGGGCAAGGGAATCTGAGGGGAGGAGAGAAGCTATGACAAAAAGAAAGAAAAAGAGCGAGTTTCAGAAGCTCCCCACCGGCGACAAGGCTCTGCTTATAGTCGGCTACATAATCCTCGGCCTGTTCGTTGTTGCGATCATCATGCCGATGGTCTACATCATTCTCGCCTCCTTCATCGACCCCATCACGCTTCAGAACAGCGGTCTCACCTTCGACTTCAGCAAGTGGACCACTACCGCCTACGAGCGTGTTCTTGAGAACGCACAGATCTGGGTCGGCTTCAAAAACGCCCTTATCTACTCCGTTCTCTTCACAGTCCTCTCCGTCATCGTGACCCTGCTCGCCGCCTATCCTATGAGCCGCGCGGACTTCAAGGGCAAGGGCTTCTTCAACACAATCTTCGTTATCACGATGTTCTTCGGCGGCGGACTTATCCCCACCTATCTTCTTATCTCCAACCTCCACATGCTCGACACCATCTGGGCGATCCTTCTCCCCGGATGCTTCAGCGTATGGAACATGATCATCGCCCGCACCTACTACCTCGGCATCCCGCGCGACCTTCAGGAAGCCGCCGAGATCGACGGTGCGACCGAGATGACCTACTTCTTCCAGATCCTTGTTCCGGTCTGCACCCCGATCATCGCCACCATCTCGATGTGGCAGTTCGTCGGAATGTGGAACAGCTACTTCGACGCCATGATCTACCTCAATGACGCCGCGAAGCAGCCCCTCCAGCTCGTTCTCCGCTCAATACTCATTCAGAACCAGCCGGATCCCGGCATGGTAAGCGATATGC
Source organism: Oscillospiraceae bacterium (assembly GCA_017439425.1). GTDB lineage: Bacteria > Bacillota > Clostridia > Oscillospirales > Oscillospiraceae > RUG626. The sequence continues at coordinate 28,231 of JAFSJE010000008.1, forward strand.
AGAGCACCGCCCAGAGAGCACAGATGGCGGAGCTTCTCAAATACGCGACCATCATCATCTCCAGCCTTCCGCTGCTTATCATGTATCCGTTCTTCCAGAAGTACTTTGATAACGGAATCATGGCAGGCGCCGTCAAGGGCTGATCTATAAAAAAGGAGAAATCTTGAAAATGAAAAAGTTCCAGAAAGTTATGAGCGTTGTCCTCGCAGTTGCGATGCTCGCTGTTATGCTCGCAGCCTGCGGCGGCAGCAATACCGACACCCCCGATCATTCCCAGGCTCTCGACGTCGACCCCGCTTCCCTCGCATTCCCTCTCGCTGAGAAGGCTGAGATCTCCGGTCTGACCAACTTCCCCGTCGGCACCGAGTCCGAGCCGAACAACCGCACCATCTTCAAGCGCCTTGAGGAAAAGACCAACGTCCACGTCAACTGGAAGACCATTCAGGGCGACCAGTGGGGCGACAAGATAAGCCTCGAGATGGCTAACCTCAAGACTCTCCCTGAGTTCGTTTTCAGCGCCGGCTTCTCCGACACCGACCTTCTCAAGTATGCAAAGCAGGGCGTTATCATCAATGTCGAGGAGTACATCGACAAGTACATGCCCAACCTTATGAAGGTCTTTGAGCAGGCTCCCGAGTACCGCACCATGTGCACCGACGAGAACGGCCACATCTGGGCTCTTCCCTGGATTGAGCAGCTCGGCAGCGAGAAGACCGCTATCCAGACCGTCGGCAATATGCCCTTCATCAACGTAGCATGGCTCGATTACCTCGGCCTCAAGATGCCCACCACCGTCGATGAGTTCGAGCAGGTTCTCATCGCCTTCCGCGACAACGCCGCCGACCTCAAGAGCCACTTCGGCATTGACGGCGACATCATCCCCATGAGCTGCATCATCAACGGCGGCAACGAGGACTGCACCATCCTCACCAACGGCTTCGGCGAGGGCTACGGCGATCCTGATAACGGCCGCAAGATCGTAGTTACCGACGACCTCAAGGTCATCTGCCCCGCCACCACCGAGGGCTGGCGCAAGGGTATCGAGTGGCTCCACAAGCTCTATGCTGAGGATCTCATCGATAAGGAAGCCTTCACTCAGGAGTGGTCCACCTACGTCGCCAAGGGTAAGTCCGGCCGCTACGGCGTCTGCTTCTCTTGGGACGTTGCGAACATCGCCGCCATCTCCATGGACGACCTCATCGCCGGCAACGGCTGGCAGCCGCTTCCCGCTCTTACCGCTGACACCCGCAACATCACCCCGGCTAACGGCTCCTTCACCTCCGGCTTCGACCGCGGCCGCTGCGTAGTTACCATCAACGCGAAGAACCCCGCTCTCGTATGCGCTTGGCTCGACCAGATGTATGACCCGATGCAGTCTCCTCAGAACAACTGGGGCACCTACGGCGAGGATGACGATTTCGACATCTTCGAGATGGGCACCAACGACGCCGGCGAGCCGATGCTCAAGCACGCTTGGCTTGGCGACGCCTCCCCTGTCGAAGTCCGTGAAGCTGAGTGCGTTGGCGGCCCGCTCGCCATCCTCGACTCCTACTACGGCAAGTACGTCACCTGCCCGGATGACGCTCAGTATCGTCTTGACTGGATCAAGGACGTCTACACCCCCGATATGAACACCAAGTACGTTTTCCCGAACGTATTTATGACCTCTGACGACACCAAGCAGATCGCAAACCTCAACCCGGATATCTACAAGTGCGTCAACGCCGCAAAGGCTGACTGGATCATGAACGGCTTTACCGACGCCGATTGGGATAAGCTCCAGTCCGACCTCCAGGCTTACAAGCTCAACGATTACCTCGCAATCTTCCAGAAGTACCTCGACGCCTTCTACGGCAAATAAGCTTAAACCTTTTTGGAAGGAGTTACTTAAATGGCAGAAGTTCAACTTAAAAATATAAAGAAGGTATATCCCTTCATCTCCGGCGAGGACAAGAAAAAGTCCAGGAAAAAGGCGGATGAGCCCGAGAAGAAGAAGGCGAATCTTCAGATCACCGATGAGGGCGTTGTAGCCGTTCAGGCGTTCAACCTCGACATCAAGGATAAGGAGTTTATCGTTCTCGTCGGCCCCTCCGGCTGCGGCAAGTCCACCACTCTCCGCATGGTCGCGGGACTTGAGGAGATCTCGGACGGCGAGCTCATCATCGACGGCAAGGTCATGAACGACGTTGCCCCGAAGGACAGAGATATCGCGATGGTCTTCCAGAACTACGCTCTCTATCCTCACATGACAGTTTATGAGAACATGGCGTTCTCTCTGAAGCTCCGCAAGGTGCCGAAGGATGAGATCGACAGAAAGGTTCGTGAGGCTGCCGAGATCCTCGACATCACCCAGTACCTCGACCGTAAGCCGAAGGCTCTCTCCGGCGGTCAGCGTCAGCGCGTCGCCATCGGCCGCGCCATCGTCCGCGCACCGAAGGTAATGCTCATGGATGAGCCGCTCTCCAACCTCGACGCCAAGCTCCGCAACGAGATGCGCGCTGAGATCATCAAGCTCCGCCACCGCATCAACACCACGTTCATGTACGTCACGCACGACCAAACCGAGGCTATGACCCTCGGCGACCGCATCGTCATCATGCGCGACGGCTACATTCAGCAGATCGGCACTCCTCAGGAGGTGTTCAATCACCCCTCCAACCTCTTCGTTGCAGGCTTCATCGGAATGCCCGTAATGAACTTCTTTGACGGCAAGCTCACCCGCGACGGCGACAAGTTCTTTGTTGAAGTCGGCGGCTACAAGGTAGAGCTCGCAAAGGAGAAGGAAGAGCGCCTTCTCAAGAACAACGTACAGAGCCAGCCCGTGACCCTCGGCGTCCGTCCCGAGCACACCGACGTCAGTGAGACCGGCGTTGCCGGCAAGGTCGACGTTGCCGAAATGATGGGCTCCTCCGTCCACCTCCACATCTCCGCAGAGGGCCGCGACGTCATCATCATCGTCCCGACCATCGACATGAAGAAGAACTACGCTCTCGGCGATCCGATCCACTTCACCTTCGGCGGCAACGTAGCTCACGTCTTCTCCAAGGAAACCGACAAGAACCTCGAGTTCTGATTCCGTATCTCTTCCTTTTCAAACCCCCTGCACAGACGCCATACCTGTGCAGGGGGCACACTAATAAATTACACAAAACAGCTTTACATTTGCACAATTGTCTGTTACTATATTTGGCAAGTGTTCCAAAGGGCGTAAAGTTTTGCGCCTTTTGCAATACCCGCCAATGCGACCAACGGAGGATCATCATGAAAGACACTCTTCAAAAGGCGAGAGCCTTTGAGCGAAAATATCTGCCCGCCCTTCTCGGCTCCGAGCTTCAGCCTCGCTTCCACCTCACCGGCGGAGTCGGCTGGATAAACGACCCCAACGGCTTCTCCCTCTACAAGGGCGAATACCACCTCTTTTTCCAGTACTACCCCTACGATATAAACTGGGGTCCGATGCACTGGGGTCACGTCAAGACCCGCGATTTCATCCACTGGGATCGCCTGCCCTGCGCCCTCGCGCCCGACGCGCCCTACGATAAAAACGGCTGCTTCTCCGGAGGCGCCATCGAGCTGCCCGACGGCCGCCATCTTCTGATGTACACGGGCGTGCGCAACGTCCGCCGCTCCAATGGCCTCGTTGCCGGCTTCCAGACCCAGTGTCTCGCGGTGGGCGACGGCGAGAACTACGAAAAGCTCCCCTCAAATCCCGTTCTCGACGCGAAGGATCTGCCCGAGGGCGGCTCCGCCATCGACTTCCGCGACCCGAAGATCTGGTTTGAGGACGGCAAATACTGGTGCGTAGTGGGCAACCGCCCGGCTGACGGCTCCGGCTCGATTCTCCTCTTCGAGAGCGACGACGCGTTTACATGGCGCTACGCCTCCACCCTCGCCTCCTGCCACAATCAGTTCGGCAAGATGTGGGAGTGCCCCGATTTCTTCGAGCTCGACGGCAAGCGCGTTCTGCTCACGAGCCCGCAGGATATGACGAGCATGGGCCTCGAGTTCCACCCCGGCAACTCCACCCTCTGCATAATCGGAGAATATGACCGCGAGGCAAAGCACCTCCTGCGCGACAACATTCAGGCTATAGACTACGGCACCGACTTCTACGCTACGCAGACAGTCCTCACGCCGGACGGAAGAAGAGTCATGATCGCGTGGATGCAGAACTGGGAGACCGCGGGCAGCAAGCTCAAGGAGCTGCCGTTCTTCGGTCAGATGACCCTTCCGCGCGAGCTGCACGTCCGCAACGGCAGGCTTATTCAGAACCCGGTGCGCGAGCTTGAGGCTTGCCGCCGTCTGAAGATCAGCTACAAGGACGTAATGATCACGCAGGAGACGAATCTCCAGGGCGTGAGCGGCCGCTTCCTCGATATGACGGTCAAGGTCAGGCCCGGCAACAAGAACAGCATGTACCGCTATTTCCGCATAAATCTTGCAAAGGACGGCGAGTGCGTCACAACGATACGCCACAAGCCCGAGAACAACACCCTGCGCGTAGACCGCAGCCGTTCCGGCTTCCCGCACGATATCATCACGAGCCGTGATTTCCCGGTCAGCGCCTACGATGAGCTGAAGCTCAGGATCGTTATGGACAGATACAGCCTCGAGGTGTTCGTAAACGACGGCGAGCAGGCGGCAAGCTTCGTTATCTACACGCCGGTCTCCGCCGATTCCATCTCCTTCTCCTGCGACGGCGCCGCAATAATCGACGTTGAGAAATATGAGCTCGAAACCGAGTAATTAAACAGCACAAGGGCGGGTCGCCGTGACCTGCCCTTGTTCTTTATATTACCTCCGCAAAGCACGGTGAAGCATGTAGGAGCAGGCACCGAAAGTTATTTCCGCAGTAAGCGGCTAAGCGAATTCGGCGCTTCGCGTATCAGACAAAGGACACCGCGCAAAACGATGCGCCAAGTCTTAGTGCCACCGCCAAGAGCTTTTATCTCTCTCTTGGTTCCGTTCTCTCTCTTTTTCTCGAAAAAGAGAGAGAACGAACAGAAACGGGCGGGGTATTTCCCCGCCCAAATTTCGCTATTCAGCCGAGTCCGTTACCCTCAGCATCCTCTTCTCCCAGCCGGAGCAGAAATAATACACCGCCATGAGCGCGGAGCATATGCCCCAGCCGATCGGATAGCCCACGCCGATGAAAATCGGGTCGGTGGTCATCCGGCTCACTATCGCAAGGTATATCTGTCGGATCACAATAAAGCTCATTATCTGAATGACAGTCGGTATCTTCGTATCGCCCACGCCGCGCAAAGCGCCGGAGAGCACGCTGTTGCCGACGAGCAGCAGGTTCAGCGGCGAGATCACCCGCAGGAAAATCACGCCGTAATTGATCGTCTCCGCGGCGACGGCGGCGTCCGCGCCGTCTGTTTCTACAAACAGTCCGATGAGCGGCTCTGCGAATATCTCAAGCGCGAGCGCGACAAGTCCGACTGCGGCAACTGTGAGAATAAACGCGACGAGCGTACCCTTTTTCGCTCTCTCGCGGTTGCCCGCGCCGATGTTCTGCCCGACAAAGGTCGTGGTCGCAAGGCTCAGCGCCTGCTGCGGCACGGCGGTGAATGCGTCGATGCGCGTGTACGCGCCCCACCCCGCCATACACGCGGTCTGGAACGAGTTTATGTAACTCTGCACAAAGGTGTTCGAGAACGAAACGAGCATTTGCTGAATGCTCGACGGCAGTCCGATCTGCACAATCCTTCGGAGCATCGGGAGGTAGATTCGCATTTTAAGCGGCTCGAGGCGGTAGCTCTCGTCGCTCGTCATCAGCGTCCAGACCACCAAAATCGCGCTCACAAGCTCCGCGATGACAGTCGCCCAGCCGACTCCGGCAACGCCCCATCTGAGGTACTTCACAAACCAAACGTCGAGCACAACGTTGACGGCAGCCGAGGCGACAAGGAAGTACAGCGGTCTCTTCGCGTCGCCGACGGCGTTCAGGATTCCGGTGCCGAGGTTGTAGACGAGCAGTCCGATGCTGCCCGCGAAGTAAATCCGCAGATACTCCGTCGCCTCCGGGAAAACGTCGTCCGGCGTGTTCGTAAGGCGCAGCATCGCGGGCGCGAAGAAATAACCGAGAACAGTGAACGCCACGCCGAAGGCGAGCGCAAGCACCATCGCCGTATGCACCGCCTCGTGAACTCTTCTGTCCTCTCTCGCGCCGAAGTGCTGACTTATGACAACGCCGGCACCGTTGGCAAGTCCCATAAACGCGCCGATGAGGGTGTAGCTTATGTTGCCCACACTGCCGACGGCGGCGAGCGCCGTCATCGAGGCGTATTTGCCGACCGTGATGGAGTCGACCATATTGTACGCCTGCTGGAATATGTAGCCGACCATCAGCGGCAGTGAGAATGCGACAAGATGGGCGACGACTGAGCCCTCGGTCATTATCGTCGCCCGTTTTTTAACTGATTTTTCCATTTTTCAGCCTTTCGGGATTGTTAAGTCATATAAATATATGCCCAAAGGCGCGGTTTGTCAAGCTTAATTAAGTATATCCGACACGCTTCCGAGCAATTCTGACAACGCCGACTGGTACGCTCTCTCCTCCTCGCGCACTGTCGCTCTCCACGCCGCAATCTCCTCGCCTTTCAGCTCCCTTGCGCCGAGAAAGGTTAGCGCGGAGGCGGCTTTTTCGCTCTTTATGACGACCTGCGTGTACTCGCCGCCGAGCATAAGCGCGCCGAGCGCTGTATTATCGTCGATGAGCCCGCTTGTGAGAATGCCCCAGGTGTCGTAGATCGTGTCTGGCGCGATCGCGCCGATGATAACGTCGTACTCCGCGAGCGAATCGGGCGCAAAGCGGCGGTTATCGAAGATGTATCTGAACCACTCCTCCCCGCGAGGAAGATGCTTCACTCGCAATCCGCTGATGTCGAGCTCGTAGGCGTTTAGATACGTCGTCATGCCGCGCCTCTCGCGCGCCCAGCGGCGCGAAAACTCCTCGCTGTCGGAGAGGTAAAAGCCCTGCCCAAAGTCCGCATTCGCCCTGCCTCGGCGAATGTCCGGCGCGGCGATAACGTCAAATCCGGTGTGATAAACTCTCATTTTACCACCTGAACGAGGCTATGTAGTCCACGCCCTCCGGCGCGCTCACGCCGGGTTCGCCAAGCTCAAAGCGCGGCTCAAAGCCCATCTCGCGCATCGCAAGCTCAAAGTGACAGAGCGCGATGCCGAGGTCGATTTTCTGCATATCCCAGCCCGTTCCGGCGCCGTAGCCGCGCGCGTGCTTAATGTAAAAATGCGCGGCGTTTTCCTCTATCACAACTCTCCACGGCTGTTTATTTACCGCCGATGGCGCGAGCCGCACCGCCTCGAGCGCGTCACTTATAGCGCCGCCGTCTGCAAGAGGCTTGTCGAACGCGCCGTCAAAGAAGATCTCACCGAAGCTGAGGCGCGTATCCGCCTTGATGCCCGCGCGCATCATGCCCTCGCGAATGCTCATTTTCTTCGCGGGGTAGCCAAGCGGGCTCATGCAGGGCATGACCTCGCCGCTCTCAAGCCCCATCGCGCGCTCAAACGCGCCTCTGTCCATCGTTCCGGCGATTATCGTAGTGCCGACGCCGAGCTCTTCGCAGAGAAGCACTATTTTCTCAAAGGAGTAGCCGAACGCCTCCTCGGCGTGCTCAGTGCGGCGCATTTTTCCCGCGATAAAGCGCTGTGCGCCCACGATCACCGGGCTTGAAAGCCCATCACCGGCGCTGAGAATGCGCCATTCTATCGGAATGCTGTATGGATTTGAGGCGCTTTTCGCGCACTCTTCGATTTTCTCTATATCCCCGGCGCGAAGATCTGCGCCGTCGAAGGTTCGGACGCTGCGGCGCGCGCGGATTGTGTCAAGTATGCTCATAGCTCAACCTCTTTTTGTGTTTTGCTATATTATATCGCGCGCAATCTATCTTGTCAACCCGATGAGCCACAAAACCACGCCGTAGGCGACGGAGGCGAGGGTGCCGTAGACGATGACCGGCCCCGCGATAGAGAACATCTTGACGGCTGTGCCTGTGATGAGCCCCTCGGTTCGGAATTCGAGCGCCGGAGCGCAGATCGCGTTGGAGAAGCCCGTGATCGGCACAAGGGTTCCCGCGCCTGCGTGCTTTGCGATCTTATCATAAACCCCGAGCGCGGTCAGGAGCGCTCCGAGTCCGACGAGAGTCACGCTTGTGAGCGTTCCGGCGGCGATCTCATCGGCAAGCATAAGCCAGAAGCCGCGAATGAGCTGTCCGACAACGCATATCGCGCCTCCGATAAAAAATGCCTTCATCACGTTGAGCGCCGTTTTGGACTTCGGCGCGCGTTTTTCAACTAATTTCGCGTACTGCGCGTTTGTCATCTGCATATATAATCACCCAATGGGTATTATGCGCGGAATATATTTTTTTATGTACTGCGGTTAAGCTGATCTGCGGTTGGTCGACCACCGCACAATAAATTAATGCGAATATAATAAAACCCCCCGGGAGTTTTCCCAGGGGGTCTCGTCTTTAATTAAGCCTTATACGAGCTCAACAACGCCCATCTCGGCGCTGTCGCCGCGGCGAACGCCGGTGCGGGTTACTCTCGTGTAGCCGCCTTCGCGGTCTGCATACTTGGTAGCGAGCTCAGCGAAAACCTTGGTCACGACGTCCTCGCGGGTAATGAACGCGAGTGCCTGACGGCGGGAAGCAAGAGTGTTCTTCTTGCCCAGAGTTATCATCTTCTCGGCGAGGGGAGCGATCTCCTTGCAGCGGGAGATGGTGGTCTCCATCTTGCCAGTATCAAGGAAGTCGGTGACCTGCTGGCGGAGCATCGCCATGCGCTGATCGGTGGTCTTGCCGAGCTTACGGGGTCCGGTCATTGGTATTTTCCTCCTTTACAGAAAGATCAGTTCAAACTTTTAGTTATCCTCGGAAGCGAGGCTCAGTCCCATCATTGCGAGCTTGTGTACAACTTCCTCAAGGGACTTATGTCCGAGGTTGCGCACCTTGATCATCTCGGACTCGGTCTTCTGAACGAGCTCCTCGACGGTGTTGATGTTGGCGCGCTTGAGGCAGTTGAAGCTGCGGACGGAGAGGTCGAGCTCTTCGATAGTCATCTCGAGGACCTTGTCGCGCTGGGTCTCGGCCTTCTCGACGACAAGGCTCTTGGAGCCGGCGGTCTCGGAGAGGTCGGTGAACAGCGTGAAGTGGTCGCAGAGGATCTTGGCGCCGAGGGAAACAGCGTCTCTCGCGGAGATGGTTCTGTCGGTCCAGACCTCAAGGGTGAGCTTATCGAAGTCCGTCATGTTACCAACGCGGGTATTCTCGACGGAGTAATTGACCTTCGTGACGGGGGTATAGATGGAGTCGACGGGGATCACGCCGATGGCGGGCTGCTTCATCGCCTTGTTGCGCTCGGCGGAAACATAGCCGCGGCCGTGGTCAAGCGTAAGCTCCATGCGGATGTTGGCATCGGCGGCAAGCGTGCAGATGTGGAGCTCCGGATTGAGGATCTCGACGTCGCTGTCCGTCTTGATGTCACCCGCGGTGACCTCGCCCTCGCCTGTGGCATCGATAAATACGGTCTTCTCGCCGTCGGAGTGCAGCTTTGCGATGATGCTCTTGAGGTTCAGAACGATCTCAGTGACGTCTTCCTTGACGCCGGGGATCGTGGTGAACTCGTGCTGGACGCCATTGATCTTAACGCTCGTAATGGCGGTGCCGGGCAGCGAGGAGAGCAGGATGCGTCTGAGCGCGTTGCCGAGGGTTATACCGTAGCCGCGCTCGAGCGGCTCCACGACGTATTTGCCGTAGGAGTCGTCGCCGGGCGTTTCTTCGCATTCGATGCGGGGCTTTTCAATTTCTATCACTAATTATTACCCTCCTTAAAAATGTGCCGATAAAGCGGCGGTAGATGCGGAATACTGAGGGCTCAAAGCGATTACTTGGAGTACAACTCGACGATGAGGTGCTCTGCGACCTCGAAGTCGATATCATCTCTCGCGGGCATCGCTACGACCTTGCCTTCGCCCTTGTTGGCATCGTAATCGAGCCACTTCGGTACGTTGCGGAAGGAATCGGCCTCCATCATAGCCTTGAACTTGGGAAGGCTGCGGCTGGACTCCTTGACGCCGATAGTCATACCGGGCTTTACGAGGAAGGAGGGGATGTTGCACTTGTGTCCGTCAACGGTGAAGTGACCGTGGTTGACGAGCTGGCGGGCCTCCTTGCGGGTATTGGCAAGACCAAGGCGATAGATAACGTTGTCGAGACGGCGCTCGATGGTGGTGAGGAGGACCTCACCGGTTACACCTGCGGAGCGCTCCGCCTTCTCATAGTAAGCGCGGAACTGTCTCTCGAGGATGCCGTAAATGAACTTGACCTTCTGCTTTTCGTTGAGCTGGATAGCGTACTCGCTCTTCTTAGCTCTTCTCTGCGCGCCGGGGTTGCGCTTGGTGGAAGTGGACTTGGACTTCTCAGTGTAACCCATAACGGCGGGCGAAATGCCAAGCGCACGGCAGCGCTTGACGATGGGCTGCATATTCTTTGCCATCTTACTTTCTCCTTTCCGTTATTAGACTCTGCGGCGCTTGGGCGGACGGCAGCCATTGTGGGGGATCGGGGTAACGTCCTTGATGAGGGTTACCTCGAGACCGACGGTCTGCAGTGCGCGGATAGCGGCCTCGCGTCCGGAGCCGGGGCCCTTTACATAGACCTCAACGGTCTTAAGACCGTGCTCCATAGCAGCCTTCGCAGCAGTCTCGGCGGCGGTCTGAGCGGCGAACGGGGTGGACTTTCTGGATCCACGGAAGCCCATTCCGCCGGCAGTCGCCCAGCTGAGCGCGTTACCGTTCATATCGGTAACGGTTACCATTGTGTTATTGAAGCTGGAGCTGATATGCACCTGACCCTTTTCGATATTCTTTCTCTCGCGGCGTCTGGTTCTTACCTTGCCCTTGACCTGTTTCTGTGCAGCCATGTGTATATCCCTCCCTTACTTCTTCTTGTTAGCGATCGTGCGTTTCGGGCCCTTGCGGGTGCGCGCGTTCGTCTTGGATCTCTGACCGCGAACGGGAAGACCTCTGCGATGGCGATTGCCACGGTAGCAGCCGATCTCGGTCAGGCGCTTGATATCGAGTGCGACGGCACGGCGGAGGTCGCCCTCAACTACGTAATTCTTGTCGATGACCTCGCGGAGTGCTGCCTCCTGGTCTTCGGTGAGGTCCTTGACGCGGGTATCGGGATCGATACCGGTGGCCTCGAGTATTTTCTTTGCACTTGTTCTGCCGATGCCGTAAACATAAGTGAGGCCGATCTCGATCCTCTTCTCACGGGGCAGGTCAACGCCGGATATTCTTGCCATAACTTAGCTTAGTCTCCTTTCTTAGCCCTGTCTCTGCTTATGCTTCGGATTCTCGCAGATGACCATGACTTTGCCCTTGCGCTTAATGACTTTGCACTTTTCGCACATAGGCTTGACTGAAGGTCTGACTTTCATTATTAGTTACCTTCCTTTCATCTGAGGCGAATTTAACTTCTGTGGGTTGTTTGTTGTAATGTATCAGGATTACTTGCTTCTCCAGGTGATTCTTCCGCGAGTCAGATCATACGGGCTCATCTGAACCGTGACCTTATCGCCGGGCAGTATCCTGATGAAATTCATACGAAGCTTGCCGGAAATATGCGCCAGAATCACGTGCCCATTGCCGATATCGACCTTGAACATCGTATTCGGAAGCGACTCAACTACGGTACCCTCGATCTCAATTTCGTCCGATTTTGCCACTCTGCATACCTCCTTTACGCTTCGGAGCTGCCGCACATATCTGCGATCGCTCTTCTGATTTCGCTATTCGTCACTCTCTCACCCTGACGGAGCTTTTCTGCGGTTCTGCCGCTGCTCACCGTCAAAAATTCGAGGTGTTTTACCTTCTTGCGCTTGGGATTTTCGAGGCGCCTGCCCCGTCCGTCCGCAATAAGCGCCATTTCTCCGTCCACTCCGACGACGAAGAACGCTTTTCCGGCGTCCCTGCCGTTTATCGAGCGGACCAAGTCTGAAATCTGAACCATATTCAGATTTCCTCCTCGCAAACAGTCAGGAGCTCAGGCTCCCCGTCCGTGATGAGAAGTGAGTTTTCATAGTGCGCCGCCATGGAGCCGTCGACAGTTACGACAGTCCAATCGTTATCCAGCACCCTCACGGCGTAGCCTCCGGCGCAAACCATCGGCTCGACCGCGATCGTCATACCCTTGACGAGTCTGGGACCGTGTCCCGGCACGCCGTAGTTGGGTACCTCGGGATCCTCGTGAAGCACAGCGCCCACGCCGTGACCGACGTAATCGCGCACAACGGAAAATCCGTTCGCTTCAACATATTTCTGGACGGCAGCTCCGATATCGGAGACCCGGCAGCCAGGTCTGGCAAATTTGATGCCCTCGAAAAAGCTCTGTCGTGTGACTTCGACGAGCCTCTTCGCCTCCTCGGTAGCAGTGCCTGCAATGAACGTGGCGGCACAGTCGCCCACGAAGCCATCCTTCGTAGCTCCGACGTCGATCTTGACAAGATCGCCGTCCCTGATCACACGCGGTCCCGGGATGCCGTGGATCACCTCGTCGTTTATCGAGATGCACACGCTCTTTGGAAAGCCGCCGTAGTGGAGAAAGGTCGGAGTAGCTCCCTGCGACTTGATAAATGCCTTTACTGCCTTGTCTATTTCAAGGGTTGTTACGCCGGGGACTACCATTTTGCCCGCTAATGCACGGGCCGCCGCGGTAATTCGTCCCGCACGGCGCATGAGCTCGACTTCCTTCGGCGATTTGACTCTGATCATCAAATAGCCTCCAGCTTCGAGAGAATTGAGGCCGAGGTGTGCTCGGGGTCCTGAGTGCCGTCGATCTTGACAAGAAGTCCGAGGTCGTCATAGAACTTGAGGAGCGGTTCGGTCTCGCGGTGATAAACCTCAAGGCGATGATTTACGGTCTCCGGAGTGTCGTCCTTGCGGATCGTCAGGCGGGCGCCGCAGTGGTCGCACACACCCTCCGTCTTGGGAGGGTTGTAGAGAACGTGGAAGGTGCCGCCGCAATCGGGGCAGGTGCGTCTTCCGGTCATACGCTGGCTTATCACCTCGTCGGGAACGTCGATGTCGATTACGGCGTCGATGTGGATCCCGGCGTCCTTGATGGCGTTTGCCTGCGCAAGAGTGCGGGGCACGCCGTCAAGAATGTAGCCCTTCGCGCAGTCGTCGTGCTGGAGTCTCTCCTGGAGGATACCTATTATAATATCGTCCGAGACAAGACTGCCGGCCTCGATGAGCGCCTTGGCTTTAAGTCCCACGGGCGTGCCGGCTTTAACGGCAGCCCGCAGGATATTGCCTGTGGAGATAGTGGGGATGCCGAGCTTCTCGGAGAGTATCTCGGCCTGGGTGCCTTTGCCCGCACCCGGGGCGCCCATAAGAATAAGCTTCATAGCTTTTCCCTCTTAATTATTCAAGAAAGCCCTTGTAATTGCGCATTACCATCTGAGCCTCCATGCCCTTGACGGTTTCAAGCGCAACGCCTACGAGAATGATGAGGGAGGTGCCGCCGACAGCGATTCCGCTGCGCGCGGCAGTCTCGCTCACCGCGTTTACGATAAGCGGGACGATGGCGACGATACCGAGGTAAACGGCGCCGAAGAGGGTCACCTTGTTCAGAACCTTCGCAATGAAGTCCGAAGTCGGTCTGCCCGGACGGAAGCCGGGGATATAACCGCCGTTGTTGCGGAGGTTATTCGAGACCTCGACGGGGTTGAACTGGATCGTGGAGTAGAAATAGCTGAAGAAGATGATGAGCAGGAAGTAGATGACCATGTAGAGAACGGTGTTGGTGTCGAACACGGTCAGAAGTCCGCCCCAGAAGCCGCCGGAATCCTTGGTCTTGCCGACGAAGGCGGCGATGGTTGCGGGCAGGGATGCGATAGACTGGGCAAAGATGACGGGCAGAACGCCGGACATATTTACCTTGAGGGGCAGGTGAGTGGCCTGGCCGCCGTAGACCTTGCGGCCGACGACTCTCTTGGAGTACTGAACGGGGATTCTTCTCTCAGCCTCGGTTACGATGACGATAAGAACGATCATCGCGATAGCGCCGATGAGCACTCCGAGGTAGATGAGGAGGTACTTCCACCACTCAGCGCCGGCAGAGGTGACGGTGCCGATCGCGGAGACGAAGGCGACCGGAACGCGGCTGACGATACCTACGAAGAGGATGATCGAAATGCCGTTGCCGATGCCGAACTCAGTGATCTGCTCGCCCATCCACATGATGATGGAGGAGCCTGCCACGAGGGTCATAACGATAACGATAGCTTCCCAGATTCCGCTGGTGGAAACGAGGCCGTTGGCGCGGCAGATGGTGTAGTAGCCGATGCCCTGGAGAAGAGCGAGGCCCACGGTGGAATAGCGGGTGATGCGCTCGATCTTCTTCTTGCCCTCCTCGCCGCCCTCCTTGGAGAGTCTCTCAAGGGCGGGGATGGCGATGGTGAGAAGCTGGATGATAATGCTTGCGTTGATATAAGGCTGGATCGAGAGGGCGAAAACGGTAGCCTGTGAGAAGGAGCTTCCGCTCATGACGTTGTAAAGTCCGAGGACGGTGTTGGAGAACTGATCAAAGTACGCAGCGAGGAGCTCGCGGTTGATGTAGGGAACAGGAACCGCGTTACCAAGTCTGTACAGGAGGATCATGAAAAGCGTAAAGAGGATCTTCTTGCGCAGGTCAATGATCTTCCATGCGTTACGCAATGTTTTCAGCACTTCAGATCACCTCGGCCTTTCCTCCGGCTTTCTCGATCTTCTCCTTTGCGCTCTCGGAGAAGGCGCTGGCCTTAACGGTAAGCTTCTTGGTGAGCTCGCCGCCTCCAAGTACCTTGAATCCGTACTTGCAGTGGGAGATGATGCCCTTCTCGATGAGAGCGTTGACGTCTACGACGGCGCCATCCTCAAATCTCTCGAGCATGCTGACGTTGATGGAGTCAAGGGGCTTAGCGAAGATATTGTTGAAGCCTCTCTTCGGGATACGGCGGGCGAGAGGCATCTGGCCTCCCTCAAATCCTACGCGGACTCCGCCGCCGCTTCTGGCCTTCTGGCCCTTATGGCCGCGGCCGCCGGTCTTGCCGTTGCCGGTTCCGATTCCTCTGCCCTTGCGCTTAGCAACGTGAGTGCTGCCGAGGGCGGGAGAAAGATCTGATAATTTCATCGACAGTTACCTCCTTACTTTACTTCCTCGACCTTGACAAGATAGCCGATCTTGGCGAGCTTGCCCTGGGTCTGGGGGTTTACGGGCTGAACAGTCTCGTCGCCGATCTTGCGGAGGCCGAGGCTTTCAGCAGTCGCGATGTGCTTCTGGAGTCTGCCGTTGAGGCTCTTTACGAGCGTGATTTTAACATTAGCCATTTCTGCGTCCTCCTTAGCCCGCGATCTCGGAGACGTCCTTGCCGCGGCGGGCAGCTACCTGCTCGGCGTTGCGAAGGCTCTTGAGGCCCTCGAAGGTTGCGGCTACGACGTTGGCGGGATTATTGGAGCGGAGGCACTTTGTACGGATGTCGGAAATTCCGGCTGCCTCCATTACTGCACGAACTGCACCGCCGGCGATAACGCCGGTACCTTCGGGAGCCGGCTTGAGCAGGACTTTGCCTGCGCCGAACTCGCCGATAACCTCGTGGGGAATGCTGGTTCCCTGGAGGGTGACGGTGACGAAGTGCTTCTTGGCATCCTCGATGCCCTTGCGGATCGCCTCGGAGACCTCAGCGGCCTTGCCGAGACCGAAGCCTACCTTGCCCTTGCCGTCGCCGATGACGACGAGAGCGGAGAACTTCATAATGCGACCGCCCTTGACGGTCTTTGATACGCGGTTGAGAGAGACGACCTTTTCGATGTACTCGCTCTTCGGCTCTTCTCTTCTCTCGCGGCGATCACGGCGCTCGCGGCGCTCGTTATTGTTGTTATTTTCGTAAGGCATTCTCGTTTTCTCCTCTCTCAGAACTCGAGGCCGCCCTCGCGGGCGCCTTCTGCGAGCTCCTGAACTCTGCCGTGGTAGACGTAGCCGCCGCGGTCAAAAACGACAGCCTTGATTCCGGCCTTAACAGCTCTCTCTGCAAGGATCTTGCCGACCTTGCGGGCAGCTTCCTTGTTTCCGCCGTAACCGTCAAAATCCTTCTCGAGCGTGTTGGCGCTGACGAGGGTCTTACCGGCGACGTCGTCGATGATCTGAGCATAGATGTTCTGCTTGGAGCGGAAAACGTTGAGTCTGGGTCTCTCGGGGGTGCCGGAGATCTTTGCCCTGACTCTTATATGTCTCTTAATGCGCTGTGCATTAGTGTCGGGTCTTTTTATCATTTAGGCACACCTCCTTTTATTTACCTGTTTTTCCTTCTTTACGACGGATGAACTCGTCGACGTACTTGATGCCCTTGCCCTTATACGGCTCAGGAGGACGCTTGCCGCGGAGATCCGCTGCGAACTGACCAACGAGCTGCTTATCGGCGCCCTTGATGTTGATGTGGTTGGGATCGGGTACTTCGATGGTGATTCCGTCGACCTCAGGCATGATGACCTGATGGGAAAAACCGAGGTTCATAACGAGGTTCTTGCCCTCTTTCGCGGCCCTGTAACCGACGCCGTTGACCTCAAGCTTCTTCTCAAAGCCCTCGGTAACACCGACGACCATGTTGTGAAGCAGGCTGCGGGTCAGACCGTGAAGAGCACGGTTCTCTTTCTCGTCGTTCGGGCGCTTGACGTGGAGGACAGCGCCGTCATTCTCGATTGTCATAGCGGGGCAGAGGCTCTTAGTAAGCTCGCCCTTGGGTCCCTTAACGGTAACTACGTTGCCCTCGCCAACGGTGACGGTTACGCCTGCCGGAATGGCGATGGGGGCTCTTCCAATTCGACTCATTTTACTACCTCCTTACCATACGAACGCAAGGACTTCGCCGCCGACGTGCTCAGCGCGAGCCTTTTTGTCGGTCATGACGCCCTTGGAGGTGGAGATGATCGCGGTGCCGAGTCCCTTGAGGACGTAGGGGATCTCCTCGGTGCCGGCGTAAACGCGAAGACCGGGCTTCGATACGCGGCGGAGGCCCTGGATTACCTTCTCACCCTGGTTGTACTTGAGAGTAACTTTGATAACTCCCTGACCGCCGTCAGCGACGATCTGGTAGTTCTTGATGTATCCCTCGTCCAGAAGGATCTGAACGATCGCCTTCTTCATGTTGGAGGCGGGGATATCAACGGTTGCGTGCTTTGCGGTGTTAGCGTTCCTGATTCTGGTCAGCATATCCGCAATGGGGTCTGTGATCTGCATAACTGGATTTTCCTCCTATATTGAAGTTGCTTCTCATTTAAGAAGCTCCGGCGGCGAGGTATCCGGGATAATACTTTGTGGATTACCCCAGACCTTTCGCCATCCGATAATCGGATTTTTCCTAAAATCCGTCAAAACCTTGTGTTGTTTAGCTTACCAGGAAGCCTTTTTTACACCAGGGATTTCTCCCTTGTATGCTAACTCACGGAAGCAGATACGGCAGATGCCGTAGTTGCGGAGATAAGAATGGGGTCTGCCGCAGATCTTGCAGCGGTTGTAGTAGCGCGTGGAGAACTTCGGATCGCGCTGCTGCTTTATTTTCATTGAAGTTTTAGCCATGATCCAAATTCCTCCTTAGTTCTGATAGAAGGGAGCGCCGAGAAGCGTGATGAGCTCGCGGGCTTCCTCATCGGTTTTCGCGGTGGTGCACATTACGATGTCCATGCCGCGGATCTTGTCGATCTTATCGTAGTCGATCTCGGGGAAGATCAGCTGCTCCTTAAGGCCGAGCGCGTAGTTGCCGCGGCCGTCGAAGGAGTTGGGATTGATGCCGCGGAAGTCGCGGACGCGGGGAAGCGCAACGTTGAAGAGTCTGTCGAGGAACTCCCACATCTTATCGTGACGGAGGGTGACCTTGACGCCGACGTTCATGCCCTCGCGGAGCTTGAAGTTAGCGACGGACTTGCGCGCCTTGGTGATGACGGCGTGCTGACCGGTGATCTGGCTGATCTCCTTCTGGACGTTCTCGATCATCTTCTGGTTATCCTTGCAGTCGCCGCAGCCGACGTTGACAACGATCTTCTCGAGCTTCGGGATCTGCATAACGCTCTTGTAGCCGAACTTTTTCATAAGGGCGGGAGCGATTTCCTGATTGTATTTATCCTGTAATCTGGGCATATCTCTCTACCTCCCTCACATAGTGGCTCCGCACTTCTTGCAGGTGCGGACCTTCTTGCCGTCGACGACAGTGTGGGCAACTCTGGTGGCCTTGCCGCACTTCGGGCAGACGAGCTGGACCTTGGAGGCGTAGATCGGAGTCTCAACGGAGATGATGCCGCTCTCCTCGCCCTGCTTGCGAGCCTTCTGATGCTTCTTGGCGACGTTAACGCCCTCAACGACGACCTTCATGCTCTTCGGATCGGCGGAGAGGATCTTGCCCTGCTTGCCCTTATCCTTACCGGAAAGGACCTTAACGGTATCGTTAGTCTTAATGTTCATTACTGAGCCCTCCTCAAATTACTTCGGGAGCAAGGGACAGGATCTTCATGAATTCCTTGTCGCGGAGCTCTCTTGCAACGGGCCCGAAGATACGCGTGCCGACCGGGTTCTTATCATCACGGACGAGGACGGCAGCGTTTTCATCGAAGCGTACGTAAGTGCCATCTGCACGGCGGACGCCGCGGGCGGAACGGACGATAACAGCCTTGACGACGTCGCCCTTCTTGACCTGGCCGCCGGGAGCTGCCTTGCGGACGGAAGCGACGATGACGTCGCCGATGTTGCCGTACTTGCGCTTGGAGCCGCCCAGAACGCGGATGCACTTGATTTCCTTGGCGCCGGTATTGTCGGCGACCTTCAGATAAGATTCCTGCTGTATCATTTAGGCGCCTCCTTACTTTGCCTTCTCAACGATCTCTACAAGTCTCCAGCGCTTATCCTTGGAAAGCGGGCGGCACTCCATAACGCGGACGGTATCGCCGACGCCGGCGATGTTCTCCTCGTCGTGAGCCTTGAGCTTGTAGGTTCTCTTAACGATTTTCTTATAAAGGGGGTGAGCTACGCGGTCAGCGATAGCAACAACGATGGTCTTGTCCATCTTGTCGGAAACAACCTTGCCCACCCTTGTCTTTCTGGAAGACGTTCTTACTTCACTCATCTTCTATCCTCCTTACTGCTCGAGTCGCTTTTCGCGGATTATCGTCTGGACTCGGGCAATATCCTTCTTTACAAGGGATATTTTAACAGGGTTGTCGAGCTGATTCGTGGCGTGCTGCATGCGGAGCATGAACAGATCCTTCTTGAGATCTGCGAGCTTCGCCTCCAGCTCAGCGGGGCTCATCTTTCTTACCTCGTTTGCCTTCATCTTATTCACCACCGTTCTCTGTCTCGCTGGCGACTATCTTCGTCTTGCAGGGGAGCTTGTGAGCTCCGAGGCGAAGTGCCTCAGCGGCATCCTCGGGGGAAACACCGGCGATCTCAAAGAGAACGCGACCGGGCTTCACGACCGCTACCCAGTACTCGGGAGCGCCCTTACCGGAACCCATTCGGGTCTCAGCAGGCTTCTGAGTTACGGGCTTATCAGGGAAAATCTTGATCCAGACCTTACCGCCGCGCTTGGTGTAGCGGGTGATGGCGACACGGGCCGCCTCGATCTGGTTGGAGGTTATCCAGCAGGGCTCGGTGGCCACGAGGCCGTACTCGCCGTAGGTAACCTTGTTGCCGCGGGTAGCGACGCCCTTCATACGGCCGCGCTGTACCTTGCGGTATTTAACTCTCTTAGGCAGAAGCATTACTTTGCGCCTCCTTCTCTGGGACTGTCAGCGCGGGGAGCGCGGGGAGCTCTCGGAGCACCGTTCTGCGGGCGCTGGTTGTTGTTGCGATTGAAACCGCCCTCGCGGCGCTGGCCACGGCGGTCGCCGTCGCGTCTCTCGCGCTTCTCGCGCGGAGGACGGGAGGTGTCCATGGTGCGGGGGGTGGTGCGGAGAGCCTGATTGAGGATCTCGCCCTTGTAGATCCATACCTTAACGCCGATGCGGCCGTAGGTGGTGGCAGCCTCGGTGAAGCCGTAGTCGATGTCGGCACGGAGGGTCTGCAGGGGGATGGTGCCCTCATGATACTGCTCGTTGCGGGCGATCTCAGCGCCGCCGATACGGCCGGAGATCTTGATCTTGATGCCGCGGACGCCGAGGCGCATTGCGCGCTGCATGGCGCTCTTCATGGTGCGGCGGAACGCGACGCGCTTCTCAAGCTGGGAAGCGATGTTCTCAGCGACGAGCTGAGCGTCGGTATCGGGGTTCTTTACCTCGATGATGGAGAGAGCGACAGGCTTGCCGAACTTCTTCTCGAGGTCAAGACGGAGCTTCTCGATGTCAGCGCCGCCCTTGCCGATGACAAGACCGGGTCTGGAGCAGTGGATGAAGACCTTGACCTTGGCGCTGTCGCGCTCGATCTCGATCTTGGGAACTCCCGCTGCGTAAAGGAGCTTCTTCAGATACTTGCGGATGTTGTAATCTTCGACGATAAGATCGCCGACTTTGTCGTCACGGGCGTACCAACGGGAATCCCAATCCTTGATAACGCCGACGCGAAGTCCGTGGGGGTTAACTTTCTGTCCCATTTTTACGCCTCCTCTCTTTCCTTAACGACGATGGTGATGTGGCTGGTTCTCTTGTTGATGCGATAGCCGCGGCCCTTGCTAACAGGCTGCATCCTCTTGAGGATGGGGCCGGGGTTTGCGAAGGTCTCGGATACGTAGAGATTGCTCGCATCCATGCTGAAGTTGTTTTCAGCGTTGGCAGCAGCGGAGTTCAGGAGCTTTACCATGATCTCGCTGGCGGCCTTCGGTGTGTTCAAAAGTATAGCGCGCGCGGTGCGAACGTCCTTGCCGCGGATAAGATCGCAGACGATCTTAACCTTGCGCGGGGAGATACGCGCGTATTTAACAGTAGCTCTGGCTTCCATTCGATTGCCTCCTTATTTGCCCGTCTTGCTGCCGGCGTGGCCGCGGAAGGTACGGGTCGGTGCAAACTCGCCGAGCTTGTGTCCGACCATATCCTCGGTGACGTACACAGGAATGTGACGGCGACCGTCGTGGACAGCGATGGTGTGACCAACGAAGGACGGGAAAATGGTGCTGGAACGGCTCCAGGTCTTGAGGACCTTCTTATCGCCGGTCTTGTTGAGCTCCTCAACTCTCTTCAGGAGCTCGGGTGCCACGAACGGGCCCTTCTTAATGCTTCTTGACATTTCCTATCCCTCCTTACTTCTGATTGCGGCGCTTGACAATGAACTTATTGGTGCGGTTCTTCGTCTTGCGGGTCTTGTAACCAAGCGCCGGCTTGCCCCAAGGTGTTACAGGGCCGGGACGACCGACAGGGCTCTTGCCCTCGCCGCCGCCGTGCGGGTGGTCATTCGGGTTCATAACGGAGCCGCGGACCGTCGGGCGGATGCCCATGTGACGGATACGGCCGGCCTTGCCGTAATGGATGTTGGCGTGCTCGATGTTTCCGACCTGACCGATGCAAGCCATGCAGTCGAGGCGGATGTAGCGATACTCGCCGGAGGGAAGACGAACCTGAGCCATGCCGTTCTCCTTAGCCATAAGCTGAGCGGCTGCGCCGGCGGAGCGGACGAGCTGAGCGCCGCGGCCGGGGTAAAGCTCAATGTTGTGGATGATGGTACCGACCGGGATGTTAGCGATAGGCAGGCAGTTGCCCGGCTTGATGTCAGCGCCGGCGCCGGCGACTACGGTGTCGCCCGCGTTGAGACCGACAGGAGCGAGGATGTATGCCTTATCGCCGTCCGTGTACTCGACAAGAGCGATGTATGCGGAGCGGTTCGGGTCGTACTCAAGGCGAAGGACCTTGCCCTCGACGTCGAGCTTCTGACGCTTGAAGTCGATCACACGGTACTTTCTGCGGTTGCCGCCGCCCTGATGGCGAACGGTGATGTGGCCGTAGCTGTTGCGGCCGGAGTGCTTCTTGAGCACCTCAGTGAGGCTGCGCTCGGGGCGGGCCTTCTTATCGATTCCGTCGAAGCCGGAAACGGTCATGTGCCTTCTCGACGGAGTGGTGGGCTTAAAAGATTTAACAGACATTTCTTATTTCCTCCCTTATACCATTCCCTCGAAGAACTCGATGGGCTTGGAGTCGGCAGCAAGACGAACGACTGCCTTCTTCCAGCTCTTGGTCATGCCGGCGGGATAGCGGCCGACGCGCTTTTCCTTGCCCATCATGTTCATGGTGGTGACCTTTGCGACCTTCACGCCGAAGATTGTCTCAACGGCGGTCTTGATCTCGGCCTTGCCGGCCTCAGGGGCGACCTCGAAAGCGTACTTCTTGAGGTCGAGCGCCTCCATGGACTGCTCGGTGATGATCGGGCGGAGGATAACGTCATAATTCGATTTCATTACGCATAAACCTCCTCGATGGTGGTAAGCGCTGCCTTGTCAACGACGAGCTTGTCGGCGTTGAGAACGGCGTAAGCGTTGAGGTTGGCGGCGACAGTGGTCGCAACGCCGGGGATGTTGCGGGCGCTCTTGACAACGTTCGCGTCAACAGCGGGGGTAACGACGAGAGCCTTCTTCTCGGCGCCGACAGCGTTAAGGAACGCCTTGAACGCCTTGGTCTTGGGCTCGGCGCAGGTGATGGCGTCGACGACGACTACGTTCTCCTCAACAGCCTTCTGGCTGAGAGCGGAGCGGATTGCGAGCTTGCGGACCTTCTTGTTAACGGAGAAGCTGTAGCTTCTGGGCTTCGGAGCGAAGGCTACGCCGCCGTGGGTGTAGTGGGGGTTGCGGGTGGAACCCTGACGGGCGTGACCCGTGCCCTTCTGACGATAGGGCTTTGCGCCGCCGCCGGAAACCTCAGCCTTCGTAAGAGCGCTCTGGGTGCCCTGACGGAGATTGGCGAGGTGGCTGCGGACTGCCATGTGAAGAACTGCTTCGTTGGGCTCGATTCCGAAAACGGACTCAGGGAGCTCAACACTGCCGACTTCCTTGCCGGACATATTGACAACTTTAACGGTAGGCATTGTTTAACTCTCCTTTCCTTAGCCTCTTGCAGATCTCTTCTGCGGGTTGGAGCTGACGGTCTGAGCCGGGCCCTTGATCTTGGAGCGGTTGATGACGGTGTTCTTGATGTAGACGATGCCGCCCTTGGGTCCGGGAACAGCGCCGCGAACAGCGATCATGTTCTTCTCGGTGTCGATGTAAACGATATCGAGGTTCTGAACGGTAACGGTCTCGTTACCCATCTGGCCGGCGCCGATCTTTCCCTTATAAATACGGGAAGGAGTCGAGGTCGAGCCCATAGAACCGGCGTGACGGTGAACAGGGCCGCCGCCGTGGCTGGTCGGGGTGCGCTGAGCGTTGAAACGCTTGATTGCGCCCTGATAGCCCTTACCTTTGCTGACGCCGGTGATATCGAGCTGATCGCCCTTCTGGAAGAGGTCGCAGCCGATTACGTCGCCGGCCTCGAACTTGGAGCAGTCGTCAAGACGGAACTCCTTGAGGTGGCGCTTGAGATCCTCGCCGGCCTTCTTGAGATGGCCGAGCTCGGGCTTGGAGAGCTTTTTCTCCTCGATGTCCTCAAAACCGAGCTGAACGGCGTTGTAGCCGTCGTTCTCAACGGTCTTTACCTGGACAACGGTGCAGGGGCCGGCTTCGATAACGGTCACGGGAATGACCTTGCCGGTCTCGTCGAAGATCTGCGTCATGCCGATCTTCTTGCCGATGATGGCTTTTTCCATTTTTACTTTTCCTCCTAAAAGGTTATTGGTCGAGGCCGCCACAGCCGCAACATAAGCTGCCGTACTCCGACTTGACCCCGTCCGCTCACGCAAGTCGCGGACGATGGGTGCTGACATATTTATATAAGGTATTGCGATTAGAGCTTAATCTCTATCTCTACACCAGCCGGAATCTCGAGTGCCATAAGAGCCTCGACAGTCTTCTGGGTGGGGGAGACGATGTCGATAAGTCTCTTGTGGGTTCTTCTCTCGAACTGCTCACGGCTGTCCTTATACTTGTGAACTGCGCGAAGAATGGTAACGACCTCTTTCTTGGTGGGAAGGGGGATGGGGCCGGAAACCTTCGCGTCTGTGCGCTTTGCGGTCTCGACGATCTTCTCAGCGGTCTGATCGATGAGCTGATGGTCGTAGGCCTTGAGTCTGATGCGGATCATTTTCTTTGCTGCCATAATACTTTTTCCTCCAAATCGTACAGCATTTTTATGCGGTACGGTGAGAAATTTTTTGTACACACATCCGTGCGTATCACTCCCGGGCAGAAATTTAACCGGACATAATCCGGCTAAAGCTCTGTACAGACGATATACGAAAGTACAAATTTATTCCTCAGCCGCCCGATTGCGCACCCCCAAACAAGGGAATGCCGGACATACTCCCCGGAAGTTACCGCCGTCTGACGCAATCTCCCGGATCATCGCATGCGCACTTCGGGCATACCTGCCCTCACGCGCTAGGGTAGAATACCATATTGTACCGCCCTTGTCAAGCACATTTTGAAATTTTTTTCGTTAATTTTGACAATAGTGAAAACCCTTGAAAATCAACACAATATCTTGTGTCAACCGCCATTCGGCACTTTATAATTTGACAAGTCTACAAAAATGCAGTAGTATGTATGGGCAGGCCCATACTGTCCTTGTTCATTCTCTCTCTTTCTCGCTGAGAAAGAGAGAGAACGGAACCAAGAGAGAGATAAGAGGCTTTTGGCGGTGACCATCACACTGAGGTGCCTCATAATGCGCGGTGCTGTTGTCTAATACGCGAAGCGGCGAGCGGCGCTTGGCCGCTTACTGCATACTAAATCGTAATGCCTGCTTCTACGGCTTTCACCGCGCTTTGCGGCGGTATCGTGCAGGGGCGGGTCTCCGTGCCCGTCCTCAAACCACACTATATTATAATAAGGTATCATTATGGACTTTTCACAGATAAAACTGATACTTGCGCCAATGGCAGGAGTCACTGACCTGGCGTTCCGCACGCTGTGCCGCGAGTACGGCGCAGATTACACGGTTACCGAGATGATTTCCTCGAAGGCGCTGATGTTCAATGACAAAAAGACCTATGCCCTCATGCGCCTCGGAGAGGGCGAACGCCCCGTGGGAATCCAGCTTTTCGGCTCAGACCCTCAGTGCATGGCTGAGGCGGCGCAGAAGGTGGAGGAATTCGCCCGCCCGGATGTAATCGACGTCAACATGGGCTGTCCCGTCGGCAAGGTGGTATCCTCCGGCGACGGCTCGGCGCTTATGAAAACCCCCGAAAAGGCGCGCGACATCGTAGAAGCGATGGTAAAAGCCGTGAGCACTCCGGTAACCGTCAAGTTCCGCAAGGGCTTTGACGGAGGCTCGGTCAAAGCTGTCGAATTCGGGAAAATGCTGGAGGAGGCAGGTGCCTCGGCGCTGTGCGTTCACGGCAGGACCCGCGCGCAGATGTATTCAGGGCGCGCCGATTGGGACATAATAAGGGAGGTCAAGGCGGCGGTCAGCGTGCCGGTCGCCGCAAACGGCGACGTTTTCACCGGCGACGACGCGCGGCACATTCTCGATTACACCGGCTGTGACGCCGTTGCGATTGCACGAGGCTCGCTCGGCGCTCCGTGGCTTTTCCGCGACGCGAAATGCGCTGTACGCGGCATGGATATTCCGCCTGCGCCCAAGTATTCCGAGCGTGTGGCGGTGGCGAAGCGGCAGTTTTACCTTGCCGCGGAGGACAGAGGCGAGAAGGTCGCCTGCCTTGAGGCGCGCAAGCACCTTGCGTGGTATTTAAAAGGTATGCCCCACGCAGCATTTTTCCGTGAGCGAATAATGAGCGTATCCACGCTCAAGGATATAGAAAACGTATCGCGCGACATTTTGGACGCGCTGAGGGAGGTGGAATCGTGACCCAGGAGGAGGAATTGAGGCTTGTAAAGCGTGCCGCCGAGGGCGACGAGGGCGCTTTTGAAAAGCTTGTAATTGAAAACGAGAAGCTGATTTACAACGTCGCGCTGAAAATCACCGGTAATCCGGACGACGCCGAGGACGTCGCGCAGGAGGCATTCATAAAGGCGTACCGCAATCTCGGCTCATTCCGCGGCGAAAGCCGCTTTTCGGGGTGGCTCTACCGTCTGTGCTACAACGCCGCGATGGATCACATCCGCAAAACCCGCGACCCGAACCTGCGCTCGCTCACGAATGACGACGGGTCGGATGCGGAGCTTGACGTAGCCGACCCCGCGCCCACGCCCGAGGAGAGCGCGGAGCGCAAGGAAACTCAGCGCATCGTTCGCGAGGCGGTGAATCAGCTTGACGACGATAAGCGCGAAATTCTCATAATGCGGGAGTTTTCCGGCATGAGCTACACAGCGATCGCCGACGCGCTCGGCATCGAGGAGGGCACTGTCAAGAGCCGAATAAGCCGCGCGCGGGCTTCGCTTGCGGAAATTCTGCGGCAAAGCGGAACTTTTAGCCAGCTCAGTGAGTCAAATAGTCGGAAAGGGGGAAAACGGAATGTGTAACTGCGAACGTGCGCAGGAACTGATAAGCGCGTACATCGACGGCGAGATCACCGCCGGCGAAAAGGCGGAGCTCGATGAGCACGTCGCAGGGTGCAGGGATTGCGCCGATATGCTCGCCGTGTATTCCGAGATCTCCCGCGCGATGGCTGAGGACGTCGAGCCGCCCGCGAGCTTGCGCGAGAGCGTGATGAGCGGCGTCCGCGAGATAAACGCAGAGAGAAAACCGAAAAAAGCAAAAATAGTTTGGCTCCGCTGGGTATCGGCAGCCGCGGCGGTGGCGATAGTGAGCTTTGTCGGCGTGAGAGCCATAATGCCCAAGGGTGCGGACAGCGCTGCACCGATGCTGAAGGCGGCAAATGCCAACGGCAGCGTCGAGTATTCGATAAACACCGCGCCCTCCGAGATAACGGACGAGGCGGCGGTGGAATTCGCTCCCACTGAGCCGGAGGAGGCTCCGGCAGCGGTCGAGGACAGCGGGCTGGAGGCTTCGCTCTTTATGTTCCCGGCTTCACCGACCGAGGAGGCGCCGGCGGCCTCGAACTCCGTTGACATTCAGGCTGAGATGAAGGCTCTAATGGACGCTTCAGAGAGCGAGAAAAGAACTTATATAATCAGCTGCTCGGTTGACAATAGTAAGGCAGTTGTCGAATTATGTAAATCGCTTGGCGGAGAAATCCTCTATGGGTACAACGAAATCGGCGGCTGCGCGGTAAGGATTCCGGCAGAGGAAGCCGAGAGCTTCGTTGAAGCCTTAGAAGCGAGCGAGCTTGTCCTTGGGGTTACCGAGGACAGCGTTGTGACGATCGAATGATGCAAGAAAGGACGGGAGCGTTTCCCGTCCTTTTCCTTATATAATCTCTCGCAAATCCCTCACAACTCTCGCTTCTCCGATGCCGGGTCTTACCGGACTGCCCTCGGGCAGATAGAGAATCGCCGGAATTCCGGCATTTTTCGCCGCCTTGATATCGAGCGCGCGGTCGCCGACGTAGCAGGCTTCGTCAGCCGAAAACCCGTGCTTTTCCATTAAAAACAGCAGCGCAGTCGGGTCGGGCTTGCGGGGAAAACCGCTCTCGGCGGTCAGCACCTCCGTAAAAAACGGGAGTAGTCCGTTCTGCTCGAGGACTTTGAACGCCGAGCCTCCCCGATGGGTGTACGCAAAATGCTTGTCTCCGCGCTCAGAGAGGGCTTTCAACGTTTCGAGAGCGCCTGGCATGGCTCGAACGTCGCTCTGACGGCGCTCGTTTTCCGCGTAATAGAGGCTGAAAAGCTCGTCGGTGCCGAGATACGCGCGCACTGAGGAGCGCAGTATTTCCTCGCCCAAGGTTTCGGAAATCGGCATATTTTGCGCTTTCAGCACAGTTTTGAGGCTTTTTAGTATGACGGGGTAGCTGTCGAGCAGTGTTCCGTCCAAGTCCCAAAGATAGTTCATATCGCGCGATTATCCTCTCTTCGCTTCAATTCCCTTTCAATGATGTTCCCCAGCGTGCTGATGTCCACGTTTCCGCCTGAAACGACGGCGACCGTCCGAAGATTCGTATTGATCCGGTCATACATAAACGCCGCGACGCTTGTAGCGCCTGCTCCTTCCGCTACCATTTTTGAGTGTTCCATCAGTGAGGCCATCGCCGCTTCAATCTCGTCCTCACGCACAGTCACGATATCATCCACATACTTTTCGACGATCTCAAAGGTCAGATCTCCCGGCGTCAACACGTGAATGCCGTCGGCGATGGTCGCCCTGTCCTTAAGCGTTTCCACCTCATTTAAGCCAAAGGAGGCATACATAGACGGGACGTTGACCGTTTGAACGCCGATAACCTTTACATCGGGCTTCAGGCTTTTGACAGCGACGGCGACACCGCTGATCAGCCCGCCGCCTCCGATCGGAACGACTACTTGCTCCACATCCGGCATCTGCGAAAGGATCTCCAGTCCGATGGTCCCCTGACCTGCGATCACATAGGGGTCATTGAAGGGGTGGGCAAAGGTGTAGCCCTTTTCATCTGCCAGCCTTTTCGCCTCTTTAGCGGAGTCATCATAATTGCCGGGGACCAGAACGACCTCTGCGCCAAAGCGGCGCGTCCCTTTGATCTTCATGACCGGCGCGTAATCCGGCATACAAATGACTGCGCGCATTCTAAGCCTCATTGCGGAATAAGCCACGCCCTGCGCATGATTACCGGCGGAGCACGCAATGACGCCCTTTGAGGCTTCCTCGGCGGAAAGGCTGCTCAGCTTGTTAAAAGCGCCGCGGATCTTGAAGGAACCTGTCCTTTGCAGATTTTCAGCTTTGATAAACAGATTAGGGGACAAGCTGTCAAAAGGTATGATGGGTGTAAGTCTTGCAACATTGTGCAGCGTTTCCGCAGCGTTCCTGATCATTTCAAATTGATTCATATAAAGCCCCTCCCGCTCTCCACTGCCTTACTATATCACGGCTGCTGCTATTTTACAAGATTTGCCGACTTGTAATCTCTTATGAGCTTCACCGCCGCGTCCAGCACTCGTTCGGTGGGCTTAAGCCGGAAGCTCATCGCCGGCTTTGCGCCGGCTTCTATTTTTATGCGTGACTTGTACTCCGGCAGAGTGTAAAGTCTGCTCAGCCGCTCCGGCTCGAAGTCGGAGAGGGCGAAAATCAGCTTGCCGTCCTTCTGACTTATCTCGGAAATGCCGGTGCTGGCGGCTTCGCCGCGCAGAAGAGCGACCTGAATGAGCGCATTTACCGCGCTTGGCGGGTCGCCGAAGCGGTCGATAAGCTCGTCGGTCATATCGTCGGCGTCCTCCTCGGTGCGGATGTGGGCGATGCGGCGATAGAGATCCATTCTCTGCTCCTGACTCGCAACATAACTCGCCGGAATGTTGGCGTTTATGGCAAGGTCGGCGCTGCAATCGGGCTTTGCCTCTATTCTCTCGCCCTTTTCCTCCTGAACCGCCTCCTCAAGAAGCTTGAGGTACATATCATATCCAACGCTCATCATGTGCCCTGACTGCTCCGCACCCAGAATATTTCCGGCTCCTCGGATCTCAAGGTCGCGCATTGCAATTTTGAAGCCGGAGTTGAACTCCGCAAACTCTCGGATAGCGCTGAGGCGCTTTTCCGCAGTTTCGTTCAGCACCTTATCCTTGCGGAAGGTGAAATAGGCAAAGGCGCGGCGGCTCGAACGGCCGACTCTGCCCCGTATCTGGTGAAGCTGAGCAAGTCCCATCTTGTCCGCATCCTCGATAATGAGGGTGTTGACGTTAGGAATGTCGATGCCTGTCTCGATTATGGTCGTGCAGACGAGGATCTGAATTTCGCCCGCCTGCATGCTCTCCATAACTCTGCCGAGGCTTTCCTCGTCCATTTTGCCGTGGGCGACTGTGATGGTCACATCACCCAGCATCTCCTTGAGCTTCATGGCGGTGCGCTCGATGTTGTCAACGCGGTTGTGGAGGTAATAGACCTGACCGCCTCGCCCAAGCTCACGCCGGATTGCGTCGGTGATCACGCCCCAATCATGCTCGATAACGTAGGTCTGCACCGGCTGGCGGTCACTTGGCGGCTCCTCGATGGTGGACATATCACGCACTCCCGAGAGCGCCATATTCAGCGTTCTCGGTATGGGCGTTGCCGAGAGCGTCAGCACGTCCACGGTTTTACTAAGCTCCTTCAGCCGCTCCTTATGGGTAACGCCGAAGCGCTGCTCCTCGTCAACGACGAGCAGTCCCAGCTTTTTGAAATGCACGTCCTTGCCGAGAAGCTTGTGAGTGCCGATAACTATATCCACCTCGCCGGTCTCAAGACCTGCGAGGGCTTTTTTGACCTGCGCCGGACTTCTGAACCGGCTCAGCACCTCGATCGTGACGGGAAATCCCGTAAAACGGCGCATTGCGGTCTGGTAGTGCTGCTGCGCCAGAACTGTGGTCGGCACTAAAATCGCCGCCTGCCGCCCGTCCATAACGCACTTCATGACCGCTCGGAGCGCCACCTCGGTCTTGCCGTAGCCGACGTCGCCGCAGAGAAGTCTGTCCATCGGTACGGGCGACTCCATATCGCGCTTTATATCCTTTATGGCGCGGAGCTGATCGTCCGTCTCCTGATACTCGAAATTGTCCTCAAACTCTCTGTACCACGGACTGTCCGGACTGAAGGCATAGCCGACTGCGCCCTTGCGTGCCGCCTGAAGCTTCAAAAGTCCCTCAGCGAGGTCCTTTGCCGCCTTTTTAGCTCGGATCTTCGCCTTTGCCCAATCCGTTCCGCCGAGCTTGCTGAGCTTCACCGGCGCATCCTCTCCGGCGCCGATGTACTTTGAGATCATATCGAGCTGAGTTGCCGGAACGTAGAGAGCATCCGTGCCGGCGTAGGCGATTTTGATATAGTCCCGGCGTGTGTTGTCCACCTCACGGGTGACCATACCCACAAAGCGGCCGATTCCGTAGGTTTCGTGGACTACAAGGTCGCCCTGCGACAGGTCTGTAAAGCTCTCAAGCCTCTGCCGGTTGGAGGACGCCTTTTTCCGAGCCTTGCGGCGGAAGGTATCCTTCATGAACTGACCCTCGGAGAGTATGGCAAGCTTGATGTTCGGGTACTCCAGTCCGGCGCTGAGATTGCCCACGGAAATAACGGTTTTGCCCTTTTCCGGCAGGGTGGAAAGTTTTATGTCAACCGATGTGCGGGTTCCCAATTTGAAGAGATAATCGCTGAGTATCTCGGCTCTGCGCTCGTCCTTAACAAGCACCACCACAGAAAATCCGCTGTTCTGGTAATGGCGGATATCGCTGGCGGCGGTTTCCATGCTGCCGCCGTAGGAGGGGAGCTGCTTTACCGTCTGGGTCTCCATTGTTTTCGGAGAAACGGGCAGAGCGCTCGTTGTAAACGCCGCCATCATGAGAAGGGGAAAGTCGCTGAGCCGGGTAATAACGTCCTCCCAGGGCATAATAAAGCGCTCGGCTGAGCCTTCGATAACGCCCTTTTCGGTGAGGGCGGTGATGTCCTCAGATAGCTGCCAGACGTAGTTTTTTGCGGTGTCCGTAAGTCTGCCCGGCTCGCAGAGCAGGACTGTGGCGTCCGGCGGGAAGTAATCCGCCGCCGTTGCCGGCTCGTAGAGCAGGTCGAGATAGCGGTCGCTTGCCGGAAGACTTCTTCCGTCCTTTATTCTGCCCAAATCGCCCAAAATGCCGTCTAACAGCTCTTTTTTGGTATTTTTCCGGCGCAAAAGCTTCTTGCCGTAGCTTTCAATGCGGTCACAAAGCGCCTCCGTGCCGCCCTTTGCGGCGGAAACGGGCGCCTCCTGCACCGGAAGAATCAGGGCAGAGTCGATATTTTCAATCCTTCGCTGAGTGGAAACGTCGAAAACGCCCATGGAATCAACTTCGTCGCCGAAGAATTCAACACGCACCGGGTCGTCCGCGCCCGGTGAGAAGAAATCGAGAATGCCGCCTCGGACGGAAAACTGTCCGGCGCCCTCGACCTGTGCGGCACGGACGTAGCCGGCGGCGATGAGGCGATTTACAATGTTATCCAGCTCGTATTCCTCGCCGCTCCTCAGCTCCAGAGTCAGACTCTCGAACACGTCCGGCGGCATGGCGCGGATCATAAGCGCCTCGGGCGTTGTGACAACAAGTCCGGCCCGACCGGAAATCATATCGAAAAATGCGCCGATTCTGCGGCGCTCCGCCTCTCGGCTGACGCTCTCAGCGTTGTAAAATACGAAATCACGGGCAAAAAGAGTGCTGACATTCTCGCCGGTAAATGCGGCGAGGTCATCGGCAAATTTGCGAGCTTCCTGCTCATCGGAGCAAACCGCAATTACAGGTCTGCCGGTTTCGAGCCTGATTGCGGCGGCGGCATGAGCGCGGCAGACCGCGCCGGTGCCGCTCAGGAGCGCCGGACACTTGCCGCCGTCGATGGCGGAGATTATTCTTGAGAATGCCTCGTCATTTTTTAGTGCTGTGGTGATTAGTTTCATAGGTTAAGCCCCAAACCCCCGATGCCTTGGCACCGGGGGTATATAGTTTACTTTTTTGCCTTATAACGGCTGTTTTTTGATTGTTCCGAATCTTCTTGGAAACTTTTCCGGCGTTTTGCGGCATTTTTCGATAACCACAACTCTGCGCCGCAGGTCGGTTCCCGGTATATCGTATTCGTCCACCCGTGAGATTATGCCGCCAAGCTTTTCAATACCCGGCTTTGCCTCTTCAATCTCCTCGTCGGAGTCCAGCGCCTTCATGGCAAGGAATTTTCCGCCGTGGCGCACAAGGGGCAGGCACAGCTCGGCGAGGACATTGAGCCTTGCGACGGCTCTCGACACCGCAATATCGTACTTTTCACGGTACTCCGGGTCCTGCCCAAGCTCCTCGGCTCTTGCGTGGAGGCAGTTGACATCGAGTGATAGCGCCGCATTGACCTCCATAAGGAAGCTTACCTTTTTCTCGGTGCTGTCAACGCTCGTGAGGCTTATGGTCGGCTCGGCAATTTTCAGGGGAAAGCCGGGGAAGCCGGCGCCGCAGCCCACGTCAATCACGCTTTTGCCCTTGAAATCAGCGCTTTTCAGAACTCCGAGGGAGTCGAGAAAGTGCTTCTGCGCCGCATCAGTCTCGTCTGTGATGGCGGTGAGGTTGAATTCCTTGTTGCGCCGCTCTAAAAGCTCATAGTAAATTTGGAGCTTCTCGATATCACCGAGCGGCACCCCCAGCTCGGGAGCGCCGCTTTTAAGAATTTCCTTTATGCTCACTTGTTTTTCAGAAGGTCACGGAT
Source organism: Oscillospiraceae bacterium (assembly GCA_017439425.1). Taxonomy (GTDB): domain Bacteria; phylum Bacillota; class Clostridia; order Oscillospirales; family Oscillospiraceae; genus RUG626. The sequence continues at coordinate 61,514 of JAFSJE010000008.1, forward strand.
CTCGGTGAGAAGCTTCTCCTCAGCGCTGGGCTCCGGCTCAGCCTCAGGTTCGGGCTCCGGCTCGGCCTCTTCGGCCTTTTTCTTCGCCTCGGCAAGAGCGCGCATTTTGTTGAAGGACTTGATAACGAGGAACAGCACAAACGCGATAACAACAAAGTCGATAATTGCGCCCACGAACGTGCCAAGTCCGAGAACGATCGCTTCGGTGCCGGCGGCCTCGTCAGCCGCACGGAGGGTGATGTTAAGCGCGTCGGTGTTGGGTGAGTTGAAGATGAATGCTAAAAGCGGGGTGATGACATTTGCGACGAGGGTTGAGGTAATTTTGCCGAATGCGCCGCCGACGATTACGCCGACTGCCATATCGAGCACATTGCCCTTTGCGATGAACTCTTTGAACTCTGCGAAGAACTTTTTCATTGCTGATCTCTCCTTTATAGAATTATGTTAACTGTTCCACGCGGAACGTCAAAACGCCTTGCTCTTTTCGAGGTGGTCTTTGCCGCCCATGTAGGGACGGAGCGCCTCGGGGATCCTTACGGAGCCGTCAGCGGCGAGGTTGTTCTCCAGAAGTGCGATGAGCATACGGGGAGGCGCCACGACTGTATTATTCAGAGTGTGCGCAAGATAGATTTTGCCGTCCTTATCCTTTATGCGGATGCCGAGGCGTCGAGCCTGCGCATCTCCCATATTGGTGCAGGAGCAGACCTCGAAATACTTCTTCTGACGGGGGCTCCATGCCTCGATGTCACAGCTCTTGACCTTGAGGTCGGCGAGGTCGCCGGAGCAGCACTCAAGCTCACGCACCGGAATATCCAGAGAGCGGAAAAGCTCAACGGAATATTTCCACATCTTATCGTACCAAGCCATGGAATCCTCCGGCTTGCAGACGACTATCATTTCCTGCTTCTCAAACTGGTGGATGCGGTAAACTCCGCGCTCCTCAATGCCGTGAGCGCCCTTTTCCTTGCGGAAGCAGGGGGAATAGCTTGTGAGGGTGTGGGGCAGGGTCTCTTCGGGAACGATGCGGTCGATATATCTGCCGATCATGGAATGCTCAGAGGTGCCGATGAGGTAGAGATCCTCGCCCTCGATTTTGTACATCATGGCGTCCATATCGCTCTGGCTCATAACGCCCTTGACGACGTCGCCGTGCATCATGAAGGGCGGCACCATAAAGGTAAAGCCCTTGTTGATCATAAAGTCGCGGGCGTAGGCGAGTACTGCCTCGTGCAGTCGGGCGATATCGCCCACGAGATAGTAGAAGCCGTTGCCGGCGACGCTTCTTGCGCCGTCAAGGTCAATGCCGCCGAAGGATTCCATTATCTCAGTGTGATAGGGGATCTCAAAATCAGGCACTACCGGCTCGCCGAAGCGCTCGACCTCGACGTTCTCGCTGTCATCTCTGCCGATGGGAACGGAGGGGTCGATGATCTGCGGAATCTTGTACATAATGTTCTTCAGCTTCTCGGCGTACTCAGCCTCGAGCTTTTCAAGCTCGGCAAGGCGGTCGTCGTCAGCCTTGACAAGCGCCATATTCTTGTCGATCTCAGCCTGAATCGCGTCCTTTTCAGCGCCCTCGGCCTTTTTGAGCTTGCCGAAGAGGGGGCCGTTTGCCTTCGAGAGCTTGTTGCGGTTGGCTCTCAGCTCGTTTGCCTCGTTGATTGCGGAGCGGTTCAGGCGGTCAAGCTCCGCCGCCTCGTCAACAAGGGGAAGTTTTTCATCCTGAAATTTCTTTTTGATGTTTTCACGAACGAGATCGGGATTTTCACGGATAAGTTTAATATCAATCATTGGACTGTACCTCTTTTTCCTTTTCGAGTTCTTCTATTTTCGCGTGAGCCTCCTCAAGCTCGAGCCTGAGGCGCTCATTTTCGGCCTGCATAGCGGCAATTGATTCCTCCGTCCGCAGGCGGTATTCCGTGTGCTGATCGCTGAGATTGCTCAGCTCCGCCTCGCTCTGGCGCTGGTGCATGAAATAACTGAGCAAAATCAGGAGAAAAACCGCCGTAAACAGCACCACGAGGTAGATTATTACCGATTCCTGGCTCTGTTTGCGGGTGCGCGGCTTTTCCTCAAGCGGCGTTACGTCCTGCTCATCAGCGTCAGAACGCTTGTGAAGATTCATTTCCCCGCCTCCCTTGCCTTGATCTGCAAGAGCGCGTTGTAAAGCACCTCAAAATCGTCCTTGTCGTAGTACTCTATCTCAAATCTGCCTTTCTTGAAGCCGGGTGAGATGTGTACCTTGCGGCCGAGAGTGCCGGTGAGCGCTTTTTCCGCCTCGGCGTAGTAATCGACTCCGTCGGCGTGGCGGCGATCGGGCTTCTCGCGCTCGCGGGGCTGCGTGTTAAGCTTCTTTACAAGGCCCGAGAGCTCGCGGACTCCGAGTCCCTTTACGATTACCTCGTTCGCGGCGTAGATCATATCGTCCTGCCGTTTGAGCTCAAGGAGCGTCTTTGCGTGCGACGTCGAGATTTTGCCGTCGTCAAGCAGGTTCAGCACGGTCTCCGGCAAATTCAGCAGGCGAAGCGAGTTTGCGACATAGCTGCGGCTCTTTCCGATTATCTCCGCCACCTTTTCCTGGCTCAGAGAGTACTTTTCCATCATCACACGCAGGGCGTCCGCCTCCTCGCGCGGCTTCAGATCCTCGCGCTGGAGGTTTTCGACAAGCGCCAGCTCCTCGGCCTTTTGCTCGTCACATTCGATGACGAGCGCCGGGATCTCATCAAGTCCCGCCTCGCGGCTCGCGCGCCAGCGGCGCTCTCCCGCTATTATCTGATAGGTATCGCCGACCTTTCTGACTGCTATCGGCTGCATTACGCCGTGCTCGCGTATGGAATCGGCAAGCTCGGCGATAGACTCCGGGTCAAAGACCTTGCGCGGCTGGTTAGATCGCGGCTCGACCTTTGATATCGGGAGCTTGCGGACGTCGCTATTCTCCTGCGCAACCTCGTCACCGAGGAGCGCGGCAAGACCCTGCCCGCCGAAAAAGTCGCCCGACAGTCCCTTTCCAAGACCACCTTTTGGCATTTTCTTTATCATTCCTTTCGTGTAAAGCCAGCGGCAGAACAAAAGGCGCAGAGTGTCGCCCATATCATTCCGTTTCTGACCTTTACTCAAGCTTTATTCACCCTGTTCCTTTTTATGACCTCGTCGGCGAGCTGCATATACGCCTGCGCGCCCTTTGAAGCGAAGGCGTAATCCGTAACGGGCTTTCCGTGGCTCGGCGCCTCTGAAAGACGGATGTTGCGCGGGATAAGAGTTTTGTACACCGCGTCCTTGAAGTAGCGCTTGACCTCGCCCGCGACCTGAAGAGAAAGATTCGTGCGCCCGTCGTACATTGTGAGCAGAACGCCCTCGATGGTTATTTCCGGATTGAGGCGCTTTTTTATTAAGCGAACGGTGTTCATGAGGTCTGCAAGTCCCTCAAGCGCGAAATATTCGCACTGCACCGGTATCAGCACCGAGTCCGCAGCGCAAAGGCCGTTCAAGGTCAGCATCTCAAGACTCGGAGGGCAGTCGATGATTATGAAATCGTAGTCACCGGCAACGCTTCTCAGCGCGCCGCGCAGCTGAAACTCGCGGTTGTCCTTGCCGACAAGCTCTACAACCGCGCCTGACAGCTCTTTATTAGACGGCATAACGTCGCCGAACTTTGTCTGCGTAATCGCCGACTTCGGCGCAGTTCCGTCGACGAGGACGTTGTACGTGCCGAGCGCGACGGCGTTTTTGTCGATGCCCATTGCGCTCGTAGCATTGCCCTGGGGGTCAGAGTCGCAGAGAAGGACGCGCTTGCCAGCCAATTTGAGCGCGGCGGTGAGATTAACAGCGGTGGTCGTCTTGCCGACGCCGCCTTTTTGATTTGCAACCGCAATAATTTTTCCCATTTTCAGTTCCTTCTAAAAGATTGTACGGGTATTATAATATAGTATCGCCATTTTTGCAAGGGAAAACTGATTTGTATGGCGCACTTGTGCGCCATGTTCTTTGTTCATTCTCTCTCTTTCTCGCAAGAAAGAGAGAGAACAGAACCAAGAGAGAGATAAGAGGCTTTTGGCGGTGACCATAGGACATGGGTGCGCCGATTTGCGTGGTGTCCTTCATCCAAAAGGCGAAGCGTCTAACTCGCTTAGCCGCTTACTGCGTACTAAATCTTAATGCTTGCTTCTACATACCCCACCACGCTTTGCGCTCTTGACCTTTAAACAAATCGAAGCGTCGCTTCGCTTCGATTTGAGAGGAGCAAGGAAGGAGCGGACACGAAGTTTTGCCGCGCACCTCAGCGGCGAAACGGAGTGAAGCGAGTTTCAAAAGGGGGTCCCCGCAAAAGCGAAGCTTTTGTGGGGAAAAGGAGGATGGAGGAAGCGAATGTGCAGTTTTCGGCGCAGCCGGAAACGAAACGCAGCGAGCTTCATCCGACGCAGTTCCACGTGGAACGGTTTACATAATTTCCCGTGCTTTACATATTACAATTTATTTAAAGATTTTTCAAAAAAACCCTTGCAATTTCTGAAAAACTCTGATATTATACTATTCCGCACAAGGTGCAATCTTTATAGGAGGAGGTGGCCATAAATGCCCAACATCAAGTCCGCAGAGAAGCGCGTACAGCTCTCCAAGGTCTATGCCGCTCGTAACAAGGCTGACAAGTCCGAGCTCAAGACCGTTCTTAAGAAGTTCGACACTGCAGTGGCAGAAGGCAGCCGTAGCGAGGCCGAAAGCGCCTATAAAGTTGCCGTAAAGACAGTTGATAAAGCCGCTGTCAAGGGTCTTATCCACAAGAAGAACGCCGCAAACAAAAAGAGCGCTCTCGATAAGAAGCTCAACGCGATGGAGTAATAATCCAAACCCCGGTGCAAGAGCATCGGGGTTTTTCGTATTGCTAAACGCATAATACTATGCTATAATAACATTTGGCTCGCGAGCGGAATTGCGCCGAGCCGCACTAGTTGGGGAGATAGCGGTGCCCTGTAACCCACAATCCGCTACAGTGGGAATGAATTCCTGCCCCCGGTGGTGGTATGTATCGTCTGCCTTATCCGAAGGATGCTGAAGAGCCGGTCCCGCGCAACAGGCGCTTGTGAATCGTGTCAGGTGGGGAACCAAGCAGCACTAAGCAGGGGCTTTGCCTGTGTGCCGCGGGTTCGCCGGTTCCGAGTCCGGAGGGTAAGTAACGGGTGGATATTGCCATCAAAGGCAGGTGTGCGGCTCCGCGCAGTTCCGCTCGATTTTTGACTCAAACCGCATAGCGCGGTGAGTATCGCAGAAGTACACTCCGTTCTCTTTTTTTCACGAAAAAGAGAGAATGAACAAAACGTCAAAGGAGGCTCACTATGTACCAGGCGCTATACAGAAAATACCGCCCCATGCGCTTCGGCGACGTCGTGGGTCAGGAGCATATAACCGAAACGCTGCGCCGTCAGGTCGCGGCAAACCGCACAAGCCACGCGTATATCTTCGTCGGCGGCCGCGGTACCGGCAAGACGACCTGCGCAAAGATACTCGCCCGCGCCCTAAACTGTGAAAATCCGCAGTCCGGTGAGCCGTGCAACGCCTGCCCGAGCTGCCTCGGGATCATGGACGGCAGCATTCTCGACGTCGTCGAGATCGACGCGGCGTCGAATAACGGCGTTGACAACGTCCGCACGATACGCGAGGAGGCGGTTTTCTCGCCCACGAGCGTGCGCAAGCGCGTGTACATCATCGACGAGGTGCATATGCTCAGCACCTCCGCGTTCAACGCGCTTCTCAAAATAATGGAGGAGCCGCCGGAGCATCTCGTGTTCATCCTCGCGACGACGGAGCTCAATAAAGTCCCGGCGACGATACTCTCCCGCACCCAGCGCTACAACTTCAAGCGCCTCACACCCGCTGACATCGAGGGTCGCATTCGCTATGTGTGCGACAGCGAGGGCATTTCCATCACGGACGGCGCGGTCACGCTGCTTGCCCGCCTTGCCGACGGCGCGATGCGCGACGCGCTGAGTCTTCTCGACCAGTGCCTTTCGGGCGGCGAGGTTACTGAGGAGCGTGTGCTCTCCGGCGTCGGAATCGCCGGAAGCGGGCGCGTCGCCTCGGTTTTCCGGGCGCTGAAGGGCGGCGATACAGCTCTCGCGCTGGGAGAATTTGAAGGAATTTACGCCTCGGGCGCAGACCCCGCGGGCACTCTCGGCGAGCTTCTGAGCCTTATCCGCGATATGCTGATTGTCCGCGTCGCGGGCAAGGGCGGCGAAGGGCTCATAACCGGAACTCTCTCCCGCGCGGCTCTGGACGAGCTGTCGGACGGCGTTCCCACCGGCGCTCTTTTACGCGCAGCGAGCGACCTCGGCACGGTCGGCGGCAGTATGCGCGACGTGCGCGACCGCAGAACGGCGGCGGAGGTGGCGCTCGTAAAGCTCGGCATCGTCCTCGGAGGTGCGCAGTTTGAGGGCTATGAGGAGCCGAAGGCCGCTCCGAGACCAGCCTCCGAGCCGAAGCCCGCCGCGCCGAGACCCGCGCCGAAGCCGATAGCAGAGGCGCCGAAGCCCGTTGCCGAAGCACCGAAAAGGGCGGACGAAGCTCCAAAGCAAGCTTCCGAAGCGCCGAAGCCCTCAGCGGCGCCGATGCCGAACCCGTCCGGCGGCGAGCCGACGTGGGATGAGATACTCGAGGCGGCGAAGGGCGAGCTCGGAACCTATGTAAACATACTCGGCAACAAAGCGGACGTCGCGGCGTGGATAAAAGGCAACGTCCTCACGGTAGCGACAGAAAATCCGTTCGTCAAAACGATGACAGAGCAGCAGCAAATTTCAAGGGTTCTGACCGAGACAGCGAAGCGGCTCACCGGCAGACCGGTGCAGCTTGCAATACAGAACGAGCTGCCGAGGGCGGAGGGCGCGAGCGCCGACCTCGACTATTTCAAACAGTTCGGCGATTTTGTAACATTCAAATAGGAGGATTTTTTCGATGGCAAAAGGCGGTTTTTCGGGCAGAATGTCCGGCGGTATGAACATGAACATGATAAAGCAGGCTCAGAAGATGCAGCAGGATATGCTCCGGATGCAGCAGGAGGTCGAGGAAAAAACCTTCTCTGCGACCGCAGGCGGCGGCATGGTCGAGGCGACCGTGACCGGAAAGCGCGAGCTGACCGAGCTTAAAATCGACCCCGACGCAGTCGTCGATATGACGGATCCCGAGGACGTCGAGATGCTCCAGGATACCATTCTCGCCGCAGTCAACGAGGCGCTCCGCAAGGCGGAGAGCGAGATGAGCGGCACGATGGCAAAGCTCACCGGCGGCATGAATTTCGGTTTTTAAGCGGCTTAGCGGGGTCAGTTGACCCCGCTTTTTGTCCCTGCGATAAATCCGTATAAAGTACAAATTTCAGTTGCTTTCTCTCTTTTAAATGTTATAATCTGATTGTGAATCGTAATAATTTATCGGGGGGAATGGCGCGTGAAACGGCTTATTTCGCTCTTTTTGATACTCCTTCTCACCGGCTGTACAGCTCCAGGCTTCAGCGAGACCACCGGCGGCTTTGTCGGCTGGCCGGAGGGCTATCGCGAGAAGGTCGCAGAGGGCGGCGGCACGGCGCGCCCCGACTACACGCCCGGCATGATCGACGGCAGAAGCTACGAAAACGGCTTTTTCGGCTTTGGCTTCACGCTTCCCGAGGGCTGGGAATGGGGCGAGAACGAAAAATTTGAGGCCTACGCCGTAAAAAGCGGCGGATCATCGCTCTCCTTCCGCGCCGGCGCGGGCAGCGCCTCCGGAGTTTACGGCTACGCGCTCGAGAGAACTCCGCCCGCGCTTGAGGAGGCGGGCTTTACCGACGTGGAGGTTGAGGAAATCTCCGTCACCCTCGCGGGCGAGCCGACCGCCGCACTCAAAATCACGTCAAAAATCGGCAGGACCGGCACCGAGCTGCATATTCTTACTGTTTTCATCGACCTGAACGGCTGGTATGGCGAGTTCAACATCACCACAGCCGGAGAAGACAACACGCAGGAAATTTTAGATATCCTCAATTAACCGCCCCCCGGGATTGCAAAACCCCGGGGGTTTTGGTATAATAGACGTGTTATGATTATTATACATTAGAAAAAGATGACGCAATTCGCAAGATCGGATTGAAGCATACCGTTGGAGGCAAAAATGAAAAAAATTCTGCCTGTACTCATAATCCTCGCGCTTTTAGCTTCCTGCGCCGCGCCCGAAGCCCCCGCGCCGGTCGAGGACGCGCCTCATGAGGCACCGGTCGAAACGCCCGTTGAAGCGCCGGACGAGCCGGAAATCCCGCCTGAGCCGGCAAGACCGGAGTACGAACCGGGCGAGATAGACGGCGATACCTATGTGAGCGATTATTTCTCCCTGCGCTACACTCTCCCCGAGGGCTGGGAGTGGATAACCGACAGCGCCAACGCCAACGAGCTCGGCGCAAACTTTGAGATGTACTCCTCCGGCGACGAGGGCTTGCAGACTCTGAGCTTCACAGTCGGAGAGGGCGGCGCCGCCGAGGCATGCGCGACGTATCTCGCTGACCTGCCCGTCGCGCTCGAGGAGTCCGGCTACACCGACTACGGCTTTGCGGAAACTACCGTTACAATAGCCGGCAGAGAGTGCCCCGCCGTGTCGCTCGCCGGAACGGTCGAGGTCGTCGAGGGCTTGTCCGCGCCGGTGTACATACTCGCGGTTTTCGTGGAATACGAGGGCCGCTACGGCGAATTTACCGCCACAAGCTTCGTCACCGACGCAAACGCAGAGATTATCGAAGGAGTTACCGAATGAACTGGCTTGAAATTACGATAAACACCTCGCATTCCGAGCTTAACCGCCTTGTCGACCGCCTCAGCGGTCTCGGCGTGGACTCGCTCATCACCGAGGACGAGGAGGACATCGCGCGTTTTTTAGAGGAAAACCGCAAGTATTGGGACTACGTCGACGAGGCGTTCGCCGCCTCCATCAAGGGCGTGAGCCGCGTGAAATTCTACCTTGAGGACTCGGAGAGCGGCAAAAGCGAGCTCAGCCGCCTTGAAAACGCACTGCCCGAGAAGGAATTTCAGGTCGTCAGTGTGCGCGACGAGGACTGGGAGAACAACTGGCGGCAGTACTATAAGCCGATACCGGTGGGCGAGAGGCTTGTCATCGTACCGGAGTGGCTCTCGCTGCCCGAGGAGTACAAAGACCGCGTCGCAGTTCGCCTCGACCCGGGCCTAATCTTCGGCACCGGCGGCCACGCCACGACGCAGATGTGCCTCAGGGCGCTTGAAAAGGTCTCCGCGCCGGGAAAAAGATTGCTCGACCTCGGCTGCGGCAGCGGCATCCTCGCGATAGCGGGACTTCTGTTGGGCTGCGACAGCGCCGTCGGCATCGACATTGATGAAAAGGCGCCGAAGGTTGTCATGGAGAACGCGGCGTTCAACGGCATCGACGAAAAGCGCCTCACCGCCATCGCCGGCGACGTGATCGGCGATAAAAACCTCGCCGGAAGCGAAAAATACCCGGTAATCACGGCAAATATCGTCGCGGACGTGATAATCGCGCTCGCGCCGAGGGCGAAGGAGCTGCTCAGTGACGGCGGAGACTTTATCTGCTCCGGCATAATCGACGGCAGAGAGAAGGACGTCGAGCGCGCGCTCGGGAGCGCAGGGTTTGAGATAACCGAGCACTACCATCAGGATAACTGGAACGCATATTTGTGTAAGTAATTTGCAGGGGCAAGCCCCCACGCTTTCTGTTCATTCTCTCTCTTTCTCGCAGAGAAAGAGAGAGAACGGAACCAAGAGAGAGATAAGAGGCTTTCGGCGGTGACCATCAGACTTGGCGCAACTTAATGCGCGGTGTCTCGTCGGCACAAGCTCCATATCGTTCGCAATCCCGCTGAGGGGCGCGGCAAAGCTCATTCATTCCGCTGTGCCTCCTCTCCCCAAAAATGCGAGACATTTTTGGGGACCCCTTGATACGCGAAGCGCCGTATTCGCTTAGCCGCTTACTGCGGAAGTAACCTTCGGTGCCTGCTCCTGCGGCTTTCACCGCGCAGTCCGGTGGTTGACGGACAAGGGCGGGTACGCTCACAGCCCCTGCAATAATAACATCATAAACGGAGGTAACACCGATGCTCAAATCCATAATTCTCGCCGCGGGAAAGGGTACGCGTATGCAGACCGAGGGAGTCGAGCTTCCGAAGGTCATGCGCACCGCCCTCGGCAAGCCGCTCCTCGGTTATGTGCTCGACGCGCTGCCCACAAAGGGGCGCGACAACATCGTCGTCGTCGGCTTCATGCGCGAAAAGGTCGAGGCGGCTTTCACTGACTGCGCCTTCGCCGTTCAGGCGGAGCAGAAGGGCACCGGCCACGCCGTTATGTGCGCCTTTGAGACCCTCGGAGACTTCGACGGCGACGTTCTCATCTGCTGCGGCGACGCGCCGCTCGTGCGCCCGGAGACCTTTTCAGCCCTCGTTGAGGAGCACCGCGCGAAGGGCAACGACTGCACCGTTCTCTCCGGCGCCTCGGAGGTGCCGCTCCGCGGCTACGGCAGGGTCATCCGCGACGAGGGCGGCGGCTTTGTCAAAATCGTCGAGGAAAAGGACGCCTCGCCCGAGGAATTTGCCGTTCAGGAGTACAATTCCGGCGTTTACGTTTTCTCAGCGCCGAAGCTCCGCACAGCCCTCACCGGGCTCAGGACCAACAACGCGCAGGGCGAGTATTACCTCACCGACGCGCCGGATATCATGCTCACCCGCGGCGACAAGGTCGGCGTCTGCGTCCGCGAGATGGGCGACGAGCTCATCGGCGTGAACACCCCCGCGCAGCTCTGTGAGGTCGAGCGGCTGCTGCAAGAGCGCAGATGAGCGCTATCGCGCCAGGAATATCGCCTTTTACCTCCCGCTTCCGCGGTTTCGCGGCGGCGGGGGGATTTTCTATATGCGTGACCCGCGCCCAGACCTCGTAGGCCTCGGCGGGGGATAATTCGAGTTCCATATAAATCACCCGAGATATTATATGCAGAAGGAAACGCGGATTGCCGCGGCGCCGGATTACCACTATGACCGAAATCATCGTTAAAAATCCGACATTTTTTCCCTTTTTGCAGTTGAAAAAAATCGCGATTTTTAGTATAGTCTAATGTGGCATAGGTTGGAGACGACCTAAACCGTGAATAACCCAAATTCCCCGATTTTTCGGGATGTGGAGGTCAAGATAAATGAAAAAAGTACAGTTTACCGAAACCGTGCTGCGTGACGCGAACCAGAGCCTTATGGCTACGCGCATGAAGTACGATGACTTTGCGGACATCCTGCCCACCATGGACAAGGCGGGCTACTACTCCGTAGAGTGCTGGGGCGGCGCCACCTTCGACAGCTGCCTTCGTTACCTCGGCGAGGATCCGTGGGAGCGCCTTCGCAAGATCCGTGCTGCCATGCCCAACACCCGTCTTCAGATGCTGCTCCGCGGCCAGAACCTTCTCGGCTACAAGCACTATCACGATGACGTTGTCGAGAAGTTCGTTCAGCTTTCCATCAAGAACGGCATCGACGTTATCCGCATTTTCGATGCTCTGAACGATTTCCGCAACATCAAGACCGCTCTTGAGGCAACGAAGAAGTATGCTACTCCGCGCACAGTCGCTTCCGGCTGCATCTCCTACACTCAGAGCCCGGTCCACACCGTTAAAAAGTACGTTGAGATGTGCAAGGAGCTCAAGAAGATGGGCTTCGACACCATCTGCTTCAAGGATATGGCAGGCACGATGAGCCCCTCCGAGGCAGAGAGCCTCATCAAGGGCGTTAAGGACGCCATCGGCAATATGCCGCTCATCCTCCACACCCACTGCACCACCGGCATGGCTTACATGACCCTCACCAAGGCCATCGAGGGCGGCATCGACGTTATCGACACCGCAACCTCCTGCTTCTCCAACGGCACCTCCCAGGCCGCGACCGAGTCCCTTTACTACGCTCTCAGCCAGTACGGCATCGAGACCGGACTCGACGAGAAGGTCATCAACAAGGTAAACGACTTCTTCAAGCCCGTAAAGCAGAAGTACATCGACGCCGGCACCATCAGCCCGAAGAGCATGGGTACCGACGCTCAGGCGCTCGTTTACAAGGTCCCCGGCGGAATGCTCTCCAACATGATCGCAAACCTCAAGGATATGAACGCAATGGATAAGTTCGACGAGGCGCTTGTTGAGATCCCGAACGTCCGCAAGGATCTCGGCTATCCTCCGCTCGTAACTCCGCTCAGCCAGATGGTGGGCAACCAGGCAGTTGTCAACGTCCTCATGGGCGAGCGCTATAAGCAGATCTCCAACGAGATCAAGAACTACTTCAAGGGCGATTACGGTATCGCACCCGGCGAGGTATCGAAGGAGCTTCAGGATAAGATCCTCGGCGAGGGCAATAAGCCCGTTGACTGCCGCATTGAGGACTCCAAGCGCACCGGCGAGGAGTTCAAGAAGGCGAAGGCCGACCTCGGCGACCTCTGCGAGTCTGAGGAGGATATGATGAGCTACATCTGCTATCCCGACCAGGCTAAAAAGTACCTCACCGACCGCAAGGCAAAGCGCGAGAACGTCGCAAAGTACACGATAGTCGAGGCGTAACGTCCGACGAAGCTCACTGCGCTCCGTTTCCGCACTGAGGGAATGTGCGAAAACTTCGCGTCCGTTCCCTCCGTCCTCCTCTTTCCCACGAGATCAAATGATCTCGCGGGAGCCCTTTGAAAATAAAAAGGAAGTGATTTAATTGTACACACCTATCGCACTTGCCGCCGATATGCAGGGTCATCTCGACCTCGGTACAGCATCTGTCGCCGCGCTTATGGGTTATCTCTTCGTGTTTCTCGGAATCATACTGCTGATGGCGGTCATCGTCATCACCGGCAAGATAATGAGCTCGAAGAAGGTTTCCCCGGCTGAGGCACCCAAGGCGGCTGAGCCTCAGAAGGCAGTCGAGAAGAAAAAGGCGCCCGGCTCTGCCGGCGAGCTCAAGCTCTATGACACCGACCCCAAGACCGCCGCAATGCTTATGGCAATCGTGGCTGACAAGATGGGCAAGCCCATCAACGAGCTGCATTTTAAGTCTATTAAAGAGGTAAAGTAAGATGAAATATAAAGTAACTCTTAACGGAAGAACCTACGAGGTCGAGGTCGAGCACGGCGAGGCCACGCTTCTCGATGAATATGAGGCAGTTGCACCTGCCGCAGCTCCCGCGCCTGTCGCAGCCGCACCTGCCGCACCCGCAGCAGCTGCCGCCGCTGCGCCCGCAGTCACCGCCGCCGGCGAGACTGTCGCGGCTCCGATGCCCGGCACTATCGTTGACGTAAAGGTTTCCGCAGGTCAGGCTGTCAAGAGCGGCGACGTTCTCGTTGTTCTCGAGGCCATGAAGATGGAAAACGAGGTTATGGCACCCCATGACGGCACTGTTGCTCAGGTCGTCACCCAGAAGGGCGCCAAGGTCGAGACCGGCACACCCCTCGTAGTCCTCGCATAACAGGAGGGCAATATGGATATACTTGGAACCCTGCAGGGTCTTGCGCAGGACTCCGGCTTCGGCCTCTTTTTCGTAGAGGGCGGCTGGAAGTACGCGGTAATGATTGCCGTCGCCTGCCTTCTCCTGTATCTCGGAATCGTCAAAAAGTTCGAGCCGCTGCTGCTCGTCGGTATCGCCTTCGGTGCGCTGCTGACTAACCTCCCCGGCGCTGGACTTTACCACCCGGAGCTTTGGGATAACTTCCTTGACCCCGCGAGCGAGGTCTACCACTCCTACGCTCCCATTCTCGCAGAGGGCGGACTTCTCGATATTCTCTACATCGGCGTTAAGGCCGGCGTCTATCCCTGCCTTATCTTCATCGGCGTCGGCGCAATGACGGACTTCGGTCCCCTTATCGCCAACCCCAAGACCTTCCTTCTCGGCGCTGCCGCTCAGTTCGGCGTATTCTTCGCCTTCCTCGGCGCAACGCTTCTCGGCTTCACCGGCCCCGAGGCTGCCTCCATCGGCATCATCGGCGGCGCTGACGGCCCCACCGCAATCCTTACGACCACACTTCTCGCGCCCCACCTGCTCGGTGCTATCGCCATCGCGGCTTATTCCTACATGGCGCTTATCCCGATGATCCAGCCGCCCATCATGAAGCTTCTCACAACTCCCGAGGAGCGCAAGGTCAAGATGGTGCAGCTTCGTGAGGTATCCAAGGCTGAGAAGATAGTATTCCCGATAGTTGTTGCGATTTTCGTTATCCTTCTTCTTCCGGACACCGCGCCCCTCATCGGCTGCCTTATGTTCGGCAATCTCCTGAAGGAGACTGGCGTTACCGAGCGTCTTTCTGACGTCGCTCAGAACGCTCTTATGAACATCGTCACTCTGTTCCTCGGAATCTCCGTCGGCGCAACCACCGTCGCGCCTCGCTTCCTCAACCTCCAGACCCTCGGCATCGTGCTTCTCGGTCTTATTGCGTTCTGCTTCTCCACCGTTGGCGGACTTCTCGTCGGCAAGATCATGTATAAGCTCTCCGGCGGCAAGATCAATCCGCTTATCGGCTCCGCCGGCGTTTCCGCCGTTCCGATGGCAGCCCGCGTAAGCCAGATGGTAGGACAGAAGGAGAACCCCTCCAACTTCCTCCTTATGCACGCTATGGGCCCGAACGTCGCAGGCGTTATCGGCTCTGCAATAGCAGCCGGCTTCCTTATCAAGGTCTTCGGCGCGTAATAATACGAATAGGAAAAGCACCCTCGCCCGAGCGAGGGTGCTTTTTTGCTGCTTGTGTGGCGCAGCCGCGCCGGACTATGTTCATTCTCTCTCTTTTTCGAGAAAAAGAGAGAGAACGGAACCAAGAGAGAGACAAAAGCTTTTGTCTATGACCGTGGGACATGGGTGCGCCGTTTTGCGCGGCGTCCTTGAGGGTGCGGATGTTTTGTTGGACTTTTTATTCTGGAATAATTAATGGAGGAAATGGTCCGGCATAAGTTGGATCCGGGATCGCACACTTTTTAAATACTTCAAATTCTGACTGCAATCCCTTAAAAGTAATAAAGTCGCT
>JAFSJE010000082.1 GCA_017439425.1 Oscillospiraceae bacterium
GCATCGTCTGCCTCCTGTGTATTATTCTGTCCTTAAATTTCCGGAACGTTTCGGAACGTTCCGAGCCTTTCCAGAACACTTTGCACACATTTTAGACGATGATGCCGCTTTTGCATAGGGTACCACTTATTTAGCGATTACGAACGAGGAAGTCAAGGCATAATAAAAGGCTGAGAGCGAAAAAGCTCTCAGCCTTTTAATTTTACTTTATTTTAATAATAAATTTCAGCTCGTAGTCCTCTTTAGCGCTGTACTGGAACTCCGGCATTATCGCGGGGCCGCAGGCTCCGGTGCCGATGCCCTGCTGGAACGCCTGAATCGTGACATAGGTGCCGGTGCGGACCTCGTCAGAGCGATGGCGCATTGTGACGAGCGCGCGGTCTGAGTAGGGCTTCACGCCGAGCTCAAAGCTCTTATCTACTGCCTCGAAGCGGACGTTAACCGCGCCGTCAGTGAACTCTGCACAGGTGCAGTCCATTCTGTTGCCGCTCTCCTGCGGCTTGATATTCGGCTCTGTCATATCCGCAACCCTGCAATCGTAATCGCCGATCACGAACTGATCGCGCATATCGCAGTAGGTCTCGCCGCCTCTGCCGTGATAGCGGACGTCGTCAAAGCTCTCATCGAGACGGAAGGCCTTTCCGAAGCGCGGGATAATTCCGCCGCCGGAAATACAGTGAAGCCTGCTTGTGACGAGAACGCCGCCATCTGTACCCTCATAGGTGTCGGTGACGAGGAACTTTGCCTTTTTGTTCTGCACAACGCTTGTGACCTTATAGCCGTTTTCGACGCTCTCAACCCCCTTGTACTCGATGCGCTGGTCAAAATACGGCGCCATAGTGTTTGAGAACATAAGGTCGGTGTCGTTATCGGTCGCGGCGCGGTAGAGGATCGTGCTCTCCGGCGCGCTCTCGAGGTGCTTTCCGTTCGGAAGGAGAATATAGACCTTGTCGCCGTCAAGGGTGAAGCCCTCGGGAAGCGGCCTCGTCGCCGGCGCGGACTGCACCTTTTCGGAAATGACTATCTGCTCCTCGCTGACAATGCGGCCGGTCACTGTGTCGAGGGTTTCGACAATAACGGATAGGTTGCCGTCAACTGTCTTGCCGGTCTCAAGCTCAAAGCTCTTCTTCGTGAGCGGCGCGACGTCGGGCGCAAGCTCAAAGACACTGCCGTCGTTCCACCTGAACGTGAGCTTATAGCGGGCTCCTTCGGAAAAAGCGGTGGTGTTGAAGATAACGAAGGCGTTTCCGGTCGCGTAGGTCACGCGGATGGGGCGGTAGATAAATCTGATTATCTTCGCGCCGACGGAGGGCGTGCGGTCGGGGTAGAACATTCCGTCAACGCAGAAGTTCTTGTCGTGCTCCCACTCGCCGTGGTCGCCGCCGTAGGTGTAGGAGCCGTCCTCGTGGAGTATTGCGTGGTCTGCCATCTCCCAGACGCAGCCGCCCATGAGGTTGTCGTAGGCGTAGATCTCTCTCCAGTACGCCTCGGTGTTGCCGGGACCGACGCCCATCGCGTGGGCGTATTCGCACATGAAGTACGGGCGGTCGTTGAGCTCCTTTTGCTTGCAGCGGTGCTCGCCTATTTCGTGGAGCTTGCTTACGGGAGGATACATATCGCTTCCCACGTCATAGGCAACCCTCTTGCAGTGGACGGCGCTCTCATAGTGCACGGGGAGATTGGAGCGGGAGTGCAGGTAGTCCGCCATAGCGTCGGTGTTGGAGTAGCCGCCGGCCTCGTTTCCGAGCGACCACATTATTATAGAGGTGTTCGCGTGAATTTTGTCGCGCTTGTAGAGGCGCTTTACGCGATCCATATAGCGAGGGCGCCACTTGGGGTCATGGGAAATAGTGTTGTACGTCGGCGGTATCTGCATCGCAAATGTGCCGTGGGTCTCGATGTCGTTCTCATCTACGATGTATATGCCCTTCTCGTCCGCAAGCTCGATGAGCAGGGGATCGGGAGGATAGTGTGAGGTACGGACTGTGTCGATGTTGAACTCCTTGCAGAGATCGAGGTCGCGCTCGATCTCATCCGGCGTCATCGTGTAGCCGTTCATTGGCGAGGTGTCGTGGTGGTTTACGCCCTTGAACTTGATCTTTCTGCCGTTGAGATAGAAAACGTCGCCGCGTATCTCAACCGTCTTGAAGCCAATGCGCTCCTTTACGCAGCTTGTCGGAGTTTCAAAGTAGATATCGTAGAGCTCCGGCGCCTCGGCGTTCCACTCTTTTACTTCGAGAGAGTCAAAAACGCACTTTGCGACCTTGTTCTCAG
The DNA here is from genome assembly GCA_017439425.1 of Oscillospiraceae bacterium. Taxonomy (GTDB): domain Bacteria; phylum Bacillota; class Clostridia; order Oscillospirales; family Oscillospiraceae; genus RUG626. The sequence continues at coordinate 2,275 of JAFSJE010000082.1, forward strand.
TCGGAACGGTGACGGATTTATCACCGAAGGTGAAGGTCACGTCGGTATCGGAAAAAGCTGCGGCGGTGAGGGAGAGGGAGTATTTATCGCCCTTCTTCTCAGTGACGGCGTTTATGTCCCAGAGGTCGGTTTTGTCCGAAACGCGCAGAAGCACGTCGCGGAAAATGCCGTTGTTGCGGAACATATCCTGGCTTTCGAGATATGTTCCGGTGCACCAGCGGTGAACTACGGCAAGAAGCTCGTTCTGACCGGCTTTCAGCTTGCCGGAGAGGTCGAACTCCGCTGTGTTGTGCGCGCCCTCGGAGTAGCCGATGAACTCGCCGTTGAGGTAGAGATCAAGACAGCTCGCAACGCCGAGAAAGGAGATTATAAAGCTCTTGTCCGCGTCCGCAACGTCGATAAAGCGGCGGTATACGCCGACGAAGTTGTACTCGTTCTCAGGCACCTTCCAGCGCGGGCTTATCGCCTGGTCGCAGCCCATCCAGGAGAACACCCTGCCGACCTTCTCAGTTGTCGGGATCACCGGCGGCTTGAACGGAAACTGGTAGCGGATGTTGACGTAAAACGGCCTGTCATAGCCGCGGAACTGCCAGCAGGCAGGAACGTCTATCTTGTCGAAGGCGATATCGTCGGTGTCAAGGTCGAGCGGAAGCTCGGCGGGGCGGGGGTAAAACTTGAAGTCCCACTGTCCGTTGAGGCAGATGACCTTATCGGACTTGTAGCGCTTGTCCTTCGGCGCGACGGCGTCGGCGCCCTTGCGGTCGGGGTACGGAATAAAATAACTGCGCCCGGGCAGCTTGTTCAGCTCGTAAATACTGAAATCGTGATAATTTTTGCCATTGATTGCGTATCTCATATTGCCCTCCCCAAAAATATATACTTCATTTTAACATATTTTGAGCGATGATTACAACGTATTATTGTCATTTTCCAAAAAATATGTTATTCTGCAAAAAAAAGAAGCGCTGATTAAATCGGCAAGAGCGAAGAGCGAGGTATTTTTTGTCGCAATGACGGCAAAAAATTGAAGGAATACTTTGTGTATTTCAAGATTTTTTGACTAAATTGCGGCGGAAAAGAGCCGCTATGCGCCGAAGACGCATTTAGTCAGCGTTTCCAAAATAAAAAAAGGTGATTTTATGTCTTTTGAGTGGTATGAGCTGGGCTTCTTCCTGCTACTCTATTCATTCCTCGGCTGGTGCGCAGAGATGCTCGTCTATGCCTTTACGAGCAGAAGCTTCCGCAATGTGGGCTTCCTCACCATGCCGCTTATTCTTACCTACGGCTTTACGATGACGGTGCTTATTGTTGTGCTGCCGTTTTTAGGAGATAATGTGGCGCTCCAGCTTATTATGACATTGATGGTTTCGGCGGTCATAGACGCGCTTGGCGTTTTTATCGCCGGGAAGCTCTCCGGCGTCGCCTGGCCGAGAAGAGCCGGTATGCTTGGCGGAAATATCAAGGGCTTTGCCGCGTCGGTCGTGATAGCGCTGGCGTTCTTTTTGGCGTATCAGATATTCCAGCCGCTTGTCATTTTCCTGCTGCCGCTTATTCCGAAGCTTGTTCTGAGAATTGTGACCGATGTAATTCTCTGCCTTGCTGTAATAGATTTAGTTACGGTCTCCGCAGCGTTCAGGCGCGGGAACTATGCGGATATGAAGAATGATTCGCGCTCAGCCGGACTTGCCGACAAGCTTGTGACGAGGGTATGGAGCAGGGTCAAAAAGGCCTATCCCGAAATCGAAACGGGAGAAAAGGAGTATATTTTCGGTAAAGGGCTCAGCGCAGACAAGCTTGTTTGGGTGTTCCTTATTTCAAGTCTGCTTGGCGATCTTATCGAAACGCTCTACTGCGGATTTGTGAACGGCGAGTGGATGAGCCGCTCAAGCCTGCTGTACGGGCCGTTCAGCCTCGTCTGGGGGATCGGGGCGGTGGTGCTTACGGTTTCACTGCTGCCTCTTTCGAAGAAGAATGACAGATGGGTATTCATCGGCGGATTTTTCATCGGCGGCGCATACGAGTACCTTTGCAGCGTTTTTACCGAGCTTGTATTCGGCACTGTTTTCTGGGATTACAGCTATATGCCGCTTAATATCGGCGGAAGAACGAACGTGCTTTTTATGTTCTTCTGGGGACTTCTCAGCGTTGTCTGGATAAAAAGCGTTTATCCGCCGATGTCAAAAGCCATAGAGCGCATACCGCCGATCGCGGGCAAGCTTATAACGTGGATCATAGTGGCGGCTATGCTGCTGAACGGCTCGCTGACGGGAATGGCGATGCTGAGATATAATTTCCGCAGGGCGGGCTATGAGGCCGCTTCCGATTATGACGCTTTTCTTGACACACATTATACGGATGAGCGCATTGAAAAGCGCTGGCCGAATATGATCATTGTAGAAGAAACAGAAGGGTAATACAATGCAGACAAGGTCGGTTTTGATTCAAAGTCTTTGCGTACCGTGCTGTAATAAATGCAGGTATTGCCTGCTCTCATGGAGCGGAAGCTCGGCGCAACGGAGGCGCATACGAGTATCTTTGCAGCGCTTTTACCGAGCGCCGATCGCGGGCAGAGATACTCCGGCGGCAGAAGATACTAATTAAGCCGGACTTTTCAGTCCGGCCTGGAATTATTAGATTGTATAGGTTGTTACTTGACGTATCTTGGGTCAAGCAAAGGTTTTCCGTCCTTATCGACCAGCACTGTGAGACCGCCTATATTGGTCCAATGAGCCAATAAATACTGGACACCCGTTTCTGTGTCAACAATGATACGAGTACCTTCCATAAGACCTTTCTTTTCGATAAATTCAAACCTGCTATCCATTCTATTTACCTCCTTCAAGTTCAGAGTTCTATAAGCTTTCTCTTTATAAGATACATTATCTTAAAAACAGTCCGCCGATCAGACGGAGGAACCAGCCGATGGCGTTTATATAGAAAATCCACCGGAGTATGCCGAAAAACGGGAAAAAGCTGAACGTGACTGGCGAGGAGCGGCGGAAGCCGTAGAACGGATTATCCGCGTTTTCGTCCTTCTCGTCATAGCTCTCGAAGGGGTTATAGGTGTAGGTGTAATAGGTATAGCCGTTACCCTGCGAATACTGCTGATAGCCTTGCTGTTGCTGAGAATACTGCCTCTGCGCCTCCTCACGGCGCTGTTCCTGAGCGTACTTTTCAGGGTTCTGGAGCATATCGTAGGCGGCGTTCACCTCAGCCATGCGCTCGCCGGCTGTGGGATCGTCGGGGTGCAGGTCGGGGTGGCATTCTTTGGTCTTACGGCGGTAGGCCTTTTTTATCTCCTCCGGGTCGGCGCCGGGCGCCACACCGAGGATTGCATACGGATCCTTAGTCATGGCAGTGCTCCTTTTAGGTTTTCTTTGTGATTCTGTTGCCGCAGCGCGGGCAGGTGACCTTTACCGTTCCCTTGCCTCGCGGAACGCGAAGTGCCTTTTTGCAGGCGGGGCAGCGGAAATATTTGTGAGTTTTTCTGTCGCGCCAGCGGCTTTTCAGAAGTGACAGTTCATCGCGGAAAAAGCTCTTTATCTCGCGCCACTTGGCTCTCTCGGCGTCACGAGCGGCATAATTGCGGCTCAGCATTCTGTAAATCGCCCATATCATCACCACAAGCGCGAGGGAGGAGAACAGCCCGAGCCTCGTTATTGCTCCGAGCAGCATAAGCGCGAGCGCCGCGATATACAGCGCGCGGGTAAGCTCGTCCGGACCGCAGCGCCCCTGCATGAACTGGCGGATTTTCAGTTGTAGTGAGGATAGAAAATTCTTCATGTCGGGCCTCTCCTTTTGATGGGACAATAGTAAACCGCAAAAATGAACCGCCTATAAACGAAATGTGAACAAACTATGAAAAGGTGATTGAATGCGCTATCTGAGCGACGTTTTGAAGGAAAAATACGGAGAAAAGGTCTACCGGCTGACGCTGTCCTCCGGCTGTACCTGCCCGAACCGCGACGGAACTCTCGCCCGCGGCGGCTGTGCCTTCTGCTCAGAGGGCGGATCGGGGGAATTTGCCGCGGCGCTCAGGTCAATAGACGAGCAGATAGACGAGGCGAAGGCGCTCATCGCAAAAAAGACCGGTGCGAAGAAATTTATAGCCTACTTTCAGGCGTACTCAAATACCTACGGAGACGTCGGGCGCCTCGAAAAGCTCTACCTGGAGGCGACAGCCCGCCGCGAGATCGTCACCCTCAGCCTCGGTACAAGACCGGACTGTCTCAGCGACGATGTGATCGGTATGCTCGAACGCCTGAGTAAAATCAAGCCCGTATGGGTCGAGATGGGGCTTCAGACCGCGAATGAGGCGACGGCGCAGAGAATGAACCGCTGTTTTTCAAACGAATGCTATGCGGAAGCCGTGCAAAAACTGCACTCCATCGGCTGCGACGTAGTAAGTCACCTTATTTTCGGATTTCCCGATGAAACGCGCGAGGATATGCTGAGGTCAGTGCGGTACATCGCCGCCCTCAGACCGGAGGGAGTGAAGCTCCAGATGCTCAATATCCTTACAGGAACGCGCCTGGCTGAGGAGTACGCCGCGCACCCGTGGCGCCTTCTCACACGGGAGGAGTACGCCGATATCATCGCCGAGGCGTTAAAGCTTCTGCCGGATGAAACGGTTATCCACCGCCTCACCGGCGACGGCAGGCGCGATATGATAATCGCGCCGGAGTGGGTAAAGGACAAAAAGCGCACGCTGAACGCGATACACCGCGCGATCAGCCGAGATTCTTCTTCGCCTGGGAGAGCATGAGCTTTATGCGGTTGAGCTGATTGACCTCGCTCGCGCCGGGGTCGTAGTCGACGGCGGCGATGTTCGCCTCGGGATACGCCGCCTTGAGCGACTTTATAACGCCCTTGCCCATGACGTGATTCGGCAGGCAGGCAAACGGCTGAATGCAGACGATATTGGGAACGCCCTCGTTGAGAAGCTCGACCATCTCGCCGCAGAGGAACCATCCCTCGCCGTACTGATTTCCCATCGAGAGAAACGGCTTCGTCGGCTCGGCGATCTCCTCGATCCTGATGGGCGGGGAGAAACGCTTGGAGGCCTTGAGCGCTTCAACTGCGGGCTTGCGAAGCGCCTCGAGCGCGTCGATTCCGACTCTGCCGATTATATCGTTCAGCAGTCCGACGCCGAGGAAGCGGTGCTTGTACTCGTTGCCGTAGAGGCACATAGCGAGAAAGTCTATGAGGTCCGGAACAACCGCCTCAGCGCCCTCGCGCTCAAGCAGCTCTACGAGGTTGTTGTTCGCAAGGGGCATATATTTTACAAGAATCTCGCCGACGATGCCGACTCTCGGCTTTTTTATCGTATTATCGAGCTCTAAATTGTCAAAATCGCGCACTATTCCGCGGCAGATGTCGCGGTAGGAGCGCTTATTATTCGGATCGAGGAAGGAGGAAATGCAGATCTCCTTCCATTTTTTGTGAAGTTCATCGGCAGAGCCGGGTACCTTCTCATACGGGCGCGTTCGGTACAGACAGCGCATGAGAATATCGCCGTAGACTACGCTTCTGAGTCCCTCCATAAGCAGGCGCGGCGAGACCTTGAAGCCCTCGTTCTTCTCCATGCCGTTGGCGTTCAGCGAGATGACCGGAATGTGACTCATGCCCGCCTTTTCGAGGGCGCGGCGGATAAAGCCGACGTAGTTCGAGGCTCGGCAGCAGCCGCCGGTCTGTGTCATCATAAGCGCGAGCTTGTCGGTATCGTAATCGCCCGAGAGTACCGCCTCCATCATCATTCCGGTGGTGATTATCGAGGGGTAGCAGGCGTCGTTATTGACGTATCTGAGGCCTATATCCACCGCCTTGCGGGTCGCATTGTCGAGCATTACGAGCTTGTAGCCGTATTTGCGGAAGGCGGGAGCAAGAAGATCGAAATGAATCGGGCTCATCTGCGGGGCAAGGATCGTATAGCCCTCGTCGAACATACGCTTTGTAAACTCCACGCGCTTGAATTTCACTGGCTGCGGGTCGGCGGTAACACACTCCTTGCGGCGCATATCCATCGCGGCGAGCAGGCTTCTCACCCGGATCCTTGCGGCGCCGAGGTTCGAAACCTCGTCAATTTTCAGAACGGTGTAGAGCTTGTTGCTCTTCTCGAGAATCTCCTCTACCTGGTCGGTGGTGACGGCGTCGAGCCCGCACCCGAAGGAGAAGAGCTGAATAAGCTCGAGATCGTTGCGCTTAGCGACAAACTCCGCGGCGTTATAGAGGCGCGAGTGGAACACCCACTGGTCAACAACGCGCAGGGATTTGTCCTTCTCCTCATCGAGCGGGAGGGAGTCCTCGGTGAAAACGTCGAGACCGAAGGAGGCGACAAGCTCGGGTATGCCGTGATTTATCTCGGGGTCGATGTGGTACGGACGGCCTGCGAGCACTATTCCCCGCCTGCCCTCAGCCTCCATAAGACTGAGAATTCTGCGTCCCTCAGCGCGGATATCGTCCTTGACTCTGCGCTGTTCATCCCACGCCTTCTTTGCGGCGGCGCGAACCTCCTTAGCGGGAATGCCCCATCTCTCGCCGCAGAACTCAACGAGCCTGTCCTCGGCGGTCTTTTCGCTTGTGAAAGCGATAAACGGGCGCAGGTATTCGATCTCTCCGCCGGTTATCGCCTCGACGTTGTTTTTGAGGTTTTCGGCGTAGGATATGACCATCGGGCAGTTGTAGTGATTCTGCGCGCCCTTCGTCTCCTGATATTCGTAGAATACGCAGGGGTGGAAAACGGTCTTGACGCCGGATCTGTACAGCCACTCAACGTGGCCGTGCGAGAGCTTCGCGGGGTAGCACTCGCTCTCAGAGGGGATGGACTCCATTCCTGCCTCGTAGAGCTTCCTGCCGGAGAACGGCGAGAGCACTACGCTAAAGCCGAGCTCACGGAAGAATACCGCCCAGTACGGATAGTTTTCGTAGATGTTCAGCACCCTCGGAATGCCGATAACGCCGCGCGGCGCCTCGTCCTCCGGGAGAGATTCGTAGGAGAAAATGCGCTTGCGCTTGTAGGCAAACATGTTTTCTCCGCTCTCAACTCCGGTGGTGTTGCGTATCTTCTTTTCACAGCGATTGCCGCTTATGTATCTGCCGCCGCCCTCGAAGGTGTTTATCGTGAGCATACAGTTGTTCTCACAGCCGCCGCAGCGCGCGGCGCGGGAGGTGTATCTGAGATTTCTGATGCCGTCGGCGCTGAGCATAGAGGACTGCGCGCCGGTGTAATTCGAGCGCGCGATGAGCGCGGCGCCAAACGCGCCCATTATGCCGGAGATGTCCGGACAGATGACGTCCACGCCGGTTATCTTTTCAAATGCGCGGAGCACAGCCTCGTTGTAGAAGGTGCCGCCCTGCACTACGATGTGTCTGCCGAGCTCACGGGCGTCGGCAAGCTTTATGACCTTGAAAAGCGCGTTTTTTATTACGGAATACGCAAGTCCCGCGCTGATATCCGAAATGGGCGCGCCCTCCTTCTGCGCCTGCTTTACGTTTGAGTTCATAAAGACGGTGCAGCGGGTGCCGAGGTCGATGGGAGAGGCGGCAAAGAGCGCCTCACGGGCAAAGCTCTCGGCGGTGTAGCCGAGTGAGACTGCGAAGTTTTCGATAAACGATCCGCAGCCTGAGGAGCAGGCCTCGTTCAGCATTACCGTGTCGACCGTTCGGCTTTTGAGCTTTATGCACTTCATATCCTGACCGCCGATGTCGAGAACGCAGTCCACCTCGGGATCAAAAAACGCCGCGGCGGTGGTGTGCGCTACTGTTTCGACCTCGCCGTCGTCGAGGCGGAACGCCGCCTTCAAAAGCGCCTCGCCGTAACCTGTGGAGCAGGCGCGGGCGATAGTCGCGGTGGGAGGCAGAAGAGAGAACATCTCCGAAAGCTCGCTTTTTGCGGTCTCTATCGGCGAGCCGTGGTTGCCTGAATAAGATGAGAACAGCAGCTCGCCGTTCTCACCGACGAGCGCGAGCTTCGTGGTCGTCGAGCCGGCGTCGATGCCGAGAAAGCACTTGCCGGAATAGGTTTTTATATCAGCCTTCGCAACGCGCGCACGCTCGTGGCGTGCCCTGAAGGCGTCATATTCCTCGCGCGATGAGAAGAGAGGGTCAAGGCGCTTTATCTCAAGCTCCATCTTGACTCCGCGCTTGAGTCTTTCGATAAGCTCAGAGATACCCGCCGGTGCGCCATCAGCCTCAGCGGCGCCGATGGCGGCGAAGAGATGTGAGTTCTCGGGGTCGACAACGTTCTCCGGCGTGAGCTGAAGCGTGCGGACAAACGCCGCCTTGAGCTCACTGAGATAGTGAAGCGGGCCGCCGAGGAAAGCTACGCATCCGCGAATCGGCTTGCCGCAGGCCAGACCTGAAATCGTCTGATTGACGACGGATTGGAAAATCGAAGCCGCGAGATTCGCGGTAGAAGCGCCCTCATTGATGAGCGGCTGAATGTCGGTCTTGGCGAAAACGCCGCAGCGCGCGGCGATCGTGTACAGCTCGGTCGCGTTCTTCGCAGCCTCGTTAAGACCTGAGGCGTCGGTCTGAACGAGCGCCGCCATCTGGTCGATGAATGAGCCGGTGCCGCCGGCGCAGACGCCGTTCATACGCTCGTCTATGCCGCCGTCGAAGTATATTATTTTCGCGTCCTCGCCGCCAAGCTCGATGGCGACGTCCGTCTGCGGATAACGGCTCTGAAGCGCCTCCGCGACAGCGACGACCTCCTGAACGAAGGGTATTTCCATCGCCTTGCCGAGTCCGATACCGCCGGAGCCCGTTATCGAGCACAGAAGCTCGCACTCTCCGAGCCTTTCTTTCGCGTCAGCAAGAAGCGCGGCAAGCGTGTCCTGCGTGTGCGCGTGGTGACGGCGATAATCGCCGAAGAGTATCTCGCCGCGTGAGCCGAGAATGACGAGCTTTACAGTTGTCGAGCCTATATCAATTCCTGCGCGATAAGTCTGCATTTTCTATCTGTATCTCCTGTTAAAATTATCCAAAGAGTCATATTATCACTTTTTTCTTCAATCTTCAAGCGCGGTAAGAGTTCATTAACAGAAAATTAAAAAAGGAGCCGCGCTCAGAAAACGCAGCTCAAAAGCATTATTCGCCGGGTTCGCTTCTCAGCACCTTGCCGATGTTCCAAAGGTGCGCCGCCTTTTTTGCAACCTCGAAGCGCTCACCGGGGGTCTTGTACTCAATGCTTGCGGTGTGCGCGCCGCAGTCCATGCAGTATACCGCCCAGCAGAAGTCGTTTTCCTCGTCCAGAAGCCCGGCGCCGCCGCAGATGGGGCAGATATCGAGCTCGATTTCGGCGTGAATGTCCATCTTCCTTACCTCCAAAGACATATTTAAGCTATTTTACCGCTTCCGGGAGCTTTCGTCAAGCGCTTTGAGGTTGACGAAAAGGCGAATCGGTATTAAAATCTCTGTGTAAAAAATTTCACCGGAGGCAAAATATGAAGTTTTCAGAAATGCAATACACCCGCCCTGACCTAGACGCGACCGGCGCGGAGCTGACCGCTCTCGCGGAGAAGCTTGAAAAGGCCGAAAACTACGGCGAGGCAAAGGCGATTTTTCTCGAGAAGGAGGAGCTTCTCCGCCACATCGACACGCTCTCGAATCTCGTATCCATACGCCATTCCATCGACACGCGCGACGAGTTTTACGATAAGGAGCAGGACTATTGGAACGCAAAGCTGCCGGAGCTCAGCGAGCACGAGCAGAAGTTCGATATTGCGATGCTCGGGAGCAGATTCAGACCCGACTTTGAGAGCGAGTACGGTGACCTTATGTTCATAAACACAGAGCTATCCGTTAAGGCGTTTTCACCGGAGATAATTCCAGAAATGCAGAAGGAAAACGACCTCACGACCCGCTATATGAAGCTTATAGCTTCGGCACAGATACCCTTCGACGACGGCGTTTACACGCTGAGCCAGCTTGCGCCGTTCAAAAACTCCGCTGACGACGACGTGCGCCTGCGGGCATGGAAGGCGGAGGGGCAGTGGTTCAAGGATAACAAGTCAGAGCTTGACGAGATCTACGATAAGCTGGTGAAGCTTCGCAACAGAATGGGCAAAAAGCTCGGCTACAAGGGCTATACCGAGCTTGGATACTACCGAATGGGCCGAAACTGCTACGATAAAAAGGACGTAGAGAAGTTCCGCTCCGCTGTAATAAACTACGTCGTGCCGGTCGCGGATAAGATCTTCCGCCGCCAGGCAAAGCGCCTGAAAAAAGAGTACCCGATGAGCTTTGCCGACAACGCGCTTACGTTCCGCTCCGGCAATCCGAAGCCGCAGGGCTCGTTTGACGATACGGTGAAGGCGGGCAAGAAGTTCTATGACGAGCTTAGTCCGGAAACGAGCGAGTTTTTCAATGTTATGCTCGATAACGAGCTTATGGATCTTCTGTCCACCGAGGGCAAGGAGGGCGGCGGCTACTGCACCTCCATCGCTGATTATGAGGTGCCGTTCATCTTCGCAAACTTTAACGGCACGCAGCACGATGTCGAGGTCATGACCCACGAGGCCGGTCACGCCTTTGCCGCGTACACCAACCGCTCCCGCGTGCCGCTCAGCTATATCTGGCCGAGCATGGAGGCGTGCGAGGTTCATTCTATGAGCATGGAGTTCATGGCGTGGCCTTGGGCTGAGGATTTCTTCGGCGCCGACGCCCGCAAGTACCGCTACGCGCACCTTGCCGACGCGCTGAAATTCATTCCCTATGGCACAATGGTCGACCATTTCCAGCACGTTGTCTACGAGCACCCGGAGTTCGGCCCCGACGAGCGCCACTACCTCTGGCGCGACCTTCTGGACATCTATATGCCGTGGCAGCGCATCGACGGCGAGATACCCGTATACGGCGAGGGCTATGGCTGGCAGCGCCAGCAGCACATCTACAATTCGCCCTTCTACTATATCGACTACTGCCTCGCACAGACCGTTTCTCTCGAGTTCTGGGCGCTTTTGCAGGAGGATAGAAAGAAGGCGTGGGATAAGTATATGGCGTACACCGTTCAGGGCGGCACTCGCACCTTCACCGACCTTCTCAAAAACGCCGGACTTGACTCGCCGTTTGACGAAAATACCCTGAAATCCGTATGCGAAAAGGCCGAAAAGTGGCTCAGAAGCTACGATCTGACCGGAATTGAATAAATAATCGAGCGTACCTCAACGGGTGCGCTCATATTTTTTCTTTGTTGCCTCACCGCCGCGGATATGGCGCTCGGCCTTGTTGCGCTCCATGACAGCCTTCGCCTCGAGATAGAGAAGCCTGTCTATTGCCTTCAGGCGCTCCGAAACATCCTTGAAAACGGTGCTTTTTGAAACACCGAACTTTTTTGCAGCGGCTCTGACCGTTGCATTCTCGTTAACTATGTAATGCCCGATTTCAGTCGCACGCTCGTCAATATCAAAGCTCAAATTGACCACTCTCCCGAGAAAATAATATGAGAATAAAAGGGAGAGTATTCGGGTAAAAAAATAATGCTGCTTAATAAATAAGCAACATAATGTGCATTATGTTGTAAAAACTGACATCAGGCAAAGCATATTATTCAAAAATAACTTGCAATTCTTGGAAATAATGATATAATTTAGTTGGTATGAGATTAGCCGCTCATATCACAAACTACATAATGCACATTATGTTGTAAAGCAGGCAGGCTCGTTCTCCTATTATTAAAGTGACGACAAACACGTGATAAATTCTTCGAGCCTGCCTGTTTTCAAATAAAGTGAATAATTGGGGCAACCCATTTATTAGTTTGTCGATTATTATAATAAGGAGGTAAACAAAATGACAAACAAAAAAGTCACGCGCAGAGCGCTTCTGATGAGCGTAACGAGCCTGCTCATTTGCATTTCGATGCTCCTCGGAACAACATTTGCGTGGTTCACCGACGAGGTAACTTCCGGCGTGAACCAGATCGTCGCAGGTAACTTGGACGTTGAGCTGTACCACGTCAACAGCAGCACAGCGCCAGCGGCAACTGACGCCGACAAGAAGGTTACTGCAAGCACAATGCTCTTCGATTCATCCATGGATGCAACCCATCTGTGGGAGCCGGGCGCAATGGCTTATGAGACCTTCACGGTCAAGAATGTAGGAAGCCTTGCTCTGAAGTATAACTTCAATATGGTCAAGGCGGGAAACAATACTGTTAATGGTACAGAGGATTCGCTCCTTGACGTTCTCAAGGTCGCGGTCATTGACGGCACCCCCGCAACTTTGACAAGAGAAGCCATTGCCGCCGATGGGTCAATCAATTGGACTACATTGAAGGAGTTTAGTGGTATCGCCTCTGAGGCGCAGGAACTCTATCCGTCTTCCGATACTACTGCTGGACACGACAGCGTAAAGACCTGCACTGTCGTCGTTTACTGGCCGCAGAGCGAAAATGACAATACTTACAATCTCAAAAACGGCAAGTATGCGTCCGATGCGACGGAGGAAACAGTCGGCAAGCTTTGGGTCAAGCTCGGCATAAAGCTTGTCGCAACTCAGCTTAAGTATGAGAACGACAGCTTTGATAATACTTATGATGAAAGCACTACTCTTCCTGCTGTTGCAATAGCAAGTATTACTTCTGCAAACGGCACGGAAGACCTTACGATTACAAAGACCGGAGTCATCGAGTCCGCGACCATTCCTGCCGCCGCTGCGAATGCCGTGTTTACTGAAATGGCGAATACAACAAGCACTGAAAATTCCAACGAGCTCACCATGAACCTCAACGTGGCAAAGACCGGCGAGACCAACACGGCCACCAGCACAACGGTTGACCTTGAAATCGATATGACAGCCGTCATGAAGACAACAACAACCGCCGGTACAACCACAAACACCAAGGACATTACAAGTCTTAGCTCCTATGTAACCATCAACTATAACCTCGGCACAGGCAAGAATGTAACCGGCGTGACACATAACGGAAATGCGATGACTGAACTTGCAAGCGCAGAAGCAGTCCTGCCGGCTGAAAATGAAACTGGTTACAACGCTAATGGTTATTACTTCTATGATGCCACAAGCGGTATCCTTACCATCAAGACCAATAGCTTCTCCCCGTTCGCGGTGACGTTCGCGAAGAACACCGGTCGTACCGCGACGATTACGCAGCCTGTGAGGACGTGGCTGAAGGACGGAAAGTATGTTTTGCCGTATGGCAAAGTAATTCACTCCGGCGCTTCTGCAGATGCTGTAGCGGCAGCCAGTGAGGCAGAATTCAATACCTGCTATGATGCGGCATCGGCTTTCGTGAATGAGATGAATCAGTATTTCACTGCCGACGAAACTGCCAGAACCATCACCATTAATTCGGTCGATGGGCTGAAGCGGCTGTATATGGTCGACGAATACTGCTCTGCGAAGAACGCTATGGCCTGCAAGGATAGGGTTGAAGATCCCTACTCTCCTTGGTACTATGCCCCCTTACATGAACCGAATAGAGAATTCATCGTTAAGGTGGCGAACGACCTCGACCTTGGCGGTTCAATCGACGCGAACGGCAACATTGTGAACAACTGGACGCCGACTGAGTGCTCGCTTGACATTGATTTCCAGAATTATAAGGTGTCGAATCTGGTTTCGGATACGTATGTTGGCAATCTTTGCGGACTTTTTGCTGAGTTCAACGGAACGGTAAGTAATCTGACTCTGGAAAATGTGACGATTCTTGGCCTTACAGGCAATAAAGAGACGGGCGCAGGCGCAATTAGCGGTTCTGCGAGAGGCGATTTAATCAATTGCGCCGTGAAGAACGCGATTATTACAACCTCCAAATGGGCTGGTGCGTTTGCGGCATTCTCCTATGGCTCCATTGAAAACTGCACGGCGGAGAACGTGGAAATCACCTGCGGCTACAAGATCGGCGGACTCTGTGGTCAGAGCAGCACGGCTAACGATGGACACTCGGGATTAAAGTACACTGGCAACAAACTCAAAGATGTCAAGGTAGTTTGCGACTTATCACTGTCAGGGAAGGATAAAGCTAACATCGGAAAGCTGATTGGCTATTTGCAGAACGATGCTTCCATTTACGGCAACACATTTACGAATTTGGATGTTACGCCAACGAACACTGAGCATGATGGTCTTGTAGGTGTTATCGGAGACGGATATACTGTTTCTTGGAGTAATTGACCATAGCTTTTATACTAACCCCCACGCACCCAACAACACCCCCGACTTTCGTCGGGGGTTTTCTTATGCTTGCAAGTATCTTTCATTCGTAGTATAATGCGCAGGGGTGAGAAAATGGAAAAGTATGTCGCCGTGATCGGCGCAGTAAACGTGGATATCGGCGGCAGGAGCTTCGCGCCGCTCATGGCGCGCGACTCAAACCCCGGCTCAGTCACGATGAGCCTCGGCGGCGTCGGGCGGAATATCGCCCACAATCTCCGTAAGCTCGCGGTTCCGGTCGAAATGCTGACCGTGCTCGGCTCAGACCGCTGGGCGGATATAATCGAGGACAGCTGCAGCGAGCTCGGGATAGGGCTTGGCATGGCGCTTCGGGCGCACGGCGAGCGCACTTCGAGCTATCTCTACATAACCGGCCCGGAGGGCGATATGGAGCTTGCCGTCTGCGATACCGACATCGCGAGATTCATAACGCCCGAGGTAATAGAACGCAACCTAAGAGCTCTGAACAGCGCTTCCTGCGTGGTTTTCGACGGCAATCTTACCGCCGAAACGATAGAATACATAGCCGAGAACGTGACGGCTCCGCTCTTTGCCGACCCCGTTTCGGTCACGAAGTCGGAAAAGCTCAGACCGGTGCTCCGAAAAATCCACACCCTGAAGCCGAATCTTTTAGAGGCTCAGGCTCTGACCGGCGGCGCGACCGCGATCGAGTGCGCCGAGCGCTTCCGCGACATAGGCGTGCGAAACGCTTTTATCAGCGACGGCGGCAGGGGAATGACCGCGCTCTCGGATGGCGGGATTTTCGCGCTCCGTGCGTATAAATGCCGCCTTGTGAACGCCACCGGAGGCGGCGACGCGGCGATGGCAGGGCTGATAAGGAGCTTCCTTGACGGTCAGAGCGCGGAGGAGAGCGCGAAGTACGCGCTTGCAGCAGGCTCGATCGCCGTGGAGAGCGAGGAAACCATAAATCCCGCGATAAGCGATGAAATGATAAAAAACAGAATTTTGGAGGTAGAAAATGAATAAATATCTCGATATTGCGCCGGAGGTACAGAAGGCGCTCAGTGAAAACAGACCCGTAGTCGCGCTTGAGAGCACGATTATCAGCCACGGAATGCCCTATCCGCAGAACGTGGAGACCGCGCTGAACGTAGAGCGCATAATTCGCGAGGCGGGTGCCGTGCCCGCGACCTGCGCCATCATCGGCGGCAGGCTCAAGGCAGGACTCAGTGAGGCTGAGATCGAGCACCTCGGCAAAAAGGGCTACGACGTTCCGAAGGCTTCCCGCCGCGATCTTCCCGTGCTCGTCGCCCGCGGCTCCGACGGCGCGACGACCGTTACAACTACGATGATGATCGCCTCGATGGCGGGCATCAAGGTTTTTGCGACCGGCGGCATCGGCGGCGTTCACCGCGGCGCCGAGACTACTATGGACATCTCCGCCGACCTCGAGGAGCTCGGCCAGACGCCGGTGATGGTGATCTGCGCCGGAGCGAAATCCATCCTCGACCTCGGCCTTACGCTTGAATATCTCGAAACTAAGGGCGTTCCCGTGATCGGCTTCGGCACGGAGGAGCTGCCGGCATTCTACACCCGCCACTCCGGCTTCGGCGTGGACTACCGCATCGACACCCCTGAGGAGCTCGCCGCCGCCTTCAAGGCACAGCGCGATATGGGCTACAAGGGCGGTATGCTCGTCACAAATCCGATTCCCGAGGAGTACAGCATGGATAAGGCTACCATCGACGCCGCCATCGAAAAGGCACTCGACGAGTGCAGGGCACAGGGCATCCACGGTAAGCAGACAACTCCCTTCCTGCTCGCTCGCATTAAGGACATCACCGGCGGCGATTCGCTTGCCTCCAATATCCAGCTCGTCTATAACAACGCCCGTCTTGCAGCCAAGACGGCAGCAGAATTATGTAAACTATGAGCTTCCGCGAAATTCCGCTTTCCGAATACCCGCGCAGAGCGCATTTTGAGTATTTTACCTCGCTTTCCAATCCCTTTGTCGGAGTGACGGCGGAGGTGGATGTTACAGAGCTGAAAGAGTTATGTAAACAGCGCGGCTGGTCATTCTATCTCGCCTTTATCGATGCTGCGGCAAGGGCGGCTGACTGCGTTCCTGCGCTCCGCCAGCGCATACACTCCGGCGCGATACGCGAATACGACGCATGCCCGACCTCGCACACCGAGCCGCTTGCGGACGGCACCTACTGCTACTGCACGCTGCGCCACGATATGCCGATGGACGAGTATATGGAATATGCAGTTTTCGCCCGCAAAAACGCAGTTGAACGCGGAACAATAGAGGAGGACGAGGACTCTGAGAGCGCGTATTTCGTATCGTGCATACCGTGGGTCAGCTACACCTCGCTCATTCAGCCGACGGGAGGGGAGTCGAATCCGCACATAACCTGGGGAAAGTACTTCGAGCGCGGCGGCAGACTTATAATGCCGGTGTCAATACTTGCTCACCACGCGCTCGTCGACGGAATACACATCGGGAAATTTTATGAAAAGCTCAATGAGATGATAGAGGAGGAGACGCGATGCTTGAAAAAATGACTTGGGAGCGCCATCCCCGCGAATATAAAGCTGACGGCGGCCGCCTCGAGGTTGTCACCGCGCCGCACACCGACCTCTGGCAGCGCACATATTACCACTTTCGCAACGACAACGCGCCGGTTTTTCAGATGGAGACCGAAGAAAAGTTCTTC
Source organism: Oscillospiraceae bacterium (assembly GCA_017439425.1). Classification (GTDB taxonomy): domain Bacteria; phylum Bacillota; class Clostridia; order Oscillospirales; family Oscillospiraceae; genus RUG626. Next base: position 19,131 of record JAFSJE010000082.1, read on the forward strand.
TCTTTTATAGTAAAATGCGACTTTACCGAAAGCCGTCAGCGCTTCGACCAGTGCGGGGTCGTTCTGTACCTCGACTCTGAAAACTGGCTCAAGGCGTCAGTCGAGTATGAAAACGAGCGCTTCCGCCACCTCGGCTCGGTAGTTACGAATCACGGCTACTCCGATTGGGCGACCACCGCCGTTCCCGCGAGCGTGAACACTATGTGGTACCGACTCTCACGCCGCGAGGACGACTACTGCATTGAGTGCTCATACGATGGAGCTGAGTTCACGCAGATGCGCGTGTGCCACCTCTGGGAGGGCGGCGGAAAGATACGCTTCGGCGTCTATGCGTGCAGTCCGGAGGAGTCGAGCTTCAAAGCGGTCTTTACCGATTTTGCCCTCACCGAGTGCGCGTGGAAGGCGCACGACGGTCAGCAGCCGGACAAAGAATGACATATTAAAAGAGCCTGCCGGTTGGCAGGCTCTCAATGCGTCGACAAAGTCTCCGCATCGAACATATTTTGCACTCTCAGAGTGCAAAATATGACGCCTGCGGGCGGGTTATGCGACGTGAAGGGGCCTCACGGCCGGCCCCTTCACAGATCCCCGCCACCTTTATCCAACGCTTTTCTTTTTTGTCTACAGTCTAAGAGCCTGCCGTGCGGCAGGCTCTTATTGCACCTTGCGGAGCTTTATCTCGTGCCCTTGTCATAGGGTATGCCCTCCGCCTTCGGAGCCTTCGAGGATTTTGAGGTGAAGGCGAGAACGATGAGGGTGATGATATAGGGGAGCATACGGTAGAGATTCGGGCTGATGCCGATGTCCTTCAGAAGGAAAATTCCGTCGCCGTTTAGGTCGATGGAGCCGTAGCCTGCGGCGATGCACTTGAAAAGACCGAAGAGGAGGCTTGCGCCCGCTATGGTCAGCGGATTCCAGTTGCCGAAGATCATAACCGCGAGGGCGAGGAAGCCAAAGCCCGCGACGTCGCCGTTGGCGGTGCAGTTTGCCGTTGTGAGCGCGTAGACAAAGCCGCCCATTCCCGCGAGCGCACCGCTTATGAGAACGCCCGACCAGCGCATCTTATAGACGTTGATACCGACAGAGTCAGCCGCCTGGGGATTTTCACCGCAGGAACGGAGACGCAGACCGAACTTCGTCTTATAGAGAATGACGGAAAGAATGACGAACAGCAGTATGCAGATGTACGTCGCGATGTAGGTCTTGTCAAAGAAGGTGTTGCCGAAGAAGCCTAGATCGTCGGTTCTGTCGAAGCCGAAGAGCGTCTTCTTGATCATGAACCAGCTTGCTGCGTCGACGGAAATGAGGGTGTTCTGATTTGCAATCATGCGGATGAGGAAGAGAACGAGCGCAGGAGCCATGAGGTTCAGCGCAGTGCCGCCGATGGTCTGGTCAGCGCGGAGGTTGATGGACGCAAAGGCGAGGAGAACGCTGAAAATACTTCCGAAGAGAGCCGCGAGGAGCATCGCAATAAGCTCAAGGCCCTGAAGCGTCATCCAGTCGCCTGCGGCCTTTGCTGCGGCGAAGACCGCGCTCTCGGAGAGCATACGGACGAAAAGCACGCCCATGAACGCGCCGAAGATCATGATACCTTCAAGCGCGAGGTTTATAATACCGCTTCGCTCCGCGAAAACGCCGGCGAGAGCAACGATCATAAGCGGAACTGCGTAGAGAAGTGTCTGCTGAATGAGAAACGTCATTTCTTCTCGCCTCCTTTCTTGTCATCGACCGGCGCGGTTATCACCTTGTCGGGAATTCGCTTGAACTGCTGCCTGCGGCCGATAAGCAGCCTTATGAGCTGGCTGAAGGCGGCGAGATAGACGATAACGGAGATAATGACGTCGGTGATGTACTCGTTGTAGGCGGTGAGCTTTGTAAGCTGAAGACCGACTATATCGAGCATCGCCATAAAGATACCGGAGAAGATAACGCCGATGGGGTTGTTGAGCGCGAGGAGGGCGACCGGGATTCCGTTGAAGCCCTCGCCGGGGAGGGACTGGTAGGTGTTCCAAAAAAACTCCGTGTTGCCGCTGAGGTAGTAGAGCGAGGCGCCGGCGCCGGCGAGCGCACCCGCAATCGCCATGGAGATGACGATGTTGCGCTTATCGCGGATACCCGCATAGCGGGCGGCGTGGCGGTTTGCGCCGCAGGCCTTGAGTTCATAGCCCATCGTCGTCTTGTTCATGAGAACGTACATCGCAACGGCGGCGATGATGGCGATGATGATTCCGGCGTTGATCTGAGAGCCGGTAAAGAGCGAGTCAAGTCCGAGCTTCGCGGTCTGAACTCCGTTGTAGCTCGTCTTGAGAATGTAGCCTAGCTTTGTGGACTCAACGTTATTCTTGAACGGGGAGATCTCAAACGCCCACGTTACCACGTTTGCGGCGATCCAGTTTGTCATGATGCAGGCGATGACCTCGTTGATGTTGAGAAATGCCTTGAGAAGTCCGGGAATCGCGCCCCAGAGCGCGCCGGCGAGAATGCCGCAGAGGAATGCGAGAGTCCATACGATCCACGCGGGTACAACGCTCGTCGGGATCGAGAGGGCGATCATAAGGCTCGCCATCGTGCCCATAAGGTACTGACCGGGCGCGCCGATGTTGAAGAGTCCCGTCTTGTACGCGACAGCGACGGAGAGGCCGGTCATAATAACCGGCACCGCGCGGAAGAGCATATTGCCTATGCTTGAGGGGTTAAAGCCCCAGGTGAGCGTACCGACGGCGTCGCGTCCGGTGGAGAGGATTCCTGCGAAGATGAGCTGCAGACCCTCCAGCGCGCCGGAAAAGCCGATGTTTCCGCTCGTCAGACCGACGATGAGAACGAGAATGCCGCCGAAGAGAAGTCCGGCGAGAATGGAAATGAGCGAGGCTAAAAGCTTCGTCATGCCCTCGCTTCTGAGGAACTTTTTCACTTTGCCTCACCTCCGACCTTATCGCGCTTGGCGCCGGACATATAGAGTCCGAGCTCCTGAACTGTTGTTTTCTTCGGGTCGAGCTCACCGACGATCTCACCCTCGTACATAACGAGAATGCGGTCGGAGAGGCTCATTACCTCGTCGAGCTCAAGAGAGACGAGAAGTATCGCCTTGCCCTCATCGCGCTCGCGCACGAGCTCGGCGTGGATGTTCTCAATCGCGCCGACGTCAAGTCCTCTGGTCGGCTGAACGGCGATTATGAGCGGCTTGTCGCGGTCGAGCTCGCGGGCGATTATAGCCTTCTGCTGGTTGCCGCCGGACATCGCACGCGCGATGGTCACCGGGCCCTGACCGCTTCGCACATCGAAGCGCTCAATGAGATCGTTCGCATACTCACGAATCTCACGGGTCTTTATAAAGCCGCCGTGCTGGAAGCGCGGGTCGAGGTATGACTGTAGCACCATATTCTGCTCGAGCGTGAAGTCGAGCACAAGCCCGTGCTTGTGTCTGTCCTCGGGAACGTGGCTGGACCAGAGACCGCGGCGCTTGATGGTGGAGTGGGATATATCCTCGCCGCAGAGCGTGATCTTTCCGCCGGAGGCCTTGTCAAGACCGGTAAGGCCGTGGATAAGCTCGGTCTGACCGTTGCCGTCGATGCCCGCGATGCAGAGGATCTCGCCCTTTCTGACCTCGAAGCTGACGTCCTTGACGGCGTCCGCCTTGTGGGTGTGGCTCGGAACGGAGAAGTTCTCGACTTTGAGAACGGTCTCGCCGGGGTGGGCGGGAGCCTTCTTGACCTCGAGCTGAACGGGTCTGCCGACCATCATGTTCGAGAGCTCCTGCTTTGTGACGTCCTTTGTGTTGACAGTGCCGATGTATTTGCCCTTTCTGAGAACGCTGACGCGGTCTGCGACAGCCATGATCTCGTTGAGCTTATGGGAGATAAAGAGGATGGACTTGCCCTCCTTGGAAAACTCCTTCATGGTGGCCATAAGCTCGTCGATCTCCTGAGGAGTAAGAACGGCAGTCGGCTCGTCGAAAATGAGAATCTCATTGTCGCGGTAGAGCATCTTGAGGATTTCTACGCGCTGCTGCATTCCGACGGTGATATCCTCGACCTTGGCGTCGAGGTCGACGGAAAGGCCGTATCTCGAGCTGAGTTCCTCGACCTTTTTGCGCGCGTCCTTCTTTTTGAGGAAGCCGAGCTTGTCAGTAGTTTCCGCGCCGAGGATGATATTGTCAAGAACGGTGAAAACCTCGATAAGCTTAAAGTGCTGATGGACCATTCCGATACCGAGAGCGGTAGCGTCGTTCGGGTCGTTGATTTTAACGACCTCTCCGTTTTTGCGGATCTCGCCCTTTTCCGGCTGATAGAGGCCGAAGAGAACGCTCATCAGCGTGCTCTTTCCGGCGCCGTTCTCACCGAGAAGCGCGTGGATTTCGCCGCGGCGGAGCTGGAGAGTGATGTCGTCGTTTGCTCTGATGCCGGGAAATTCCTTCGTTATGTGCAGCATCTCGATGACATACTCAGAGTTTTCTGCCACTTTGACCACCTTCTTTCTTTAGTTTACAATATATTATACAAAATGACAGAGTATTTTTCAAGATGGAAGTACGCAAAATGCATAAAAAAGCCGACAAAGATAAAATGCTCTGTCGGCGTATTGCGCTCTGTCGCCCTTGACACGCCTCGCAGCGGTTGATATACTGCTCACAAGGGGTGAGGGCTATGGCTTCATGGATGGTGCATCTGAGAATCGCAGATGAGCTTCTCAAAAAACTGAACGGAATTGACGAAACTGCGTTTATCGTCGGCTCCATTGCGCCGGACAGCGGCGTGCCGAACGCTGACTGGTCGTCGTTTTCTCCCCCGAAATCCGTTACGCATTTTCATAAGCGGACAGAGGCGGGAACGGTGATCGAGCTCGACGGATTCAGCAATAAATATCTGAGCGCAGAGACGATAAGCGGCTATAATACGCGGGAGTATTCCTTTTTCCTCGGCTACTACGCGCACCTTCTTACGGACGAGCGGTGGGCGCAGACCATATCCGGGGAGCTGAGAATTGCCTATCCGACGGAATACTCCGAAAATAAGGGTAAGCTCATTGAAAGAGCGAAGGAGGACTGGTATGACCTCGACTTCCGCTATCTGAGAGAGCACCCGGATTTCCACGCCTTCGCCGTCTACGAAAACGCGGTCGGCTTTGAAAATGATTTAATGGATATTTTCGCGGCAGACGCTTTTGAAAACCGGCGCGGGTATATAACGGGCTCCTATCGCGGCGATGAGCACGGCGAGCTATACAGAGCTTATCCGTATCTCACGCCCGGGCGGGCGGATGAGTTTGTGCATGATACTTCGGAATGGATAGGCGAATACCTGAAAGCATAAAATGGGTTTCGTGCATAATAAATGCCGGGGCAAGCCCCGGCACCAATGCGTCGACAAAGTCTCCGCATCGAACATATTTTGCACTCTCGGAGTGCAAAATATGACGCCTGCGGGCGGGTTATGCGACGTGAAGGGGCCTCTCGGCCGGCCCCTTCACAGAACCCCGCCTCCTTTATCCAACGCTTTTCCTTTTTGTTTACAGTCTGATGCC
>JAFSJE010000009.1 GCA_017439425.1 Oscillospiraceae bacterium
ACAAAGCTGCGTAAAACAAAACCGCAGACTTTGGCCTGCCGCTAAGCGGCTTGCCAAAATCTGCGGTGCCACAGAGCCTCGGCTCTGTGAACTTTCTTTTAATTATTTCACTGTCTACTTGACGGGGTGCAGTTCATTTTGCCGGAAAGGGCTCAAAAATATATTCAATTTCTTATCAGCTTTATTTTATCTCCTGCTCAAGACCGCAGAACAGATCAGATGCGAAGAAATCCTGTATAGTGATTCCAAGACCGTCGCAAAGCTTTTTGATTGTGGCAACTGTGGCGCTGTTATTTCTTCCGCTTACGATATTGTTTACCGTAGATTGTGTTACGCCGCTCATATCTGAGAGCTTATTGATAGTTATATCGCGCTCACGGCATAGCTCTATAATCCGCTCTCTGACTGCCTGACCTATGTTCATGGGTATCACTCCTTATAGGCAAATGATACCCATTTGCTCTTGAAAAGATTAACTCTTTTGAGTTAAAATAAACTCAAAAGAGTTATTTCTGGAGGCAGCATATGCAACACAAGATCTGCTTTTTCATCGGACATCACGATGCGCCAGAAACGATATTACCTCTGATTTATGAGGCGGTAGAGCGGCATATTACGGAATACGGAGTCAGCGAATTTATATAACAACAGTTTGACAAATCAGCGAACAAATCTTCGCCAATTCGAGGAATAATAATATTTCACCAAATCAAAGAAAACTCTTGATAACAGCCGGAAAGTAATATAAAATAAAATTATGAGGATAACCCGATGTCATACAAAGCAAGAGTTATAGACGAAGCAATCGAGCGCCGATTAAAAAATAAGGGTGCAATTCTTGTCGAAGGTGCAAAGTGGTGCGGCAAAACCACGACATGTGAACAGCATGCTGCGAGCGTGCTTTATATGAGTGACCCGGACCGTGTCAGACAGAGCGGTTGCGCTGGCCGCTGTAATAACGGTGGGCTTTATTGTCGCAATAAACGCCTTCGCGCTCAGAAATATCAAATATCTCAAGCTGACGGACGTTCAGTGAGAAAAGCAGGAGTGACATTCTCCTGCTTTTTTGCCATAATTTTGGCAATGACAAAAGCTTGGCAAAGGTTGAATATAGCATATCCGCTATGATATTATGATAAAAGAGATTTTGTATAATCGGATGGGAAAGATATGGCGTTTGTAGAATTTCGTGACGTTAAAAAGGTTTACGATATGTCGCCCGTGCGTATTGAGGCGCTCAGCGGCGTCAATTTCGTCATCGAAAAGGGCGAAATCTGCGTTATAGTCGGCGCGTCCGGCGCGGGAAAGACGACGCTTCTCAACATTCTCGGAGGAATGGACTTTCTGACCTCCGGCTCGGTTACACTGGATGGCAAGCGTATATCCGATTACGACAAGCGATCCCTTACGGAATACCGCAGACTTGACGTGGGCTTTGTGTTTCAGTTTTATAACCTCATACCGAACCTGACAGCCGTTGAAAACGTGGAGATAGCGGCGCGGCTGTGCCGCGAGCCGATGGATTCGCACACTGTACTTCAAAAGGTCGGACTCGGGGACAGATGCGATAATTTCCCGGCGCAGCTCTCCGGAGGCGAGCAGCAGCGGGTCGCCATCGCTCGGGCGATAGTCAAACGCCCGAAGCTTATACTTTGCGACGAGCCCACCGGAGCCCTTGACTACAACACGGGAAAAACCGTGCTGCAGTTTTTGCAGGATACGGCGAAGCGCGAGGGCATGACGGCGGTCATAATAACCCACAACACCGCGATAACGGCTATGGCGGACAGGGTAATAAGTCTCAGAAGCGGAAAGGTGGACAGAGTTACCCTTAACGAAAAGCCGGCGCGAGCGGATGAACTGGAATGGTAGCCATGCTGAAATTAGCACTGAGAGATATTAAGGCGGGCTTCGGCCGGTGGATGTCGATTTTTATAATCACAGCCCTCGGCATGGGCTTTATGGTCGGACTTTCGGAGTGCCAGCCATCAATGCTTCGCAGCTACGGCGAGTACCTCGAAAAGACCGCCCTTTTCGACTGGCGGGCTATCTCAAACGTCGGGTTTGATGAGAATGACGCCGAGGAAATCGCGTCGGTGCGCGGCATACGCGCCTGTGAGGGCGCGATTCAGCTCGATGCACTCTGCATCGGCGACGGCGGCAGCGACGAGGTCATGCGCTTTCACTCCTTAACGGAGAACGTAAACCGCGTGCATCTGCTTTACGGGCGTATGCCCGCCTCGCCGGATGAGTGCCTTGCGGACTCCAAGCGCTACGGGGAGGCTGACCTCGGCTCAAAAGTCCGCATTTCCGAATCAAACGAACCCGAGCGCCTCGACAACTTCTTGCGCCGCGAATACACGGTCGTCGGAGTATGTGAAAGCCCGATTTATATCCACTGGGAGCGCGGGAACACCTCGCTCGGAAGCGGAACCGTAAGAAACTTCATATTCATACCGCGTGAGGGCTTCAAGCTCGAGAGGTTTACGGAGCTGTATATCAAGCTTGAAACCGAAGCTGAAATCTACTCCGAGTCCTATGACCGCATATTGCGAATCACCGAGCGCCGCTTCCGCGACTATGCCGATACAATGCTCAGGGAGAAGTTTGACGAGTACGTTGCTTCCGGCGGCGAAGTACCGGAGGGCGTGGATGGGCCGGAGTTTTATCTTATGAGCCGCAAGCAGAATCTCGGATACGCGGGCTTTGAAAACGACACCGGCATAGTGACCGGCGTTGCGAAAGTATTTCCCGTTTTCTTCTTCCTCGTTGCCGCGCTTGTGGCGATAACAACGGTTACGCGGCTCGTTGAGGAACAGCGCACGGAGCTCGGCATTCTGATGGCGACGGGCTATTCCGGCGCCGCGATAGCATTGAGATTTCTTATCTACACCGCTCTTGCATCGCTCGGCGGCTGTATAACCGGCTTTATTGCCGGCTCAGCGGCAGTGCCGTGGATAATATGGAAAGTGTACAGCATGGTGTATAAATTCGGCGAACTCAGGTACAGTGTGGATTGGACTTTGGGCGGCGCTGTTACGGCTGTGTATGTTCTTATGAGCTGTGCCGCGTCGCTGTGGGCGGTGCGATCGTCGCTTCTTGCCACTCCCGCCGAGCTTCTCCTGCCGAAGCCGCCGAAGAGCGGAAAGCGGGTTGCACTGGAACGCGCGGCATGGCTTTGGAATAGACTTGACCCTTCAAAAAGAGCCTCTGTGCGAAATCTGTTTCTCTATAAACAGCGCCTGTTTATGATGGTGCTCGGAATATCGGGATGCGTTGCGCTTATGGTTGCGGGCGGAGGCATCAGCGATACGATCCGTGGCATCGCAGGCGAGCAGTTTGAAAAGGTTTCACTCTATCAGTACGTTATAACGCTCACTAAGCCGGTTGACGGCTCACTTATAGCCGAGCTTAAAGCCGCAGCGGGCGGCGGGCTTATGCTCTGCGAGCCGGTATATGAGGGCGCGATGGAAATTGAAGTCGGTGAAACAGTAAAAAGCGTCACTGTCGTTGCGGCTGAGCGCGAGGACAGCCTTGACGGACTTGTGGATTTCCACTCCGGCTCAAGAAAGCTGATGAGTCCGAAGAAGGGCGAAGCGCTTATCTGCGCAAAGCTCGCTGAATCGCTCTCAATCTCTATCGGGGACACCATCACTCTGTTTGACGGCGACAGAAACGCGCTCACCGTCCGCGTCAGCGGAATATTTGACAATTACTTCTTCAATTATATCTTTATCTCCGAGTCAACGCTGAAGGACCAGTGGGGCGAGGCGCCGGAGATGAAAACGATCTATGCCCGCGAAACGCCCGGCTCAGATATCCATGCGGTCGCGGCGAAGCTTCTCGATTGCGGCGGAGTGCTGACGGTCACCGTTTCTGACGATGTGCGCGGCAGGGTGGACAGCATGCTCAGAAGCATGGACTATATCGTGTGGTTTACGATTATCTGTTCGGCGGCGCTTTCGTTTACGGTGCTGTATAATCTCACGAACATCAACATCCTCGAGCGCATACGCGAGATCGCAACGGTCAAGGTGCTCGGCTTCCGAAAAAACGAGACAAACGCTTTTGTATTTGCCGAGAACCTGGCGCTTACCGCGCTCGGCACTCTATTCGGACTGCCGCTCGGTACCGTTCTGCACAGCACGGTTATAGATAAAATCAACATCGATCTCATACATTTTGACCTTTATATTGCACCGAAAAGCTATATCAGCGCGGTTTTTTTCACTTTTTTGTTCGTAATTGCCGTGGACGCATTTATGGCGCTGCGGCTTGAAAAAATACACATGGCGGAAGCGCTTAAATCCAAGGAATAAGGAAAGGGGAATGACTATGTATTGCGGTTATTGCGGATCGAAAATTGATGACGGCGCAAAATTCTGCGTAAACTGCGGCGCAAAGGTGGAGGAGGAAGCTCCCGCTGCCGAGGAACCGAGGATTACGGTGCCGCAGAACCCGGCGCAGCCTCAGCAGTATAATCCACAGCCTCAGCAGCAGTATTGGCAGCAGCCACAGGCGCCTCAGATGCCGCCTCAGTGGCAGCCACAGCCTCAGTGGCAGCCACAGCCTCAGTGGCAGCCTCAGCCTGTCCCGGCAAAGAAAAAGGGCAAGGGCGGTCTTATCGCGGTGATAGCGGCGGTGGCGGCTTTGATAGTGCTCGCTGTGATCTTTGTGCCGAAGCTTTTAGGCGGTGGCTTGCCGAGCATCGGCGGCCCGGCGGAGATAGACAATACCTCCGCGCTCAAAAAAGCCGAAACACCCGAGGAGTATTATCAGATAGTCGAGCGCTCCGCCGTTAATTCCCTCTCGGGAACTGTCAGCTCAGCCTATGATAACTTTGTTGACGGCAGCGTTGTGACCGAGGATCAGAGCGTTTCCGGCGAGTTGGAGATTGAGCTTGGAAACGAAGGCAGAGCGATAATAGTGGATCTGCTCGGTGAGGGAATTGACGAAATCAAGCCCGGCGACGATTTTTCGTGGCTTAAAAACCTTAAGGTAGCTTATGAAGTCAACCGCAAGGACGGGCGCGGCAGCCTGAGCGCGAAGTTCGGCGTAAACGGCGCCGATATCACCTCGGCTGACGGCATCACCGACTCGGAGCAGGGGCTGACCTGGCTCAGAATCCCGGATCTAGCCGACAGCTATCTGGAGCTTGACAGCGAGGATATAGACCTTGACAGATTCAATTTCAGTTTTGCCGATATCATAAGCGGCATTCTGGACGGAGACATGGAGTCTGACGAGATAAATGCCGTTTCCAAGGCTCTGCCGGACTCAGCTACGCTCGATAAGCTCCTTAAGAAGTACCTCGAGGCCGCGGTTGAGTGCATCGACACCGTCGATAAGAATACAGAATCGCTCTATGCCGGCAGCGTAAGCGAGGAGTATAACGTTCTTGACATCGTCATAGACAGCGAGGCGGCAAAGAAGCTCTGTGAAAAGCTCATGCCCATGATGAAGGAGGACGAGGACCTCAGAAAAATCATCATAGAAATCGCGAAAGCGAACGACAAAGACGGAGAAGAGCAGTATGATGAGTTCATTTCCAATCTGGACGATACACTCAACGACCTCGACTCCGTAGATGAAAAGATGGAGTATGACGTTATGATGACGGTCTACTCCGACGATAAGGGCGTCGTTCACGGCAGAATCGTAGATTTCGGAGACAATCATATCGAGATACTGATGCCGGAGAACAAGTCGGACGTCGGACTCAGCATCTATATTGTCAAGGACGGAGAGGATGTGCTTCTCATCACCGGTTCCGGCGAGAGAAAGGGCGACAAGCTCACGATGGAGCTTGACCTAACCGTTCAGGATAAGTATTTCGGCACCGTTACTCTCGACGGCTTTGACGACAGGCAGTTTAAGGCGGGCAACCTTGTCGGCGGAATCGGGTTCAAGCCGTCAAGAGAGCTTTTTGACTTCGATGATGAGGATATGCCGGAGGTGATCAAGAGCCTTCTTGAGGACGTGGAACTCATATTCGACCTCAACGTCGTTAAGACCAAGACCGATATAAAGCTCACCGTTCTCACCGACGGCAAAACGATTCTTACAGGGAAGCTCACCGCCAACACCGGCGGAGCAAAGAGCGTCGGCACTGCGAGCGGCATTTCACCTGACGAATGGAAGGACGAGGTTACGCTCGATTCTCTCGAAAAGCTCGTTGCAAAGCTCGAAAAGGCGGGCGTTCCGACAGAGTACACAGACAGGATCGACGAAGCGCTCGAGGACAGCTTCTGATATGACGGCCGAGATAAAGGGCATAGAAAAAAGCTACGGCAAAAAAAGCGTGCTCCGCGGGGTTTCATTCTCCGCGGAGCGCGGCGACGCCGTCGCCATAATCGGGGGAAACGGGAGAGGCAAAAGCACTCTCCTAAAGTGTCTTGCGGGCATTTTGCGGCCGGATGCGGGCTCGTTTATGTGGGAGGGGGCGGAATTACTGCGCTCCCGGGAGCTTAAGAGCCTCGTTTCCTACGTTCCTCAGGGCACTCCTCTTATAGAAGAGCTCTCTGCCCGCGACAATCTCAGACTATGGTACTCGCGCGGGGAGATGGAGCTTTCGCTCGAAAAGGGACTACTGCGCGACCTCGGAATCGGCGAGTTTCTGAAAACCCGGGCGTCAAGGCTCTCAATCGGGATGCGAAAGCGGCTTACGATCGCCTGCGCGATAGCACGCGATCCGCAGATAATACTGCTCGATGAGCCGACCGCGTCGCTCGATATAGCCGCAAGGGAGCGCCTATGGCAGTTTTTTGACGCACATTGTGCCCGCGGCGGCGTCATGATCCTCGTGACCCACGAGCTGCGCGATATCGAGCGTTCCTCAAAAACCCTTATTCTCAGAAACGGACTTGCTGAGGAATATAACTTCTCAGGCGATTACACGGCGCTCGCCGAGGCGATGGAATGGTCATGAGAATGCTGCTGATTTACATAATCCTGCAATCAAAGCGCCTGCTGAGTCTTTTGCCGAGGCTTCTTATCGGGACGGTTGCGGTAGTTATCGCAGGCGCGCTTGCTGCCGGACTTGTATCCGGCGTGCGTGCGGGCGATGAATCGCGCGTCAAGACCCGCATAGGCGTGGTTTATGACGAGGGCGACAGCTATGCGCGGGCGGGCGTCGGCGCGCTCAGGCACTTTGACAGCTCAAGAAACGAGGCTGAGTTCATTGCCATGGACGAGGCTCAGGCAAAAGCAGGACTGATCGACGGGTCACTGACCGCTTATCTCTATATCCCCGGCGACTTTTTCACAACAATGTATTCGGATGACATTAATCCGATGCGTTTTGTTACGCTCTCGGGCAGCGCCGGACTCGATACGCGTTTGCTCACGGAGATGGCGGAGAGTATTGTGCGCCTTATGGCTGAAACGCAGGCGGCGGAGTATGGCGCCGTGGAATATGCAAGGGAGAACTTTCCCGATTCCAACCCATACGAGGGCTACGACGACCTCATTGACCGCTATTTTGCGGCGGTGCTCGACAGGGACAAGCTCTATTCCGTCGAAATCATCGGCTACAACGGCAATCTCAGCTTTGCCGGACACTTTTTCGCGGGCATAACCTTTATGCTCAGCGCTTTTTGGGGAATCGGGCTGAGCCCCTTTTTTTCCCGCCGGAGCAGAGAGCTTGGAAATATGCTCTCAGTGCGCGCACTTCCCGCGCCGCTGCAGGTCGCCGGCGAGGCGACGGTCATATTCGCGGCGCATTTTATAAACGCGGTTCTTGTTCTCGCCCTCGGCAAAGCGCTGCTTGATTTAGCCGGCGTCACAATACCGGATAAGCTTAATAATTTCGCAGCTGTCGCCGCTCTTACTGCGCTGTGCCTCAGCTCGACGGAGATGCTAATATTTGAATTAGTTCCGCTGCCTCCTGCAAGCCTGATGGCCCATTTTATAAACACAGCGGCGCAGTGCTTTACGGCGGGGTGCGTTTACCCGCGCTCGTTCTTTCCTGAGCCGCTTCGCACTATCGGCGCGCTGATGCCATTCGGCGCCGCGATTGATTGCTATGGCGGAGGCAGCGCTCTTGCGGTGACGATTTGGGCGATACTGCTTCTTTGCCTGACGGGCGGCATCCGTCTTGCGCGTCAGAGGGGAGGGGTATCGTGAAAAAGCTGCTTGTATGGTACGCGCTTTTCACAAAGCGCCTCTTTCGGCGTCCTGTGTTTCCGATACTGCTTCTGTGCATACCGCTTCTTATAGGCACACTTGCGCTGGCGGCGCAGAATGAGGGCGGAATAAGGGTCGCCGTCGTGCAGGAGAAGGAATTTGATGCGGTCAAAAGGCTTCTCGATTCTGAGAGCCTGATAAAGTATGAGCTGTATCCTTCGGAGGAGAGTGCGCGCGAAGCAGTCGCTTCCGCGAAGGCAGACACGGCGTGGATATTTCGCGCGGGAGCGGAAGCGGAGATACAGAAGCTTGCAACGGGAAAGCACACAAGCGGCGCGGTAACTGTCATAGAGCGCGAGGATACGGTCTTTCTGCATATGGCGCGAGAGCAGCTTGCCGCGGCGTTATATCCGGACGTTTCCTTCGCACTTTTCAGCGACCACATAGAAAAACAGTGGGGCGCCGATAAATCGACTGTCCGCGGTTACTACGCACTTACCGCCTACAAGCCGATAATCGCCTTCGAGAGTCTCGACGGGCAAAAGCCGGAAACAAGCCTGCTCCTTATGCCGGTGCGCGGTATGCTGACGCTGCTGCTTGCGCTGACGGCTCTTGCCTCGGCAATCTATTGGTATGCTGACGCGGAGAGGGGTGCATTTTCCCGAATCAGCGGCGTTCAAGGGCAGCTCTTGCCGATTTTCAGCCACTTCTGCACGCTTTTGCCTGCCGCTGTCGTATCAGTTGCTGCACTCGCGTTTACCGGAGGCTTCAGGGGCTGGCTTACGGAATCGGCGCAACTGATGGCGCTGTGTCTGGCACTGTCTGCATTTTCTGAGCTTATGCGAAAAATCTGCCGCTCGCCGGAGCTCTTGGGGGCGCTTACTCCGGCGGTGCTCGTCGCACTTCTTGCCCTATCGCCGGTATTTACGGAGCCTCAGGCGCCGAAATGGGTGCTGTACCTCGTTCCGAGCTTTCTGTATTTGCGAAATGCGGCGCTTCTTGTGCCGTATGCGATTGTTCTGGCGGCAGTTGCGTCAGTAATAAAAGAATAAAAAAACAAAAAACCGCTGTTTTCACAAGAAAACAGCGGTTTTTATGGTCCGAGTGACTGGGATTCGAACCAGCGTCCTCTTGAACCCCATCGGCCCATTCAAAACATTTTAAGGCCAAAATTGGTCAAAAACACAGTAAACAATGTAAAAGTGATAACTTTTAAGACGTTAATTTGCGTTCAATACATTGTTTTTCGAGCTCATTCCAGTCAAAATTCCAGTCGGATTGGAAAATTCTTACAAAGTATACAAGAGGCCAAATTGAAGGCATTGGGAGGTAAATAATGGACGCTGCGAAAATCAAGTATCATCAAACGGGAGACTATCTTTTGCCGAATCTTAAGGCACCGGATAATCCTAATATAGGCATATGGGGAATGCGCAGAAAGGAGCACCTGCTAAAATTTAAAGATCCAGTCTATACAGGTCTCTTTCTCAGCGGAAAGCTCAATTCGCACCTCGTTGAAACCGACACAGCGGCAAGCGTCTTCCCGAAAGAGCGTCAAAAAGCGTTTGAAATGGGCGCAGCGCTTGCGGTGCGATAGGGGTCAAATCATCAGATACACAAATTCCGGCATTTTCTTGAAATCCTGCCGCAGATCTGTCCACCTGAAGTAAAAATCAACTGATTTTTTCAAAAAGTAGAAAAGTTCATATTTTGGGAGTATAATGTAATAAAATGAATATCGGTCATCGGAGGACAGTACGCCGTAGCGTAGGGGATCGTAAAGCATTAGCTTTGCAGGCCGCCTGTTAGATAAGATGTCGAGTGAGCTCGGAACATTTGGCTTTTGCCTTTTGTTGCCGAGCTATTTTATTGAAGGAGGTCTTTTGATATGGCAAACATCACCCTTACCCCTCTTACAGCCGATGAGCGGGAGCAATTCATCCTCGACAATCAGTACGCTTTCAAGTATGGTGCTATGGAGGAATTTGGAGAGCGGGACAATCATTTTGAGGAAGACGGAGAAATCATCTCACGAAAGACGATCGAAAACAGCATTGATCATGGCGTGGCATACTTTATCCGTGAAGATGGCAGAATCGTCGGTGGCCTTGTGCTGAAGATTGACGAAGGGACCCAACACAACGAATTGGAATTGCTGTTTGTTCATCCAAGAGCACATAGCAAAGGCATCGGCTATGCCGCATGGCAGGAGGTTGAACGCTTATATCCGGATACCGTTGCTTGGGAGACCTGTACCCCGTATTTTGAAACAAGGAACATCCACTTCTATGTCAACAAGTGCGGGTTCCATATTGTCGAGTTTTTCAACAGCCATCATCCCGATCCGCATGATCCGGAGACCGGCGAAGAGAACAACTATGAAGGTGAAGATTTCGACGGCATGTTCCGCTTTGAGAAACAAATGAAATAACGAAAAACGCCTCCGAGCCGATTGTGGTTCAGAGGCGTTGCCGCTTCTATGAGTTTATGCTTTGATCTCGGTGCCGTCCTTGAAGGTCACCCGGACTGGCAGCGATATATTTCGAAGATTACTTCTTGGCAAAAGATATCTCGAATTTCGTTGATTTATCAAAATTAAAAGAAGCTGCAGAGATAACACCTGTTTTGTGGAGCTCCACGCCAATAGTTAGTGCCTGCAATATATCGGAGCAATTCAGCCTTGCTAATTGGGAAGGAATACCTAATCTTCTTTCTGAAAAGTATTAATTCAAGCTATCTTTAAGAACTACTGAAACATAAAACCTTAATTGTGTTCTGGAAAACAAAATTATAAGAAAATCAATTCTTTATTTACAATCTCTTCTACTTCGGCTCGTATTTGATTCATATGTTGCACCCACTCCAGATGATTCTTCATTTTCAGTTCTTCGGTAATGCCCTCACGGGCGGCATACTCTTTTATCAGCCGGTCAAACATTTCGTTTGCCTGCCTGTCAACATCTTCGAGGTGAGCGTTAAGATTGCCGCTGAGAAATAAGCCGGTATAGAGCAGCTCTTTGCTCTTTAGCAGATATTTTCTTCTGCGATAGCCCCAGATACCAATTTCAGGACTCTTTGGCGCGATTAAATCCGGAATGAGATAATCGCCCTCGCAGTGGTAAGTTATTTCAGACATTATTACACCTCCGATTTTGTGGGAATTCTCGTGGTGCAGATCGATAATTTTAGCTTATTTTTTCCCTTACGTGGTTAATTTTGTGCAACATGACTTTGCATAGAATAGACTAAAAAGTTCTGAAAAACAAACATAACAGGCATAATTGGGGATAAATAGCACGGGATAATCAAAACCCTGCAAATTCGATCCATTCTGCCACTGACACACAAAAAGTTCCGAAATCATCCGATTTTTATGCTTTAAATTTCCGCCTGGTGCGGTTAATTCCTATCGTTTTGAACCGCTCCGGCATCAAAAAAGACGGGGTGCAGCAGGATTTTGCGTAATTCCCGCTGCTGCGCTTTTCTGTTTTCTTTGTCTTATGCGCGGAAGGATTTGCAAAAACTGTCCGACTATTAAAATAGGAATTCTATTTTTAGGTTATGTAATAACATTTGTAATAAATTCCCCCTTCAGCTACGATTTAAGCAGATTAAAAGAAAGGGTGGGTCCGAATGAAAAATAATCTCTGGAAAGCGCTTTCACTGGTTACGATTTTCTTTTTGGTGATTGCGCTGATAGGTCAGAACCTTGCCGGACAGTATGCCGCAAGAATTAATGACGAGCTCGGCATTGTCACGAGCCGAGTCGTCGGCGGCGACAGTACGGCGGTGTACTACACCTCAGACTATTCAAGTCTGCAAGAGATGTTCAATGCCAAAACTCAGCTTATGCGGGAAATAGCCAATGAAGGAACTGTGCTCCTCAAAAATGACGGTATCCTTCCGGTCTCCGGCGGAACTATCGGCGTTTTCGGCGAGGAGAACTTTGTCCTGACGACCTCCAACGGCGGCGCACAGATGACTTCTGCGATGACGCAGAATGCGGCGAAGGTCTCCAAAGCGCTGGAGGATTGCGGCCTGACTGTCACAAGCGACAATCCGTCTGTGGCGCTGGCGATAATCGGCAGAGTTTACGGCGAGGGCAACGACGCTCCCGCAGGCTCTCTCGCACTCTCCGACAAAGACCGGGCTGTTATAGACAAGGCAAAACAGAGCGGCGGCAAGGTAATCGTTCTTCTTAGCGGCGACCACGTTATTGAGGCGGGGGAGCTTGCCGACGACCCCGATATTCACGCCGTCCTTAAGCTCGGAAACGCAGGCTTTTCCGGCGCATACGGACTTGCCGATGTTATATCAGGAAGAGTGAGCCCATCCGGTAAGCTTGTAGATACCTATGTCAGGAGCATTGACAGCATTCCGGCAACTGTGAACTTCGGTAACTTCGCCTACGCAAACGGTGCAAAAATCAAGGCTTCACAGGCAAAAAACTATGTTGTCTACGCTGAGGGAATATACACGGACTACCGATATTTTGAGACGCGTTACGAGGACAGTGTTCTCGGTCAGGGAAATTCCGGCGCGTGGAGCTATGATGACGAAGTAGTCTGGCCGTTCGGCTTCGGAATGAGCTATACCTCGTTTGAAAAGAAGATAACCGGCGTGACCTTTGATGAGGTCAATCACACGGCTGCGGTGTCCGTCAAGGTCACGAACACCGGCACGACTGCCGGCAAGGAGGTTGTAGAGGTCTATGCGCAATCGCCATATACCGATTACGATAAAGAGAACCTTGTGGAAAAGTCGGCGGTTCAGCTTATGGGCTTTGAAAAGACGAAGCTCCTTGCACCGAACGAGTCTGAAACACTCACGGTCACAGTTCATCTTCAGTGGCTCGCGTCATTCGATTACATTAACGCAAAGACTTACATAATGGATGCAGGAGATTATTACTTCTCCGTCGGGAACGGCGCGCACGAGGCGATAAACAATATCCTTGCCGCAAAGGGCAAGGGCGGCGGCGACGCCTCTCTCACTTTCAAATGGACGCAGGATGCTCTTGACACGGAAACATACTCGAAAAGCCTTTACACCGGCACCGAGATTACTGCGAGCTTTTCTGAATCCGATATAAACACATGGATTCCCGGCGCGGTTACTTATATGACTCGCTCAGACTGGCAGGGATCGTATCCGAAGAGCATTGAGCTGACAGCGTCGGACGAGATGCTCAGCATTCTGAACGACACAAAGCGCTACGAAACCGGAAACGGAAACGATACCAAGGTGAGGGCAAAGTCGGACAGCGTAAAATATGTGGATCTATCCACTTCAAATGAGGTCAGCGACGCACTCTCAACGATCGGCGCAGAGAACGTCGTTTCACTTCGCGGCCTCAGCTACGATGATCCGGCATGGGACGCCATGCTCGACAGACTTACCATCTATGAGATGAGCCACCTTGTTGCTAACGGCAACTACTCAATAAAATCCGCTCCGTCGCTTACATTCCCCGAGAGCAGCTCCAACGATGGCCCGATAGGTATAAGAGGAGCCTATATCTACACGAGAATCGACCCCGCAACAGGGGAAAAGACTGCTGTTCAGGACGGCGATACCCTTTCAGATCCGCTCACCGGCAACACGCTCATGCTTGACGGTACTATCCAGGGCGTTATGTACGCTTCTGAGCCGGTTCTCGGTGCAACCTTCAATAAAGAGCTTGCCGCACGTCAGGGCGAAATGTTCGGCGAGGACGCACTTTATACTAATCTCCCTTGCGCTTATGCTCCCGGCGCAAATATGCACCGAAGCCCGTATAACGGAAGAGTCAACGAATATGTCGGTGCAGATCCTGTGCTCACCTCGCTCATACTCGAGCCCATTTGCCGCGAAGCTAAGGAAAAAGGGCTTGTTACAACTGTAAAGCACTTCGTCGTCAACGATCAGGAGCAGAATAGAATCGGCGTCGGCACATGGACAAACGAGCAGGCGCTGCGTGAGGTATATATGCGCGCCTTTGAGGGTGCGATGACCTACGGCGGAGCTAACGGCATGATGACGTCCTACAACCGCCTCGGCATGATTTCCACCGCTGCGGATTACGACCTTGTAAACGGTGTTGTATTCACGGAGTGGGGCAGTACCGCCTTCGTGATCACCGACCTCGGATCGCCTACGGCAGGTCTTTATGACGGCAACGCGACAATCGCTGCCGGCGTTTCCACAATGATGAACAATGGCGTCTATGACGATCCTTCTAAGGCTTACGTCAATCAGACGCTGTCTGTGGAGAGTATAAAAAGCGACCCTGTGCTTCTCTATGCCTCGCGCGAGGCTTGCCACCACATACTTTACAACTTCATTCATTCAAGCGCCGTCAACGGTATAGCCGAGGATGCCCGCATTGAGCTGCTGACACCGTGGTGGCAGACGGCTCTGACTGTCGCTAAAATCGGCTTTGGCATTCTCGCCGTTGGTTCAACGATACTCTATCTCATCTCTGCCAATAAAAAAAGGAGGACTGAACAATGAAACAGTTTCTGGAAAAAAAGGAAAAAGGCTTTTTCTGCTCTGCGGCAGCGATAGTGCTGTTTTCTGTCGGACTTGTATTTTACCGTATGCTGACCGCTGTGTCTTTTGAAACCACCGAGCGACCCGTTACTGTAATTCTGTTTTCCTTTGCGGCAATTCTTATGAGCCTCATCGCATCCTATAAGGATTTCGGAAAGGTGCCGTCAATTGCCGCCTATGCGCTCAGTGTTATTGCGTTCTTTACGCTCCTTGAGGGCAGAACGAGCTATCTTGCCTTCTACTTCTCGGGCGACGTTATGAATACAGGGCTCTCTCCGTATATGGTGGCTTCCTTTGTGTGCTACCTTCTCGGAATGCTTGCTTCGCTGTTCGCTGTCATATTTGAGGAGGATAAGGGCGAAAGACCTGCGTTCAAGAAGGACGATCTTAAGGTGATCATACCGATGATCTGCGTTATCGGCGTGCTTGCGCTTTTTGTCGGACTTAATGCAAATGCAAACAGAGCTGAGCCGGGAGCGGCCTCTGCGCCGGTTCATACCGGCGTCACCGACAAGGGCTCAGCCGAGCCGGAGAAGGCGGCGAACTACAAGACCCCGTCTGAGCCGGAGGATAAGTGGCAGGGCTACACCGGCGAGCAGTACTACAATGAGGACAATGACTCCAAGACTATTGCCTATCAGCTTGTCGGTCACGGTGAGGTCGACGCAGGTCAGCCGGCTGTCTTCGATGCGCTTCTGAACCTCTATGATGACGGCGAGATGGTAATGAGTGTGTTCGGAAGGGGCAACGCCTATCAGTATTTCGGATATTGGACGAACGTCAATGACGAAAACCTCTGGTTCTGCGTTATGGATTATATGGTCGTCGGAATGGACGAGATATGCACCATCGACTATGGCTATGATCTGACCGGACATTTTGATACCTTCACCGTAAACGTTGCTCTCGGGCTTGCAGACGGCGGCGTATTTGTCCGCAACATCCCGGCGGGCGGCGACGGAAGTGTTCAGTACCCCTCTATAAAGGAATGGTTTGCGTCTTTCGGCTATGATATGCCTGAAAAGAAGGCTATCGGCGAAGCTGAGGCCGAGGCGGAGATCCTCTTCTCGTTTACGAGCGATTCCGAGAACTATCTCCTTGACATTTACAATGACGGCACATACACCTTCACGTTTAAGACTGCCGGCCTTGTTGAAACAGGCACATGGGATTATCACAACTGGAGAATGAATCTTACAGACGCCAATGGAAACGTTATGAACGCCGACAAGGAAAACCCGGAGCACGAAATGCGCCTGCACTACGTCTCGCCCACCGATGAGCGCGTAAACCGCGACTTCACAGCGCCTTCGAGCGCATGGGGCGTAGCGTTCAAGGGTCAGGGCGATTATGAGCCGCCGGTGAAGCCCAAGACCGAGGCGAAGGCGGAGGAGACTCCTGCCGAAAAGACCGTTCTTTTCTCCTTCACAAGCGACTCTGAAAACTACCTTCTCGATATCAACACGGATAACACTTATACCTTTACCTTCAAAACAGCAGGACTTGTGGAGGAAGGTACATGGGAGTACAAGGATTGGAAGATGACTCTTACCGACGCAAACGGCAGGGTCACTGAGGTCGATAAGGAAAACCCGGAGCATGAGATGCGCCTTCACTACGTTTCGCCCACCGATGAGCGTGTAAACCGGGATTTCACCGCGCCTTCGAGCGTATGGGGCGTAGCCTTCAAGGGACAGGGCGAATATCCTGCCGCATAAAATCACATAAGATAATGCAGACGCCCCGCAGAGTTCATTCTCTGCGGGGCGTCAGACTGTAGACAAAAAGGAAAAAGCGTTGGATATAGGAGGCGGGGTTCTGTGAAGGGGCCGGCCGAGAGGCCCCTTCACGTCGCATCACCCGCCCGCAGGCGTCATATTTTGCGTTCAGAGAGTGCAAAATATGTTCGATGCGGAGACTTTGTCGACGCATTGACGCCCCGCAGAGAATGAACTCTGCGGGGCGTCAGTTTATGGACGATTATCAATCAATATTATAATAATCCTTAACCGCCTGAGAGAAGGCTTTTTTCTTGGGCTGGCTTATCTTGAGCTCCGTCCCGTCGTTCAGGAATACGGTGTAGCCCTTTATGCCCTTGACGTAGCTGAGGTTCACGAGAAAACAGCTGTTGCAGCGCACAAAGCCCTTTTCCTGAAGCTTCTCCTCCTGACTGACGAGCGTTCCGAAGCCGTAATACACCCCGTCGTGGGTGTGGTAGGTGAGCATATGGCCGCGCACCTCAACGTATTTTATGTCGCGGATGCGTATTCTTGCGGAGGCCGTGTCGGTGGTGACGCGGATCGATTCCTCGTCCTCGCCTCCGAGACGCCATATCGCCTTTGTGAGCTTCATGGCGAAGGAGTAATATTGCAGCGGCTTGAGGATATAGTCGAGCGCGCGCACCTCGTAGCCCGCGATGGCGTACTGCGCGAGGCTTGTTACGAAAATAAGTATCACCTTCTCGTCGAGCGCGCGGATGCGCTTTGCCGCCTCCATGCCATTCATATCCGGCATCTGGATGTCCATATAGATTATGTCATAGTCGGAGTGATACTTCTCAAGAAGCATAACGGGAGAATTGAAGCAGTCTATGCGGAAGGTTATGTCGTTTTCCTTTGAGTATCTCTCGAGAAAGCCCTTCAGCGTGTCGGTATGGAGCTGTTCGTCCTCGACTATTGCAACGTGTACTGTCATTGAATATCCTCCTGATGCCGTTTTTTATACTGTAACAAAAAACGGAAAACGGGGAAAACAATATTGCATAAACTAAAAAGTTATTGCCTAAACTAAAAGCCTTCGGGCAGAGGAACAGAGATTTTAAGGCAGTATATCTCTCCCTCGGTGTTTATGCTGATCGAGCCGCCGTAGCTTTCGGCGATGTATTTCATGCTCATTGTGCCGAAGCCGTGATGGCTCCGGTCTTTTTTTGTGGTCTCTCCGGCGGTGACGAGCTTGCCGTCATAGAAATTCGTCACCTCAATGACGACATCGCCGCCCTGCCGCTCGACGGTTATGCTTATGACCCGTTTTTCCGGGTCTGAGAGCTTTTTTACCGCCTCGATGGCATTTCCGATGGCGTTGTTGAAGAGGGAATAGAGATGGCGCGTACGCATGAAGCCCAGCGCCCCGCCGTCGGCAAGGCAGGTTATCTCGATGCCGTACTCTTTTGCAGTAAGCTTGCTTGTGTGCAGAACGACGTCAAGCACCTCACAGCCGGTCTTGAGGTTGGAGTCATAGAAGTCCATGCTCTCGCGCAGAGATTCTATCTCACTGTCGGTGAGCTTGCCGGAGAAATCGTCGAGCTGATGCCGCAGATCGTGGCAGCGCATATTGATTACGTCCATATTCTCCTTCATTTTCTCATACTGCTTGCGCTCCTCGCGCAGTACCTGATCCATTATCTCCATATCTGAGCGGTAGCGGCTTTGAAATTCTATGGAGGTGCAGATTGCAAGAATAAATGCGGCGAGGGCGAGAAGGTATACCTTGTTTACGAGATACATTTCATAGCTGACAGCACGAAATTCTGCGGAAACACAGTCCGGAACGGTCAAAAAAAGAATACAGACGAGAGAAAGCAGGGTGGTCGATTTTCGGCTCGGACGATCCAGCTCTTCAGGTGTTTTAAGAGCGAGAAAGCGGTATGTAAGCAGGTAAACCACAACTCGCACGAGAACGAAAAGGAGCCAGTTGAGCAAAAACATATTTTCACCGAAAACAGCTATGCTCGTTCTCTCGTCTGTGCCGAGAAGGAAAAGCAGCATTGAATAAATGGATACACCGATCTCCATTGCCGCTATTCCTGCGCACCAGAGGCGCAGCTTTACAAAAAGGCTGCCCTTATAGCACATAAGCGAGATAACAAGCGGCATTGCAAACTGCATAAGCCGCATTATAAACCGGGTCGGAAGCAGGTTTATGCGAATTCTTAACATTACGGCAAAAATAAGTATGACCGCATCTATTATAAACGCCGCAAAAAGCCGCAGCGGATAGAGATCCTTTTTAGGGAGCGGGTGCAGGAAAACGAGCCCGGAAATGACGAGCTGACCGGCAACCGTAAGATTTATTATGAACTGATATAGTATTTCCTGCGGCATTATTTCACCCTCTTTTAACCGATTATACCATTTTTATCGGCGCTTTTCAATCGCTGTCAAGCGCATAGGATTTTAGTTTAGGCAATAGTTTTTTAGCTTGTGTAATAGCTGTTGAGGTTTTTTGCGGCGTATTTTATCCTCGGGTTGAAAGAAAAAACACAATAGGAGGAAGCAAAGTGAAAGAGAAAAAGTCAGTTCTTAGCCTTGTCGGCATAGCGCTCAGCGTTCTGACCGCAGTCATCTACGCCGTGCTGTACGGCAACGCCGTAAGCAGTATGAACAATATGTCCTGGCCTGCATTCTGGGTGCTCCTTGCCGGAAGCGCAGTCGCGGCGGCGTTCCTGCTTATTAAAAAGCCACGCTTCGGCGCATACGTGCTCGCGGCGGCAGACCTTGCGGCGTTCATGCTCGCAATCTACGCCTTCTACCCCTACATCTCCGCCGCATTCGTCGGAATCGACTCCACATGGGAGGCGCCTTTCTTTATCGTTATGGCACTGTTCCTTGCCTCGGTCATCGTGAACGCCATCGTAGCGCTCTCGTCGGTGCCGGCTAAGGCGACGCTCTCCAAGGCGCTCTGCGCTGTTATGGCTTCGCTCTTTGCGGTTACGAGCGTCGGCGGCGTTATCGCAAACGAGAATGCCCCGCAGATAAACGGCGCGCTCAAGACCGCCTCCTCCGTTGAGGTACACGAGGGCGACCCCAACGAGGACACTCAGTATTATAAATCCGCCTACAAAAATCTCGCCTCTCTTATGGCGACGGGCAGAGATAAGGCTGAGGAGGCGATGGCTGAGGGCATCGTTCTTCTCCGCAACGAAAACGGCGCTCTGCCTCTTGCCGAGGGCGAGAGAAAGGTCAGCCTCTTCGGAATGAGCTCCGTCGACCCCGTCTACGGCGGCACCGGAAGCGGCAACGTCGACACCTCCTCCGCGCCGAGCTGGAAAACCGCTCTCGAGCGCGACGGCGCCTTCAGCGTAAACGGCACACTCTGGGATTGGTACTCCGCCTCCGAGCAGGAGGTATATAAGCGCACGATGGGTCAGACCGGCCCGGGCGTAACCGGCGCGAAGAGCATCGGCGAGGCGCCCTGGAGCACCATCAAGAGCGCTAACGGCTCCACCTTCTCGCAGTTCGGCGACGCCGCCATCGTTTTCATCTCCCGCGTCGGCGGCGAGGGCAGCGATATGCCCCGCGGCACTCTTGCGCTCAGCCAGCTCGATGACGCTGACGGCTCTCTCGGCGACACCGTCGGCGGCGATTACCTCAAGCTCAGCCCCAAAGAGCAGGATATGCTGAGGGGCCTCAAGGCTGAAAAGGACGCCGGAAGCATCAAGAAGATAATCGTTGTACTCAACTTTGCAAATCAGGTCGAGGCGGACTTCATCGACTCCGCCGAATACGGCATCGACGCCGCACTCTGGGTCGGTACTCCCGGTCAGGTCGGTATGTACGCCGTTGCAGACGTCCTTTCCGGCGCCGTAAACCCCTCCGGTCGACTCTCCGCCACCTTCTGGCGCGACCACTCCAAGAACCCGGCACTCGCAAACTTCGGCGCGACTGCTTACGCCGGTGCGCCCGACGCAGTCAACTCCGACGGCTCGCCCCAGCAGGACAGATACTACGTCGTCTATCAGGAGGGCATCTACGTCGGCTACCGCTACACCGAGAGCCGCTATGAGGACTACGTTATGGGTACCGGAAATGCCGGCGACTATATCTGGTCGGAGGCAGTCAGCTTCCCGTTCGGCTTCGGCCTCAGCTACACCGAGTTTGAATACTCCGGCTTCTCCGCAGAAAAGGACGGCGAGGACTATATCGTTACAGTAACAGTTACGAATAACGGCACCGCCGCCGGCAAGGAGACGGTTCAGATCTACCTCCAGAAGCCCTACGGAGATTACAACAAGGCTAACGGCGTCGAGGCCGCCTCCGCTGAGCTCGTCGGCTTCGACAAGACCGGAGTTCTTGAACCCGGCGAGAGCGAAACGCTCACAATCAGGGTCTACGGCAGACAGCTTGCCGCTTACGATTCAAATAACGCAAAAACCTATGTCATCGTGGACGGCGACTATTACCTAACCGCCGCGAAGGACGCACACAGCGCCGTAAACAACATCCTCGCAAAGAAGGGCTACACGCCCGACTCCACCGAGGGCAGAATGGACGCAGAGGGGGATTCCGAGCTTGTTTCCGACGCGATCACCCTCGCATTCGACAAGGACACCTACTCCAAGTCCTACGCCACCGGCTATGAGATCACAAACGAGTTTGATTACGCCGACTGGAACAAGTACGAAAACCGCGGTAGCGACACTGTTACATATATGAGCCGCTCCGACTGGTCTGCCACCACCCCGAAATCCTGGGCGGACACCACCATCCTCCACTGGAGCGACAATATCCAGAAGGACGAGGATAAATACGGCCGCCAGAGCGAGACAAAGCTCCCGACCGTCACCGACGAGTACCCGAAGTACGATACCTTTGCAAACGGCGAGACGATCTCGCTCATCCAGCTGCGCGCTGACGAGAACGGCAACGAGAGACCCTACGACGATCCAATGTGGGATACCCTTCTCGACCAGCTCAGCTGGGAGGATTACACAAACGTCATACCCTCCGGTATGCGCCGCAACGGGCAGGTTGAGGTCATCAGCAAGATGGAGTGCCTTGACCACAACGGCCCGAGCGGCCTTACCCAGCCGTACAGCGCAAATGCCCGCGGTCTCGCTACCTCCACCGGCGACCCGGACAAGAACGCCAAAGCCATGTGCTATCCGGCGGGCGGAATTCTTGCCGCGACCTTCAACATTGACCTTATGTACGACGTCGGCGATCTTATCGGCGAGGACGCCCTCTGGGCGGGCTACAACGGCCTCTACGGCCCCGGCTCCAATATTCAGCGTACACCCTACTCCGGCAGAAACTTTGAGTACTATTCCGAGGACGGCTACCTCTCCGGCATGGTCTGCGCCTATGAGTGCGCCGCCATGGAGAGCCACGGGCTCTACGTCTACAACAAGCACGTCGGCCTCAACGATCAGGAGGATCTCCGCCGCGGAATCTGCACATGGGCGCCTGAGCAGGCGATCCGCGAGGTCTATATGAGAGCCTTTGAGCTTCCGATAACCATCGCGGGCACGCAGTATGAGCGAAACGGCGAAACTCTCACTCTCAAGGGAGCCTCCGGTGTTATGCTCGCCTTCAACCGCCTCGGCCTTCACTGGAGCGGAATGCAGAAGGGCATGGTCACCGAATTCCTCAGAAACGAGTGCGGCATGACCGGTATCGTGGTTACCGATATGTGGTACGGCACCGCCTCGCCCTATATGAACCTCCCCGCACTGCTGGTCGCCGGAGGCAACCTCGTCGACGGAATGATGAAGGCTGAGGATCTCGACGCCTGCCGCCCGGGCAGCGGTCACGCCGACGTCGCCTGGGGTATGCGCGAGGCTATGCATCGCATTCTCTACACCGTTGTTCACTCCAACGCAATGAACGGCGTATCCGCAAACACCAAGATCATCGCAGTTACCCCGTGGTGGCAGACCGCCATCACCGCCGCACAGATCTCCACCGGAGTTCTGACCCTCGCAGCGATTGCGCTTCTTATCATCAAGTCCAGAAAAAACGCCAAAAAGGCGTAAATTATAAGGAGGAAACTAAAATGAAAAAAACTATCGCACTCATTCTCGCAGTAATCTCTGTTGTCGCGCTGCTCGCTTCCTGCGGCGCAAAGGTTGACGGCACCTACACCGTTTCTCTCGGCTCCAACGATTATTTTGCCGCTCAGGCAGTGAAGAACGACCTCGAGTCCACCGACAAGCGCCCCGACGGCTCTGACGCGCAGGTTCCCTTCAGCCGCCTCTTCGGTATGATTGACACCCGCGTTGGCGAAGGCACCAACGTTGCCGATTACTACACCGCAACCCTTACCCTTAACGGCGGCACCTACAAGCTTACCAAGAAGATTGCAGTTGACATCGATTATGTCTCTGACGCAGTAAAGGGCATGATGAGCACCGACATCCCCATGCTTGAGCTCACCTTCACCGGCTCCTACACCGCTGACGGCACCAAGGTAACACTTTCCGTTCCGACCAAGGTCGACGCAAACGTCACTCCCGTTGCAGGTATGGCTGACGCCTACACCCGCTTCGGCGGCACCTATGTCGGTGAGAGCGCCACAGAAGCTGATGACACCAATTACCCCGGCAAGTTCTTCTATTACTTCAACACCCTCTATTTCGTAGAGAACGCCGCAGTAAGCGAGATGACCGTGACCGTTGACTCCGCAAACGGCACCTTCGCTGCGTAAGTAAACCTAAACAATAACGGTCGCCCGGAAAGGGCGGCCGTTTTGCGTAAAAGGAGCATATTATGAAAAGAATAATATCACTGTTTCTTGCAGCCATCGGCATTTTAGCTCTTCTGACTTCCTGCGCGAAGGAGGAGCCAACGGTTTCGAGCCTTGTCCTCAGCGTAAAGCCGGATAAAACCGAATACGTAGAGGGCGAAACCTTTGACCCGACGGGAGCGAGAGTTGACGCAAATATGTCTGACGGAACTGTACGCGAGGGCGTTGAGTACGAGCTTACAAGCCCGAATCCCATCGGCGCGAAGGCATACAAGGTCGTCTTTTCCTACGGCGGTCAGAGCGTTTCCATTAACCTCGAGGTAAAACGCCGCGGCAATGAGCCGGAGTATTGGCTGGAAAATACGCCGGCTCTTGAGTCGAGTCCTCTCGAGGGTAAGACCTACTTTTTCCTCGGCTCATCCGTAACACGCGGCGAGCACTCCGAGGGCGAGAGCATGGTGGACTTCATAGCAAAGCGCAACGGCGCAAACTGCATTAAAGAAGCGGTCAGCGGTACGACGCTTATGGATAACGGAGAAAAGAGCTACGTTTCGCGCTTCAATCGCTACCTTGAGAGCGAGGAGAAGGCTGATTCTCTTGACGCCTTTATCTGCCAGCTTTCAACGAATGACCTTAAATACTCAGAGTCCTTCGGAGCAATCACGGCGGAGGATAAGCGCGAGATCACGGATTTTGATACCGCCACTACCGCAGGCGCGATCGAGTATATCATCGTACGCGCAAGACAGGAGTGGAGATGCCCGGTGGTGTTCTATACGAACTCAAATTTCCACAACGAGAACTATGAAAAGATGATTGCAATTCTGGACGAGGCTCAGGCAAAGTGGAATATCGAGGTCATCGACCTCTACCGCGATGAGAAGTTCAATGACGTTACCGAGGAAGAGCTTTCTCTGTATATGTTCGACCTCACTCATCCGACAAGAGCCGGTTACCGCGACTGGTGGACGCCGAAGTTTGAAGAGAAGCTTGCGGAGATTTCTGCATGAAAAGACTGACTGCTCTGATTCTTATATTGCTCTCGCTCGCCTCCTGCGCCGCGCCCGCCGAGAAGATCGAAACTGCCGCGCCTGAGATTGAGGGTACGCCGGCTACGGGCTCTATTGAATTCTTGCTTGTCGGAAACGATGGCAACGATAAGTATTACGATAAGTCAAATGCGACAAGGATCGATAATTCTCCGCTTTCGGGCAAGAAAATTTACTGGCTCGGCTCCAGTGTGACCTACGGCTCAGGCTCCAACGGACAGAGTCTCGCACATTTTCTTACCGAGACGGACGGCGCAGTTTGCACGGTTGACGCTGTCAGCGGAACGACTCTCGCCACATATGACGAGGGCGGAGAAAAGAGTTACGTTTCCCGCCTTGTAAACGGCGAAAAGCTGAAACCGGAGGAGAAAATAGACCTCTTTGTCTGTCAGATCTCCACAAATGACTGTAAGGATGAGAATATGGAGCACTTCGGCTCTCTCAGCGACGGATTTGACGATTTCGACCTCTCTACAGCCGCCGGAAGCGTAGAGTATGTGATAAAATACGTGACGGAAACGTGGGGTTGCCCCATAGTTTTCTACTCCGGCTCGTGGTTCGGAGACGATGGCGCCCGTTCAAGTCAGAGTCCGAGCGGAACAAACTATGCAAAGCTTGTAGCGCTGACAAAAGAGGCGGCTGAAAAGTGGGGTGGTCACGGAGTAAAGGTTTCTGTGATCGACCTTTATAACGATGCCGAGTTCAATGCCCTTGTTTCTGATGATGACTATGCCTATCTTATGCGCGACGCAATTCATCCGCGCAAGGCGGGCTACCTTGTGTGGTGGCTGCCAAAGGTGCGTGAGTCGCTCTACGAAGTATTAAGCTGAGAAATGTCGCCACACAAAAAGTTCCGAAATCATCCGATTTCGGAACTTTTTGACATATATGGCACAAAAAAGCCGGGGCGCAGCAGTGGGATTCATGTAAAATCCCGCTGCTGCGTTTTCCTTTTCTTTGATTTATGCGCGGAAGATTTTGCCCTTTTATCTTCTGAAGCCGCCCGTCTGACCGCCGAAGGAACCCATATTGTCCATTCCTCCGGGCATACCGCCCATCATGCCGCCCATCATGTTGTCGGGGCCGGCAACGCCGCTCTGATTATTGAGAACGAAATCGGGGGAGACGTAACAGCTGCCGTCATAGTCGATGCCGGCTTCGCCGCCGCCGGATGAGCTGCGGATGCTCATAGTGCCGGAAATGAGATTTACGTTTCCGTTGGAGTCCACGCCGTCGCCGCCGGAGATGATCGTGACGCTGCAGCCCGTAACGTTCACGGAGTAGCCAAGCGTGCCCTCGTAAACTCCGTCGGCGTTCGCCGCGTTGATGGCGTCATCAGTGGAATTGATTGTGATTTTGCCGCTTGCGAGATTGACTACGGTTCCCTCAAGACCCTCGGTGCTCTTCTTGACCGTGACGGTGGGATTCGCGCCCTCAACGCCGATGGTGAGAATGTGGTCTGCGTGGATCGCATCGTCAGAAGCGGAGACTGTGACAGTGCCGCTGAGGATAGCAAGGTCATAGTTTACGTTGATGCCGTCGTTTGCGGCGGTGATGTTGAGGGTAACGCCGTCAATGACGATGCTGGCATCGTCGCCGCCCTTGATGCCGTTTTTGGCGTTGCCGACGATGTTCAGAGTGCCGCTGCCGGTGATATACGCTGCGGCATTTGCCTTGACCTTGAGCGCTGCGCCGTCGTAAGCGTCCGCAACGTCTGCGTCAGTGGACTCCTCGTCGGCGGGGTCTTCGTTGTCGGTGAGAGTTACTGTGCCATCAATAATGACCTTGACCTCGCTCTCCTTGTTGAGAGATACCGCCGCGCCGGTGGATGAGGCGAGGTTAAGATTCTTCAGAACGAGAACAACGCCGGTCGTGCCCTTTTTGACTGTGATGTTGCCGTCGGCGCAGGAGCCGGTAACGATGTAGGTACCGGACTCGGTTATTTTGACCTCGTTATTCTCGTCGGTCATGGTGTAGGTGACTGCGTTTGCGTAATCCGCCTCGAGGTTCATCGCGCTGTTAGATGTTACGCCTGCGACAACCTCACCTGCCTCGGATGCGGAGGACTGCGCCGCGCCGTTCTGCTGACCCGGCATTGCGGGAAGCTGGGCGTTCTGATTGAAGCCGCCATTATCGCTTGGCATAGCAGGAAGCTGGGCGTTCTGATTGAAGCCGCCGTTATCGCTCGGCATAGCGGGAAGCTGGCTGTTCTGATTGAAGCCACCGTTGTTGCTTGGCATTGCGGGAAGCTGAGAGTCCTGATTAAAGCCGCCGTTGTCGCCCGGCATAGCGGGGAGCTGGGAGTTCTGATTGAAGCCGCCGTTGTCGCTTGGCATAGCGGGAAGCTGGGAGTTCTGATTGAAGTCGCTGTTGTTTTCACCCGGCATAGCGGGAAGCTGGCTGTTCTGATTGAAGCTGCCGTTGTCGCCCGGCATAGCGGGGAGCTGGCTGTTCTGATTGAAGCCGCCGTTATCGCCCGGCATGG
Source organism: Oscillospiraceae bacterium (assembly GCA_017439425.1). Classification (GTDB taxonomy): domain Bacteria; phylum Bacillota; class Clostridia; order Oscillospirales; family Oscillospiraceae; genus RUG626. Next base: position 26,650 of record JAFSJE010000009.1, read on the forward strand.
CGGGAAGCTGAGAGTTTTGACCGAAGCCGCCGTTGTCGCCCGGCATGGCGGGGAGCTGAGAGTTCTGACCGAAGCCGCCGTTGTCGCTTGGCATGGCGGGGAGCTGGGAGTCCTGATTGAAGCTGCCGTTATCGCTCGGCATAGCGGGGAGCTGGGAGTTCTGACCAAATCCGCCCATCTGCTGATTTGGCATCATGGGCTGCATTCCGAAGCTGCCGCCCTGCTGCATCTGCATTCCGCCGAAGTCCATCGGCTGACCGCCCGACTGCTGACCCGCGAACTGCATTTGCATACCGCCCGGCTGCTGACTATTAAACTGCATCTCCTGCTGAGGAGCGCCGCCGAGAGCTTCCGGCTGTTTCTCATTATTTAATGCGCGGCCGAAGCCTGCCGCTCCGGCTGAAACCGCTCCGACTGCGAGCGCGAGGCAAACTCCTACTGCCGCCGCTGATTTAATAACTGTTTTTTTCATTTTATTTACCGCCTTTCGTTTGGGAAACTCTGAGCGTTTCCTTTGATTTTCGAGGAATTTTTTCCTTCTGCCAATTGATTCGCAGAGAGCGGCGGAAAAAATGGGGTCGTTCGAAAAGATTTTTTCGACCCCGAAAATTTTCTCGGCTTTACCGAATTTAATAATAGCAAATTAAGCCCCGTTTAAGGCACTGACCTTATTATTTACGAAACTGAAAGGCGGTGACGGTAATGGAGCTTGTGCTCGACGCAAAAAACAATGAAATGAGCTTTGAGGAGCTTGTCCGGGAGAATAAAAGATGGATTCTCGCTCTCGCGTCAAGAACCTGCGGAAGATTTATAACGGAGTCGGACGATGAGTGGTCGATAGCGCTTATGGCGTTCGATGAGGCGGTCGGCAGCTTCGACGGCGAAAAGGGCTCGCTTCGCTCCATCGCCTCGGTGGTCATTCGCCGCCGCCTCACGGATTATATGAGGAGCGAGGGACGGCACAGCGCGGAGCTGACCGTCCGGCCCGCCGCCTTTGAGGGCGAGCTTGAGGAGGATGAATCAGGCGCGCTGGAACTCAGCGTTCGCCAAAGGGTCGCAGAATCGTCAATGGCTGATGACTCCGGCGCCAGAGCCCGTGAGGAGATCGCAGAGATGCAGGAGATTCTTTCGGAGTACGGCTTTTCGTTCTTCGACCTTGCAGAGGCTTCCCCAAAGGCTGAAAAGACGAAGCAAAGCTGCGGCGCGGCGATAAGAACGCTCGTCGCAAGCGTTATACTGATGGCGGCGATGAGACTCAGAAGGCTTCTTCCGATCAAGGAACTCAGCGAAAAAAGCGGCGTTGTCCGCAAGATACTCGACCGCCACAGAAAATATATTATCGCCTCGGCGGAGATACTTGACGGAGATTTTCCGATACTTGCGTCGTACTTATCCTATATTAAAAAGGAGGAAAACGGATGAAAGCGATAGTGCTTGAAAAGCGCGGCGGCCTTGCCGCAGTCCTGCGTGAGGACGGCGTTTTTGATACCACCACGCTCCCGTGCGAGGTCGGAGATACGATAGAATTTGCAGTCCGTAAGCACAAAAGCCCCTGGCTTCGCTCTGCCGCGGCGGCGGTTATAGCGCTTGCGCTGCTCGGCGGCTCTTATACCTATCTGAGTGTGGACGCCGCGGAGTACGTCTCCCTCGATGTGGGTGAAACGAGCGTTGAGGTATCCGTAAACCACCTCGGCAGAGTAATCGGAGTAAAGCCGATGAACGATAAGTCGGCGGATATAGCGGAGAAGCTTGAAAAAGATATCCGTGGCAAAAAAATGGACGACGCCGTAAAAGACGCCGTCACGCATATGAAGAAGGACGAGCCGTCTGAGCCGGTCATCGCCGGAGTAACCTCGGATAACGGCACGGCGGAGAAAATAGAGAGCGCCGTGCGTGAGGCGGTGGACGAGAGCACCGAGGTCCATACCTTCGAGGTCAGCCGCGATGAGCGAAGCGAGGCGGAGAAGCTCGAAATGAGCGGCGGCAGGCTCGCATTTGAGCGCTTTAACGAGGAAAACCCGCCGGAAAAGCCGGAGGAAGCAACAGCAGAACCGACGTCGGAGCCGCCGGAGAAGCCGGACTTCAATGAGGAAGCGCCAATGGGCGAGAGACCGGAAATGCCGGAGGAGCCGGTAGGCGAAAGACCGGAAATGCCGGAGGAGCCAATGGGCGAGAGACCGGAAATGCCGGAGGAACCAATAGGCGAGAGACCGGAAATGCCGGAGCTGGCGAATGAATTTGGTGAAAGACCGGAGATGCAGGAAGAGCCGGAATTCGGTGAGCCGCCTATGGGCGAAAGGCCCGAAATGCCGCCAATGGAAATGCCCGGCGAGCCTCCCTTAGAGGAGGCAAACCCGGATAACATAAGATAACAGGAGGAGCAATATGAAAATCGCAAGGAAAGCAATCAGCATTATATCCGCAATCGCCCTCTGCGCCTCAATGGCGGCTGGCGCCTTTGCCGCGCCTCCGGGAGGAGGCAGCTCGAGCTCTGTTTCGTGGTCAGGCGCAAATACCATAACCTCATCGACTGCCGAGAGCGGCAAGACCTATACCTCGACCTCCGCCGATGAGAACGCGCTTCTTATAAATACTACCGGCACGGTCACGATCACAAACCCGACGGTCACAAAATCCGGCGGAACCTCCGCTTCGGATAATTACAGCTTCTATGGAATCAACTCCGGCGTTATGGTAAAGGGCGGCGGAACGGCGAATATTTCGGGCGGCACTATCACCACAACTGCCGCAGGAGCGAACGGCGTATTCTCCTACGGCGCAAACAGCGGCTCAACCAACGCCACGGGTGACGGAACGACGGTAAACATCTCCGACACGGTCATCACCACCACCGGAAACGGCTCCGGCGGCATAATGACGACCTACGGCGGCACTACGAATGCGACAAATCTGACAATTACCACCTCCGGCGGCTCGTCTGCACCCATAAGGACCGACCGGGGCGGCGGATGGGTAACGGTGAACGGCGGAACATACACATCGAATGGTCTCGGCTCGCCGGCAATCTATTCAACGGCAGACGTAAAGGTATCGAATGCAGCGCTTGTTTCCAACAAGTCAGAGGGCGTCTGCATCGAAGGCACCGGCTCCATCGAGCTTACAGACTGCGATCTGACCGCCACGAACAACGCCTTGAACGGCAATGCGACCTTCTATGATACGATCATGATCTATCAGTCGATGTCCGGCGACGCCGACAGCGGCTCATCTCACTTCACCATGACCGGCGGCACCCTGACAAGCAACAACGGTCACGTTTTCCACGTTACCAACACCAATGCGGTCATCACGCTGTCCGATGTCGCTATTGTAAATAACGATTCTGACAATGTGCTTCTCTCGGTCTGCGATGACGGCTGGAGCGGAGGAAGCAATATCGCAGCGCTGAACGCCGACGGTCAGACTCTCGAGGGAACTATCCTCGTCGGAAGCGATTCCACGCTCACAATGAGCCTTGCTGACGGCTCTGTTTATACCGGCGCAATCAGCGGCAGTATTACTAACGGCAAGGGAGCGAGCGTGTCAAGCTCCGTCGGAAAGGTCAGCGTAACGCTCGACAGCACTTCAAAATGGGTGCTCACCGCAGATACCTATATCTCCTCCTTCTCCGGCTCCGCAGCGAACGTGATCTCAAACGGCTATACGCTCTATGTGAACGGCACTGCGCTCTCCGGCACCACCGAGAGCGAAAGCACCGCGGAGGAAACGCCGTCGTCGTGGGCTGTCGAAGAGGTTTCGGCGGCAATAGAGCTTGGGCTCGTTCCTGAAAATCTCCAAAAGAACTACACGTCTGAGGTAAGCCGAGCGGACGTTGCAGAGCTGTTTATAAACCTCATTACCGAGGCAAGCGGCAAGAGCATTTCCGCGCTTCTCAGCGAGAACGGCGCGGAAATTGATCAAAGCGCATTCACAGACACGACGGATTACAACGTGTTCGCCGCAAACGCTCTCGGACTTATAAACGGAATCGGAAACAGTAAATTCGGACCCGATTACAGTCTTACCCGCGCCCAGCTTGCGGCAATTCTTACGAGATGCGCAAAGCTTCTCGGCACCGACACCTCCGGCTATACGCATTCCTTCACCGACGTGAGCGGCCATTGGGTGGATTCCGAGCTTGGCTGGGCGGCGACTGTAAACGTGTTCAAGGGAGTTGGCACCGGCGAGTTCAAGCCGGATGACGCGCTGACTGTCGAACAGGCGATAGCCGTAACCTACCGCGCGCTTCAGGTTCTGAAGGGCTGAAAAACAAAATAAATAAGCGGGAGCGGATCAAATGCGATCCGGTCCCGCTTTATGTGTATATGGATAAAACTCAGTTATTCTTCGGCACGAACACGGTGACCACAGTGCCGCCGCTTGCGCGCGGAGCTACGCTCAGCGTTCCGCCGCACATCATCTGAAGGCGCTCACGGATATTCTCAAGACCGATATGCACCTTGCCGTCCGGCGCCGGCTCGTACTTCGTTCCGTCGTCCTCCACGATGATCTCCGCTCCGCCCTCCACTGCACGGGAGCAAATAAAGATTTTTTCTGCACGGTGGGTTTTGCCGATGCCGTGCTTAACGCTGTTTTCCACAATGGGCTGCAGCGTCAGCGGCGGGAGACGGAAGGTTATGTAGTCCGTGTCATACTCCACCGAGAGCTTTGAGTCATAGAGCGCCTTTTGCACGTTAAGATAAGCCTTGGTGTGCTCAAGCTCTGACAGAAATGCGATAGGCTCCGTGGCGGATAGCGCGTTGAAGTTCGATTGCAGGTAGTTATTGAAGTTCCCGACAACCTCGGATGCGCGCTGCGGATCGCTCTCACAGAGCATACTGACCGAGGCGAGGGTGTTGTAGATGAAGTGGGGGCGGATCTGGCTGATGAGATTCTGGATTTTTGCGCCGCGCAGCTCATAGTCCTTTTCCCGAAGCTCCTGCTCACGGCGAATGGCAACACGTAGAAAAACGAAGCCGCGAACAAGCAGATTGAGCGCTATCCAGATAAGGAATACGGGCGCAGTGGGGAAGCTGCCGCCGCCCGAGAACAGCGCAAGATCAACCGCCAGCGCCGCAAATGAGGGAATAAGCCAAAGGAGCGCCGAGCGTTCCGGCTTTTGACCCAAGAGAGATATGAGATGCAGTCCTGCCATACCGATGCCGTAGGGGACAAGCACCTCATGCAGCTCGACAACACCGAACACCTGCAGCGCAAGTATCATGAGTGTGCTGAATGCGCCGAAGTAGCAGCAGAGCTTTCCGACCCGGTCGTTTTCACCCTTGCGCATCAACGTAAGAAGCCGCAGAGAAAGCACAAGCATCATCAGATATGCTGCCGCGCCGATATACCATAAAAGCTTTTGCCTTCCGTACCAATCGAAAAGAAGGGGCAGAGAGGAAAGACCGCAGACTTTCCATAAGCCCGCCGTACAAGCGACGGCGCCGAGGTAGAATATTCGACGGCGATTACCGGGCCTAAGACCAACAAAAAGCGCAAGCAGCATGAGAACAAAGCCCATAATCGCCGTAACGCTGCCGAGAGTGAGCATCAGAGCTTCGTCCGGCAGCACCTCCATGTGCAGAAGCGTCTGACGATCCATAACGAGAAACTCCGGCTCAAGGCTGCGAAAGCTCGGGTATACCGGCGTAAGAGTGATGCGGAGCGTTTTTCCGGCGTCCTCGGGGTAAATCGGAATGGAAAGCCAATAGTTGCCCGGCGTGCGCCCGATGTGCCATGAGTTCGCCTCGCCGGTGTCGGCGAGTATCATTCCGTCCTTCTCCGCAACTGCGATGGTGTGGCGCAGATGGACAAAGAGCGTTCCGCCGCGCACGCCGGAAGCCTCTGTCAGGTCAAATTCGTAGACCCTCTGCACGCCGGCATAGTCCGCTATGACCGTTTCCTGCACGTCCTGCGGGCGCAGTATCAGGAAAGGATTTATAGCCGGCGCCACGCCCTTCATGCCCGGTCTGAACCAGAGAAATGCCGAGAGCGCTATCACGGCGGCGAGTACCAGTATAACGGCGATGTCAACGGCGCTTTGTTTATTTATAAGCTTTTTCATGATTCCAGCCCCCTGACGGGAAAGCGCAGATTTGCCAGCTCGTGGCGTACTCGCTCCCTGCTCAGCGGCTTGAGAATGTAGCCGCTGCAATGGTCGTAAATTGCCTGCGTCATATAGTCGGCAAAGTTTGTGAGAAAGATAATATTGGTGTGAGGGTAAATCTCCAGGAGCTTATTCGCCAGCTCCAGACCGTTCATCTCATCGTCAAGTTCAATGTCAAGAAAAGCGACGGAAACACGGTTGAGCCGAGCATAGTCAAGTGCCTCTGCGCCGCTCTCGAAGCCGGCTATATTTACCTCCGGAAGCTCGCTTTCGATGAGCCGCACGGCGCTGTGGAGCAGCATGGGGATGTCTTCGACTACGATTATGTTCACGTTCTCCCCGGGGTCGCTCTGAATAGCGTCGAGAAGAATACGGCGTTCTACGCCGAGACAGTCCGCAAGCCTGCCGAGCATATTTATATCCGGCACCCTCGAGCCAAGCTCCCACATGGAAACTGCGCTGCGCGAGACCATCATCTGCTCCGCAAGCTGCTGCTGGGAAAGTCCCTTTTTTATGCGCAGCTCCTTGATTATATTTGCAAATTCATCCGGGTTTTGCACGTCACGCCTCCGAAACAAAGTTTTATACAATATGATTAATATCTATTATACACAAACAGAAAAAACTGTGCAAGGGGTTGCCACATTCCGTGGCAACCCCTTGTCCGAGGTGTGACAAAAGGTTAAAATATTATGATAGAAAATAGGCAAACTATGCTTTCGCCACAGGGCGGAAACCGGAAAAAGAAGGGAGCTGATTTATTGATTGCAGCAAATAAAAAGCGGATTAGCGCAATTATCCTGTGCCTAGCGCTTGCCGCCGTGTTCCTTATGGGAGCCGTGGCGGGAAGGGTATCGCTGGACGGCAGGGAGACCTATTCCAATGCCGCTGAAGCGGTGTTCTACATAAGGGCGCTCAATGAGGAGGGCAAGCTCAAAACCTCCGGCAGCGGCTTTGCCGTTACAAAGAGCGGAATATCCATAACGGCGGCTCACGTTGTAAAGGGCGCGGCGGCGGTACACGCCGTTATGCCAAGCGGCGAGGAGGTTGCGCTTGAGGTGCTGGAGGTGAACAACCTCACGGATATTGCGGTAGTGAAGCTTCCTGCAAAATCCGGCGGCTACCGCTATATACCGCTTGAAAAAGACAGCGCCGAGTACGGCGAGAGAGCCTACGCCATTGGCTATCCGCTGAAAACTGCGAAGATAATTTCAGACGGCATCGTATCCTCGCCGGGCGCGGTCATAAACGGAGTTGACAGACTGCTCGTTTCCGTGGATTTAGCCAGCGGAATGAGCGGCGGCCCGGTAATCTGCGAGCGAGGCACAGTCATCGGAATGAGCTCCGCAACGCTCAGAACGATGAACGGAGTCAGCGCATCCCCCACTACCGCTCAACTCAGAGCGGCTGTGGATAGATATACCCTTGGTTCTAAATAAGGAAGGAGCGACAATATGAAGAAGATGAATCGGTTTTTATGCGCCGTTCTCAGCGCCGTTATGGTGCTGGGGATGATTCCTGCGCTGAGTGCGCCGGCTAAGGCAATCAGCTCGGATAAGCCCGACGTTGATACCACCTATGCCGGAAAATATTATGAGGCCGGAATAGGCTCAGGCGGCAGCGCCGCGCTTATCGTAAACGGCGAATTCGGCACCGGCGACCTCTCCATCGGCGGAGTCGGCGGCAAGCTCAGCGGCAACGGCAAGCAGGCAGACATCGACGCCTACAACATGATGAACTGCTTCGGAATCTACAACAACAAGTGGCTTTCCAAGCCTGCTGATGGCTTTACCTACTCCGGCGGACAGAAGATAAACTACGGCTCCGGCCAGTATGTGGATTCGCTGAATGTCTGCACCTACAACGACAAGGGCGGCAAGACCGGAAGCATGACGATCACGATCAGAAATAACCCGACCCTCAAGGCTCTTGCTGAGTCAGGTAAGCTCCAGATGTACTTCAAGGGCTACACCTCCGCGGGCAAGGAGGCGCGCAAGGCATGGCCGGACGACCACACCTACGTCTGGGGCTGGGTAAAGATCAACGGCTCGACAAAGGGCAGCAGCGGCAAGAGCAAGGCCGAGAAGAAGGAATTCGGCACCGGCGGCTGGGTAACTGTCGGCGCAAGCGACGTCATCACCATCGAGTGGAAGGTCGACAAGAGCGCGGGAAAGTTCTCAAACGGCTGGGCTGACAAGGACGTCGGTATCGGCAACTGCGTGCTCCTTTTCCGCAAGTGCGAGGAGCCGAACCTCACGGGCTACACGCTCACAACTAACGGCGACCTCTCCTACGGAGTAAGCGGCAACCCCGAGATACTCCTCGGCAACGACGGAAAGATCTCGCTCGATTTCATCTTCTCCGAGGCGGTCAAGACCTCGCTCAGCGAGCCGACGAGAAAGAACACCGACCACTATGAGCTCCTCAGCCAGCTCGGAAGCCGCGTGCTCTTCAATAACACCGAGGGTACGGGCTATTATCGCCAGGGCGACCCGGTGAATATGAACCTCACCGGTACCTATAATACTAATGGCAATCTCGTTTCTGTTTCCGACAGCGACGATGCGAGGGTCAAGGCTCTTGCCGATTCCCTGAAGGGTATGCATTTCGAGTGGAACGCCGCCTACGGCGACTACTACGGTGATAACCCCGTTCCCGGCGAGGGCGACTGGATCGGACTTGTGAGTAGCAACAACACCTTCAGCCTTATCGACAGCATCATTCTCGCCTCCTTCCACGATCTCGCGGGCAACCCCCTGAAGATCGACGGAAAGCTCGTAGAGTATAATAACGCAAACGGCAGGTACACCACCGAGCTGAGCTATGAGAAGGCAACGAGCGGCTTTGAATACGGAAAGACGTATTATTACGATGAAGCCTCCAAACAGTACACCCTCGTTGACGAGGGCATGATACCCTATCTCAATGCAAGCTCCCAGGGCTATTACAACAAGAGAGAGATCCTCACCGGCACCGTCAGACTTCAGAAGGACGGCGCGGCAGCACCTTTTTACACAAAGAGCGGCGTAATCAACCCCTTTGCCGTCGACACAACGGATTCGAGCGGCTTTGATTTTGTTATCGACGCCGTTTCGCCCACCTATTCCAAGACCTCCAACGCCGTTCAGCCGGAGACTCTCACAGACCTCGTACTCAACAAGGGCGACGGATTTGACATCTATCTCAATTACTCCGAGACAGTAAAGCTCAGAGAGTTCTACGCAGACGGCTCGGCAACGGGCTTTAACGCCGACAACCTCTGCCTCAAGCTGTCAAACGGACTTATTGCGAAGTATGTGAGCGGCATCGGAACAAAGCAGCTCCGCTTTACAGTAAGCGTTCCCGCTATGTACACGATGACGGTCGTTCAGCCTGAGGCGTGGAGCGACACCTATGCCAGCTACTATGTCAAGAATAACGACGGCTATACTAAGGTCAGCGAAGGCTCCAATCCCCAGTGGGCAGAGAACACCTATTACAGCTATGTCGCCGACACAAACACCGATCTCGAAATCGAGAGTATGTACGTTGAGGCGAACGGCAAGCAGGCAACGCTCACGGGCGAAAATCTCACGAATACCCAGAAGCCGACCGCGAGCACTTATGTTCTCACCGACTATGTCGGCAATCCGCTCTGCGAGCCGATAGGCGATGAAACTTACAGAACAACAATGGCGTGGTCAAAGCTCAAGGTGGATAACACCGCGCCGGAAATAGAGATTCAGCAGCTCGACAGCGGTTATTATCAGATTAAGGTCACCGAGTCCGGCTCCGGCGTGTTCCGCGCCGCGAACACCACCTCCGGAGCTGATAACGGCGCCGGCATCGTCTACTACGTCTGGGTAGAGGGCGACGAGCAGGCGGAGAAGGTCAAGGAAGCCTTCGCTGCAAACAACTATGAGAAGGTCAAGACCTACTCCCTCACCGGCGGAAATGACGCCAAGGTAACCGTTGACGGCAAGACCTACGCGCTCACCGCCGTTACCACCGATAAGCTTATCGCCCCGAAAACCGAGGCGGGCGAATGGCACCTTGTCGTGTTCACCGCGGATATGACATGGGATTCAGCGCGCCAGCTCATTCAGTTCGGCTCCAGCAGCTATAAAAACGATCCCTCCGGCTATCTTGCGAAGCTTGCCGAGACTCTCGGCGTATCCTTCGGAGATGTTTTCACGGCAGTGAAGGCAAAGCCGGACGATTGGGATACGACATACACTAATTACTATTATCAGAACGGCAATACCTACTCGAGGTTCAAGGAGGGCGCGATCGCCCCCGTGTTCGAGGCGGGCAAGATCTATAAGGTCGGCTATTCCGTGCTTGAGTCTGAGCCTGCGGGCTGGAACCCGTATCACACAGGCAGCGGCACGCCGAAGTACACTCTGAACGCCGACGGCTCATACTCCGAGGACGCAAACGGACAGTATGTCTATGACGAGAGCGGCGATTATACTCATTATTATATCAAGAGCGGCGACAGCTACAGAAAGATAGCGCGCCTCACGGGCGTTCCCGCCTTCGAGAGCGGTAAATATTATAATGTATATACCGCAGTTCCGAGCGAGGATCTCGCGACCGCCGACCTCAGCGCGATATTCGTCCGCGACGCCGACGATAACGGCGTTCCGGTCTACGTAAGCGTGCTTGAGAAGTACGCTCCCGAGTTTGACCCGGAGAACACCTATGACGCAAGCCATAATCAGATTACCTCAAAGCCGGCAGACTGGAATACCGCTTACACCGGTTATTTCACCAAGGGTACCGAATACAAGGCTCTGACGGGCGACGCAGCTCCGGTATTTGCGGCGAATACCTATTATAAACCGGAATATACCGCGCTTGCCTCCGGCGATTTCACAACCGACGAGGAGACACAAGGCACAGAGGTCAGGAGCTACTCCGAGAGCGGCGAGCCCGAGGATACGTTCTTCGCATGGGCTGACGTTTACGGCGATTATTTCGTCAAAAACGGCGATAATTACGTGAAAAACGAGTCGGAGACCTATGATTCCGGAACCGTCTATTATCGCGTGACCTACACAGTTCTGAGCGCTCAGCCCGACGATTGGGATACGGCCTTTGCGAGCTATTGCGCAAAAGAGGATGTCTACGAGCCCTACACCACCGAGCTGCCCGATGGCGTGACCTTCTACAGTGCGAGCTTCGGCGGCGAAGCGATGAGCGTTCAGCCGGAGGACTGGTCGGGTGCGTTCTCCTACTACTCCACAAGCAAAACGGAGTTTGCGCCGGTCAAGTGGATCTTTGCTCCGGAATTTGAGGCGGGTAAGTATTACAGCTTCACCTACGTTCCCGCCGAGAGCGAGCCCGAGGGCTGGAGCGAGAACTACAACCAGTTCTTCGTAAAGAGCGGAGAGAATTACATAAAGCTCGATCTCAGCTCTCCGTCGAAGAGAGAAAGCGTTAAAAATGCGGGCATTACGCTCAAAAGCGCGGCTCCCGACTTTGCCACATATTCCGTCTATAAGGAGAACGAGAGCGGATTTGTCGACAAGATGAGCGAAAAAATCACCGACAGCGCCCGCAAAGCTGCGTTCCGCGAGGATATGCTCGCTGCGTACAGCGATTCTCTCAAGGTCGCCGTCGCCCGCAGATACTATGAGTTTGCCGACGCGGTTCACTCTGCCGATGTTGAGCTTATGGCAAGCGCCGCCAACTATACAAAGTGGGCGCAGGGCAACTTTATGAATGCCGATTCCAACTGGGCGTGGGCGATATCCGGCTACGTCGACAAGGTCGCTCCTACGGCTGAGTTTGAGACAGTTGAGAATACCGACGGAACAGAGGACGTCAAGGTAAACGTAAAGGCCGCAGATACCACCGGAATCAAGACTCTCAAGTATCAGTTTGCCGCCGCAGATGCAGATATCAGCGTTAACACGGTCAACGACTGGACTGAGGTAGAATCCGTCAGCGGCACCGAGATGAGCTTCACGGCGTCCACTGCCGCCGCGGGAAAGACGAGCGGAGAGTATGCGCTCTTTGTCTACACCGAGGATACTGAGGGCAACAAGCAGGTCGTAAAAAGTGAGCTTACTGTCACGGTCAACAGCGACGTCAATGTTATCTGCAATATCACAAACCCCGAGGGCAAGGTGCCCTATGAGGCGATAGCAGGCGTTACCGCAGATATCTACGGCACTGCCTACGGAAAGGACATCTACGCCGAGGGCAAGGAATTCACCGTTTACGCCGTTATCGACGACAGCAACACAAAGTCCGCTGACGATACCGACTGGGGAGAGGCGATTACCGGCGAAAAGACCGATGATATAAACGGCAAAACGGCTTATCGCTACGCTATGCCCGAAAAGAAGAACGTAAGCGGCTACTATTATCTCCACATTCTCTACACGTTCAAAAATTCCAAGGGCGATGTTCAGAAGAATGTTGTAAACAAGGCGTACGCACTTGACGGCGGCGAGGGCGTTATCACCATCAACCAGACCGGCTCCTCCGACGAGGGCATTATGGTCGAAATAAGCGCCACCAAGGCGACTGAGATAAAGTACGCCGTAACTGCGGCGGAGGCGGCTGAGCCCACCGCGTGGCAGACGTACACAGCAGAGCTCAATATAAAGAGCGCGGATTATGCGAATATGGACAAGGTCTGGGTATGGGCAAAGTCCGGCGACAACGTTCAGCATCAGGAATTCAATCTCGACGGAAACAACAAGGTCTCCGGCCCCGTCGCAAAGCCGAGCCTCAGGCTCCTCGATATCATCGAGGAAAACGGCGCGAGATACGCCGTCATCAGACTTGATGACATCAGCTCCGAGGCGCTCTGCGTCGGCGCTGAGTACTCCGCTGCGGTACAGCGCGGCTCTGAGACCCCGGTATGGCAGCGCTGGAGCCCGCTTGAGAGCGTTGTAAAGGTTAAAATCGGCGACGGAAGCGTTACAGTTCTTATGAAGTTCCGCAACGGCGAGAACGAAACAACCGCGGCAAACTACTCAAGGCTCGAGATCGCGGCTGACGCCGTCGGAAGCGGCGAGGACTATACGCTCATCAAGCGCAGCACCCTCCGCGAGGTCAACGCCACAACGGGCGTAACGCTGACATTTACTGCGAAGAGCAAAACGAGCGAAACAGAGACTATAAAGCTGAACGGAGTATATGAGAAGAACGGCACCGAATATGTTGTCAGCAACGTGAACAGCAAGGCGCCGACTTACAGACTCACCTGGAGCGACAAGGGCAATCACATTGCCGGCACAAGCGTTGCCGCTACCGTTTCCAGCGATGAGAACATCACCGTTACCGACCTTACATTCAAGGGCAAGAGCGTCGGAGCCTCGAGAACCTATGTGTTCAGAGAAAACGGCACGGCGGTATTCACAATTATGAACGAAGCGGGAAATACCGCAACTGTCACCGCAAACGTAAGCTGGCTCGTCGCTCCGCTAAATATCGACGTGAGCGAGAATTACGAGGGCTACAGCACCTACGGCGAGGGAGCCGACCGCATCGCAAACGGAGTAAAGCTCGAGCTTACCCCAAACAGGGTCTGCACCGCTATCGAGGTCGACGGCAATGACGTCACCGATACGCTGACCTTCGACGTGACGAGAAACGGAACGTATCTCATCACCGCGAGCGACGCCGGCGGAAATCTCACCTCCAAAAAGGTCACGGTCAGCGGCATCGTTACCGAGGTCGCGGCACCCACGAATATCACCCTTGCGAAGGACGGCGACAAGATGAAGGCGACCGTCACCGGCAAGTATAACGAGAAAAATCCCGTATTCGACGGCAAGACCGTGAAAGAAACTCCCGCAGCTCACGAAAACGGCACCTATACCATCGAAAAGACCTTTGAGAATAACGGCTCCTACAACCAGTACCTCACCGATTCCCTCGGAAATACCGTCCTTTACACGATCAAGGTCACGGGCCTTGACAGAAGCGCCCCGATAGTTAAGTTCCCCGCAGTCATCTCGAGAGAGGCTGCGTCGAGCGATATGAGTGAAGCCGAGGTCATCGAGTGGATCAGAGGCAGCGCCGAAATCACCGACGATTCCGAAATCAGCAAGGTCGAGCTTCAGGGCACTGAGATTAAAACCTCCGTTCCCGGAGCATACACCATCGTAGTTGCGGCAACCGACAAGGCGGGCAACACCGGCTACGGTGCGACAACGGTCTACATCCTGCCCAAGGACGGAATGCTGATCAGAGATGGAAACGGCGTTCTCTTCTGCTCCTCCAGCAAGGATGCGGCGCTTGTAAGCCGGGGCGGCAATAAGGAAATCGTCCTCGACATCAGCCGCTACGATCTCTTCGATCTTACGGGCTACGGAAAGGTCAGAAACAAAGAGGCGAAGCTCTACGTAACCGTAAAGCAGGGCATCTTCCGCGAGGGACAGATGAAGTACTTCGGAGTCCTTGATAACGAGGTCACTGTAAACACCGAGACAAGAACAGCGCGGATTACCCTGAACGCAAGCGATCTTCCCGGCACCGGCTGGTACACCATCATCGTTCGCAACGCCGAGCGTGAGAGAGAATTCACCACGTTCTTCATCAATGCTGATGCAGAATAACAGGGGGAGGCTAAATAATGAAGGTATTTAAAAGAATAGTATCCGTCATGCTTATCGCGGCCCTTATGCTGACAGTCCTGCCAATGGGAACATTGGCGGACTCTCTCCGCGAGGGCGCAGAGAACACGGCGGTGATCAAAAACGACTACATAAAAGTTGTAGTAAACAAGTCAAACGGCCGCTTCGCCGTAAGAACAGTTGACGGTCAGCCGATTCGCAAGAACGACCAGAACCTCAACATGTCCTACGACGAGGACGACACGTCCTTCACAACCTTCCGCATCACATCGGGCGGCTACACCGGAGATTACATCTTCGGCAACGGCTATGACCTTGAAGGCGGAAACAACCTGAAAAGCGCTCTTTCCGAGCCGGTCATCACCACCGATGAGCAGGGAAATCAGAAGCTCACCACAACATGGACGCTCACGGTTTCCGGCGGAACGATCGCAATCGACCAGATCATCACCCTCAACGCCTCCACCGACACCGATAAGGCGGGTATGGTGTTTGTCGACTACAAGGTCAATAATACCACAGGCGCAGATATTCAGGTCGGCACCCGCGTGCTTCTCGATACCATGGTCGGCGTAAACGACGGCCCGGCGTATCAGAACGGCACAACGCAGGAGAACGTCACCACCGTTGAGCGCACGATGGTAAGAAACGTCGCTGTCGGCGCAGAAGTTGACGGCGTTACCATCGACAACACAAACAAGAACTATTACGACATCGCAAACTACTTCATGATGCGCGACAGCGGCAGCTATACCGATCCGCTCGCAACCAACATCTACGCCTACGGCTTCAACAGCGTAAATATCGAGGTTGACGGCGGCTCCGCCCTCAACACCGCTCTCTGCGACAGGATCGTTGTCGGTCACTGGGCGCACATGGCAAACTCCAAGTACGATATCGAGGTCGATCCGCACCTCGACTTCACAACCGATACGAATAAGTACGGCACCGCCGACAGCGCAGTTGCCTACTTCTGGAATCCCGTAAGCGTTGCAAACAACACCATCCGCTCCTACCGGGTTGTCTACGGTCTCGGCGAGATCACCTATGACAACAGCGAGTTCCAGCTCACCTTTATCGACCAGAAATTCCAGCTCGAGACAAACGACGCCAAGACCGCCTACCTCGGCGACGGCATCTTCGAGATCGCCGTTCAGGTGCAGTGCAGCGAGAGCTCCGAGATGCAGCACTCCCAGGTCGAGGCGACCCTCACCCTCGGCAGAGACCTTAAGTTTGTAAAGACCGTCAACGGTCAGGTCGTCTACGAAAACGGCAAGCCCGTAACGCTGCCCGGCAGATCTCTCAGCTCCACCTACCAAAAGAGCAAGACGAGCGTAGATCAGGAAGTTAACTACTTCGCCGCCGGCGATATGTGCGTATTCCGCTACAAGGTGCTGGCAGAGGGCAGAGCCTGGCCCACCACTCAGGAGTACATGATCCAGGTCACAAGCCCTGAGATGAAGCAGAAGGCCGCGGCTGAGAACAAGGCGTTCACGGTCGAGGATACCTCCTCCATCCGCTCCGACTTCATCCTTCTCCCTGCAATTGGCGAGATGATGCAGTCAAGAGCCTATTCCGTCGCCCCTGAGCAGGCGTATTATTCCGATGAGAAGATAATATCCGTCGGCATGACGAACTTCGGCGCCTACACTCTCGGCGAGGCTGGAGAGAACAAGGATTACCCCAACCGCAACTTCAACGTATATCTTCAGAACGTTCTCACCGGCGACAGATATCTCGTTCATCCGGCGGATATCAGCCTCGTCGACAAGGACGGCGCCACCGGCATAATGAACATCGACTACACCGGCGGCAGATTGATTTCTGCATCCGTCGCAAGCCCGTATGAAGTCAAGCCGGACGCGAGCACAAACAATCCTCTCGCCTCCGACCCGACTCTCCCCGTCGGCAAGTATGCGATCGAGGTCAAATTCATGGGCGATAACGCCGAGCAGGCGGAGCTTCTGAGCTTTACCTCGGATGCTCAGATCGACGTCAACACCCTCAAGGAATCCCGCCTTCGCACCGGCGGCTACCTCGTTGTCGCGCGCCGCTACAAGTCGCTTTCCTCTGCGGACTATGAGAAATACAATAAGATAGTCAACGCGCTCAACAATGCAAGCCTTAAAATCGACAAAAACGGCGCAGTCTACAACACGCAGAAGACCGGAACTCTCGTTCCCTACTACGACGTACAGGTTTTCGCAAACGAGGCTGACCTCGAGGAATACAAGAACGCCATAAAGCCCTACACCGAGTATAATGACAATCTCGGCTGGACGACCGAGATGAACTGGAACAGGGGAGAGGTGCTTCTTGAAATCAAGGGCAAGGTCAAGGCAACAACCGACGGCTACATCGTAGATACCGCCGTCGAGCCGGCTGTCATCAACCGCACAGTCACCTATCAGGGCGAGACACTTACCCTCTCGAAGGAGATCCTTACCGAGTCCTTCAAGAATAATGCGGAATTTGCGACCGAATACTGCAAGCTTCTCGGCGCAAATACATATACAAACCTTTCCGAAGCGCAGAAGGGCAAGCTGAACGACAGCTTCCAGCTCTATCACTGGACTCTGAACGGCAACGGCAATCTCGCCGTCAGCGGCGCGAAGTACACCTTCTACAATCAGAAGTGGAACATCGACCTCTACGACGGCTTTGCAAAGACGCTGTTCCTCAATGACAGAGTCGATGAGTACACCGAGCGCTTCACAGACTCCAACATTTACGATGTATCCACCCTCACGGCGACGACAAAGGGCTATAAGGATCACCTGAACGGCCTTACCTACGAGCAGGCGAACCCCATGGAGATGATCGCCGAGGGCGACGTCTACTTCAACCAGCTCGGCATCGTTCCGGCTCAGAACTACAACCCCGGCTCCATGCAGCTCGAGCTTGTGGACTTCCGCCTGAACTCCAACAAGGGCAGCTATCAGCTCAGAATGGGCGGCTTTGTCAATATGTCCATCTTCCGCGGCGATATTGACGAGGTTTCCTTCGACTCGAAGGGCTACTACGGCACTGACGCCAACATCGGCTTCGATATCTGGAAGGATATCGGCATACTTAAGGCCGCAACCAAGTATTACGGCGGCGGATATGACGATTCTCAGGCAGACACCACAAACCAGATGGCGTCCGGCGGCCGCTTTGCCGAAGCAGGCGCAGCGCTGCTTGTCAGAAATTACAGAGAGTACACCCGCGAGAGACAGGGACTTATCGCCATGAGCGGAAAGTTCAAGCTTCCGGTGCTGGGCGGCTTCTACGTCGGCTTTACCTTCAAGGAGGTACCGAGCGGACTTATTCTTCCGGACTGCTTCGCATTCCAGTATTTTGCCAAGTCCGACTCCACTGAGGTCGACGGTCAGCGCCAGGCTATTCCGGGCATCCAGATCGCGCCAAACACCTACATGACGAGAGTCAGAGTTGCTGTCCGCAACCTCGCTGACACCGTCTATGGAATTGCAACCGGCGAGAACGTTGGCTCGATGCCCCTCCAGCTTGCCGGCGGCATAACGGTTTCCATACCGATGGGCCTCGGCTCTGTCGCGAGCCGTATTGCCCTCATAGGCAATATCGATATGCTCCTCAAGATGACCGGCCTTAAAATCACCGGCAGCCTTGAGCTTGAGCTCTGGCTCGTATCCGTTCCGCTTGTAAACCTCGCGGAGATCCAGATCCAGTGGCAGAGCCCGGCGTTCCTCTCCGCCAAGATACTCATCGACATAGCCGACCTCGGAGTTCTCGTCGGCAAGGGCGCTCTCTTCATCGGCGAGCGTGAGAACGGCAAGTTCGACTTTGACGCTTACGCAAACGCAGCGGTCAAGATCCCCAGCAAGGTTCCCGTTGTCGGCGGACTGAGCCTCGCAAGAGCCTTCTTCGGCATCAATCTTGAGCGCATCACCGGCGGCTTCACCATCATTCCGTTCGTCTCCGTCTGTCTCTCCTACTACTACGGCGGCGATATCGACTTCTGGGTCGAGAGCGACGGAACCGCCAAAGAGGACGCACTCGCATACATCATCCACACCGATGAGGATACCGGAACACAGTCCCTTATCAGCATCGGTCAGAACATAAGCTACGTCGCAACCAGCGACTATGATCCCGAGACCGCGGGTCAGCAGCTTGTCTATCGCAGCCACATCGGCGCAGATGAGATGCTCATCTACCGCTCCGCGGGTCTCGGCGGCATAACTGTTGACGGCACTACCTACACCATCCCCGTAGGTACGAAGGTTCACGATTCCAATAAGCCTGCTGACGCACTTGTTGAGATCGAGTACCTCGACGAGATGCCCACTATCACAAGCGCAAAGATCGACGGCGCTGACCGCGCTGTCGTACCCTACGAGACAAGCGTTGACGAGCTTGGAAACACCGTCTATAAGGTTCCGGCAAACGCACCTGAAAACGCGCTTTACAGCTACACCCTCGAGCGCGATATGGACGGCACTACTCAGAAGCTCCTTTACATCACCGTTCCCTATGAGAGATTCAATTCAAGCTCCAACCTGACCCTCACCCTCAGCGAGAATGCCGATATGGCGCTTCTCAAGGTCGGAAGAACCTCTGAACTGACTGATGTTTCGCTCACTCAGAACGGCAATCAGCTCACGATGACCGCCACCGCAAAGAACGCCAAGGCGGGCGACACAGTCAAGTTCTTCCTCACACCCGACGGAAACGGGAATAAGCTTACCACCGAGACCATCAACGGCAAGACTGTTCAGGTCGAGGATCAGGGTACGCTCGGTATGCTCGTCGGCACAGCAAATATTGAGAATACCACGGCAGTTGAGCAGACCGTTACCGCGACAATCAATGACATAACAAACTGCGAGATTCTCGGTAAGTCCGGCGTAAACCTCAATGAGCTTCTTAACTCCGGCAATTATTACCTCAGAGCCATTCTCGACTCCGGCAATACCCAGTCCGAGAAGCAGACAGCGAATGCAATAGAGCTTAAAGACCCGAAGGCTCCTCAGCCCGTAACCGACGCAAAGCTCGAAGTCGGCGGCAACGGACAGCTTAAGGTAAGCTTCAAGCCCGGCGATGACAAGGCTGACTCCTTCGTTCTGAACTTCTACGATGAAAACGGCAACGACTGGAGCTATTACACCGATCTCCTCGTCTCCCGCGATGATCTTACCAAAGAGGCTGACGGCTATTACAGCTACACCCTCGGCGCATGGAGCGAGCAGACGATAGAGAAGGTCGACAAGGATAATAAAGTGACCACCGAGGTCACCTACTCCGGCTTCCAGACCGAAAAAACCTACAAGGCAAAGGTC
>JAFSJE010000010.1 GCA_017439425.1 Oscillospiraceae bacterium
TCGAACATATTTTGCGCTCTCTGAGCGCAAAATATGACGCCTGCGGGCGGGTTATGCGACGTGAAGGGGCCTCTTGGCCGGCCCCTTCACAGATCCCCGCCTCCTTTATCCAACGCTTTTTCCATTTTGTCTACAGTCTGAGGCGCCGTCCGGCGCCTTTTCATTTATGTACCTGCGGGTATCTGACCCTCGCGAATAAGGCGGAGCATAACCTCCGCGACCTCGGGATCGAACTGCTTGCCCTTGTTTTCCTCGATCTCGCTGATTATCTTTTCGCGCGGGAGCTTTTTGCGGTAAACGCGGTTGGAATTCATCGCGTCAAAGGAATCCGCGACGCAGATCATACGGGCGATAAAGGGTATCTCCTCACCCTTGAGACCTTCGGGATATCCCCTGCCGTCGTAGCGCTCATGGTGATAGTGCGCGCCGGCCTCAACGTCCTTGAGCGATTTGAAGCTCGAGAGGATCTCTGCGCCGCGGGCGGCGTGGGATTTTAGGATCTCATACTCCTCGTCCGTGAGCTTTCCGGGCTTTGTGAGGATATTATCCGGCACGCCGATCTTTCCACAGTCATGCAGAAGCGCGATGTAATAGACTCTGTCAAGCTCCTCGCCCTCGTAGCCGAATTCCCTTGCTATGCGCTTTGTGTAGATGGCGACGCGCTTTGAGTGACCGTTTGTGTACGGATCCTTCGCGTCGATGAAGCCGGTAAAGGTCTCGATCGACTCGTTGATAATCTCGTTGTCTCTCTCGTGGCGCTCTTGATACTTTGCGATCGAGGCGTTGATGATGAGCAGGATAACGAGCGTCATAAACCAGACCGCGAGCAGTCCGATTGAGATCCAGAAGAGCGGATCGCTTATGATAAGTCTGTTGAAGGTGTACTCGAGAGTGAGAGTCGAATCCTCGATGCTCTCTCCGATGGCAACGTAGAGGATTATTCCCGGCGTCGTAGCCTCCCCAGGCTCTATCGGCACCTCGAGCGCGTTGAGCGAAGAGCTCGGCTTGTAGACGAGATAGTCGCCCTCATTCATCGCGATTAGCGACTCGCCGTCAAAGGTGACGTATCTCAGAATGTGCGCCTCGGGATTGTACTCTCTGAGGTCGGGAACCGTGTCGACGACCTCGTCAGAGCCGTTCTTCTGATGAATCTCAAGCGCGCCGTTCCATGCGCTCATGAGGTATACCTCGCGGCTGAAGGTAAGCACAAACGTAAAATCCTTCACCTCATCGGGAGTTTTGTTCTCAATGGTGAAGTCATAGGTGTACGCCTGAAAGTTATGCTCGGTAATGCCCTCGTTGTTGAAGTCAAAAGCCTTAGACCATGTGCTTCCTCTCGGAACGGCGACGATGGAAACGCCGTGCTCCTTTGTCTCCTCCGGCGAGAAGAGCTCCGCGCTGGCTATCTCATCCACATGGCGGATGCTGTTGTAGGCTCTGGTATTTATAACGCTTGCCGCGAGCATAGCCAATATTGCGAGAAACGTTACGATGAAAACTATTATCGCTCTTTTTCCTTTTTCGTTTTTCAATGCTATCTCTCCTGATGCGTTATACGGGCTGACACTTGCTAAAAAGTGCCGAAAATCATGGATTTCCGGCACTTTTGTCTGGCACCCTCGACGCGATTCGAACGCGTGGCCTTTCGCTTAGGAGTGACCTCGAAACTCGGTTGTAGAGTCACTTCCTGTACCCGATAATCCCGTATTTTCAAGGCTTTTTCGCACTTTGAGTGTTAAGCTGTGTTATGGAATTACTGCTAATTTTACCCCGTTTTCGACCGTTTCATTAGATGGGAATTAGCAAGGGGGTCGGATTTAGGGAAACGGTTATATTCCCACAAGATGCCTTTATTTAATCGCTTGTACCTCGGTCTGTTACCGAGTTTTATTTATTTTACTCACTTCGCTAAATTGGAATTTGAAATCCTCGAAATCATAGGCATTCGCCAGTGATTATAGGGCTTTAATGAAATCCTCTGAAACCGTTGAAAACAAAGGATTTTTCGCAATCTGCTCACCGAATCCCTTTATTAAATGTTACACCGTTTCAACGACGCCTGCGTTGCTCATAAGGGCAAAAGCAAGGGCAAGGAAATCCCATAACAGGATATAACAAGGTGTGTCAATCGGGAAGCTGTGACATATGTGCGAATACATCAATGACGATATTATACTGGAGGATTTCACAATGGAAAAGACCATTTATGATGAAAACAACGGCTTGTGGTACGAACTGCGGGGCGACTATTACATCCCCTGCCTGACAGTACCGTCTCAAGAAGAAAAGCCTATCGGCATTTGTGGCCAGCGGCACCTGCAATACATAAAGGCGGAGTACAAACCCTGTACACGGAGCTGCTGACCAGCGGCAGGCTGAACACCTATTTGGCTGAAATCAACGAACAGGCAACGGAGCAAATGCTCCTGCTGACAAAGCAGATGGCCGAGCGTGAAGGCGTGATCGAGCAACTCAAAGCCCAGAATCATATGCTGTGGGTACAGCTCATGAACAACATCCGAGACAGGGCAATGGAGATCATAAATCACGATCTGATCTACGCATAATGTAACGGGCGGCGGGGAGTAATCCCCGCCGCTTGCCGTATTAGTGGATATTTATCTGTTGATCCTGATACAAGGCATTACTCATAATTTCGGGGTTATCCCCGGTGAAAGCCTTCGCCGCTTCCCCATCTCCCTGCAATTGCCACATAAA
>JAFSJE010000011.1 GCA_017439425.1 Oscillospiraceae bacterium
ATTCTTTTGATGGTCATTGAATACTTCACTTCTTCCCTATTTATTTCGAATTAAAGTTCTTTACAAAGCTGATAAATTCATCCTCCGGCACCGGCTTGCAGAAATAATAGCCCTGAATAAGGTTGCAGCCGGAGTCGAGAACGCGCTTTAGCTGCACCTCAGTTTCAACGCCCTCCTGAATGACGTTCATACCGAGAGAGCGAATTATCTTGATAAGGCTGTCGAGAAGCCTTGCGGAGTCCTTGTTGTTCTCGGAATTCCAAAGGATGTATTTGTCAATCTTGACGTTTTTGTATTTACTGTTTATAAGGCGAATGAGGTTTGAATAGCCGGAGCCGTAATCATCAAGCGAGAAGCTGTAACCGAGGGAATTCATCTCGAGCATTCTCGAGTTCAGATTCGGCGCCTCGTCTGAGGAGGCCGACTCAGTGATCTCAAGGTTAAGCTGCTCCGGTCTAATTCCGTAAGCCTTTCTTATGCGCTCAAGCTTGTCGATTATTTCGTCCTCAACAAACTGATAGACTGAGAGATTGACCTCAATATACTCGATGCCGAGCTTCCCGATATCGTTTCTGCTGATAAAATCGCAGGTTTCCTCGTAAACAAAGGAGCCGATGTCGGAGATAAGACCGATCTTCTCCGCGAGAGGTATAAACTCCTCAGAGGATATGTGACCCATCACAGGGTCAAACAGTCTCACAAGCGCCTCAGCAGCCACGATCTTGCCGGTCTCTGCCGACCATATAGGCTGATACCAGACCTTGAGCCTGCGCTCGTCCACCGCAAGCCTTATCGCCTTTTCAATAAGAAGGTCGCGCTTGATGAGATTTATATCATCGCTGAGACAGATCCTCTGACCGTTATTGAACCACGAATTCGGCGCAGAAAGGATCTGACTTATCTCGGCAACAGAATCGGAATCCTCGGGAATTCTGATCACGCTGACGCCCGCCTCAAGCCTTGCGGTAAGATCCTCCGACTGCCAGGTGTGTTCAAACTTTGAGAGAAGCTCATTTGCGAGCTCCTCAACCTCGCTCTCGGTATGGTTATATACGATGATCGCAAAATCCTCGTTTCTGAAGTGGAAGATGTAATCCGAGGGATAAACGCTTACAAGCCAGCCGTATACCTTTTGCAGAATGAGGTCTATGTCCTGCCCGGAAAAAAGGCTTGAGTAGAATTCAAGGTTAATAAGCTTTATGCCGATAACGCTGAACTTCTGCCCCGTTTCAAGAAGCTTTGTTACATTTCTTATAAACGCCGATCTGCTGCCTGACCCCGTAGTTGGATCGGTCTCAGCCGTTCTGTCCTCAAGCAGAAGCATCATCGCGAGAAACGCGACAGACTCAAAAAACAGCTCGACCGAGCAATTCGGAATAAACGCCTGAAGGAGTATTCCGATAAGCGCTACGATTATCGCAATAGCAATAGTAAGGAAGTCTTTTTTCGGGATCGCAGCCTTGTTCTTAAAAAAGAAGAATACGCCGACAAAAACGTAAGCAAGTCCGGAAAGATATTGGAAAAGTATCATCGGGCCGCGATGATAAATGAAGCTATCGTCGATATAGAAAACAAGATGCGTAAAGGGATTCGAGAGAACAAGCATCTCAGAGAGCAGAAAAAGAGTAAGAAGATACAGGAAAAAGCTCTTTTTTCTTCCGAGAGTGGCGCCGTTTACGTTCATAATGTACAGCGCAAAGCTGACCGGCAGCGCGGTATGGTAAACATAGTAGAGGATATGGAAGAAATGCTGGAAGAAAACCACCTCGGCGCTGCCGCGCATTTCAAGAAAATAGCCGACAACAGAGGCAAGAGATGACAGCAATACGTTAGACAGAAGATTGAGGAATATAAAATGCTGGCTTGAAAGCTTGCCGATAAAGTCGCGCGGCGGAGTATACTGCGATCTCTTTACAATAACGCTGTAAACAATGCAGAACAGCGACAGCGCAAACGCGGCGACCTCAAACGCAACTGTATTCAAGCCCTCACCCCCAAAATAAACTTGAGGTTATTTTACCACAATTTATCATATTTAGCAATCATAATAATACTATATTTTGATAAATATGAAAGCGGCGCAGACAATATAGTCCACACCGCTGATATTAGTGATCAAAAAGCCCCGCAAGTATCTCCGCAAGTCTGAATCTTATCTCCGGCATCCCGTCTTCATTGGAGAAGCTGCTTGTGTACGGATTCGGGAAAGTCGAAAACCACCAGCAGGAAATGCTGCCGGGATTATTTGATAATAACAGAGCCGCGATAACCGCAGTGATGAGCGCGAGCTCAAAAGCCTTTCTTTTCACATCTATCACTCCTTTGATTGGAGCATAGACCGAAAAGAAAGCAATTATACATCTATTCTGCCGATTTTTCCTGCAAAATAAACTTCCTTGAAGCTCGCTCTGAGCTTACTCACCGCTTCCCTTGCAGCGCTCTCACTCTCGAAAATACCGAAAACCGCGCTGCCGGTGCCGGTCATCGAAGCGCCGAGCGCACCGGAATCTATAAGCTCAAGCTTTGCTTTATCAATGGTATCACGGTATTTCTGCGGAAGCGCAGCTTCAAATACATCAAATACTCTGCGCGAAACTTCGATTATCGAGCCTTTTTCGATTGCCTCGATAAGTCCGTCAGTATCCGGCCTCGCCTTAAGCTTTATGGAGTCGATAACCGCAAAAAGCTCAGGCGTTTTGATTGAAAACTGCGGCTTGATGATTACAAACCCGCAGTCCGGCAGCTCATGCAGAGCCTTGAAGTCCGTTCCCCTGCCGTAGGCCAGCATTGTGCCTCCCGTAATGCAGAAGGGCACGTCGGAGCCGATTGCAGCGCCAAGCTCCATAAGCTCATCACTTGAAAGCTTACCGCCGAAGTGTCTGTTCAGCGCACGAAGCACAGCCGCAGCATCGGACGAGCCACCGCCCATACCTGCGCAGACCGGAACTACCTTTTTTAAGTCGATTCTGATATTTTTGTCGGAAATTCCCGCAGCCTCGAGGTATTTCTTTGCCGATACGAAGGCAAGGTTTTTCTCATTTGTCGGAAGGTAGCTCTTGTTTGTGAAAACGGAGATCTCTCCATCGCCGTCGGAGATCGTGAGGCTCAGCTCGTCGCAGAGAGATATCGACTGCATTACCATCAGCATTTCATGATAGCCGTCGGGACGCTTTCTGAGAACGTCAAGCGAGAGGTTGAGCTTGGAGTAAGCCTTTTCAGTTACTCTCTCTCTCATTTTTGACCTTTCTGACAAACTCCGCAAGCCTGTCCATAGCCTCCTCGATATCCCTGACGGAAGCGGCGTAGCACATTCTTACAAAGCCTTCTCCGCCGTCGCCGAAGGCAGTGCCGGGAATTACCGCGACCTTGTACTCCTGCAAAAAGCGCGTGCAGAACTCGTCTGAAGAAAGCCCCGTGGACTTTATGCAGGGGAACATATAGAATGCGCCCTTCGGCTCGAAGCATTCTAGACCGGCATCACGCAGCCTCGAAAGCATAAGCCTGCGGCGGAAATCGTAGCTTTCGCGCATCTTCTCGATATCCTCGTCGCCGTTTTTCAACGCCTCGATGGCGGCATACTGGCTCGTAGTCGGCGCGCTCATAATGCCGTACTGGTGGATTTTCACCATCTGACCGAGGAGCTCTTTTGGGCCGCAGACGTAGCCCATACGCCAGCCGGTCATTGCATAAGCCTTGGAAAAGCCGTTTACAACGAGTGTGCGTTCATATAGCTCGGGAATGTTAGCCGGCGAGGTGTGATGAACGCCGTAGCTGAGCTCTGAATAGATCTCATCGGAGAGTATCATGATCTGAGTGCCGCGCAGTACCTCTGCAATAGCCTCAAGGTCAGCTCTCTCCATAATTCCACCGGTGGGATTATTCGGGAAAGGCAGAACAACGAGCTTTGTCCTTGGTGTGATCGCCGCCCTCAGCTCGTCAGCCGTGAGCCTGAATTCATTCTCAGCTTTGGTTTCTATGTACACAGGCGTTGCGCCGCTCATAGTTACTATCGGGCCGTAGCACACAAAGCTCGGCACCGGTATGATCGCCTCGTCGCCGGGGCCGCAGAGAGCGCGCACACAGAGGTCTATCGCCTCAGAGCCGCCGACGGTGACGAAAATCTCGCCGTTCGGGTCATATCTGAGGTCAAAGCGGCGCACAAGATATTTCGCTATTTCCTCACGCAGGCGCTTCATTCCGGCGTTTGGAGTGTATTTTGTGTAGCCCTGCTCGAGAGAGTAGATTCCCGCCTCTCTGATATGCCACGGAGTGACAAAATCCGGCTCGCCTATTCCGAGGCTAATGGCAGTTCCGTCATTCATATCTGCCATGAGGTCGAAGAATTTTCTGATTCCCGAGGGCTTGAGCGAGCGCACACGCTCGTTCATAATCGCGTTGTAGTCAATCATACGAAGAGTACCCTCTCCTCCTGCTCAGTCTCGGATTTGAACATGATGTGATTATCCTTGTAGCGCTTCATTATAAAGTGCGTTGCCGTGGAGATAACGCCCTCGATAGGCGCAAGCTTCAGGGATACGAACTGGCTGACCTCCTTGAGCGTTTTTCCCTCGACAATAACGGCGAAGTCAAATGCCCCGCTCATAAGATAAAGGCTCTCAACCTCATCGTACTGGTAGATGCGCTCAGCGATGCGGTCAAAGCCGTCGTCGCGCTGCGGAGTTATCTTTACCTCGATAAATGCCGTAACTGTCTCGACGTCGGTGCGATCCCAGTCGATAAGAGCTGTGTACCCGTTAATAACGTGATCCTTCTCGAGCTTTTCGACGATCTCTCTGACCTCAGGTTCGCTCTTTCCCGTCATCTCTGCGAGCTCTTTCGCGGTATAGCGGGCATCCTCCTCAAGAAGCTTCAATATAGAAGTCATGTTTTTTCCTCCCTTGGGTTATTAGTTATTGAGAACTCTGACTATTCTCCAGTTATCCTCGTATCTGACAAAGAAGAACAGAACAGAATGATCGGTTTCGGGCGCGGTCTTGATTGTGAACTTCATCTCAGCGGTGAACATATCATCGCCGTAGCGAATAACGGATGCAATCTCACTCGATCCGAGCGTCGTGTCGCGGCCGTTCACCCAGAGAAGCGAAGAGCCGGCGCTCTTTGCGCGCTTGGCAACCTCAGAATTCGGAACGAGGAACTTCAGGTAGTTATTGAGGTTTGTCTGGAAATCCTTATTCTTGTTGCCGCTGAAATTGACGTAGGCCTTGAAAGCGTCGGTAACGCGCTGAGAAACCTCAGCCTTGAAGGAAGCGTCCTCGTAAAGCGCATAGGTCGTTACCTTGTTCTCAACAGATACGGGCTCTGGCGATGAGCCGTCATAGGAAGCTGCTCTGATGTGCGGCTCTGCGATAAGTCCGCGGACTGTATAGGTTTTTATCTCCGGGACGTAAGGAATCATGTCCTCAATGCCCTCGAAGTCCTCAAGCTTTACGCTCGAAATCTCGGCATTGGAATCGTCAAGAAGAATGTCATTGACGAATACGGTATACTCACCCGGCGCGACGATCTTATAATCCGACTCCACCGGCGCGTAATAATATGACGAGCCGGAAACCACGCTCTCCTCAAGCTCTTCGCCGTTTTCCGCAATTACCTTGATGTTTTCCGTACCGTAGACGTCGGTAAGAGCGTATTTTTTTAGTCCGAGAATATCGGCTCTTCCCTGCTCCAGTGGTGAAAGCTCTACGCTCTGAGCGTTTTTCTCCGCCGAGTATTTCTCATCGGCATTAATGCCGGAAATAAGGAGCGTGGCATTATCAGGAATATAAATGCACAGCTCGCTGGGAACGATCTTCAGCTCAGAAACCTTCCAGGTATTCGAGTCGTAGTCGAGCGCCTTGTCGGGTGAGAGAAAAGCAGTGATATAAGTCCTCTTCCCGAGGCGTATTCCGTATGCGGGCGACTGCTCGGTGTACTCGTCGAGTTTTTTGTAGTAGGTGACATTTTCAAAGTCGAGTGTGTTGAGAAAACTCTCCTCAACGCCCATGCCCTGCATCTTTTCTCTGAGCGAGCTTCTGTTAACGTCCATCCATTCGGCGAACGCAGTGTCTGGTCTTGACGCTTCAAAAACTTCAAGTCTATGCCATAAAACACCGAGAAGTGCCGCGGTGAGCGAAAGAAATACTGCTGAATAAAGTATCATCCACACCCAGAAATGGCTCTTTTTTGCCTTAACGGGCTCGTTTTTAACGTGTTTTCCTATATAAGCCATCTTCTCACCTCGTTATCAAAAAGCAGGTCGGAAGCGGCCTGGAGCCGATTACGGAGGAGTTTATGATCATTTCCTCGCCATCGTAGATCATCTTTGTGGATGAGCCTCCGTCGAGGTTCGCGGCATTTACAGCGCCGTGCTCAAGGAATATGCTGATGAGATCCTCATAGGTTGCGCCGAGTGAGGAAATCTGTCTGCCCTCGATGCATAGAAGCAGAATGGCTCCGTCCGCGCGCTGACCTATCGCACTCCTCGGGTTTACACCAGAGGTGGTTATCTCCCTTGTCGACTGCGCCTCGCCGTTCACAATAAGCGCAGGGCCGAACGAACAAGCCCATTTAAGATTTCGCTCAAGAGCTTTCTTGCCGCTCATCTTTCCGACGTGAAGGATACCGTCGTTGTCTATTCCTATTACGGTCGTAGTTGTGCCGTCGTCCCAGACGAGATTTCCGTCGGTAATTACTATGCCCTCGGGTGTGCCTCCGTGTCCGGTGCCGTTTTCATCCTTGAAGCTGCCGCCGTTTATGCCGCCTATGGCGTCGTACTTCGTAAGCATTTTTTCGAGCGTAAGTCCATAGCCGCCGAAAGAGTCGGGTGTTCCGATAATAACTCGCTCTGGATCCTTGACGATGAGCATAACACCGCTGTAGCTTGCACCCTTTATGCGCACTACCTCGATGTCCTCTTCGGCAATCTCTTCACCGGTCTGGTCTCCGGACTCGTCAGCCTTTCTCGAGGCGGTGATGGTAACAAGTGAGGAGTCAGTCGATACCTCTTCCGTAAACGAATCCTCGGTATCGTCCATTATCTCAGCAATACGCTCAGCCGGAAGATAAATCTCGGGTATCCAGTAAATCGCGCTTGTCTCCTTGAGCGAACGGGTAAGAAGCTCCTGCGCCGTTGTCGACGGCCCGCGCAGCACAACCCACAGCACACCGAGAATCGCGATAAGCAGTAAAAGAACGGTGACAAGTAGAAAAATAAGCACTCTCACAACCGCTCTGCCTATACTTTTAGTTTTCATAAGTACCTCTATCTTTTTATACTCTGACTTTATATTATATTGCATCAATATAAAAAAAGCAAGAAAAAACACCGGTATCCCGGTGTTTAATCTTTAATGTGCGCTTATGCGTGCTGAGGCTCGTAATCTCTGTCGCGGAAGAGAAGCGAGATGCACCACAGTGCGGCAAGAGCAACGAGAGTATAGACTATTCTTGCTCCGATTGCGGTCTGACCGCCGAAGATATATGCAACGAGGTCGAATTTGAAAACTCCGACAAGTCCCCAGTTGACACCGCCGATTATAGTGAGCAAGAGCGCAATTCTGTCGATAATCATTTGAATTCCTCCTTTTTAGGTTCGCAATTAATATAACCGAAAGAGGCGGCTTTATTCCGGAAATTCAGCTTTTTCTTGAAATAAGCTATTTCATTATCAGTAAAAGAACCGAGAAGCACGCTTATTGCGATATAGCTTGCGGCAAAAACCGCAAGCTTGAAAAATACTCCGCCGTAATTAAGCGCTCTTGCTGCAACAGAGGTGATTGAGGCGCCGCCGACAGCCGCCGTCATCGACGAAAGAGCGGTAAGCAGCATCCTTTCAAGCCTTGCTTTTCGCGTAAGACGCAATAGACTGAATGTAAAGTTAAAAATCTCAGATGCGTAAAGAACGATAACGTAGCCTCTGACTGCATATCTCGGAAGCAGAAACCACAGAAGCGTTATGCTGATTAGCGAGTCGATAATATTCAGCCGCATTGAGTATAGATGCTCGCCGAGGCCTCGGAGCATTCCGTCGGTGACGTGGTCCATATACATGACCGGCATAAGAAGCGCAAACAGACGTATGTAATACCCGACGCCGCCGTCATTATAGAAAAGCTTGCCGAGCTCACCTCCCGCCGTCCACAGGTAGCCAGCGACAGCAACGGAGAAGATGATGCAGTAACGTAAAAGGAGATTTGCCGTGCGTGAGATATCGTTTTCGTCACCCTTCACCTGCTTTTCAGTAAGCAGCGGCACTATAAGCTCTGAAACCGCCGCAAAAACAACTGACGGAAATGTCAAGATCGGAAACGCCATGCCGTTTATAGCGCCGTAAGACGCAAGAGAGTCCTCCGCCGTGATGCCGGAGGCACGAAGTCCACGCGGAATAAGAGCATTCTGCATAGAGGTGAGCGCAGTTCTGCAATAAGCTGCAAGAGCGAGCGGGACTGAGATATGAAGGAGTCTGGTTAATAGCTTTTTTGAGCCTGCTTTACTATCCGGATAATTAGCAGAGTCTATTTTGTACAGAACGAAAAGAAGCGACAGAGAAGCAATATTTGCAATAAGTCCCGCGAGTATAACGAGCGCGACAGTTTCCTCCTGCGAAGAAACGCGAAAAACAGAAAGCAGTATTGCGGTCGCGATTATTTCCGTTATCACATCGGCAAGCGCTCCGGCAGCTCCCTTGAGCGGTCTGCCTGCTCCGAGAAAGTAGCCGGAAATACAGGCCGTCAGCGATACAAGCGGTAAACCGAGGCCGAGAAGCCGCAGGCTTAGAATAGTTCTCTCGTCGCCAATAAGGTGCCTGCCTATCGGCTCGGCGGCAAATATCATAAAAAGAAGCGACAGCGTTCCGCACACCGCCGCATAGCCGAGGCATCGGCGCATGAGCGGACGAATTTGCGGTTTTTCGCTTTTCCCAAGCTCTTCGGAAACGAGCCTCGTCGTACTGAACCTCACTCCGGAGATAGCGAGCGTTTCTGCAAATCCCGTTACGCTCAGTACGAGGTGAAATAGCCCTATCCCCTCTTTTCCGAGGGTATTTGCAAGAAATATCTGAAAACCGAGACCCATGAGCCTCAGAATAAGGCTTGAAGCGGTCAGCGCCAATGTGTTGAATAATAAACCTCTGCCGCGCAAAAAATCACCCCCACATACTGAATGTATGCAGGGACGTTGAGATTTAATTCAAGGTGCCTTCATTTTTCTCGATAAGGCGCAGAACAGCTTTTTTAAGCTCTGCGTGTTCTTTGTTACTGAGTTCCGGATCAGCGATCAGGGTATTTTTCGCCGCCGTCTGAGCCTTTTTTAGAAGCTCCATATCCGTTGCGAACGAGGCGATCTGCATCTCCGGAAGTCCGTGCTGGCGCGAGCCGAAAAAATCGCCGGGGCCGCGCATTCTGAGATCCTCCTCAGCTATCCTGAAGCCGTCGTTGGTGTCACACATCGCCTTCAGGCGCTCGCGGGCTGAGTCGCTTTCTGAGCTGTTGAAAAGCACGCAGTAGCTCTTCTCCTTACCGCGCCCTACTCTTCCGCGCAGCTGATGGAGTTGGCTGAGGCCGAATCTGTCGGCATTCTCAACGATCATCAGTGTGGCGTTCGGAACGTCGACTCCGACCTCAACGACAGTCGTTGCGACAAGTATATTAACCTCACCGGATGCGAAGGCTGTCATTATCTCGTTTTTCTCTTTTGGCTTCATCTTTCCGTGAATCAGCCCGATATTATACTGTGGAAAGACCGTTTTCAGCTCTTTTGTGTACGCCTTGACGTTCTTTAGCTCATCGGTGTGCTCCTCAGTGTTTTCTTCGACCGCCGGACAGACGATAAACACCTGCCTGCCGGCGTCGATCTGCTTTGCGATAAAAGCGTTAATTCTCTTACGCATCGATTCGTTCACGGCGAAGGTATCGACCTTCTGCCTTCCGGGAGGCAGCTCGTTCAGAACGGAAACGTCGAGATCGCCGTAGACAATCAGCGCCAGAGTCCTCGGGATCGGCGTTGCCGACATAACGAGAACGTGCGGACTCTCACCCTTTTCGGTGAGCGCCGCGCGCTGAGTAACGCCGAAGCGGTGCTGCTCGTCAGCCACGACAAGCCCTAGTTTGGCATACTGCACGTCGCCGGAAATGAGAGCGTGAGTGCCGATAATAAGCTGCGCTTCGCCGCTTTCGATCGCTCTGAGGGTCTCACGGCGAGCCTTCGCGCCGATTCCGCCGGTGAGAAGAACGGTTCTCACACCGAGTGGGGTCAGCAATTTTCCAAGCGTTTCATAGTGCTGCTCGGCAAGTATCTCGGTCGGTGCCATAAACGCCGCCTGATAGCCGCCGGAAACAGCGTTCCAGCAAGCGGCGGCGGCAACCGCCGTTTTACCGCTTCCGACGTCGCCCTGCACAAGGCGCGACATCGGAGCAGGCTTCGCCATATCAGCATAGATATCATTTATCGCCCTCTCCTGCGCTCCTGTGAGAGTAAAGGGCAGGATTGCTTTGAAATCATCGAGCTTGGCGGGGGTTATCGCGAAGCCGGTTTTTTGCGTCTTTTTCGCTCTGAATCGCTCCAGCGCGCACGATAAAACGAAGAATTCCTCAAAAATCAGTCTGTTGCGCGCTATTTCAAGCGCCTCGTAGCTCTGCGGAAAGTGGATATTTTCGTAGGCAAAGCGCGACTGTGCGAGCTGATACTCACGCTTGATCTCGTTCGGAAGCGGGTCAGGCAAAACATCTCCGCAGGCGCGGAGCCCCTGCTTAACTGCGTTTATCATCATATTCTGACTTAGACCGGCCGTCAGACGATAAACCGGCACTATCTGACCGGTGCGGACTCTCGCACTCTCCTCCGGCTCAAAAATCGGATTAGTCATCTCCGGCTGACCGATTTTTCCTCCAACTCTGCCATAGAAAACGTAGCTCTCGCCCGGGTGAAGCTGATTGCGGACGTAGCTCTGATTGAAGAACGTCACGTTCATCGTGCCTCTCGCGTCGAAAACTCTGAGCTTTACAAGATCAAGCCCGCGGCTTATATGACTGAGAGTCGGCGCAGTTGCGACCGTGCCGACGACGCACACGCTCTCGCCTACAATCAGTTCGTCCGTTTCCTTTATAATACTGCGATCATCGTAGGCGCGGGGGAAATCGGAAACGAGCTCGGAAAGCGTAGTTATCCCGAGCTTATTGAGAGCCTTCGCCCTCTCCTCACCTATTCCCTTTATCGACCTTACGTCAGTATCGAGAGCAGTCATAGAAAACTCCTTGCAATATGATTGTTTATGTGATAATATAAGATGATTTTTCAATATTTGGAGGAAATATGTCAGAATTTTTCGATGAAGTTCTGCTTGACGCCCTGCTTGACGTCGTTAAGCTGCTTCCGTTTTTGTTTATTACGTTTTTGATAATGGAGTACATCGAGCACAAGTCGAGCCGAATTACGGCAAAAATCGTGCGCGCCTCAGGCTCATGGGGGCCGGTGCTCGGAGCGGCTGCGGGAATAGTTCCACAGTGCGGATTTTCGGCTTCCGCCTCAAACCTCTACTCACAGCGGCTCATCACCGTCGGAACGCTGATTGCCGTCTATCTCTCCACCTCAGACGAGATGATTCCGATTTTTCTCTCAGAGGGCGCTTCGATTCCTATGCTTCTAAAGGTTCTTGCCTGCAAGTTCCTCTTCGGAATTATCTTCGGATTCATCGCAGACAAGCTTCTTCGCCGCTTTCTTGTGCGCGATTCAAAGGTGCATATCACCGAAATGTGCGCCGACGACCACTGTGAGTGCGATGACCACAGCGTTTTCTACGCGGCGCTTATACATACGCTCAAAACGGCAGTTTACATCCTTGTGTTCACGATCGCCTTCAACGCCATACTTCATTTTATCGGAGAGGAAGCGCTGAAAAACGTCATAATCGGTCGCCCAATTATCGGCTCTCTTATTACCGGCATCGTCGGTCTTATCCCCAACTGCGCCGCATCGATCATCATCACCGAGCTTGCCATCGAGGGCGTTATCACCACCGGCGCTATGCTCTCCGGACTTCTTGTCGGCGCGGGAGTCGGACTTCTGGTGTTGTTCAGAGCGAACAAGGAGCACCCGCGCGACAATCTCATCATCGTCGCAATGCTTTACGCCTCCGGCGCAATAGTAGGCGTGCTGTTTGATTTACTGAATATCAGCTTCTAATTCAAAGCCGGACGAAATGTCCGGCTTTTATTATATTCTTTTGCTCATCTTTTCGGAGTACTCAGCTCTGAACGCAGCAAAGGTACCCTCGTCGAGCGCGGTTCTGATGCGCTCCATAAGTCTGTTGTAGAAGCGAAGATTGTGCATAACGGCAAAGCGCATGCCGAGTATCTCCTCAGCGGCGAATAAATGTCTGAGATATGCTCTTGAATAGTTTCGGCACACCGGGCAGTCGCAGTTCGGATCGACCGGGCCCTCGTCGCGCGCGTATTTGAGGTTTTTAATATTTATAACGCCCTCGTCGGTAAAGAGATGGCCGTGGCGGCCGTTTCTCGCTGGCATTACGCAGTCAAAGAAGTCAATTCCGCGCCATACGCCCTCGATAATATTGCTCGGCGTTCCGACGCCCATAAGATAGCGCGGCTTGTCCTCAGGCGCATACTCATTAACAGCCTCGATTGTATCGTACATCTCCTGTGTAGTCTCGCCTACTGCAAGACCGCCGAGAGCGTAACCGGGCAGATCAAGCTCGGCGATACGCTTCATATGCTCAATGCGCAGGTCGTGGAAAACAGCGCCCTGGTTGATTCCGAACAGCACCTGACCAGGATTGACCGTGGTATCGAGCTGATTTAATCTCTCAAGCTCAGCTTTACAGCGCTCAAGCCAGCGGTATGTGCGGTCACAGGAGTCCTTAGTGTATTTATACTCAGCCGGAATAGCGACGCACTCGTCAAACGCCATCGCGATATCGCTTCCAAGATTTGATTGAATTCTGATAGAATCCTCGGGGCTCATGAAGATTTTGCGGCCGTCAAGGTGGGAGTTGAAGGTTGTTCCCTCTTCCGTTATCTTGCGAAGCTTCGCAAGCGAAAAAATCTGAAAGCCGCCGGAGTCTGTCAGCATCGGCCCGCGCCAGCCCATGAACTTATGAAGTCCGCCCATATCGTGAACGAGCTCGTCGCCGGGGCGAAGGTGCAGATGATAAGTATTAGAAAGCTCGATCTGGCATCCGACATTTCGTAGATCCTCGGCGCTGAGTCCGCCCTTTATAGCCCCCTGCGTGCCGACGTTCATGAAAACGGGCGTCTGAGCCGTGCCGTGCGGCGTCGTGAACTCGCCGCGGCGGGCTTTGCCCTCTGTCTTGAAAATCTTAAACATAAATGCTCCTTAATGGATAAACATAGCGTCACCGAACGAGAAAAAGCGATAGCGTTCTTTGACTGCCTCGTTATACGCCGCGAGGACGTGCTCTCTGCCCGCAAGCGCGGAGATAAGCATAATGAGCGTGCTTTCAGGAAGATGGAAGTTCGTTACAAGCGCGTCTACGCACTTGAATTTATAGCCCGGATAGATGAAAATATCAGTCCAGCCGGAGTATTCCGGTACAGTGCCGTCGTCAAGAGCGGCGGATTCGAGAGTGCGGCAGCTTGTTGTGCCGACGGCTACTATCCTGCCTCCGTTTGCGCGGGTTCTGTTGATTTTCTCTGCGGTTTCCGCACTAATCTGGCAGAATTCGGAGTGCATCTCGTGATTTTCGATTTCGTCCTCCTTGACGGGTCTGAATGTTCCGAGACCGACGTGAAGCGTGAGAAATGCAAGCGTTACGCCCTTCTCCTCTATCTTTTTGAGAAGCTCCGGTGTGAAGTGCAGCCCCGCGGTCGGTGCCGCGGCTGAGCCGAGCTCTCTTGAGTAGACTGTCTGATATCTCTCGGAATCCTGAAGCTCCTCGTGAATGTACGGCGGAAGCGGCATTCTTCCGAGCCTCTCGAGAATCTCGATAAAAATTCCCTCATAATGGAATTTCACAAGCTTATTTCCACCCTCCGCCTCGCCGACGACAGTCGCATTCAGCTCTCCGCCGAAGGTAAGCTCGGTGCCGGGCTTTGTCTTTCTTCCCGGGCGCGTAAGGCACTCCCAGACGCCGTCGCCCTTGTCCTTGAGCAAAAGCACCTCAACGGCGCCGCCTGTAAGACGATTGCCGAAGAGTCTTGCCGGAAGCACGCGAGAGTCGTTCATAACAAGGCAGTCACCGGGATTCAGAAAATCCACTAGCTCGTAAAATCTGTGATGCTCAGTCTCGCCGGTTACTTTATCGAGCAGCATGAGCCGCGATTCATCGCGCTTTTCGCTCGGAGTCTGAGCAATCAGTTCCTCCGGCAGTTCATAATTAAAGTCTGACGTTTTCAAATGTTTTCTTTTCCTCCAAAATTCTGTTCGTTCTTTACGGAATAGGTTATCTCCGTACCCTGATAATAAAATGTAAGTATCTGCATATAATCCATTGCGTGGTATTTTGCCATTGAATAGGCGCCCCACTGGCTCATACCGACGCTGTGGCCGTGACCTGCGCCCTTTATCACAAATGTGCCGGTGGCGGTTTTTGCACTCTCTGTATTGACGCTGACGATTTCGTTGTTTCCATTTATGGCATACACACCGCCGGAGGTGATCGAGGCCGTGCCGTCCGCGCCCACCGCAAAAAGATTTGCAAAGGCCTCGCTTATCCAGTCAGCCGCTGAGTTTATAAAAATCATATCTGAGTTGGGCTTGATATCGTTCACAGTAAATCGAATACTCCTTGTGCCGAGAACGATTCTGACGTTATCGCCCGAGAACGTAAAGGAAGCGCCGTTAGCGTCAGTAAGCTTGACCTTTCTGACGTTTCCCACAGGAGTAAACTCAAGATCAAACTTCACTATCGTCTTAGCATTATACCCCCGCGACTGAAGTCGCTCGGCAAGCTGAGCGCCGCTGTAGGTAATGGTATAGTTATAACCGGAAATCGTGCCGGCAACGTCAGCCTCATAAGGGTCATACACGCCGAGAAGATAATCTCTCGGCTTACCCCAGACGTTTTCGACGCTCTCCGAAGCGCCGCCGTTTGAGGAATAGAAAAATGTTTCGCAGAGCTCTCCTTTGTATGTGAGATACATACCCGCAGTTTCTGCAGCGGCGCGGTTTGAATTCTCCGTCGCCTGCCCGACTCCGCGATAAACCTGACAGTCGGTGGTGTTGCAGATATCAAAGCCGTAGCTTGAATGCTTGTTGAGATTTTTCATCGCGTAGGTACGCGCTGTTACCGCCTGCGCCTTCAGAGCCTCGAGAGGCCATGATGCGCTCATTTCATACGGCAGAACGCCCGCGACATAATCCTCGATAGCAACGTAGTTTACAACGAAGATATTGCCGGAATACGGTCTTACAAAGCTGAAATCGCCGTAATAGCGGTATCCGCGGTGATACGTTATCGCCTTGAGTCCCTCTTCGATCCTCGGCCTCAATGCGAGGTGATATTTGCCGTTATAGTCAAATTCAAAGATTATTCTATCCGTTCCGGTTTCAACGATCGATACGGAATAGCTCGACCCGCTGTCGATGGAGGTAGCGTAATCGATAGTCATCTCGGCCCTTGCCGCCTCAGCATTCGCGGCATGAGGATAGTCGCCGATGCAGACGTAATACAGTCCGGACGAGAATTTTACAAAGGCGTTGACGCCGACGTTGAGACTGTCTGCCAGAGCTCTTGCAGAAGCATAATCCTGAAAAGCGTTTGTAAGCTCAATATGGAACGCGCCGATCTCAATCTCATCGTCAAGCGATGATTCCTTATATGCACGAGTGGACGCGTCCCATTTAATGTTTTTGTCAACTGTTACAGTCACCTTTTTGGTATCTGTGATTGACGCGCCTATGTAATTGAATTCGCGGTTCTCATCGAAATAGCCGATATCGTATCCGAAACCAGACCCGGAGTAGTTTTCAAGGTTTGCCGAGGTGAAGTTTCTGACGATCCCGTCGTTCGAATCATTATAGAGACCGATCTTGAAAACGCTGACCGGAGCTTCAAATTCCGCTTTTGCTAACGGCAAAGCCGGAATAATAAGCAAAAACGCCATCAAAACGGCTAAAAATCGCTTAAAGTTTATTTTCATTTCGTATATCCTTTTTATTGACATCAAAAAATGCGTGTGTTATATTTTGAAAAGGTTACAACTTGTAACATTATACAACATAATATTGCTTTTGGCTATACAAAAAAGCGATA
The DNA here is from genome assembly GCA_017439425.1 of Oscillospiraceae bacterium. Taxonomy (GTDB): domain Bacteria; phylum Bacillota; class Clostridia; order Oscillospirales; family Oscillospiraceae; genus RUG626. Next base: position 16,226 of record JAFSJE010000011.1, read on the forward strand.
ATTTGCCCGTAAATTTTTGTTAATATCTGAATATTATGGTTTGGAGGCAGGTTATGAAAAAGTATAAGGTCGGAGTTATCGGCGCAACCGGAATGGTTGGCCAGCGTTTTGTAACGCTTATTTCCGAGCATCCGTGGTTTGAGCTCAAGGTTGTTGCCGCTTCTTCCCGAAGCGCCGGAAAGACCTATGAGGAGGCTGTTGCAGGTCGCTGGGCTATGCAAAAGCCGATTCCCGAGTGCGCGAAAAAGCTTGTTATGAAGTGCGCTGAGACTGATATCGCAGAGATCGCAGGCGAGGTCGACTTCGTTTTCTCAGCGGTCGATATGAAGAAGGATGAGATAAAGGCTCTTGAGGAGGCTTACGCGAAGGCAGAGTGCCCCGTCGTCTCCAATAACAGCGCTCATCGCTGGACGCCGGATGTTCCTATGGTAGTTCCCGAGATCAACCCCGAGCATATCGAGGTCATCGCATCTCAGAGAGCTCGTCTCGGCACGAAGCGCGGCTTTATCGCTGTCAAATCCAACTGCTCCCTCCAGTCCTATGTTCCCGCGCTCCATCCCCTCAAGGATGAGTTCGGACTCAACAGGGCACTTGTCTGCACCTACCAGGCAATCTCCGGCGCAGGAAAGACGTTCGAGACCTTCCCCGACATCGTCGACAACGTGATCCCCTATATCGGCGGTGAAGAGGAAAAGAGTGAGCGCGAGCCCTTAAAGCTATGGGGCAAGGTGGAAAACGGCGAGATCGTCACCGCCGAGAAGCCCTCGATCACCGCTCAGTGCTTCCGCGTTGCGTGCTCTGATGGTCACATGGCGGCTGTCTTCGCTTCCTTTGATAAGAAACCTACCAAGGAAGAGATAATCGACCGCTGGGCGAAGTTCTCCGGTGTGCCGCAGGAGCTTGGCCTCCCTTCCGCGCCGAAGCAGTTTATCCATTATTTTGAGGAGGATAACCGCCCGCAGACCAAGCTTGACCGCATGATCGAGAACGGCATGGCCGTTTCCGTAGGCCGACTCCGCGAGGACAGCCAGTACGACTATAAGTTCGTCTGCCTCAGCCACAACACTCTGCGCGGCGCCGCAGGCGGAGCAGTTCTCCTCGCCGAGCTTCTCTGCGCAAAGGGCTATATGGACTGAAATCTGCCTCTAATACCGGGTGAAAGGAAACCTATTCTTGAAAAAACCCGTTTTTGAAGGCTCCTCCGTCGCAATAGTCACCCCTTTCCGTTCGGGAAGGCTTGACCTTGAAGCGATGGAAAAACTTATAGATATGCAAAAGATCGCCGGTACTGCCGCTATTACTGTCTGCGGCACTACCGGCGAAAGCTCTACTATGACGAGAGATGAGAAAATCGAAGCGATCCGCTTAGTGAAGAATCGCGCGGGTGCGATTCCGGTAATTGCAGGCGCCGGATCAAACAGCACCGATGGCGCAGTCAAAAAAGCGCTTGACGCGCAAAATGCAGGCGCAGACGCAGTTTTATGCGTAACGCCGTATTACAACAAATGCACTCAGCAGGGGCTTATAGCGCATTATACCGCTATTGCGAATGCCGTGGATATCCCGGTGATAGTCTACAATGTTCCCTCGCGCACCGGAATGACTATCGCTCCCGAGACCTATGAGGCGCTTGCAAAAATTGAAAATATCAACGGCGTCAAGGAGGCTTCCGGCGATATTCCTCTCATCGTGAAGATCCGCAGAATGTGCGGCGATGAACTGAATATCTGGAGCGGAAACGATGATATTATAGTTCCTATGATGTCAGTTGGCGCAAAGGGCGTAATCTCTGTCGCGGCGAATATCATACCTGAAAAGATGGCGGAGCTTACGGCTTGCGCTCTTCGCGGTGATTTTACTCGAGCCGCTGAAATCCAGACTAAGTATTCCAGACTTATAGAGCTTATGTTCAGCGAGGTCAATCCGATCCCCGTTAAGTGCGCGCTGAGCCTTATGGGGCTTATCAGCAATGAGCTGAGGCTTCCTCTGACTCCCCTCAGCGGTGCTAATCGTGATAAGCTAACCTATGAAATGAAGAAAGCCGGCCTCATCTGAGACCGGTTTTACTCTTATTTTACTTCGACAAGTTCGATTCTGAAGTTTAGCTCCTTGCCTGCCATTTCATGGTTAGCATCGAAGGTGATATTAGCATCATCCTTCTCTGTAACCTTCACCGGAAATGACTGGCCGTAAACATTCTGAAGATATACTCTGTCGCCGACAGAGAGATTTTCGGAACCGGGCATCTGCGTGATTTCTACTGTAATTATCGCGTTCGGATCGACGTCGCCGTAAGCCTCGGCAGGAGTGAGATGGATATCCACTACCTCCCCGACCTCCATGTTTGCAACTGCGTCGTCGAAGCCCTTGATCATCATTCCAGCACCGCAGACAAACTCAAGCGGCTCACCTCTGTCGTAGGACGAATCAAACTGCGTACCGTCATTGAACGTCCCTCGATAGTGCGTGCGGCAGGTTTTACCGACGTTTTTTCCCTGCTTTTCAGCATGGCAGCCGCCGTGACCGCATTCATGCTCGCCGCAGGAGTGTCCCTCGCCGTGGTGGTCGCAATTCGCGCCGCTGTCAGTGAGCTCACCGCGCAAATAAGCCTCAACCGATGCATCCGCGTCTCCGTCAACTCCGGCGCAAAGCTCAATTCCGTAATCTGCCAGCGCCGCGACAGCACCTCCGCCGATTCCACCGCAGATAAGAACGTCTATGCCCTTTCCGCTGAGAAGAGCCGCAAGCGCGCCGTGACCCTGCCCGTCCGAGCCGACTATTTCAGAGGAAACGACCTTTTCGTCCTCAACCTCGTAGACCTTAAACTGCTCGGTATGACCGAAGTGCTGGAAAATCTGTCCATTTTCGTAAGTTACTGCAATTCTCATTAAAAGCTCCTTAAGTTAAACTAACCCCATTTGCCGTATTTCATGCAAATGGGGTATTTTTATCGATTATTCGTCAGCGTTCTCAGCCTTTGCCTCTTCGATGATCTTCTCCTGAACGTTCATCGGAGCCTCATCATAGCGGACAAACTCGAGAGTGAACGAGCCCCTGCCCTGAGTCATGGAGCGAAGGTCGATGGCGTATGTGCCCATCTCAGCCATCGGAACCTCAGCCTCAACTACCTGCATACCGTCCTTATCGACGCTCATACCCATCGGGCTGCCGCGGCGCTTGGAGAGGTCGGACATAATGTCGCCCATGTTGGAATCGGGAATGGTGACCTTGAGAAGTCCGATAGGCTCAAGGATTGCGGGAGAAGCATTGACAAGCTCCTTGAACGCGAGGTTCGCCGCAGTCTTGAACGCCATTTCGGAGGAGTCGACGGGGTGGTAAGAACCATCGTAAAGGGTCGCCTTAAGGTAAACCATCGGATAACCGGCGAGAACGCCGCGGCCGACGGAATCACGAAGGCCCTTTTCAACTGCCGGGAAGAAGTTTTTCGGGACGGATCCGCCGAATACCTCCTCGGCAAAGATCATATCCTCGCTCTCATCCTGCGGCTCGAAGCGGATCCAAACGTCACCGAACTGACCGTGACCGCCGGACTGCTTCTTATGACGGCCGTGGGCCTCGATCTTTTTGCGGATCTTTTCACGATAAGCGACCTTTGCGGGATAAAGCTCGACCTCAACGCCGAACTTATTCTTAAGCTTGGAGCAGATAACATCAAGCTGGGTATCGCCCATGCCGGTGATGACCATCTGCTTGGTCTCGGCGTTGTTGACAACTGTGAAAGTGCGATCCTCCTCGCGAAGTCTCGTAAGACCCTGAGCGACTTTATCCTCCTGACCCTTGGTCTTCGGGCGGATAGCCATGGTGTAGCACGGTGCCGGGAAATCGATACCGGGAGCTGCCTCAACAGCCTTCGGATCGCAGAGAGTATCTCCGGTAGCGGTATCGGAGAGCTTGGAAACGGCGCCGATGTCGCCGGGGCCGAGCTCCTTTACCTCGATATTCTTCTTGCCCTGCATCTGATAGATGTGGCCGAGCTTCTCCTGTGCGCCGGTACGGGCGTTCGTGAGGGTCATATCGGCGGTAACCTTACCGGAGATGACCTTGAAGAGGCTGAACTTGCCGAACTGGTCGGAGATGGTCTTGTAGACAATAGCCTTTGTCGGGCCGTCTGGATTGATCTTGGTGCCGAGCTCCTTGGGAGCAGGGAACATATTGACAATAGCGTCAAGAAGAACAACTGTGCCGAGGTTGTCGGAGGCGCTGCCGAAGAAAACGGGGCAGATATCGCCATCGGCAATACCTACGCCGAGAGCGTCATAGACTTCCTTCTCGGAGAGAGTTCCCTCCTCGAAATACTTCTCCATAAGCTCCTCGGAGGTGCCGGCTGCGTTCTCAACGAGCTCCTCATAGTGAGTGTCGATAATGGGCATGAGGTCAGCGGGGATGGCGCACTCTACGCGCTTGCCGCCGACGATGTTGAACGCCTTTTTCGTGAGGATATCAACGATACCGACAACCTTGTCGCCGGAGATGATAGGCTCGGTGAAAGCGCAGACGCTCTTGCCGAACTGATCGCGAAGAGTGTTAAAGGTCTTCTCAAAGTTAGCGTTCTCCTCATCGACCTTGGAAATATAGAATGCACGGGGAAGATGACGCTCGGTAACGAGCTTCCATGCCTTCTCGGCGCCGACGTTTGTACGATCCTTCGCGGATACGACGATAATGCCGAGTCCGGCAACGCGAAGCGCCTCATATACCTCACCGACAAAATCAAAATAACCCGGAGTATCTATAATGTTGATCTTATGACCCTTATGCTCCACAAACATTGTGGAAGCGGAAATACTTGTCTGGCGCTTGATCTCCTCGGGGTCATAGTCGGAAACTGTGTTTCCGTCGCCTACTCTACCCTGGCGGTCAACAGCTTTGGCAACATAAAGCATGCTCTCTGCAAGAGATGTTTTTCCGTTGCCGCCGTGTCCCAGAAGCGCTATGTTACGAATTTTGTCAGCGGCATATCCCATACTAATTTGTCCTCTCTTCTTATGATTTTGCGTGTCTTTAATAAAACACCTTTGCTATTATACTATAATGCCGTGTGAAAAACAACAGTTTTTTTGCTCGTTTCTCAAATTTTTATGTGTAATATGCTCACGAACGCCTTCTGACCGCCTGGCTGAGGAGAAGGACGCAGCATTCTATGATCATCATAAAGATAAACGCTCTGCCGCAGGTCGCGTTACCGAACTCACCGGAAGCGCAAAGGAAGAACATCAGAAGAAGCCCGATAAGCGTTCCGACAATCGTAATTACTGAGTTCAGTTCGGAAATAAGCTTCAGATTCTTAGCCTTTCTGATAACCTCCGCAAGCGGGCCGAGACCGTCGCGCGCAAGAAGCGCGGAAACTCCGGTGGGCGCTTCGTTCTCGCTTTCAGCGACCTTATATATTTTATCTGCGGGCAGATACTCAACGCCGTCCATATTGACCTTGAATTTCTGGCTGATTATATTCGGAGTGACGTTGAAATCCTTTACAGCAAGAAGAACGTTGACCTTGGTTGAGAGGAGCGATCTCAGCGCACCCTGAACGGAGTTAACGGGGACGTAATTAACGGTATAAACCGCGGCAAGCTCACCGTTTACGGACGCAAATACAGTATTCGCAAGGTTTACCTTCTCCGGCACTCTTATGCCCATGAGGTTCATAAACGCACCGGTTCCGCAGAGTATATGGTCGCCGTCGACGTCGCCTCCGATTCCGCCTCCCTCATAGAAGGTAAAGGCGTCAACGTTCTTCGGCGTGAAGCCCTGACTTTTAAGAAGCTCTGAGAATATTTTTGAGATGCCGCACTCGGAGGTGATAATAAGGCTGCAAGAATCTATGAGTGCCTTCTGACTGTTCACGCCCTCGAAGAATTTGACTCCCGAAAGCGATACGGAGCCCGCGGGGAAAACGTCCTCGTCGGTGATGACGGTTCCGTCTGCGTCGGAGATATCGCAGGCTCCTCCCCATCCGGAGATTGCTGACCCGGCATTTTTGAGGTCGGAGGCGACGTATTTGAACGGAAGCGCGTATGTCATAGCCATTGGGAACGCCGCGCATACGGCTGTCATAATTCCGAAGGAGTGCGCAAAGGACGAGGAATCGCCGCGCCCTACAGAAGAAATAATGGCAAAGATAAAGCTGAATATTACAAGAACAGGCGTGAGGAAGCCATAGAAAAGCTCTCCGCTGTCCTTGGAGGTTAGCTTGAAGTAAAAGCCGTCATCACGGCCGCGGACTTTTTTAAGAATATCGCGCTCTGGGTCAGTCTCATTCTCGGAGATAACGCCAAGCGGGCTTCCGGTTGCGAGTGACGCCTTGAGCGAGTCCGCAATCGCCTTGTCATAGGCGATCTTACCGCGCATGGCAAAGAAAACACTTGCGGCTGAAATCAGAACAAACGGCAGTCCCCTGTCGTAATTTCTTGTAACAAGCATCTGAAAACCGTCGGCAGATGTGAAAACGCAGGAGAAAAGCACGAGCGTTTCGGCTCCGGCGTGACCGGAGAATATATCTTCAGTGCCGCGGATAAGAACGTCTATGCCGAGAATCATGGTAATAAAGCCGAGAATCATGATAACTCCGGCGGCAAGCGCGGTTGAGTAGCCTATTCCGAAGGGCAGAGACGCCTGACTCTCATACATGAATGTAAAAATCGCGATTAATACAGTAAGAGCGCAGACCGCATAAGAGCGGAGCTTATATTGCTTCATAGGAGCGGTGAGCCTTGTTATCTCCTCGTTGAAGTCCGGCTCATACTCCTCTTCATCATCATAATCGGGGAATCGCTCCTCTTCGGATGAAGCTGAGTATCGCTCCTTGACGGCTTCATCGGAATCGTTATCAAACAGCGACTCGTCAATCTCCGGCTCGGAAAAGGACCCGAACTCACCTTCCTCCGGCTCATACTCCTCGAATTCGCGCAGTATATTTTTCTCCTCCTGCTTAGGCGCAGGTGCGGGAGCTGGCTTCATCTCCTTGCGATAAGCGCTGAGATCGATGATCCTTGTTGGCTCGTCAATGGAATCAATTTCTTCTTTTCCGGCTGTCTCCGGCGCAGGGATTTCGTCAACATCTTTCTCAGTTTCCGCAGCTTCCCTCTTCGCATTCTCAGTGACAGAGCGGAGTATCTCGTTTACCTTCTCATCGAGCTCAGAGGGCGGCGTTTTCTTTTCTCCGGCAATAAACGCGCTGCCCTTATACTCCGAAAGGATCTGTTCAAGCGTAAAGCTATCGTCAGTTTTGTAATCTCCTTCGAGCAAAGTATCGAGCTCAAGATCATCATTTCTTTTATCCAATGCTTTCACCCCTTCTGAGGAAGTAATCTCTGCCGCATAGCCTCATAAATGACTATTGCAGCCGAGCAGGACGCGTTAAGAGAATCAATATGGCCCGCCATCGGAATTGATAGCTTAAAATCGCAGCTCTCTGCGACAAGGCGGCTCATACCGTCACCTTCGGAGCCGATTACGATAGCAACCGCGCCCTTCATATCGGTGTGCCAGAGGTCGTTCTGCCCGTCGGCTGCGGTTCCGTAGACCCACACTCCCGCCTTTTTCAGCTCCTCGATGGCAGAGACGATGTTCGCGACCTTCGCAACCGGCATATATTCAACAGCACCGGCGCTCGTTTTTGAAACAACAGCGTTGAGCCCAACGGCTCTGCGCTTAGGAATGATAACGCCGTGCGCACCGGCGCACTCCGCCGTTCTGATAATTGCGCCGAGATTGTGCGGATCGGATATCTCGTCGCATATTACAATGAACGGATCCTCACCCTTCTCGCGCGCTATGTCGATGATCTCCTGCACAGTAACGTATTCCTTCGCAGAAGCGGATGCAATCACGCCCTGGTGCGCGTGCGTGGCACTCATTGTATCGAGCTTTCTGCGGTCGACCTCGACAATGGGAATGCCCGCTTTGCGGGCAAGGCCGACGATTCGGGAAAGCACGGAATCCGGCTCGCCCTTCTGTATATAAAGCTTATCGATGGTTCTCTCGGCTCTCAGCGCTTCAAGAACGGCGTTTCTGCCCTCGATATAGCCCTCGTTGACTTCAATTTCTTCTTTCATAATAACTCCAAATTATAATAATTTAGATTATTGTATCACATATCTCAGAAAACGGAAAGTCTTATTTTGAAATTTAACACAATGTTAATTTACTTTTTACTGAGATTAGTGTATTATTATCACAAAGGAGTTGGTTTACCTTTGAAAAGCTTTGATCGCGCCGTAGAGCGCTTCTGCTACAAGCACCCGAAATTCGGAATTCCACGCTTAATGCTGATTATCGTCGCAGGTCAGGCGATAATGTATGTACTCAGTCTTATCGATCCATCCGGTCAGCTGCTCAACCTTTTGGTATTCGACGCGCAGTCGATTCTGCAGGGTCAGATATGGAGGCTTGTGACCTTCGTATTCTTCCCGTTTTACGGCAGCGTGCTGTCAACGGTGCTGAGTCTCTACTTCTACTACTTTGTCGGCACTACGCTTGAAGCTCAATGGGGCAGCGGAAGATTTACAATCTATTACGGCATGGCTGTGCTGCTCAGCATTATCTATGGCTTCATCGTTCAGCTCTTCGGCTACGGTGAGCTTATCACAACACACTATATAAATCTCTCGCTTTTCTTCGCCTTTGCGACGATGTGGCCGGACTTTCAGGTGCTCATATTCTTCATCATACCCGTAAAGATGAAGTGGCTCGCCTATATCGACGCATTCTACTTTGTGCTTGAGATGATTCTCGGCAGAACGCTGCTTCCGCTTATAGCGATAGCGAACTTTGCCCTTTTCTTCGGTTATGTTCTCTGGAACCGTCTTGCCGCGAAGCTCAACTTCAAAAAGAGGCAGAGTGATTTCAAGCGCGCAACCGGAAACGGCCCGATACACGTCAATTTCCGAAAAGAGGAAAAGCCCTACCGCCACAAATGCGCCGTCTGCGGCAGAACGGACGTCTCAGATCCGAATCTCGAGTTTCGCTACTGCTCGCGCTGCGTCGGTTATCACTGCTTCTGCGAGGATCACATAAACTCACATGTCCACTTCACCGAGTAATTCTAAAGCCCGCGTAATCAAAGCCGATTACGCGGGCTCATTTTATTCTCCGATCAACGCTTCAAGGCACGTCTTCGCCTCACTCACATTCTCGCGAGTCACGCTGTTCTTATCGCCGTAGCGCGCCGCGATATATAGCTCTCTGAGCCTAACCGCCTCCGCTCTCTCATAGAGCGCTTCTGAGGAAGCGAGAACGTCGCCTGAGGTATCCGACGGGTCGATCTCAATCCCCTTGCCTCTCAGATAGTCGAGCCACACGCGATAGATCCTTCGTATCTGAAGCGCGTTGCCTACCGGCGCTCTAAGACGTTTACGGCGGCGGGAGCCGGTCTTTTCATCGCTTGTTTCTTCATAAAAGAGCTCCTCCGTCTCCTCATCCGTTCCCCTTTTTGCAAGCCTGACAATAAACCAGACCGCCAGAATGATCAGAATACCGAGTATTATATACGCGCCGATCGTCGTCGCGCGCTCTATCAGAAGATTGGAGAAAAACGGATTATCCTCAAGGGTTCCCGTTCTCCTCTCACCCTCAAGCGGCACCTCCATCTCAAATGTAGGCGTGTGCGGAGTGATGTACTCAAGAAGCTCAGAATCCTCAACCGGGAGATTATCCCTCGAGAAAAGCTTATAAAAGAGCCATATAAAAAACCTTCCGACTGGGTAGAAAATGAAATTCAGCGCAACGGCGCTTGAGCGCAGTATAAAGAACAGCACAACGGCGCCGCTGATTGCTGCAATCGGTATTCCGACAACGGTCGCCGCGTTTGTAAGCTGCCACCTGAGATCCATTGAGGCGCCCATCTGCATTCTGCGCATACTGATTATTCCGAGCAGTATAAACGCTCCGGCAAAGATGAGGCTTGGAGCAGAGATCACATTGTCCCTGAAAACAGTGGAATTTGCGATATTGACAGCAAATACTATAAGGCTCAGAATTAGCATTATTCTGAAGGCTCTGCGGTATTCATAGAGCGGGAGGATGAAATTTCCGATTGCCATATTTACAACGAAGTACACCGCTCCCGCAATCGGAGCGATAATAGGCAGAGAGAACGGTGAAAAGGCAAACACAGCTGCTGGAAGAACAGAAACAAGCGTTCTAACCACCGGATTCTTAATTCCTACCGCAAAAAGCCCGACAACGAGCGCCATAGCAGCGAAAATTGCCATAGCGGGAATCCAATCTGAGAAGACCGGAAATATAGATATAAAAGCGTAAATGAAGCAAATATCCGCGCTAAGGCGCAGAGCGGCAGTTCGTTTCATCATTGTGCTGTTTCCCTCCCGTCAATTATTATCGGTTCGCGGTCAAGATATCTTCTGAGATTTTGCAGTTCGGCTGCGTATTTGTCAAGACTCGACGGCGATATTATCACAACGCTCACATCACCGCGCTTTTCTCTTGACAGTCTGTCTATGAGCGCACCAAAGGAATAATGTCCGGCAAGCTTCGACAGCCCGATTTTCCTTTGGATGAAAAAAAGGTGCTTTCTTCCTAGTCCCTCCGGAATATTGTCGATGTCGCCGTTTGAGCGTACCGAATACGGCACCTTGGCGCTCTCAAACATCTCGCAGACAGCGCGGGTGAGCGACAGAGCGTGCTCCATATCGGCGCGGTTTCCCTCGTCCATATTCAGGGCTATCACAGCTATTCTGTCGGTAGTAAAATCGCTTTTCCGGACTGTAAGAGAGTTACGTTTTGCTGTCTGTAGCCATGATATTTCCTTCATCGCTTCCCTGCCGGTATATTCGCGGTAGCCCATAATGAGCGTCGGGTCGTCGTTTATAAACCTGCGCACGGAAATATCTCCGATAAGTCCTCCGAGCGCTTCGATATCGTCAATTTCCGCGCTTTTTGCGGTGCAGATGACCTTAACGGAAATATCTCCGCTTCTAAGAAACGGACTAAGGCCAATGAGGTCACCGGATTCGAGATACCATTTGCCGAGCTCGTGAAGTCCGCGCTTTTCAATAACGATATTCGTCTTGCCCGAAAACTTTCCGTAGGGCATGAGATAAAACCGGTGCTCAACCTGCTGACCGGTAAAATCCTCGCTGAGGTGAAGCTTTTTCCATTTCTCGTCCTCGTCGACCTTAACGCCGCCCGGAAGCCTCAGGGTAAGGCTCGAGAAGAGCACCGGCAAGCGGCTTGTATTGTGAACTGTATAACGCAGTGCTGCGCTCTCACCAGGCTCGACAAGCTCCGAATCGATTTCAAAGGTGATGTGCAGATGTCTCAGCTCATCCCTTCTGCTGATAAGCTCCAGAATAAAGATAAGCAGAAGCGACGCAACAAGCAAATATGTTATCATTTGTTCTCAAGTGGTACGGGCACTTCGTCGAGCATATTCTTGACAAAGCGCACGGGGTCGGTATGTCTGCCGGAGATGATCGTAAGTCGGTGCGGAAGAACGTACACGGTCTCGCGCTTGACGTCCTCGGGAATGACGTAGTCTCTCCCCTGCATCGCGGCAAATATCTGACTTGCCCTATAGAGCGCAACTGCGCCTCTTGTGGAAACTCCGCAGCTGAGCGCTTCGCTCGCGCGAGTGTAATCGACAATATCCATCATATAAGAGGCAACGTCGTCCGAAACTCTGACGTCGATATAAGCCTCTCTGAGGCTGAAAAGCTCATCAAGCGAGATAACACAGTTCAGAGAATCGATAATCGCGCGGGTATCCTCCCTGCGCATAACGGAAATCTCCTGCTCTCTCGTCATATAGCCAAGGGAAAGGCGCATAAAGAATCTGTCCATCTGCGCCTCCGGAAGCGGGAAAGTTCCGTAGTTTTCGACCGGATTCTGCGTTGCCATGACCATATAAGGATTTTTCATAGCGTAAGTCGCGCCGTCGACTGATATCTGCTTCTCCTCCATGACTTCAAGAAGTGCCGACTGACTTCTCGGTGTTGCGCGGTTAATTTCATCGGCAAGAATTATCTGACCGAAAAGCGGACCGGGTCTGAATTCAAACTCTCCGGTCTTTTGATTGTAGAAATTGATACCCGTGAGGTCAGCGGGCATGATGTCGGGCGTAAACTGTATGCGCCTGAACTCTCCGCCGACGCTTTTTGCAAAGGCTCTCAAAAGCATAGTCTTGCCCGTACCCGGCACGTCCTCAAGCAGCACGTGGCCGCCGGATATAAGAGAAACGACAAGCTGCTCGATAATCTCGTCCTTGCCGACGATCGCCTTAGAGCAGTTTGTTACAAGCTTATCTCTGAAAGTAACGAAGGAATTGACGTTCATATATCTGCCTCCGGAAAAGTATTCTAAGAGTAATTATACGACATTTAAGCGCCTTTATCAAGATAAATGAATAAACCCGCCTACTCGGCGGGTTTATTCATTTACAGAAGCGATTTAATGCACTCTTCAACGTCAGCCATATCGGCTGTCGGCTCGAAGCGGGCTACTACTTTTCCGTCGCGGTCGATGATGAACTTCGTGAAATTCCACTTGATATCGGACTTTTTATCCCAGTCCGGATCCTTCTCGCTGAACATCTTTTCAAGAAGCGCCTTGTAAGGATGCTCGTTGAAGCCCTCAAAGCCCTTCTCTGATTTGAGATAAGTGTAGAGCGGAAGCTCATTATCACCGTTTACGTCCGCCTTTTTCATCTGCGGGAAGGTCGTGTTGAAGTGCATCGTGCAGAACTCGTGTATTTCATCGTCAGTTCCAGGCGCCTGCCCGCCAAACTGATTGCACGGAATGTCGAGGATCTCAAGCCCCTTATCGTGATAATCACGGTATAGCTGCTCGATTGGCGCGTACTGCGGAGTGAAACCGCAGCCGGTGGCAGTGTTTACAACCATGATAACCTTGCCCTTATAGTCGGCAAGATTAAGCTCCTGCCCTCTCCCGGTCGTTATCTTATAATCGTAAATCATTGATAAACCTCCTTAATGTTCGATAGTGTGATATTTAATTTTACTATGCTTGTATAGTACCACAACGAAAGAGGATTATCAAGGTAAAAATCAATAAATATCAGCCAATCGCATAAGCAACGTAGCTGCCTGAGCTCTTGACGCGCTGCCTTGAGGGTTCAGACTGCCATCGCCCACGCCGTTCAGTATTCCGTTTGCCGTCATCCATTGAACAGCTTCAAATGCCCAGGAAGATATACTGCCTGCGTCTGTATAATTGAGCAAGGGTAGATTTTCGTCCCGAGCAGAGCCGGCATATCGCCACAGAATAACAGCAAGCTGCTCTCGCGTTATGCTGCCGTCCGGGTCAAAGGTATCGGCGCTGTACCCGCTTACGATCCCATTACTCGTTGCCCAGCGTATTGCCTCAGTGTACCACATTCCTGCGCGTACGTCGCTGAAGGTCAGCTTCGCTGAAGCTTTCGGCTCATTTTCCATACGCCACAGTATCGTAACGATCATCGCTCTGCTCGCAGCCGCGTCAGGCGAAAACAAACCGTCGCCGGTTCCGTTCATTATCTTGCTCTCAAGTGCAAAATGAAGTCCGTCATGATACCACATCGATGGATCAAGGTCTGAAAAAGCTCTGAGAATGCAGTCCTCGTCCTTCGCACAAGTCGCTTTGAGGTTTGCATTCTCCTCCGGAGAATCGGTATTTATCGGTGCTTCAGGTTGTTCCGTTATGATTGTATTCTTCTGCGGGTTATCAATATAGTCTACAAGTGCGGAAAGGCTCAGAATACCGTAGCCGTAATATTCATCATATCCCACACTGCCAAGATCAACGGCAGTGTCAGCAAGCGCCCTTCTGACTTCCTCAGGAGTGAGCTCTGGCCTCGCTCCGAGCAGTATTGCAGCCGCTGCCGTTACCTGCGGAGTCGAAAAGCTCGTGCCCGTGACAGTAGCGTATCCCCCCATATAGAAGGTCGAAGTAAGATTAACAGCAGGAGCGGTTATAAGCGCGCTTTCATTGAAATTGGAGTTGTCATACAGAAGACCGTTCTCATCCACACCTCCGACTCCGATTACGGTTTCGTATGCCGCCGGATAATACAGCGTGCTTGTACCGTCGTTTCCGACGGCGCTGACAATAACAACGCCCTTTTTTTCCGCGTAAGCGACAGCCTCCTCGAGCGATTTGTAATCTGAGGCTATTCCGAGGCTCATATTCAGAACGTCGCAGTCATAATCGTCTATACCGCCGTAGATCGCATCGCAGACATCACTTATCTTTACGCCGGCTTTCTCATCAGTGCATTTCAGCGGAACAATTGTAACTCCCGCCGCTGCGCCGAGGTATCCTTCATCGCTTTTTCCCGCGATAAGGCCGGCAACGGCTGTTCCGTGACCATAGGTATCGGAGGTGTCATCAGGATCAGAGGCGTTACTTATATAGTTATGTCCCGGAACTACCCGATCGGCAAGAAATTCATGCGGATTAACGCCGGAGTCAATAATACCGACACGCACACCATTGCCTATAAGCCCGCGGGAGAACGCAGCCTCAGCGCCTATCATTTCAAGATCCCATTTATCATCCGGGTAATACTGTGAAATAGTGCCGAGAAGCTCAAGCTCTTCATTCTGTTCAAACCACTCAACCTCATCAGTAAGCAACAGAAATCCGAGCTGCGCCCGGCTCACTACATCAAATCGCGCCTCATCCCGTCTGAAGGCAGCATTCTCCCTGTACTTCACAATGTACTCAGCATCAGGCACACAGACATAGTGAAGCGGAATCATAGCCGCCACAAGGAACAGTATTAAGATGTTTTTAATAATTGATAACCGTGTCATAAGTTTATCCCGTTTTTTATTTTTTGCCCACCGCTTATGGCGAGGGAGCATTCATATTTACATTCCTACTTATTGTGTACGCTTGTGGTAATCTCAACAAGCTCTGTCGCCTTCATTATATCATCGCCGTCAAGTCCTCCGATATCCTTAGTCCAAAGAAGATTATCTTCAACTCCGTAAGCATCGCTCAGGGAGCCGTGCAGCGCCGCAAGACAAAGACGCCTCCCTCGGGCGCTTTCGCGTTTTCGGTGTTCCTTACGCCTGAGAACTCTGAGCATCAAAGCTGTTCATAACGATTTGCTTTGTGCTTACTGGACTTTATGCGCCAATAAGCTCTCCGCCCCGCAACCCACTCGGAATATACGCGGATATTGGCTCTCTCCTCAAGCATAACGGCATCCATTATCATTCCTGCAACGCCGCCGGCTCGGTTAATTTCAGCGCGGTTTTTCTCGTTCCATGTGATTATATCCTCACTACTTTGCATAGGAAACGCTCGCGCGAAGCTCCTCTGACGTGCGGCGGCTCTCGTCAATCATCAACATGAGGTTCGGCTTAGGCATTTTAGCCTAATCGTCTATTGCAAGGAAAAGCATTATTTTACAGCCTTTTTCGATTCCCTTTGACTATACCCTCCGAGCTTGCTCATATAACAGTGTTCGGGCTCGGCTGAAAAAACCTCATAAAATCAAACTCGCCGAGCTTCAATAACAGCCGGAGCGTGAGCTGCGTCGATGCCTTCTGTTATGCCGTTTTAAGATCAGACTTTGAGTTTTTGCCGAACATAGTGAAATATGAGTTGAAATACTTAAGGTTATATTTATTAAATATCTGCCGCTTAACAACATATTATAACTCAAGCCCCTCTGCCATTGCAGCAGAGGGGCTTGTGCTGTATTAGTGCTTTGGACTATTTTACTTCACGAAATATCTATAAAGCATAGTTACGATCTGAGCGCGAAGGCAATCAATTTCGCCGCCGAACTTGTTGTCGCCTATGCCTTCGGAAATTCCGTTCTCCTTTGCCCACGCTGCCGCGTCGGCGTAGTAGGCTCCCTCAGGTACGTCGGTGAAGCTCTCGGCAGTCTTTGCCTTGCCATTCATCGCGCGCTCCATAAAGGTTACCATCTGCGCGCGGTTGACGGTATCGTTCACTCCGAACTTTCCGTCGCCGTAGCCGTTCGTTACGCCGTTCTCGGCCGCCCAAAGGACTGCCTTAAAGTAGAACGCTCCTTCCGCAACATCGGTAAACTCGGACTTGGTTGCCGTAGGCTCAGGACAGCCGAGCGCTCTCCAGAGGAAGGTAACTGCCTGCGCTCTCGTGCAGGAAGCGTCGGGCGCGAAGTGGGTATCATTGACACCGGTGGTGATGCCGTTCAGAACTGCCCAATCGACAGCCTTTGCATAGTAGCTGTTCTCGGGAACGTCTACGAACATAACGATGAACTTGCCTTCGATCGTTACCTTGCCATTCGGCTGAGTGAAGCTGTAAGTTCCGTCCTCGTTCTCGGTCAGCTCAACTTCATTGCCGCTTGCATCCTTAACGGTAAGCTCACCGAGCTTGTAGCCGGCATCGGGTGTTGCTGTAATGACAACCTCTTTACCAGCCAGTGCTTTCTGAGGCTCGACCGTTATGGTGCCGTGCTCTGTCTCAGCGATTGTCGGCGCGAAGTCGGATGCGGGATAGAAGTTAGAGTAGGTAATCGCATAGGTTGAGAATTTGCTCGCGTAGACGTGGATGGCTCCCGCCTTCTGATCAAGGGTATAAGTGCCGTCCTTGACTTCCTCGCCCTTTGCCTGCTTCAGCGCTTCCACTCCGTCGTGGAAGCGGTAGAGCTTGATTCCGGTCTTGCCGCTGAAGTTGAACGGGATCACGAGCTCAAGGACGTTATTCGTCTTGTTCATCTTCTCAACGCTCTCCTTGACGCCCTTGTTGGTGATCGTCTTGGTGACGGTGAAATCGATAAACTCAGCGTTCTGCGCGCGGCTCTCCTTCACAATCGCCTCGCCCGCTTCGCCGGCCTGAGCCTCGTTCTGAGCCTCGATCGCCATTGCGACCTTTACCTTGCGGCCGTCTATTTCTTCGAGCTCAGCAAGTGTATCCAGTCCGCCGACGACCACTGCGGGAGTATCAACGCTCTTTACCTCGATGACGGAGCTTGCGTTGCCGGAGGGCATCGTGATGAGCTCCAGCGCAACGTGATCGTCCGTGATGATCACAGCCTTGGTCATCGTTACCTCGCCCTGCGTTGCAACAAGGTTGTAGATTCCCGCCGGAACGCCGTTCAGCGTGAATTCTGTCTCATCATTTGCGGTATTGTAGGCGACAGTCTTTTCCTCGCCGAAGGTGTTATTGCCCTGTACAAGCCGGAGGGTGATGGCGCCGGTCTGCGCGCTCTTGATTGTGCCGCTAACGTTGTAGAGATCCTTCGCCCAGACGGCGTAGAGGATGACAGTGCCGCTCTCAGCGAGGTTCTTAACGCTCTGCTTATCCTGGTACTGAACGCCTCCGTTCGCTGTCAGCGACCATCCGAGGAACTTGTACGGGAGTTCTCTTTCAAAGGCGTTTGCAGTCAGAGCCTTATCCGCATCGTAGGTAAATTCAAGCTCTTCCATCGTGCCCTTGCCGCCGTTGGCGCTGAAGCGCACCTTGTAGGTGTTCGCCTCCCACTGTGCATAGAGAGTAGTGCCATTCGTGAGCTTAACTCCCTGCTCGTAATCAGTGCCG
>JAFSJE010000083.1 GCA_017439425.1 Oscillospiraceae bacterium
CTCGGGGTCGTAGAGGCGGGGCTTCTTCGTCTTTGCGGGACGGATGGCAGTCACGCCGCGTAGCATACGGATAGCCCGTGTCACGTTGGCTATGTTCGTGCTGCCGTCAACGGTGACGAGCAACTGTCTGGGTAAAGTCATTGTTGCCATAATTATGCGCATTAAAGTGTTATAACGGTTGCAAAGGTACAAATTTTTTCGCAATTACCGCTCACTCGCCCCAATTATTTATCCTTTTTTATAATCCCTGCATTATAGCCGCCCCTTATCAAGGGGCTCTAAATATTATATATTAAGGCAAATGACGAACGAAGCAAGTGCAAAAGCGATGCTCGCATCGGTTTTGCCTTGCAAGGAGGAATAAGACCAAAGGTCAAATCGGGCGAGGATGCATCATTTTGTCATCCTCGAACCGCCGTACACATCCGACATGGGGATGCTGCTCAGGGCCTTGTCAATTTCAGCGAACTCGGTATCGGTGAGCGTCACGTCAGAGGCAGCGGCATTTCCCGCGACCGCCATTCCCGCTTTCGGCATCAGTCTTTCAAGGTAGTCCCCGCATCCGCAGACGCGGTTCCGTCAAGAGTACCGGCCCGACACCTCGGGCTTCGAGGTTCCGCGGCCCCTCGTCAGGCCGTCAGCCCGTCGCTGTTCCGAAGCACAGGCGGAGGGCGCGAGTCTTGTTGAGGGTTCTTGCGTCCCTTCGGTAGCAAGCGACCAGAGGTCGAGCGCGACATTCCGTTCATATTCGCTCTTGATTTCGTTTTTTTTACACAAAAGGAACCGTCCCTTTTGTGTTATGATATTTTAGCAGGAAATGTTCACTATTTCTTCTCGCGCTCGTCAATCACGACCTCGGCGTGCTTGTAGAGCGAGGGGATGTCGCTGTAGCGGATGCGGAACTTGGTGCCGTAGTTATTCCTCCAGTTCCTTCAATATGTCGGCGAGGATGTATTGGTCGCTTTGCAGTTGCAAGCCACTGTCGGGGTTGGAGAGCAAGGCGTAGGTGCGCGAGTTATAGAGGATGTCGAGGGCGCGCTCGGCATCGATGTCGAGGCGGTCGGCCAGCAGGGCGGCGATGCGGCCCGTCTTGCGCCATAGTACTTGGTCTCTCATGGTTGGCCTCCTTTCTCCGCCACGGGCTCGGCGGCTACGAAGCGCAGGCAGCGGTCGACGATGGCCTGGCGGCTGATGCACATCTGGTGCGTTGGCTTGGCGAAGCGCAGCTGGCCGATGGCCTGCTCGGCGGTGATGCGCCCGGCGTAGTAGTCCTCGACGGTGTCGATGACCTGGTCGTTGGCCACGCCGCCCTCAATGATGTCGTAGCCCCGCCAAGGCTCCTCGCCGCGGCGACTGCTCGTGATGAAGTCGAGCCACTGCTGGTCGTAGTGCTCCAGACGGAGGCGGCGTACGTCGGCAGGCAGCAGGGCCTCGTCGAACTCATAAACGGAGAGCACGGGCGTGTCCACGGCACGGATGACGCAGACGCGGCGGGCCCAGCGCTCGGCCTGTTCGCGGAGGTTGGTGACGTAGAATCCGGGGCCGAAGTCCA
>JAFSJE010000084.1 GCA_017439425.1 Oscillospiraceae bacterium
TCTTCAATTCGCGCTTGCCCTTTTCGCGTCATACTTCGTTATCCGGCTTGATAATACACAAAGTATTGTCTGCACCGGACGCCTTGTATGACGCAAAAAATTCTGCGCGCTCGGTTAAAGCTTTTAATCAGGGATTAGTATAAAATGAACAGTGGGCTTCTGCGCGCCCGGCATTTACGAGATCGTTCCGTGCTTCATTCTTGGGCTTATCGCCGCCTTGATCGTCTCGCCGATCAAGGATAAAGACGTGATATATATTCAGCGCCTTGAGGAAATCCTCAAGGCGCATTTTTTATTCAAACGTTACCTTTCCGTTTGCCGTCGGGATGATTGCTATGTATGTCTTTCCGATTCCAAGCGTTACATCAGTACCGTCCGCATATTTGAACGAGAACGGAACAGCCGTGGACTCGCGGCTCCACTCGATCGGAAGATACACACCGTCGCGGATTATATAGCCGTTTCCGCTGCCGGTGGTCTTGACCGTGATGTGGCCGAGGGTATCGCCCTTGATTCCGTTTATCGCGGTGTAGAGAACGATCGCGTTCTCAAAACGAACTCTTGAGCCGTCTGTGCTGTCGGTGAGTGCGGCGGAGTACTGATAGAGAAGATAATTGCCGGTCTCCTCATCATAGGTAAGCTTGTTCGTCTTTGTTTCAGAAAGCTTTATCTCAACATTCTTCGCGCTCTTTTCTGAGTCAAGCGGTTCTTCGGAGAAGTGAAGCCCGGTGGAAAAGCCTTCGGAATGGGTCATGCTGACCTTTGTGTGCTTCTCAAGATACGCCGGTATGAGCGTTGTGTCGAGCATGAGCGAATGCTCATAGCCCATATTCTGACGTCTCCACGAATCGCGGTAGTAGCACATCGCATCACCGTTAACGCCGTCCATCGAGTCGACAACGCCGCTTCTCAGGAGCTTATACGCATCGTCAGAGCCGCCGGCGTGGATGTAGAACGCCTCGTAGCCGCGGGCGATATCTACGTAGTAGGGTCTCGAACTGCGTACAGAGCCGATTACATCGACAGAATGTATGTCGGTGTAAAGCGCCATAAAGCGCGTGTAGCTTCCCTCGACCTGCGTTTCAATGAGAATGTCTGCGCCGCGCAGGCCAGCCTGCGGCGTTGCAACGCGGATGTTGTTGAGCATAACGGCGTAGGGCTTCTGAGTTGAGATATCCTCGCTCACAGGCTCGCCGGTGAGCGGATTGCGCGGGCCGGTGTAGATGGGCTTAAGATCGTTCCACAGCGCCTCGAACGTCATATCCGAGGTCACGGTGACTGCCTGACCGACAATGAAATGCGTATCATTCTCGCCCTTCCACTCAATGAATTCCTTGTTCTCCGGAATTTCAAGGAAGGAATTATCAAAGATGTAATCGCTGTTGTCCTCGATCTCAGTTTCAAACACCGTTTCCTCCTCGGAGATGAAGGTGAGCTTCCACATGGTCGGCTCGGGTTCGGGTTCCGGCTCAGGCTCCGGCTCGGGTTCAGGCTCCGGCTCGGGCTCAGGCTCGACCTGCGGCGCGGGCTCAGGCGCAGGTGCCTCCTGCGGCTTGAATACTATCACAACCGCGGCAATCGCAGCCGCGATCGCGAGAACTACAAGAATCGCTATAATGAGAATTTTTGGGTCAAACGGCATTCCGCCGCCTTTTTTCGCGTGTTTTCCCTGAGACATATTTCCGCCTCCTTTATATTGTGTATATTCTACTACTTTAAACATAATATGTCAAATTTATTCCTTTGCACTTGTTAATTTGCGGAATTTAGCATATAATATACACATATTTGCAGGAGGTATGACTATGGACGAGAACAGGTTTGGCTTTATACACAGCGCCACAGAGCTCAAGGTTCTGATACTCTACATTCTGAGCCGCATCTCCGTACCCTGCCCGCGCGAGGATCTCACCGACCTCACGCTGATGACGGACAACGGAATAGGCTATTTCGAGTTTTCCGACTGCCTTGCAGACCTTGTGAAAACTCAGCACATCACCGAGCAGGACAACAAGTACACTATAACAAAGAAAGGCATTGAAAACGGCAAGAGCATGGAGACCTCAGTCCCCTACTCCGTTCGCATCCGTGCCGAAAAGGCCGCGGCAACACTGAACGGCGTTCTGTCGCGCGATTCGATGATAACCTCATCGCGCGTGCTGCGCCAGCGCGGCGGCTATACGCTGAAGCTCGCGCTGAACGACGGAGTTGGTGAGATCATCAACATGGAGCTTCTCTGCGCCGACGAAAAGAGCGCTAAGACCATTGAGGCTAATTTCAGAAAAAACGCAGAGAAAATTTACGGAAAGATCATCGGTATTCTATTGGAGGAGTAACCATGAAGAGACGGGCGTTTTCACTTATTCTCGCGCTGATTCTGATTCTTACCTGTGCCGCCTGCACGCAGAATGCTCCGCAGGAGCCAATTTCCGACGAGCCGAAGGTAGTCGAGCCCGCTCCGCAGCCTTTGCCTGAGCCCGAGCCCGATCCCGAGCCTTTGCCCGAACCGGAGCCGGAATACACACTCCCGCGCGAGGACGGCGCAAATCAGCTCACCTTCTACTTTGCGAAGGATGGCGTGGACTGGTCGAAGGCCGATATGTGGATCTGGTTTCCCGGCAAGGACGGCCGCGGATATGAGTTCCATACCTGTGATTACGGCGGAAAGGTCATTCTGAACGTGCCGGAGAGCGTTACCGAGGTGGGCTTTATCGTCCGCACGAACTGCTCTCAGCCCGGCGGTACCTCCTGGGGCGACGCTGTGAAGGACGTCGAAGCCGACCGCTACGCCGAAATGACCGGCCCCGACACTGTAATCTACCTGAAAAGCGGTGACAGTATGCAGTACACCTCAAAGGACGGCGGTAAGACCGTAGACCCGATAAAGCTCTTCTCTCTCGCAGGAATAACCGGCGAGCGCACAATCCGCTATGTCATCTCCCCCGCGACGCGCTTTGAGAGCCTCGAGGACTTTACGGTTACAGACTCAGACGGCAATTCTCTCGCGATTGAGAGCGTTTCGAGCCTCAATAACAGCGTTATACTCGGAGACATCACCCTTGCCGAGCCTCTTGACCTCTCCGACAACTACACTCTCGCAATCAAGGGCTTCGGCGAGCTGACCTCGGTGCCGACCGGTATCTTCGACAGCGCGGAGTTCAATGAGAAGTACCTCTACGACGGCCCTCTCGGCGCCCGCCGCGTCGACGATGAGAGCTGGGCATTCAATCTTTGGGCGCCGACCTCCTCCGCCGTAACGCTTAACCTCTATCAGAATGGCTCGGACGGTGAAAAGCTCAGCGAAACGCCTATGGAAAAGCTCGACAAGGGCGTCTGGAGCGCGACTCTCTCCGCCGACGCCGGAACGTACTACACCTACACCGTCACAAACGCGCTCGGCACCTTTGAGGTAGTCGACCCCTACGCCGAAGCAGTAGGCGTAAACGGCGAGCGCGGAATGCTCCTCGACTACACCGGCAGCTTCTCCGATCTTGACAGATACTTCACCGGCATCGAGTCCTATTCCGACGCGGTTATCTGGGAGGTACACGTCCGCGACTTCTCGAATACCATCGGCACCTCAAAATATCCCGGCAAGTACCTCGCCTTCACAGAAGAAGGGCTTGTGAACGGCGCCGGAGTGCCGATAGGGCTTGACTATCTCAAGGAGCTCGGCATAACGCACATACACCTCCAGCCGATCTATGACTACGCAACGGTAGATGAAGCAAGGCTCGACCTCGCTCAGTTCAACTGGGGCTACGACCCGAAGAACTACAACGCGCCCGAGGGAAGCTACTCAACCGCGCCCTTTGAGGGTGAAACGCGCGTTACTGAGCTTCGAGCGCTCGTAAAGGCGATACACGATGCGGGCATGGGCGTAATCATGGACGTAGTCTACAACCACACCTACTCGCTCGACTCAAATCTCAACCGCATCGTTCCGTATTACTACTACCGCTACAACGCTATGGGCGAGGCCTCGAACGGCTCAGGATGCGGCAACGAAACCGCCTCAGATCGCGCGATGTTCCGCAGGTTCATGGTCGACTCAATATCTCACTGGCAGCGCGATTACCACATTGACGGCTTCCGCTTCGACCTCATGGCTCTGCACGATATTGACACGATGCAAGCGATTGAAAGCGCCGTACACGCCGAAAATCCGAAGGCAATAATCTACGGCGAGGGCTGGACGGGCGGCACAAGCGCGCTGAACGCAAATCTTCAGGCAAATCAGCAGAATATTTCTAAGGTAGTTGCCTCTGAGGGAGCTATCGGCTCAGTCGCGGTTTTCAACGACGCGATACGCGACGGGCTGAAGGGCAGCGTATTTGATGCGAAGGGCGCTGGCTATGCGAGCGGCAATATCACGAAAACCACCGCAAATCAGGTGCTCTTCGGCATTGAGGGCGGCAAACGCGGCGTCGGCGCGGCGTGGGGTGTAGAGAATAACATGGTCATAAACTACGTTTCCGCGCACGATAACAACACGCTTTGGGATAAGCTCGCGCTCTCAAACGGCGACGAGCCCGAGAGCGAGCGCTTCAAGATGAACGCCTTTGCTGCGAACATCATCTTTATCTCGAACGGCACGCCGTTTATGCTCGCGGGTGAGGAGATGCTTCGCACCAAGGGCGGCGATGAGAACAGCTATATGAGCTCCGACGAGGTCAACAATCTGGAGTGGAGCAAGCTTATTCCCGGCTCGCCGGAGTTTGAGATGATGCGCTTCTATAAGTCGCTCATAGACTTCCGCAAGGCGCACGATTATCTGCGCCAAAGCGACGTAACCGGCACAGTTCTCCCCGATAACAGCCTCGAGGTACACTATTCCGCAGACGGCGCAGAGAAGGCGGTCGCCTTCATTAACCCTCACACCGAGCCGATAAAAGTCCACGCCGACGGCACTATGATATGGCGCGGCGGCGAAGTAAATACAGCGGTCAGCGGTGAGATTGAGATTCCTCCGAGGACAGTTGTGATTGTTGAGAAATGAATTAAGCCCGCGGTCGATGACCGCGGGCTTAGACTGTAGACAAAATGGAAAAAGCGTTGGATAAAGGAGGCGGGGATCTGTGAAGGGGCCGGCCGAGAGGCCCCTTCACGTCGCATCACCCGCCCGCAGGCGTCATATTTTGCGCTCTCAAAGCGCAAAATATGTTCGATGCGGAGACTTTGTCGACGCATTAAGCCCGCGGTCGATGACCGCGGGCTTTGATTTGTTCAGGATTAAAGTCTCTCGTTCTTCTCGATATCAAGGAAGTATTTATAGGTGTCAACTGTCAGCTCGCCGCAGGCAGCCTCGTCGCAGGCGATGATGGCTCCGTTGTGCATTTGGAGTGCGGAGCAGGTCCACTTCTGGCTGACGCCGCCCTCTACAGTCGCCGCAAGGGCGCGAGCCTTGTTATGGCCGTTGATGAGGATAAGGACCTCCTTGGAGTCGCAGACCGTGCCTACGCCTACGCTGAGTGCCTGAGCCGGAACTGCTTCGGGATCGTTGCCGAAGAAGCGGCTGTTTACGATGCGGGTATCAGTTGTGAGGTTGCGGACTCCGGTGCGGCTTGCAAGCGAGGTGTACGGCTCGTTGAACGCGATATGACCGTCAACGCCGATGCCGCCCATGAAGAGGTCGATTCCGCCGTAGGATGCGATCTTCGCCTCATAGCGCGCGCACTCACCCTCGGGATCGTCGGTCATGCCGTTGAGAATGTTGATGTTCTCCGGCTTCATATCGACGAGGTGATCGAAGAAATTATCGTGCATGAAATACCAATAGGACTGATCGTGCTCGTGCGGAAGTCCGAGGTACTCGTCCATGTTGAAGGTCACGACGTTAGAGAAGGAAAGCTCGCCCTTCTGATTCATCGTGTAAAGCTCCCTGTAAACTCCGATAGGGCTGGAGCCGGTGGGAAGACCGAGAACGAAGGGGCGATTCTCCTTGTGGTTTCTTATCTTGTCGGCGATGTAGTTTGCCGCCCACTTGCACATATTTTCATAGTTTTCCTGAATTACTACTCTCATAATCAAAACACTCCAATCTATTAAATCAGAGCGGTGAAAGAGCCTCTGTTGCGGTTTTGATTCCGTTTTTTGCTCTCTTTCTAACGATTCGCTGTACCGTGACGGCATCCGCCGAATATTTCGATGACCGTCAGCCTCGTCACCCCGCAGGGCCCGGCGCTATCGGCATGGCGTTCCTCATACGCTCTTTGCCGATTTACTAAGGTATATTACCACTTTTTGTATTTTATTACAATCAATTTTTAACCAATTTCGTAGGAAATATCAAGCTTGTTAAGTGCAGAAATGACCTCGTCGTAGGTCGCCTTTATGGCGCTGTCGTCTTTTACAGTCACCTTCACCCCGTCGGCGTAATTCTTCTCAAGGAAGCTCTCAAGCTCATCGGAGGCAACGGCGGTTCCGTTTATCGTGATTGCGCTCTCGCTGACTACGATCTGCATAATGCCGTCGTCGGACATTTCCGTTTCATCCACATTTCCGGCAGGCTCCTGCTTTTCAGCTGCGGTCGCGCCGCCGCTCTGAGCGCCGGTATTCGCCTCGCCGCCGCCAATCAGCCCTGTGCCGCCCGGCCCGAAGCCGTACCAGCCGCCGAGGCTCAAAAGCAGCGCCGCGATCACGCCTATCGTCACGTTGCGCCCGGTGTGCTTCTTTTTCTTTTTCTGTTCTTCTGCCATACTTTATCCCTCCATTAAATCAATTTCCGCGTAATTTATGTAGATTCCGCCTCTCAAAAGCTCCGGTTTGAGCTCAAGAACGGCGTCTTTTATAAGCTCATATTCCGAGTTGTATATGCCGTTTCTGTCATACTGAAACACCAAAAACGCGCTCTCCGTGCCGCCCTCTTCTATTATGCTCCGCAGAGCGCCGATAAAGCGTTCGCGCGCGGTATCGCTTCGCCCCGAGTCGAGGGAAACATAGGTCACAGCGCCGCCATCTGATTCGATGAGTATTCTGCGCGGGCTTGATTCGATCACCGAAACTGTGACTATTGCGCTCTTCTCGTCGACTATGCCGAGCGTGCGCTCTCTCCTTTTCGCTTCCTCAAGAGCATTTTTCACACTCTCAAGCTCGACCTTCAGCACCGCCGATTCGCTCTCAGCCTCGGCGCGGTCGACCTCAGCCGCCTGCACCTGCGTTTTCGACTGCACGAGCAGCACGAACAGCATGATGAGAATGACGTCCAGCAGCGGCGTCAGCTCTACAAGTATCTGCCGCTTTTTCATTTTTCCTCACCGTCCGCGCCGACGCGGCTCAAAAGCAGCGTCACGTTCTTGTCGTTATCCTCCATGCGCGACGAGAGAAACGCGTCGCAGAGCTTAAAAGCAATGGCGAAAACAAGCCCCCAGAAGGTGCTCGTAAGCGCCGCAAAGAAATTCTGCTGCATATCCGCCATATTTGCAACCATCGGAAGAAGCGAAATGACCGTTCCGAGAATACCCATCAGCGGAAAAATCGCGGTCACGTTCGTGAAAATCGCGTATAAGCTCTCGGTCTCCTCGCGCATGCGCACAAATTCCTCGACGGCGAAGGTCTGTGCCGGAGTTTTGATCGTACCGCCCTCCATGGGCTGCACCGGGAGAAAAATTACGAGCCGCAGGCGCTTATATAGCTTCATCGCGCGGCGCCGCGTTTCGAGAAAAAGCCACACGTTAACCGCGGCGGCAATGAAAATCAGAAGATCGTAGCCGATGAGGTTGCGAAGAATTACCCCGATTACCGACATTTTCCCATCTCCTTTGCTATTTTAATCAGATTATATACCACTTTCACGCCTTAGGCAACTGTATATATTATCGGCTTAACAAAAAGTTCACAGAAAAATTAGCACTCTCCTCTTGACAGTGCTAACTTTTGGTGCTATAACATAATCGAACAAAGGAACAGAGATCACTCGAAAGAGCGAAAGCCCTCCTTCCCAAATTCAAATAGTATTTATTTGATTGGAGGATTTCAAAATGTTAGTACCAAGATTTTTCGGTGAAGATTTGTTCGATGAGCTTATGAGCTTTCCTACAGCGCGTGATTTCGGCAGCATCGACCGCGAGCTCTACGGCAAGCGCGCCAGCCAGCTTATGAAGACCGACGTCCACGAGCACGAGGACGGATACGAGGTCGACATTGACCTGCCCGGCTTCAAGAAGGATGAGATTAACCTCAGTCTTGAAAACGGCTACCTCACAGTTTCCGCAGCAAAAGGTCTTGATAAGGACGAGACCAATAATAAGGGCAAGCTTATCCGTCAGGAGCGCTACGCCGGCGCAATGAGCCGCAGCTTCTATGTCGGCGAGGCTCTTACAGAGGAGGACGTCAAGGCTAAGTTTGAGGACGGCGTTCTGAAGCTCAGTGTTCCGAAGAAGGACGCTAAAAAGCTCCCCGAGAAAAAGGTCATAATGATCGAAGGCTGAACTATAAAACAGCAGGCACCGCTCGTCTTGAGCGGTGCCTTTTTTTATTGCTTATTTATCAGTCGTGGACGTGATCTGTGGTCTTTTCCTTGCCCTTTGCGGCGTCGGTAACGGACTCTGCCAGACCCTTTGCAAGTCCCGCGATGCCCTGGATCTCGGAGGGGATAATGATCTTTGTCGCCTGACCGTCAGCGGCGGCGGCGAACGCCTCAAGGCTCTTGAGCTCAACTATCTGCGCCTCGGTAAGTCCGGCATCCTTGAGCATCTTTACGCCCTCGGCCTCGGCGCGCTTGATGGTGATCATACCCTGAGCCTCCGCCTCCTTATGGAGTCTGATGCTCTCGGCGTGACCCTCAGCCTCGCGAACCATCTGAATTTTCTGAGCCTCTGCGCGGAGAATGGCGCTTTCCTTCTCTCCCTCAGCGGTAAGGATTGCGGACTTCTTTTCACCTTCAGCGCGGAGGATCGCTTCTCTGCGCTCGCGCTCCGCCTTCATCTGCTTCTCCATGGCGTTCTGGATTTCCTTGGGCGGCATGATATTCTTAAGCTCGACGCGATTTACCTTGATTCCCCACGGGTCGGTCGCCTCGTCAAGTATGGCGCGCATTTTGCTGTTTATAACATCGCGGCTTGTAAGAGTCTGGTCAAGCTCAAGCTCGCCGATGATGTTACGGAGAGTCGTAGCGCTGAGATTTTCGATTGCGACTATGGGATTCTCAATTCCGTAGGTATAGAGCTTAGGATCAGTGATCTGATAATAGATAACGGTGTCGATCTGCATCGTTACGTTATCCTTCGTGATAACGGGCTGGGGCGGGAAATCCGCAACCTGCTCCTTGAGGCTTACGACCTTGGCGACGCGCTCGATGAACGGCACCTTGACGTGGATACCCACGCCCCAGGTGGTGCTGTAAGCGCCGAGGCGCTCGATGACGTGCGCCGTTGCCTGCTGTACAACTCTGACATTGGCAACAACTGCGGCTGCGACAATTAGAACTATTACTGCGACTACGAACGGCATTTTTCAGTCCTCCTTTATTTCTTCTACTATGAGCTTAACGCCCTCGATAGCGACGGGGCGAACATAGCTTCCCTTATTGAGAACAGCGCCCGATAGCGAGCGCGCAGTCCACGGCTTGCCATCCACTGTGACGGCGCCGGTGCCGAGCACGTTATCCACGTTCTCGGTTACTACCGCTACCTTTCCGATGACAGTATCGGCGTTGGTTGCAACCTTGCGTGAATTAACCCTCGTCTTAACAAAGCGGCGCAAAGCGAGCATCATAGCGCCGGATACGGCAAGAAAAGCGCCGACCTGGATCCAGATATTCAGCCCGAGCCACGCGCACAGAAGCGCCGCGAGCGAGCCGACAATGAACCAGACGCTTACAAGCGCAACCGTAAGCGCCTCAAGCACGCCGAAGAGCACGGCACAGCATAACCAGAAATATACCATACTGACACCTCTCTGCTTTTTTATCAAGTATAGCATATTTTGCGCGCCTTGTAAATAAAAATGACGTCAGTATTACAGATAGAAAACCTGATGATCGACTTTTCTGAAGCGCGTACGGTTGCGCTCCGCCCAGCAGCATTTCGAGGCTTCCTCTGAAGCAAAATAGAGGCTGTCGCCGGCTACGTCGGCTCCGTCGAGAGCAAGGCGTGCGGCAAGACAGGACTCCTCCGAGGGCGTTAGATAAACAGAGCCGTCGGAGATCGGCGTAAACTGAACGCCGAAGCGCGTATCGAACACTACCTTTTTTACGCTGTCGGGAAATTCATCGCTCTTTACGCGGTTTAGCACCACGTTCGCAACCGCGATCTTGCCCTCGAAGCTCTCTCCCCTCGCCTCGGCGTTGACTATGCGGCTCAGCCAGTAGAGATCGTCCTCAGTCCAGTCCGCCGGCTGTATCGGCTCTCCGGCGGCGGAAATTGTCAGCTTTCTTGCCTCATCGTCATATCTAAGCCCCGCCCCGAAGGCTTTAGCGATTGACGACGCCGGCATCATAACGCGGTTGCAGCGGAATATCACCCCGCTCGGGCAGTAGACGAGCCGCCCGTTTGCGGTAATATAGCGCTCCCCGACCTTTGCAGATACGCGCAGAGAGTCGGCATAGACCTCCATATTGCCGGTATACTCGTTGAAAACAACGCATTCTGCGCCGAGTGCGAGTGAGATTTCGGACGCCGGAACGTAAATCTCGCTTCCGAATAAAAAGCTCGCGCCGAAGCGGTCTGCACGCATCTCCCCTACCCATACCTCGACTGAATCCGGCGCGGCGCCATAGACCGGTGAGGCAAGCGCTAAGCACAGTACAATACCCATTAGCTTTTGCATAAAAAACACCCTTTCCGTAGGAATATGGCTATCGTTTCCATTTTTGCCATATTTTAAACCGGAAAGGGTGAAAATTTTGTAGAATGGCAGCTTACGCCTGAGCCTTCATCGTCAGATAGGCGTTGATGAATCCGTCGAGGTTGCCGTCCATTACTGCGGTGATATTGCCGTTTATTCCACACAGCGCAGCTGTGTGAAATATTTTATTTTAATTTATGCGCGCCACAGGCGCGGGGCCGCTGACGCGCCCCTTTGAAAACGGCAGCTTACGCCTGCGCCTTCATCGTCAGATAGGCGTTGATAAATCCGTCGAGGTCGCCGTCCATTACTGCGGTGATATTGCCGTTTATTCCACACAGCGCAGCTGTGTGAAATATTTTATTTTAATTTGCGCGCCACAGGCGCGGGGTCGCTGACGCGCCCCTTTGAAAACGGCACCTTACGCCTGCGCCTTCATCGTGAGATAGGCGTTGATGAATCCGTCGAGGTCACCGTCCATTACTGCGGTGATATTGCCGTTTTCAAAGCTCGTTCTGGTGTCCTTGACGAGCTGGTAGGGCATAAAGACGTAAGAGCGGATGGCGGAGCCGAAGTCGATCTTCATCTGAACGCCCTTGATGTCGCTGATCTTCTCAAGATGCTCGCGCTCCTTGATCTCGGCAAGGCGAGCCTTAAGCATTGTCATGCAGCTGTCACGGTTCTGGAACTGGCTGCGCTCGGTCTGGCACGATACCACGATGCCGGTGGGCTTGTGGATAAGACGCACCGCTGAGGAGGTCTTATTGACCTTCTGTCCGCCGGCACCGGAGGAGCGGTAGACCTGCATTTCGATATCCTCGTCGCGGATCTCGATCTCGCTGTCATCGGTGATCTCCGGCATTACCTCGACCGCCGCAAACGACGTCTGACGGCGGGAGTTCGCGTCGAACGGCGATACGCGGACAAGGCGGTGTACGCCGTTTTCGCCCTTGAGATAACCGTAAGCGTTCTCGCCCTCGATCTTGATCGTTGCGCTCTTGATGCCCGCCTCATCGCCGTCCTGCCAGTCGAGGAGACTGTACTTGAAGCCGCGGCGCTCAGCCCAGCGGGTGTACATACGATAGAGCATACTTGCCCAGTCCTGTGCCTCTGTACCGCCTGCACCGGGGTGGATTGAGAGAATGGCGTTGTTAGCGTCGTACTCTCCGGAGAGCATGGTGGAGAGATTCGCCTCCTCGAGCTCTGCGGAAAAAGCGTCGTAATCTGCCGTGAGCTCCTCAAGGATGCTGTCGTCGTCCTCCTCGATGCCCATTTCGCAGAGAGTCTGGAGGTCATCGTACTTGCCCTCGATCTTTTTGAAGCGGGCTATCTTGTTCTGAAGCTGCTTTATGCGCTGCTGAACCTTCTGCGAGCGCTGGATATCATTCCAGAAGCCGTCCTGCTCGGTCTCCGCGTTGAGCGTTGCAAGCTCGCTTTCGGCATCGTCAAGCTTCATCGCTGCACGAAGAGTTCTGAGCTGCGGCTCAAGGGCGCCGAGCTTCTGCTTATAATCCTCAAATTCGACTATCATTCGTTACTACTCCTTTATCGTTCGCTCGGGCCGTCGTACGGCTCCGTGAATATGAGATCGTCAATGTCGGGTATCTCAGGCTCCACATTTTCACTCCCTTTGCACAGAATACATCATTCTATGCTGAGAGTCAGGGAAATTATCTCCGGATTATTGAAAAGCCTGTATTTCGGGCCACCTATGCCGCGGGAAACTACCGTTTCGGTCGCCTTCTCACGGTAAACGCCGCTCGTGTACTCCGGGAACCATTGCTGTCCCGGCGCGTAGAGTCCGTCGGTGAACGGCAGGCGCACCATACCGCCGTGGGCGTGGCCGCAGAGAACGCAGTCCACACCGAGGTCAGACCACATCGCAAGCCGGTCATGGCGGTGATAGAGCATCAGAATAAATCTTCCGCCCTCCTTTGCCCTTATCTTCTCAACGGTTTCAGCGCACGTCGGCTGATCTGCCGGCCCGTTCGGATCGTCACACCCCGCGATAACTATGCCGCGAAAGACAACGTAATCATTCCGCAGCACCGTTCCGCCCGCCTCGCTCACGGCTCTGAAAAGTCCGCGCGGGTCGCTCGAAGCCCACTCGTGGTTGCCGGGAACGTAATACACCGGCGCGACGCGTGACAGCTCACCGACCGCCATCGAGATGTAATCCCGCTCGGCGTCAAAGTTTTCTTTATCTCCGTCCACAATATCGCCGGTTATCGCGATAATGTCCGGCTCCGCCTCCCGAACCTGCCTCAGAAGTGAATCTGACCACTCTCCGTGAAGATCCGTGAGGTGTACTATGCGCAGTCCGTTTGCCTCAGGCGGGAGGTTTCGGCTAGCGATCGAAAAGGACTCCGTGACGATGCGGAAGTTTGAATCGAGCCAAAGCGCGCCAAGGACCGCTATTAAAATAAGGGTAAAAGCCAAGAATCTTTTCATAGTTATATGATAATAACACACTTTTTGCAAGTCTGCAAGTTTCTCTTTACTTTATGCAAAAATTTAGTTATAATGAATGATACAAGCACTAAATATAAATTTCTTTATGGAGGTATTAGATATGAAAAAGTGGGTATGTTCCGTATGCGGCTACGTTGCAGAGGGCGCTGAGGCTCCCGAGCGCTGCCCCATCTGCAAGGCCCCGGCTTCCAAGTTCGTTGAGCAGGTCGAAACAAGCGAGGTAAAGTTCGCCTGCGAGCACGCTTACGGCGTATATGACAAGACCGTCAAGAATAATCCCGACGTTTCCGACGCTGACAAGCAGTACATCCTCGAGTCCTTAAAGAGCATGTTCCAGGGTGAGACCGCCGAGGTCGGCCTTTATCTCTGCATGGCCCGCATCGCTATCCGTGAGGGCTATCCCGAGATCGGCGCTTACTGGGAGAAGGCAGCCTGGGAAGAGGCTGAGCACGCCGCTATGTTCGCTGAGCTTCTCGGCACCGAGATTGAGCCGAACATGACCGATTCCACCAAGGCTAACCTCGCATGGCGCGCTGTCGCTGAGCACGGCGCAACTCAGGGCCGTCAGGATCTCGCCGCCTGCGCGAAGAAGAACAACCTCGACGCAATCCACGACGCCGTTCATGAGATCGGCCGCGACGAGGCGCGGCACGGCAGAGCCTTCAAGGGTCTGCTTGACAGATACTTCGGCAAATAATTTTAGTCTTTTCAACCCGGGAGCGGAGCATTCCGCTCCCTTTTTTATTTACATTATCTTAACTTGTAAACAGCGCCGATTTGTGGTATAGTTAACGTGTATTATTATGAATGGCGGTGAATACCATAAAAGTAAGGGTTCTCGATATAGATTTTGATAACGTAACTATGGACGAGGCTCTCGATATCGGCGAAAAGCTCATGGACGAGCCCGGCTTCAAGTATGTTGTAACGCCGAATCCCGAGATCTGCTACCTCGCGCGCAAGGACGAGGGCGTTCGCAAGGCAGTACAGGGCGCTTCGCTCACGATTCCGGACGGGATCGGTGTTATCTACGGGGCGAAAATCCTCGGCACTCCGCTCAAGGGCAAGGTGCCGGGCGCCGATTTTGCAGAAAAGCTGATGGCGCGGATGGCAAATAGCGGCAAAACCGCATATTTCCTCGGCGCGAAGCCGGGAGTTGCCGAAAAAGCGGCCGAGAAGCTCGCCGAGAAGTGTCCCGGGCTCACTGTTGTCGGCTGTCACGACGGTTATTTCAAGTACGACGGCGAGGTCATCGCCGATATAAATGAAAAAGCTCCCGATCTTCTGCTCGTATGCCTCGGCGCGCCGAAGCAGGAGAAGTGGATGAGCGAGCACTCAGGCGTTTTGAACGCCCGCCTTGCGATAGGTCTCGGCGGGAGTCTTGACGTCTATGCCGGCACAGTGGAGCGCGCGCCGGAGGTATGGCAGAAGCTGAATCTTGAGTGGCTCTACCGCGTGGGTCCCGACCCGAAGCGCTGGGGACGTGCTCTCAGACTTCCGGCGTTTATTTTTCAGGTGATTGGAGAGAAGCTAAGTGGGAAAGCTCATAGTAATTGAGGGCACTGACGGCTCCGGAAAGGCCACGCAGACAGCGCTTCTGGCCGAAGCGCTTGAAAAGGCGGGCTATGATGTCAAGCGCCTTGAATTTCCGCGCTATGAGTCCGACTCCTCGGCGCTTGTGAGAATGTACCTGCGCGGCGACTTCGGCTCTAAGCCGGAGGACGTCAACGCCTACGCCGCGGGAAGCTTTTTCGCCGTCGACAGATACGCGAGCTTCAAGGACGACTGGGGCGGCTTCTACGAGCGCGGCGGGCTTGTAATTACAGACCGATATACCACCTCGAACGCGGTGCATCAGGCGCCGAAGCTGCCCGACGAAGAGCGCGGCGAGTACCTTAAATGGCTCTTCGGCTACGAATACGGTCTTTTGGGACTTCCGAAGCCGGACTTAGTCATTTATCTCGACCTGCCGACCGCCGTTACAGAAGCGCTGATGGCTTCGCGGCGTGAAAAAACCGGCGCGCACGGCGATATCCACGAAAATGACGAGGGCTACCTCGCGCACTGCCGCGAGTGCGCGCTCGGGATCGCCAAAAGTGAGGGCTGGCGCGTTATAAACTGCGCCGAGGGCGGCTCGCTTCGTTCAATAGAGAGTATTCACTCCGAAATAATGGGCATAATCAAGGAGGCAGTGTAATATGGTATATATAATTCTTGCCGAGGGCTTTGAGGAAATCGAGGCTCTCTCCCCCGCCGACATACTGCGCCGCGGCGGAGTTGAGGTCAAGCTCGCCTCAGTTCAGGACAAGGTAGTTACCGGAAGCCACGGCATAAAGGTCGAGGCCGACTGCTTGATAAGCGATATCGTTCCCGAGGAGAGCGAATTTATCGTGATTCCCGGCGGCCTCAGGGGCGTTACGAATCTTCTCGCCTCCGGCAAGGTCGAAGAGCTTCTGAGAAATGCTTATGCCGCCGGAAAGCCCGTCGGAGCTATCTGCGCTGGGCCGAGAGTTCTCGCAAAGGCGGGCATTCTTGACTCTAAACGCGCGACCTGCTACCCCGGAGTTGAGGCACAGGTCACTGAGGTATGCAGCGCAGTCATGACGCAGGAGGCGCCTGTTATCGTCGACGGGCGCGTAATAACCTCCCGCGCCGCCGGCACAGCCTGCGACTTCGGTCTCGCAATTCTCGCATATCTTCGCGGTGCTGACGCAGCCGAAAAGGTCAGAGCTGCGATCTGGTACAACACCTGACTGGAGGAACAATGGATAAAAAGGAAAACAACGAGGAGCTTGAGCTTACACCGCAGACAAGCTTCAAAATAGAGTTTCTCTCAAAGGACGGCGACGTCATCTCCTCCGAGGAGGAAACAGACCTCAAGCCCTTTGTGAATGTGGACTCTTCCCTGAAGCCGGAGGAGAAGAAGCCGAAGGCGGCGAATCCATACGCTCCTCCGAAGCCTGCAAGGGCTCCCGAGGAGAAAAAGCCTGAGCCGCCGAAGCCTCAGCCGAAGGTCGAAAAGAGCTTTCAGTGGCCGGAAGTTTCCCCGCTGAAGCCTGAGCCGGAGAAGTTCACTCCGCGCCCCTCGGTTTACGCTCAGCGAGCTGCTGAGGGCAAAAAGCTTACCCAGCGCACAGACTCCGAGAAGAAGGAGCGCGTGGTCATTCCGGGAACGGATATCGAGCTCTCTCCGAACGAAAAGCTTCGCGAGCGTCCGCGCACCGCAAAAAAGACCTCCGCAGCGCCAGTTGAAGACGAGGTGCCGCCCGTAGATCCGAAGGCCGAGAAGGATTTTGAGGTCGATTTTGACTACGATGAGGAATACGACGGCGTTGACGAGAAGATTCTCAAGCGCGGCAGCGGCAGGCGCACGGGTCTTGTTTCCGGTATTCTGTATTTTATCTTTGTGCTGTGCATTTCAGTCGTGCTCGCTTCGTTCGGCTGGCTGTGGGCGCAGGACGTTCTCGGTCTCGGAGGTGACGGCAGCGAGGTCGCGGTGACTGTTCCCGCCTCCGCTGTTTCCACAATCGAGCGCACTGAGAAGGACGAGAACGGCAAGGAGATAACAAAGAGCGTAACCATCGCCGATATTGACGCCGTCGCGGATATGCTCTATGACGAGGGCCTTATTAAGTACAAGTGGCTCTTCAAGCTCTTCTGCTCCTTCTCAAACGGCGCGGAAAAAATACGCGCAGGCTCGTACATTCTCAAAACAGATTATGACTACCGCGCGCTCATCTACGGCATGAACCTCAAAAACGGTAAGCGCGTTGAGGTCGACGTTACGATTCCGGAGGGCTTCACAGTCCGTCAGATAGTCGAGCTGCTCGACGAGAAGGGCGTATGCGACGCTTCTGATATGTGGAACAGCCTCAGAAACGATGAATTTAGCTACGAGTTTGTAACCGCTGAGATTCCGAGAGCCGACAATGCCCTCGAGGGCTATCTCTTCCCCGACACCTACACCTTCTATATGGGCGATACGGCTTCGAGAGTCATCGGAAAGCTCCTCTCAAACTTCTCGAAAAAGTGGACTGACGAATATTCAGAGCGCGCCAAGGAGCTCGGCTACACCCAGCGCGAGATCATCACCATCGCCTCGCTCATCGAAAAGGAGGCGGGCGCTGACGCAGAGCGCGCAACCATTGCATCCGTAATATATAACCGTCTGCGCGACGGTGGAAACGGCACGAACTACTACCTGCAGATCGACGCCTCGCTCTATTACGCAGCTGCGGAGGCTGGCGTTGCGATGAGCATCGACATTGACTCGCCCTACAACACCTACCGCAATCAGGGGCTCATGCCGGGCCCGATCGCAAACCCGGGTCTTGCGAGCATCAAAGCGGCGCTGAATCCCGAGAGCACGAAGTATTACTACTACGCGCTCGGCAAGGATCACGTTCACCACTTCTTCACGACGCTCGAGGAGCACACCGCGTTTGTCCATTCGGACAACTACGGAGGATAGGCGAATAGTATGAAAGCACGACCCCGTCCTATTTGAAAAGGACGGGGTCGTCTATTATTCAACTATGCCCATTATGAGCCGCGCGAAATCGCCGGCAACTCTGTCCGCGGTCTCCTTGACCTCCTCGTGCGTGAGCTTGTGGGCGTCGATACCCGCCGCCATGTTCGTCACACAGTTGACAGCGCAGACTCTCAATCCCATGTGGTGCGCGGCGATTGCCTCGACGGCGGTGCTCATGCCTACGGTGTCGGCGCCGAGAGCGCGGTACATTCTTATCTCAGCCGGAGTTTCAAACTGCGGCCCGGTGCATTGGACGAACACGCCCTCATGGACGGGAATATGCTCATTTTCACCGATCTTGAGCGCCTTTTCGCGCATTTCCGGATCGTAGAGCGCCGTCATATCGGTAAAACGCAGGCCGAGCTCGTCGATATTCTGCCCAATGAGCGGACTTGGAACAAAGCTCGAAATATGGTCGCGCAGAACTACAAACTGACCCGGTCTGAACTCGGGATTGAGCGACCCTACCGCGTTTGTGAGGACTATTCTCTTTGCGCCGAGAAGCCCAACGAGCCGCGTCGGAAGTACCACATCGTGGATATCGTAGCCCTCGTAATAGTGAACTCTGCCCTGCATCGCAGCGACCGGCGTTTTTCCGAGATAGCCGAAGATGAACTTACCCGCGTGGCCGGATACAGTGGAAACCGGGAAATCGGGCAGCTCCGAGTAGCTTATCTCGCACTCCACGCGCATATTTTTTACAAAGTCGCCAAGCCCGCTTCCGAGCGTGACGGCGCACTCAGGCGTGAACGAGGTGCGTTTTTTTATCGTTTCGGCATAATCCTTAAGGCGTATGTAATAACCGTTTGCATCGAACATCTTGATTACCCCCTTTCTGTGATTGTAACACAGCCGTAAAAATATGTAAAGCGGGAGATTTACCCCCGCTCAGTTCATACCGCCGGCGTACTTCTGCTTTACGCCGTTTATTTTATCCTGCGAGACCTGTTCTGTCGGATACCAGCCCTTATCGCTCATGGCGGTGTATATCTCATCGCCGAGAGCGAGAGTTTCGTTCAGCGCGCGCTGAAATGCGGTGCGAACGTCCGGAGTGGCGGACTCCACGGTGCCGTGGAGATAGAGATCGCAGCCGGATTTTGCGGTAGTCAGAAGATTTTCCATAATGCACTTATCGTCCATTTAACTTTCCTCCTCAGACAAGGCGCATAAAGCCTTCAAAAATTTCCTTCACCTTGCACTCAATCTCGCCGGCCTTCTCCTTAAGAGTGTTGTCGGAAAGCTGAGTTGCGGCGGTGTTTGCGAGAGTCTGAAGAAACTGCGCATGTCCAAGCGCGTCTTCAACATAGAGAAGCTCTTTTTCGCTCATTATCACTACCTCCTCAATAATAAAAGCCTCGATGCTATTGTGCATCGGGGCTTAGATATTATGTATTGAAAAAAGTGGAATCCTTGGCGATCTGGCGCTTAAGCTCCTCTATCGACGTAAATTTTCGCTCGGGTCTGATGTAGACAAGGTAGTCTAACCTTATTCGCTCGCCGTAGAGGTCGCCCTTGAAGCCGAGAAGATTTGTTTCAATGCTCACAACTCCGTCATCCTTGACCGTCGGACTGACTCCGACGTTGGTGATACCGCGATATACACCGTCCGGCGTTGTGACCTCCGTGCCGTAGACGCCGAATTTCGGTGCGACAACGCCCTGCGGAAGCATGAGGTTTACAGTCGGGAAGCCGAGCGTACGCCCGACGCGCAGTCCGTGCTGAACAACGCCGGAAAAGTAGTGCGCGTGGCCGAGATACTCGTTAGCCTGGCGGAGCTTTCCGTCCGCGAGAAGGGCGCGGATCATAGTGCTCGAGACCGTGTCGCCGTTCAGGCTGACCTTCTCGACCTTGTCAAAGCCCACGCCGCGCTCCTCACAGTACTTGCGGAGCATGGCGGTATTGCCCTCACCCATGTAGCCGAAGCGGAAATCGTAGCCCGCGACAAGGTGGCAGGCGCCGAACTCATCGACGAGCATAGCGGCGAAATCGCGCCACGGCATCATTCGGGTCTTTTCGTCGAAGCAGATGGTTATAACGTCGTCGATGCCGAAAATGCGCTTTATGCCCTCGATCTTGTCGGCATTGGTATTTATTTCAAGAACGTTTTTTGCGGGAGGTCTGTCGAAGGTCAGCACGCAGGGCGTTGCGCCCTTCTCGCGCGCGATGCGAACTGTGCGCGATATGAGCGCGGCGTGACCTCGGTGCAGACCGTCGAAAAAGCCGAGAGCTATAACTCGTTTCATCCTATACCTCAAAAAAGCTTTTTATCGTTGTTACTATGCCTTTCTCGGCGCTTCCAAGCAGCAGAAAATCGCCGTTCTCGCCGTAAACGCGGCACTTACCGTCCGGTATCTCAGCCTCAAACGGGTTGCCGTTCAGCGCGCGCTTTAATGCCTTGCCTGAAATTGACAGAGATGGGTAATTCTTGAAAATGCTGTCTGTCGGGAGTATGTACCTCGCCGGGTCAGAGAGTATCTCGTCCAGCGGATGCGCCTCAGAGATGTCAAAATCGCCCGCCGCGAGCCTTCTGAGGCTCGACATCGCCGCGCCGCAGCCGAGAAAAGCGCCGATATCGTTCACAAGCGTGCGGATATATGTTCCCTTTGAGCAGGTCACGTCAAGGCTCAGATCATCGCCTACGGAAATATCGTAAATCGTGATTTTCCGCGCCGGGCGTTCGACCTCCACGCCCTTTCGCGCGAGCTCATAGAGCTTTTTGCCGCCGATTTTGATTGCGGAATACATCGGAGGTATCTGCTCAATCTCACCGATAAAGTTCGGAATAACGCGCAGAATATCGTTTTTTGATACATTTGCGCTTGTTTTTGTAAGTATATTGCCGGTTGTGTCCTGCGTGTCCGTCGTAATGCCGAACTCCACTCCGGCGCGATATTTCTTGACGGCGTTCTCGCTGAACTCCGCCGCCCTCGTCGCCCTGCCGACAAAAACCGGAAGCACTCCGGTCGCCATTGGGTCGAGGGTGCCGCCGTGGCCTATCCTGCGCGTGGAGCACGCGCCGCGCAGCTTTGCACAGACGTCCTGACTCGTCCAATCGGACGGCTTGTCTGCGATAAGAATGCCGTTCATTCCGGCCACAGCTCGTTCACTACCCTTTCGATCGCTTCGGCAAGCTCGTACGGCGGCATGTCGGAGCTGCAGCCGGATGCCATTCTGTGACCGCCGCCGCCGAAGCGAGCGCAGATCTCTGATGCGTCAACGCTGCCGTCGGTACGCACGGAGGCGTGGCTTTTTCCGTCCTTCTGCTCGCGGACAGTTACGGCGACGCGGTTTCCGCGCACCTTGCCGGCGAGATTCGCGAGATCGTCGCAATCGTCCTCGGTAACGCCGCTCTCCTTCATCATTTTGCGGGTGATAACGGCGATGTTCAGAGCGTTATTGCGGGTAGAGCGCATATTTTCGTAGACCTTTCCCTCAAGCCTCAGCCTTGCGAAGCTGAACGAGCGGAAAAGCTCCTTATTGAGCGGCATCGTGTCAGCGCCGCAGTCGATGAGCTTCGCCGCCGCGATGTGCGTATCGGACTTTGTATTGCCATACTGGAAGCAGCCGCAGTCGGTGGAGAGGGCGACGTAGATCAGGTTTGCCTCGTCTTTTGTCAGCGCGCCGCAGAGAAGCTCAATGACGTCCATCACTATCTCACCGCAGCTCGCCTTATCCCCGTCGAGAAGAAGTCCGTTTTCGGTAAAATCGGGATTTTTCGGGTGGTGATCGATGGCTATACTGACGCTTCCCTCAAAGCCCACCGGAAAGAGCTTCGCCTCTGCGATATCTGTGCTTATATGGATCGCATCGGCGCGATCCGGCTCGATATACGGCGCGGCGAACGCCTTGTAGCGCTCTGTGATCTCGGGATTCGGAAAGAGCGAGGCTCTTTTCCCCATTCTCCTCAGCGCAGAGCACAGTGCTGAGGCGGAGCCGATGGTGTCGCCGTCCGGCCTCGCGTGGGTCAGTATCACATAGTCGTCGTGCGAGCGCAGGTACTCGGCGCACTCAGTTCTCGTCAGCTTCTTCATCTTCGTCCTCCTTGATATCAAGGGAATTGATGATGGAATTGATATGCGCGCCGTACTCGATGGATTTATCGAGAATAAAAGTCAGCTCCGGAGTATTGCGGAGGTTAAGGCGAATTGAAAGCTCGCGTCTGAGCCAGCCGGAGGCGCTTTTCAGACCCTTCATGAAGTCCTTTTCACTCTGAAGCCCCATGCAGCTCAGATATACCTTGCAGTATTTGAGATCTCCGGTGGTCTCAGTGCGCACAACGCTGAGAAGTCCCTGCTGAACTCTCGGATCCTTGACCTCGGTGATGAGCTTTGAGAGGCACAGACGGATATCCTCGTTAACTCTGTTTATTCTGTTTGATGGCATAGTTGTTACCTCGATTGTAGAAAAAGTAGAAAAATGGGAGGGGATGATTCCCCTCCCTCAGACTGTAGACAAAAAGGAAAAGCGTTGGATAAAGGAGGCGGGGATCTGTGAAGGGGTCGGCCAAGAGACCCCTTCACGTCGCATAATCCGCCCGCAGGCGTCATATTTTGCGCTCTCAACGCGCAAAATATGTTCGATGCGGAGACTTTGTCGACGCATTGAGGGGATAATTCCCCTCCCTATGGGTTAGATTTGTTCCATTACGAAGCACTCGATAATGTCGCCGACCTTGATATCGTTGAACTTCTCGACCTGCATACCGCACTCATAGCCGCTTGCAACCTCGCGGACGTCGTCCTTGAAGCGGCGCAGAGAGGCGAGATCGCCCTCGAATATGACTACGTTGTCTCTGAGAACTCTGACCGAGCAGCCGCGCTGGATCTTGCCGTCCTGAACATAGCAGCCGCAGACGGTACCGACCTTCGATACCTTGTAGGTCTCGCGCACCTCGGCGTGACCGATGA
The DNA here is from genome assembly GCA_017439425.1 of Oscillospiraceae bacterium. GTDB lineage: Bacteria > Bacillota > Clostridia > Oscillospirales > Oscillospiraceae > RUG626. The sequence continues at coordinate 22,696 of JAFSJE010000084.1, forward strand.
CCTGCTCGCGGTATTTCGGCGCGAGCATACCCTTCATAGCGTCCTCGATCTCGTTGATGCAGTCGTAGATAACGCGGTACATTCTGATATCGACATTGTTTCTCGCGGCGGAATCTCTCGCGGAGGAATCCGGGCGCACGTTGAAGCCGACGATGATTGCGCCGCTCGTTGCGGCAAGCATTACATCAGATTCGTTGATCGCGCCGACCGCGGAATGGATGACCTTGACGCGGACTTCCTCGTTCGAAAGCTTCTCGAGGCTCGTCTTTACTGCCTCGGCCGAGCCCTGAACGTCCGCCTTTACGATGATGCCGAGCTCCTTGAGCTCGCCCTCCTGAATCTGAGCGAAGAGATCCTCAAGTGTGACCTTCTTCGCGCCGGAAGCTGCGGTCTTCTGCTCATTTTTACGCTGCTCGGCAAGCTCGCGCGCCATACGCTCGTCCGCGACGGCGTTGAAGGTGTCGCCCGCGCCCGGGACCTCGCTCATGCCGGCAATCTCAACGGGAACAGAGGGGCCGGCGGTGAGAACGCGATCGCCCTTGTCATTTATCATGGTGCGGACTCTGCCGACAGCGGTGCCGGCGATGATAATATCACCGAGCTTCAGAGTTCCGTTCTGAACGAGAACTGTCATAATGGGGCCGCGGCCCTTGTCGAGCCTCGCCTCAATAACCGTACCCTTTGCGGCGCGGTTCGGATTTGCCTTCAGCTCCTGAACCTCGGCAAGAAGAACAAGGTTTTCAAGCAGGGTGTCAATGCCCATACCGGTCTTTGCGGAGATAGGAACGCAGATGGTCTCGCCGCCCCACTCCTCAGGTACGATATCGTACTCGGTGAGCTGCTGCTTGATTCTCTCCGGATTTGCGCCGGGCTTATCCATCTTGTTGATGGCGACCACGATGGGTATTTTGGCCGCCTTCGCGTGGTTTATACTCTCGATCGTCTGCGGCATGATACCGTCGTCAGCCGCGACGACAAGGATAGCGATGTCTGTTACCATCGCGCCGCGGGCGCGCATTGAGGTGAACGCCTCGTGGCCCGGTGTATCAAGGAAGGTAACGGGTGAGCCGTTGATCTCAACGGTGTAGGCGCCTATGTGCTGGGTGATGCCGCCCGCCTCGCCGGAGGCGACGTGAGCAGAGCGGATATAGTCGAGAAGCGAGGTCTTGCCGTGGTCGACGTGACCCATAACTACGACTACCGGAGCTCTCGGAACGAGGTTTTCTTCCGTATCGGCGGTATCGTCAATAAGCTTCTCCTCTATGGTCACGATGACCTCTTTTTCGACCTTGCAGCCCATCTCCTCCGCGATTATTGCGGCGGTGTCGAAGTCGATAACGTCGCTGAGAGACGCCATTACGCCGTTTTTCATAAGGGTCTTGACAACCTCGGCGCCGGTTTTCTTCATTCTCGAGGCAAGCTCGCCGACGTTGATCTCGTCGGGGATCTGAACCTTGACGGGAGCCTTCTTCGCGATCTCGAACTGGAGGCGCTGCATTCTGTCTCGCTCCTCGTTGCGGCGCTTCTGGCTCTGCTGCTGCGGCTGCTGCTGACGGGATTTTTGCTTGATTTTTTCCTTGCCGCCCTTGCCGTTATCGCGCTTGCCGCGGCTCTTTTCGCCGGCGAGATCGTCAAAGCGCTCGTTGTACTTGTCGATGTTTATCTGAACGCCCGAGGTGTCGATAACGCGCTTCTGCGGCTGCGGCTTCGGAGTGTGAGGCTTATCGGGCTTCTTCTCCGGCTGCGGCTTGGATTCCGCCTGAGGCGCGCTCTTGGTGTCCGCCGCCTTCTCAGACTCGACGGGCTTCTTCCCCTCCGCCTTATTCTCCGGCTGGGGATTTGCAGCGGCGGCATCGTCCGCAAAAATATCCGCAAGGGATGCAGCCTCATGCTGCTTTGTGAGGTAGTCAAAAATTATATTGAGCTCGTCATCCGTAAGAACCTGCATATGGTTTTTCGGGGTCGTGGCGTACTTTGTGAGGATCTCAGTGACTACCTTGCTCGTCATACCGAAGTCCTTCGCCACCTCGTGTACTCTGTATTTTACATCCAAGCTCATTGGCACTTCTCCTTTTCAAGTTTCATCTGAAAGGCTTCCGCCATCTTTTTATCGGTTATCGCCATTATACCCGGCGTGCCGCGCCCGACAAGGCTGCCGAGCTCCTCCTTTGTCCACGGAAGAGCGATGTGCGGGCACTTTGCCATCGCCGAGAGGTTCTTCGCCCTCTCTCCGAGGCTTCTGCCGGCGTCGCAGGCGGTCAGAATCAGCTTCGCCTTATTGGCGCGGGCGTCGATTTTGACGCTCTCCTCGCCTATCGTGAGTCTTCCGGCTCTCTTTGCGAGTCCGAGGAATGTCATCGCAGGCGTCATTTCTCCGCCTCCCTTAAAAGCTCGTCGTAGGTCTCCTCGCCGATGTGTACGCGAAGCGCCCTGCCGAGAGCGTTAGCTTTCTTAGCCTTTTTTATGCAGGCGGCATTCGGGCAGATGTAAGCGCCGCGCCCCTCGCCGCCTCTGGCGGAAAAGCGGATAAACTCGCTCTTCGCGCCCTTTTTCCGGCAAGCTACGCACTGCCGGATGGGAATGTAAGTCACGCTTATGCCTCGCTCTCAGGCTTGATATCGATTTTGTAGCCGGTGAGCTTTGCGGCGAGGCGGACGTTCTGTCCCTCCTTGCCGATTGCGAGTGAGAGCTGAGAATCGGGAACGATAACACGGCAGCTCTTACCCTCGTCGAGGATCTCAACGCTCACGACGTCAGACGGAGCGAGAGCGGCGGCGACGTACTCCGCGGGATTCTCGGAATATTTAACGATGTCGATTTTCTCGCCTCTCAGCTCATCGACAACGGCGGCGACTCTGCCGCCCTTCGGGCCTACGCAGGCGCCGATCGGCTCAACCGCGGGGTCGTAGCTCATAACCGCGATCTTGGTGCGGCTACCCGCCTCGCGGGCGATGCTCTTTATTTCAACGGTGCCGTCGCTCAGCTCGGGAACCTCGAGCTCAAAGAGCTTCTTGACAAGGCCGGGGTGCGTTCTGGAGATGAGCACCTGCGGGCCGGAACCGCCTCTGCGTACCTCAACGAGGTAAACTCTGAGCTTGTCGCCCTCATGAAGCTCCTCGGTTGGAACCCTCTCGCCGGCGGTGAGAACTGCCTCGTTATAATCAGGGTTGGAGGTGATAGTTACGGAAACGTTGCCTTTTTCCGGGTCGACGTGATTTACAATGGTGGTGAGGATCTCGTGCTCCTTGGATGAGAACTCCTCGCTTACCATATTGCGCTCAGCCTCGCGGATACCCTGAATTATGACCTGCTTTGCAGCCTGAGCCGCGATTCTGCCAAACTTCTTGGTGTCGACGGGTACGTTTACGATATCGCCGACCTTAGCACGCTTGGAATAGCGCTTCGCCTCGTCGAGGAGCAGATCAACGGCGGGGTTTTCGATTTCCTCTACGACATTCTTTCTGATGTAGACGTCGATCTTACCCTTCGCCTCGTCAATGTCGACGAAGATGTTTTCCTCAACGCCCGGATCGTCCTTGCGGAGCGCGGCGACAATCGCCTGCTTGATCCTGTCGAGCATATAGTCCTTGCGGATGCCCTTTTCCTTTTCAAGCTGCTCGATAGCAGCGAAAAATTCTGAGTTCATTTTTGTAAATTCCTCCCTTATTCTATCCGAAGCTGCACGGAAGCAACCTCAGCCTTTGTAAATGTTATTTCATCGCCGGCTTTAAGTCTCAGTGTCACATCGCCGGCATTGTAGCCCGCGAGGTAGCCGGTGTATTCCTTCTTTCCTTCTCTCGCCTTGTAGAGCTTGACGGCGCAGAAGGAACCCATAAACCGCTCAAAATCAGAGTCACGCTGGAGCTTTCTCTCAACCCCGGCGGAGCTCACCTCAAAGGTGTAGCTGTCCTGAATGAGATCGCGCTCATCGAGAATCGGGTCGAGCGCGTGCGTTACGGCGACGCAGTCATTGATGGAAACGCCGCCCTCCTTATCAATGTAGACGCGGAGAAACCACTCTCCTGCCTCCTTGATATACTCGACGTCCCAAAGCTCGCAGCCGCATTCTTTGCAGATCGGCTCTGCCAGCTCGGCAACAGTTTCGGTTATTTTGCTCAAAATTATTACTCCTTCAAAAAATGCACAAAAAAGAGCGGGACACAAGACCCACTCCACACTGCACAACTATCTGACAAAAGGGAGTATAGCACAGTGAAGGAAAAATTGCAAGACTTTTTTGGCAAAAATAACGGGCGAGTCTCAGACCCGCCCGTAAAGCATCGATTATTTCAGTACAACGGTCATCTCGACCGGGTTGTGGTCGGAATACCTGAAATGCGTGTTGATGACGTCGGCGTGCTTTACCTCTACGTTCGGGCTCACGAGGAAGCCGTCTACAGTGAGGACGTACTGACCGTAGTGATAAGGCCCGTCGGCGTTGCGGCAGGACGGCACCGGGTCGTTGCCGTTGAACGGCGGAACGATCTTTATTGCGGTGCCGTAGAACGTATCGGGCGGTATCGGCTGCGCCCAGGAGTATTCTACATCGCTCTTGCCGAACCACGCCTCCGAGTTTCCGAGAAGATCCTTGTTGAAGTCGCCTCCGGCGATGACCCAGTTGCCCTTATCGTACTCATTCTGCATATCGAGAAGGAGCATTCTGAGCTGCTCGGTCGCTATGGTGCCGTCGGTTGTGTACGCCGAGAGGTGGAGATTTATGAGGACAAGCTCTCTGCCGTCAGCGCTCGGCAGTCTGGAAACGGAGTAGCAGCGGTCGAGGTCGACGATCTTCATGAGGCTGTCCTCAACCGGGAGCGAGCGGCGCAGTGAAGATGTAATATTGTATTTTGCGAAGGTGCCAATACCCGCCTTTGCCGCGCCGTGCGGCTGCAGGATCGGGTAAAAGAGAAACGGAGAATCCCAGTTTTCCGCAAAGACGTTATCGTAGCCCTTGCCGGCAAGCAGGGCGCGAAGAGTCGTCAGCTCGTCGCGGTGATATGAGCGCGTCGCGTCGACGTCGATCTCCTGAACGAGCAGGAGGTCAGCGTCCTCGGAGTTCAGAAAATCTCCGATGGCGGCGATGTTCTTATCGAGCCTCTCGGGACTCCACGCCCAAGCTCGGTCGCCACCGTCCATGAAGAAGCCGAAATCGTCCTCATAGGCGCCGAAGCCGATGTTGAATGACACTACCTTATATTCCCTGCCCGCCTCGATTTTTGCCGAGGTGTTGTCCACGACGTCAAGCGGAAGATTATCGTCCAGCCTGTGATATGCGATGAAAACATAAGCGACGTAGCCGCCCACAACAAGTACGAGGGCAAGGACTGCGCAGAGGATTGCCTTCAATACCTTTTTCATCTTCAGGCCTCCGTTGAGAAGATATATTTCCCGAGGAGCTCCACAGCCGCCTCGTCGCCGAGCATCTTCTTGAACTGGTTGACGGCGACGCCGCCATCCTTAAAGAGCCTGTCAACATACTTCTTCGAGGCTGTTCTCTTCGCCTCCTTCGCGCACTTTGGGGCGCTCTTTGCCTCCTCAATATATGCGTCTATCCAGTCGGAAGCCATTTTCGAAAACTCGCCCGACAGATTCTTGCCGACCTTGCCCAGAGAGCCCTTCATATAGAACTCGTCAGACCAGTCCGGCTTCTTCTCGCGGTCAACGAAAACCTTATAGCTCTCGCCGACCCTTTCGATTTTCTCAAAGCCGCGCTCAGATATGAGCGTATCGTACATTTCAAGCAGCAGAGTGTCCTTGCCTGCGGCGTTTATGTAGTCGTAGCTCAGAAGCGGCATATCCACCTCCATTGGAGTGAGCACGACCGTAACCATCTTCATAAGGCCGAAGAGCGCCGTCATCTCGATGGCGGAGTAGTAGCCGACGCCGGGTATCTCAAAGCTCCGAAGGTCGAATTTCATAGGGAACTTTTTAATCGTCTGCGGCTCGAAGGAGCGCTCGCGCACCTCTCCCTCCGCGCCGACAGCTTTCTGCAGTTCCTTTATTTTTGCGGAAAAATCAAGATTAAACATTTTTACCGCCTCCTTTGCCGCTATTTTACCACACGGTGCGGCTAAATGTAAAGTTGATTATTGCGCGACGGTGTGGTAGAATAATCGCGTAACCGAAAAAGATGACATATTATACCATACCTGCTTTGCAGTTATTGAAAAATAAAAATATGGAAAAGAATGTACTTATTGCAAAATCGAGATCGGAATTTCGCCGCTGGCTCGAGGCTAACGCCGCCTCTGAAACTGAGTGCTGGCTCGATGTTCGGCGCGGAAAGCCGACAGACCCGGAAATTTTCTACTACCTGGACGCCGTTGAGGAGGCGCTTTGCTTCGGCTGGATAGACAGCACCGTAAAGCCCTTCGGAGAGCTGCGGCTCCAGCGCTTTTCTCCGCGCAAAAGGGGCAGCGCGTGGTCGCAGCTGAACCTTGCACGGATCGAGAGGCTCGAAAGTCTCGGGCTTATGACCGAGCTCGGCCGCGCGGCAGCGCCTGAGAGGGCGGAATTTGCACTCGACCCGGACGTCGAAAAGGCTCTGCGTGAAAACGGCTGCCTGGAGATATTTCTCTCCTTTCCCGCTCTGTATCAGAAAATCAGGGCGTACAACGTCGCCTTTTACAAAAAGCGCGATCCGGCGCTCTGCGAGAAGGCGCTCGCAAATCTCATTCGCTATACAAAGAACGGCAAAATGTTCGGTCAGTGGAACGATTACGGCAGATTAGGGTGATATTTTGAGAGAGATAATTGAGATTGCCGATATAAACGATTCGCGCGTCGCCGCGTATTCGCGGCTCACTGAGGCTCAGCTCCGCAGCCGGCTTGAGCCGGAAAAGGGGCTGTTTATCGCGGAGAGTCCGAAGGTCATCGCCTCCGCTCTCGACGCCGGATACGCTCCGGCGAGCCTTCTTATGGAGCGCCGGCACATCGACGGTGACGGGAAAGCCATCATTGAGAGAACGGACTGTCCCGTCTACACCGGCGAGCGCGAAATTCTCGCCGCCCTTACCGGCTACGAGCTGACGCGCGGCGTGCTCTGCGCTATGCAACGTCCGTCCGTGCGCAGCGCCGCAGATATTTCCCGCGGTATCCGCCGCGCCGCCGTTATCGACGGCGTTGTGGATTCAACGAACGTCGGTGCGATTTTCAGAAGTGCCGCCGCCCTCGGAATGGACGCTGTTTTCGTAACGAAGAGCACCTGCGACCCGTATAACCGCAGAGCTGTGAGAGTCAGCATGGGAACGGTATTTATGGTGCCATGGGCGTATATCGACAGTGCGAACGAGCTGAAGGACTACGGCTTTAAAACCTGCGCCATGGCTCTCACGGACGAGTCCGTTTCCATCGACGATCCGGCGCTCAGAGCGTGCCCCAAGCTTGCGATAGTTCTCGGCACCGAGGGTGATGGACTGCGAAAGAGCGTTATAGCGGACTGCGATTACACCGTAAAAATTCCGATGTACCACGGCGTCGATTCCCTCAACGTCGCGGCGGCAAGCGCCGTTGCGTTCTGGGAGCTGCATAAATAAGGCAAGGACCGACAATAATATATAAAACGGAGGTATGATTATGGCACAGAACAGGTATTCCGGCACCAAGACCGAAAAGAATCTTTGGGAGGCTTTTGCCGGCGAGAGTCAGGCGAGAAACAAGTACACCTTCTTTGCTTCCGTCGCGAAGAAGAACGGCTACGAGCAGATCTCGGCGCTCTTCCTCAAGACGGCTGAGAACGAGAAGGAGCACGCAAAGCTCTGGTTCAAGGCGCTGGGCGAGCTCGGCGACACCAAGCAGAACCTTGAGGCCGCCGCAAACGGTGAGAACTATGAGTGGACGGATATGTACGAGCGCTTTGCGAAGGACGCCGAGGAGGAAGGCTTTCCCGAGCTTGCGGCTCAGTTCCGCGGAGTCGGTGAGATTGAGCGCATGCACGAGGAGCGCTATCGCAAGCTCCTCGCAAACATCGAGGCGATGGAGGTATTCAAAAAGAGCGGCGTGACCGTTTGGGAGTGCCGCAACTGCGGTCACATCGTCATCGGCACCGAGGCGCCCGACGTCTGCCCCGTCTGCAATCACCCGCAGAGCTACTTTGAGGTTCACGCAGAGAACTATTGATTCTTCAATCTGTTTCGGGAGGGCTTGCCCTCCCGATTTTTTTGTGATATAGTATTAAATTGACGTAATACGAAAAGAGAGGTGATTCTATGGCGGTAAAAATACTCCACGCCGCTGATTTTCATCTTGACTCACCCTTCTCCTCGCTGTCCGAGGAAAAGGCTATACAGCGCAGGCGGGAATCCCGCGAGCTTCTGACGGAGCTCATGGATATCGCCGAAAAGGAAAGCGTGCAGGTGATGCTCCTTGCGGGCGATCTCTTCGACTCCGGTCTCAGCTACCGTGAAACGCAGGAGGCTATGCAGGCGTTTCTCTCCGGGTTAAAATGCGAGGTATTCATCGCGCCCGGAAATCACGACTATTGGTCGCCGCGCTCGCCCTACGCATTTCTGGAGCTTCCGGAAAACGTGCATATCTTCCGCGCGCAGCAGCCGAAGTGCGTTGAGCTGCCCTCTCTCGGGTGCAGAGTCTGGGGCAGCGCCTTTACGAGCCCCGTTTCCGACGATATGCTCGCCGATTTTCATCCCGGCGAAACGGAGCTTATCGACCTTATGGTGCTGCACGCCTCCATCGGAGGTGACCGCTACTGTCCGATAACTGAGGACGAGATCGCCGCGACGGGGCTTGATTACCTTGCCCTCGGTCACGTTCACGCCTGCTCCGGAATCAGAAAGGCCGGCAAGGTGCATTACGCATACCCCGGCTGTCTTGAGGCGCGCGGCTTTGACGAGTGCGGTGAGAAGGGATACATAATCGGCACTGTCGAGAAGGGAAAATGCTCTCTCGCCTTCCGCCCCCTTGCACACCGCCTCTACTCTGAGCGTGAAATCGACCTCACCGGAGCCCTCAGCGCCGCGGACGTGATAAGCGCCTCCGTCGGTGAGGGCGAAAAGGACAACATCGTGCGTCTCACTCTCAAGGGTGAGTTTTCCGGCAAGGTCGATACCGACGAGCTTACGCACCTCTTCGAGGATAAGTTCTTCTCCCTGCGCATTAAAGACCGCACCGTTCCCGCCTCCGACCTCTGGGCCGGCGTTGACGAGGACAGCCTGCGCGGGCTGTTTCTCTCCTCGCTAAAGGCAAAATTCGACGCCGCGGCAGACGAGCGTGAGCGCAGGATAATCCTCAGCGCCGCGAAATACGGCGTTGCGGCGCTCGACGGAAGGGAGGCGTGGCAGCCTTGAAGATAAGAAAGATGAAAGCCACCTTCGGCAAGCTCAAAAATTCCGAGCTTGAGCTTCAGGACGGGCTCAACGTCATCTGCGCGCCGAACGAGTACGGCAAGAGCACCTGGTGCGCCTTTATAAAGGCGATGCTCTACGGCATCGACTCCTCCGAGCGCGACAAGACCGGCTATCTCTCCGCAAAAACGCGCTACCGCCCGTGGGACGGAACCGCGCCGCAGGGCAGCATGGATCTCGTGCATGAGGGCAGGGAGATCACCATCCAGCGTGCAAACCACGGCTCCGCGGCATTCAAGAGCATGATGGCGTACCGCACCGGCACCGCGGATTTCATCAAGGAATTGCAGCCGGACACCGTCGGCGAGGCGCTGACCGGCGTTAGCGAGCACGTTTTCGAGCGCACGGCGTACATACGCCGTCCGGAGCTGAGGATCAGTCAGACGAGCGACCTTGAAAAGCGCATCCAGTCGCTGGTCTTTACCGGCGACGAGCAGACGAGCTTTACTGAGGCAGACGAAAAACTGCGCGCGTGGCAGCGAAAGCTGCGCTACAACCGCTCCGGTGCGATCCCCGCGCTCGAGAAGGAGCGCAAGGCGGCTGAGGACGAGCTCAATGCCGTCGAGAGCATATCAGACGAGATTTCCGAACTCCGCTCCCGCATAACCCGCCTCACCGCGCAGGACGAGAGTCTGCGCGCCGACCTTGAGACCCACGATAAGATAGACCGCCGCGACGAGGCCCGAAAGATAATTGCCTGCGGTGAAAAGCTCAGGCGCGCCGAGGAGCGCGTTAACGAGCTGACTGAAAAATGCACGAAAAACGGCAACCTTATGACGCGGCAGGACATTTCCGACATACGCGAGGTAGCAAGCTCCGTCGCTCCCCTGCGCAAGGTCAGAAACGACGCCGAAAAGGCGCTCTGGCAGACCGAGAAGGACATATCCGACATCACAGCGCGCAAGGAGACGAGTCCGCTCTATCCGAGAAGCGAGGACGAGACCATCGCTCTCTCAAAGCGCGTATCCGAGCTTGACGCGCAGATAAAAAAAACGAAGAAGCGCCGTATTCCGAAGCCGATACCCATTGCGATCATCGTTATCGCGGTGGCGCTGGCGCTCATAACAAGCGGCGTTCTGACGCCGTTTGCCGAGTACTTCCCCGCCATCTCCGGCGCAGTTTCGTTCCGACTCTGGGGCGTTCTCTCCGCGGCGGCGCTCGGCATACTCGCGGTATTTCTGATGCTCTTCAAGCCCGGCGGAGGCAAGAGCGAAAAGGAGCTCAGCGAAATTCTGTCCGCCGCCGGTGTGACGAGCACCGACAAGCTTACAAATCTCTGCGCGGCTTACTGCCACCTTCTCAGAAGCGAGGAGCCGGCGACCGCACTCCGTGACGCCGCAAGGGCGAAGTATGACGACGCCGCGCGCGAGAGCGCTGAGGCCGAGGAAAAGGCAGTCGAGGCAGTTCGCAAATTCGTGCCGGACGCGAAGAGCGGTTCGGATATCGCGCTTTTAGTCGACGAGACTGAAAAGGCGCTTGAGGAAAAGACAAAGGCGGAGTTTGAGCTCGCATCTCTCAGAAGCGTTTACGAAACGCTGAAGGAAAAGTTCGGCGGCGAGCCTGAGGTTTCCGATGAATTCATCCAAGCCCCGCTCCGTGACCGTGAGGACACGCTGAAGGCGCTCGCGCGGAACACTGAGAGCCTCAACGAGGCGACAAGGGAGTTTCACGTTGCCACCGGCGAAGCCGGCACGAAGGGCGACCCTGCGGTGATCGGCGGGCACATCGACGAGCTTGACGAGCGCCTTGCCGCGCTCGAGGAAAAATATGCTGCCCTCACCCTTGCCGACGAGGCGCTGAGCGAGGCGAACACAACGCTCACCACGCGCTTCAGTCCGCTCATTTCAAAGAAAGCCGGCGAGTACTTTGAGCGGCTCACGGATGGGCAGTACGAAAAGCTCAGCTTTGACCGCGGCTTTGACGCCCTCGCGCGCCGCGCAGGCGACGATATCGGCCACAGCGTGCTCTCGCTGTCAGAGGGCACGGCCGACGAGATATACTTCTCCCTGCGCCTCAGTATGTGTGAGCTGATTCTCACAGGCTCCGACCCCTGCCCCATCATCCTCGACGACGCGCTTCTGAACTTTGACGACGAGCGTCTCAAAGAGGCGCTGGATCTCCTCTCCAAAATCAGTGAGGAGCGGCAGGTAATTATCTTCACCTGCCATAGCCGCGAGGCAGATCTTCTCGAGGGACGCGACGGCGTGAACATCATAAGAGCATAAGCCTCGGGCGCACCCATTTTGGGTGCGCCCAATCAATGCGTCGACAAAGTCTCCGCATCGAACATATTTTGCACTCTCGGAGTGCAAAATATGTCGCCTGCGGGCCTATTTGCGACGTGAAGGGGCCTCTCGGCCGGCCCCTTCACAGAACCCCGCCTCCTATATCCAACGCTTTTCCTTTTTGTCTACAGTCTGTTTGGGCGCACCCATTCCGGGTGCGCCCTTTTTTCTATTGACAAACGAGCCGAGTTAGAGTATACTAACTATTAGTTAGAGGTGGCTAACCTCAGGAGGTGAGCATTACGTCAGAGGAAAACATCATCAATAACTGCGCGCCGACGCTGGCGGGGCTCAAGACCGGCAGTCTGTTCAACGCCTTTTACAAGTCGAAGTCAGAGCTTCTCTGCGACATCGCTCACTTCAACCGTATGCTCGCCGGAAAGGGTCTGCGGGTCATACCTCTCCGCTTTTCGCAGTCGAGCGCGCTCATATATCTCTACCGCCCGGATAAGCTGAAGCGCGACCTCAATGACCCAGAAGCTGCAAAAATCCTCGCAGAGAGCGGATACGAGAGCCGCGAGAGCTCAAAATGTATATCGAGGCTCATGCGCCGCCTGCGCGAGAGCGGCGATTTCCCGCACGAGATCGGGCTGTTTCTCAGCTACCCGCCCGAGGACGTGCGCGGCTTCATCGAAAACCGCGGCAAGAACGCCAAGGCGGGCGGACTCTGGAAGGTCTACGGCGACGTTGAGAGCGCCGAGGCGCTATTTGAGAGATTTAAGCGCTGTACAGTCAGCTATCGCAGAGCCTTCGAGCGCGGAAAGCGCCTCGGAGATCTTGCGCTGGCGTGTAAATAATCAATAAGGAGTAAAATAAAATGAGTAAAGTTGCAGTTGTATATTGGAGCGGCACCGGAAACACCGAGCAGATGGCGAATTTCGTGCTCGAGGGCGCGCAGAGTGCCGGCGCCGAGGCGGAGCTTTTTTCCTGCGACGCCTTTGATCCCGACCTTGTCGACGGCTTTGACGGCATCGCGTTCGGATGCTCGGCGCAGGGCGATGAGGTTATTGAGGAGAGCGAATTTGAGCCGATGTTCTCAGCCTGCGAGGGTAAACTCGCGGGCAAGAAGGTAGCTCTTTTCGGCTCCTACGGCTGGGGCGACGGCGAATGGATGCGCTCATGGGAGGAGCGCTGTGCAGACAGTGGAATCGCTCTCGCCGCCGAGAGCGTGATCGCAAACGACGCACCGGACGACGACGCCGCAGAAAGGTGCAGAGCGCTCGGCGCGGCGATCGCATAATTTTATGAATAATACGAGGAGCTCCGGTTATACTACGATCATCCACTTGAAAGGAGATAACCGAAATGTCTAACAATAAGAGCTCCAAGCAGTCTCAGGACACCACAAGCGTCATTAAGCCCGGCACTGATAATCAGGATCCCGGCACCTACGTTGAGGTCGGTCCCCGCGGCGGCAAGGTTGAGAACGCACGCACTGTTACCATCGAGAAGGGCGAGCGCCTCCCCGCCACCAGCAAATCCGGCAACGGTTGGGTAAAGCAGAACTGAAAAAAGCGGCTGTGAAGAATTGCTCTTCACAGCCGTTATTTTATACTAATCCTTGATATAAAACTGACTTGTAATTCTGAGCAGAAATTGTACCAGACAAGGCAGACCCCGCAGAGCATAATGGATATATATGGTCAAGGGGGCTAACGCAGTATGGCGCAATTTCTGCCAGAAGGACTGTCAGGTTTCTATTAAGGTTTAGTATTATATCGTGCGAAGCCACGCCTCTATGAAGCGGCTCTCGTACTCGTGAGCGCGGGCGTTTGGATGCGTGTTTTTCGGGGGCGCGACGGCGAAGGCCTGGGTTCTCGCGTCGCGGACGGATTTCAGTATCTCGTGATTCGTGCTCCTGCCCATGCAGGGTGTGCGCTCGTCGCCGTTGAGGTCGAGGTACGGCACGCCCCATTTTTTTGCTATGGCGATCTCGGCAAAGCGGTAATCCTCTGTCTCGCAGCCGTTCGAGATTATTATGCCGATGTGCGCGAAGGGGTGGTGCGCGATGAGATACTCCATAACCGTGTTCCATGCGCCGTAGAAGGTCTCGACGCCGGAGTCGTCAATGGTGCCCATGTAGACCGTTCCCGCCTTTATTTCGCCGTCGTCGCCGGTGGATTTCGGGCGGTGGTGGCTGTCGTTTATGCCGAAGTAGAGCGTTATGTAGTCGGCGTCGGCGTCTATGGTCTTGTATAAGTTCTCGGAGAACGTGTTGTGAAAGTCCGCGTCGGACGGGGTCGCCATCGTCATACCGCCCATAGCAAGATGCTGTATCTCCATTCCGGTGCGCTCGGCTATAAGGAAGCCATAGGTTTTGGCTCTGCCGGCAAACCGCCCCTCTTTGAAGGTCGGGACTCCGTCAGGCGCGCCGGAGAAGTCGCCGTTTGAGAAGCTGTCGCCGCAGACAGCCCATTTTTTACCGAAAAGAATATCTTTTTCCATACTGCCCTCCGTTAAATTTTTATTTCCATGCCGTTGACCTCGACCGTCGAGCCGACGGGGATCAAGAGATACTTTCTGCCGTCAACCTCGCGCGTTTCGAGAAGAAAGCTCTCAGTCGGAGTTACGCTGACCGTAAGGTCGCCGGATTTGACTGTAAATTTCCTGCCGTCGATGACGTTCTCCGGCTTTATTGAAGCGCCCTCGCCGAGAACCTCTCTGCACGCCGCCGTGAAGCGCTCGACTCTCTCCTCGCTTACGCCGGAATCGAGAAGAATATCGCCGATCTCGTCCGCCGTATAGCTCAGCGGCTCGGGTATTTTCGCCTCCTTGTGCGCTGCAAGCTCCGTGCCGAGGCGGCCGTTCACCGTCTGCACAACGCTGAAATCACACTCATCCTCAAGTGTTTCCGTCAGCACTCTCTCAAAGCTCTCCCGCTGCTCCTGCGCCGAGGGAAGCACCTCGGTATTGAAAATGCCCTGAATGAAATCGGGGTGGATATCGTTTGAGCGGCGTGTATAGAAGAGAGCGTTATAGATGTTCGCAGCCCTTTGGTCGAACGCCGGAAAGATAAAGCCGAGCTCCGTCGGCGCAATTATCTGACCCGAGGCGGTGGTGTGGAATTCATTGTCGCCCGGGAAAAACTGCAGCTCAGCCTTCAGCTCCTTCGTCGGACAGACGGCGCATACAAGATAGCTGTAAACGCTGTCGGAGCCGATTTCCTCTCCGTCCTTCGCTTTTTTCGGAACGTCGTAGGTATCGTGGGCGATTAGAATGACGTAGTTTGAGTCGCCCATATCGGTCGAGTCGATAACGCGGCGGAAAAACTCCTCGCGCGCGTCCTTGTCCTGGAGCTTACTCTGTCTCATCGCCATAAGCAGCGCGTGCTCATCGCCGCCGCGAACCTGCTCGGTCGAGAAGACTATGTCGATGAGGTTTTTATCTATCCCTCCGGAGATGCTCTTTTTGAGAAGCGCAATATACTTCTCCTGCTCGGACTGCGGCATGAGCGACAACGGCTCGTCTATGTAGCTGATTATTTCCTTGCGGGTATTGACGTAGCAGCCGTAAATTCTGCCTATTGCGAGCCTGTCGGGTCTGAAATGCCGCCGAAGCTCGCCTATTTCCTTTTGTGTCATTACTTCCTCCAAAGCTTAAAGTTCCCATAGAGCATACCACAAACAGCGCCTCACTTTCAAGGTACAATTTAGCCGAAAAACGCTTGATTTTGCCGCTATGAAAGCTTAAAATGAAGAGACTACTGTGAAAGAGGAGAACCCATGGATTTATTCAGGCGCTTTCTTAACTATTACAAGCCCCACAAGCTTATGCTGGCCGGCGATATGCTCGCCTCGCTCTTTATAAGCGTTATCGGCATGGTCTACCCGGTTATGACCCGCAATATGCTCAATATCTACATACCCGAGAGGCAGTACGCCGCCATCGTCATTTCCGGCGTTTCGGTGCTCGTGCTCTACACTATCCGTATGCTCCTCAGGTACTTCGTGCAGTATTACGGCCACGTCATTGGCGTGCGCATGCAGAGTCAGATGCGGCGCGACCTTTTCTCTCACCTCCAGCGCCTGCCCTACTCGTTCTACGACAATCACGAGACCGGGCGCATTATGACGAGGATAACGAGCGACCTTTTTGAGGTCGCGGAGCTTGCGCACCACGGCCCCGAGAACCTGCTCATCAGCAGCGTTATGATAATCCTCTCGTTTACCTACCTCGCCTCCATAGACTGGGTGCTGACGCTCATAATCTTCGCCTGCGTGCCCATCCTCGTTTTCGTGTCGGTACACTACCGCAAGGGCATGAAAAAGGCTTTCGACGACCGCCGCAGGTCCAACGCGACAATAAACGCCGCGGTCGAATCCTCCGTCACCGGCATCCGCGTCACAAAGGCGTTCGTCAACTCTGAGACCGAGGTCAGAAAGTTCAAGGTCGGCGACGATCAGTTCGTCTCCGCCTCGCGCGCCGCCTACAAGGCGATGGCGAAGTTTCACTCCTCGACCTCGTTTGTGACAGATATTTTCAACGTCTTTATCCTCATTGCAGGCGGTCTTTTTCTCTACGCCGGGCGCATCACCTTCGGGGATTATTCGACCTTCATCGTATCGGTCAACCTCTTTATAAACCCGGTCACGACGCTCATTCAGTTTATGGAGCAGTTCCAGAACGGCGTGAGCGGTTTTCGGCGCTTTGCAGAGATCATGGATGAGAAGCCCGAGGAGGACGCGCCGGGCGCCGAGCCTCTGACTAACGTCAGAGGTGAGATAGAATTCCGCGACGTAAGCTACTCCTATAACGGCTCGCGCGAGGTGCTTCGAGGCATAAATCTGCACATCGAGCCGGGCAAAAAGCTCGCCCTCGTCGGCCCCTCCGGCGGCGGCAAGACCACGCTTTGCCACCTTCTGCCGAACTTTTACAAGCTCCCGAACGGCGGCGGAGATATCCTCATCGACGGCAAGAGCCTCAGAACCCTCACGATGGACTCTGTGCGCCGTCAGATAGGCATAGTACAGCAGGACGTTTTCCTCTTCTCCGGCACTGTGCGCGAGAACATTCTCTATGGCAGACCGGACGCTACCGAGGCGGAGATAATCGCCGCGGCGAAGCGCGCTAACATACACGACGATATAATGGCGCTCGAGGAGGGCTATGATACGCCCATCGGCGAGCGCGGAGTAAAGCTCTCCGGCGGTCAGAAGCAGCGCATGAGCATTGCGCGCGTATTCCTCAAGGACCCGGCGATACTCATTCTCGACGAGGCAACGAGCGCGCTTGACAACACCACCGAAATGCTCATTCAGGAGTCGCTCGACGAGCTCATGAAGGGCCGCACCGCCATAGTAGTCGCCCACCGCCTCAGTACCATCCGCGGTGCAGACGAGATAGCGGTTGTCACCGGCGGAAAAATCGTAGAGCGCGGAAGCCACAGCGAGCTGATGGCGCAGGGCGGCGTCTACTCTCAGCTCTACGAGCTCCAATTCAGAGGTCTGGAGGAGAGGTTGTTAAGTAGCTGATATTTTGACAAACAGACTGTAATGTGATAAATGTGTTCACGATGAAAGGATGAATCACATGAACACATCAAACATTACGAATTACAAGCCTTCCGATTTTGCAAAGCTGTTGGGGGTATCTGTAAAGACGCTCCAACGTTGGGACAGAGAAGGAATACTTAAGGCATATCGAACTCCGACAGATAGGCGGTTTTACACTTACGACCAATATCTTCAATTTAAAGGAGTTGGGAAAGAGGATGATACCAGATTGGTTGTTATCTATGCAAGGGTATCGACTCGAGGGCAAAAAGACGATTTGAAGAATCAAGTATCATTTTTGCAAACTTTTTGCAATACCAGAGGCATCATCGTAGACCAATGTATTGAAGATTATGGGAGTGGCCTAAACTACAATCGAAAAAGATGGAATGAACTTTTGACACAGGTGATGGAACGTAAGGTAAAAACCATTGTCGTAGCACACAAAGACAGGTTTATCCGATTCGGTTATGATTGGTTTGAATCGTTTTGCGAAAGGTTTGATACTTCGATTCTTGTTGTGAATAACGAAGATTTGTCCCCGCAAGAGGAGCTTGTAGAAGACATTGTGTCGATACTTCATGTGTTTAGCTGCCGATTGCATGGACTGCGTAAGTACAAGAAACTGATAAAGGAGGACGAGGACATTGCTGAAGAGCTACAAGACGGAACTCGCCCCAACAAATGAGCAAGCGGAGCAGATACGCCGCACAATAGGCGTTTGCCGATATGTCTATAATCTCTATCTCGCCACAAACAATGAGAGGCACAAGATTGGCGAGAAGTTTCTGTCTGGCATGGATTTCTCCAAATGGTTAAACAATGAGTATATCCATCAAAATCCAGACAAGGCATGGATTAAGCAGGTCAGCAGCAAATCGGTAAAGAAGTCCATCATGGATGCAGAAAGCGGATACAAGAAATTTTTCAAAGGGCTTGCGCGATATCCTCAGTTCAAACGCAAAGGCACCGACGACCCAAAGATGTACTTTGTTAAGACGGATGCGAAAACTATTATTCACTGTGAACGACACAGGATTAAGATACCGACGCTCGACTGGGTGCGGATTAAAGAGTATGGCTATATCCCGACAAACTGCACCATCAAGAGTGGTACGGTGTCTATCCATGCTGGGCGGTACTTTGTATCGGCGCTGGTAGAAGTGCCGGATGTGGAACCGCAAGAACCGCAGACTGACGGCATCGGCATTGACCTCGGAATCAAGGAATTTGCGACTGTCAGCAACGAGACAACCTATAAAAATATCAATAAAACGGAAGAAGTACGGCGGCTTGAGAAGAAACTCCGCCGTGAACAACGTAGTCTTTCGAGGAAGTACGAAAGCCTGAAATCAAGAAATAAAATTATGAAAGGAGAAGCTACTCGACAGAACATCCAAAAGCAACAGCTAAAGGTGCAGAGAATTTACTACCGATTAAACTGCATCAGAGCCGATTACATCAACAAAACGATTGCTGAAACGGTGAAAACCAAGCCGGAGTACATAGCTATCGAGGATTTGAACGTAAGCGGCATGATGAAGAACCGGCATCTTTCAAAAGCAGTGGCGAACCAGAAGTTTTACGAGTTCCACACAAAACTGGCAATGAAATGCCACGAAAA
>JAFSJE010000085.1 GCA_017439425.1 Oscillospiraceae bacterium
ACAGCGCAATCTCGGCATCCTGACGCCTATGGAAAAGCACGAGCGGTATCTCGCGGCGTAAAAAAGCGGCCGGCAGCCGTAGCTGCCAGCCGGGAAAAATTTTATAGTTTTTCATTGTCCTCTTGACGGGATGCGGTTCATCGCGGCTGAGCTCTTTTTTTATTCATCCTTAACAAAATAGTGGCGGGCTATCCATTTCGATAAACCGTCAAGGCCCGGGTAGACTATGCGCTCAGACATATTGAGCGTATCGAGCATATCGCGTATGCGCCAGCGCAGGGACTTGTCGATTATGAATTTCACCGTGTTCCCGGTGTTCTCATCGAGAAACGCCTCCATATCCTCCATACCCATCGGGGTTACGGAGAAGAACGAGTACTGATTGACGATTCGCGCCGAGATAGACGGCGGCTCGAGGACGAGCATAGCGCTGTTGCCCATATCGCGGTCATACTCCGCAACGGTCTCGCATATCTCGCGCAGCATATCGACGGAGAAGATATCGGCCTCATACTTGTCTGCTACGAGCCGGTATTTCTCGGGCAGGTGCGAGTGCAGCTCCTTGACGTCGATGCGCCAGACAAGTGAATCGCGCTTGTCCATCTTCTCGAGATTGTCCTCGGTGACTGCAAAGTGAAGCGCGACAAGCGCGGACTGCGTCCAGTCGAGAAGGCGCGTCGGAAGTCCGTGGTGCTGGCCGAGAATCATCTGCCGCCACACGTTATCGTAGACCTTCGGATCCTCCATAACAGCGTATTTTGCAAAATTTTTGAGAATCGCCGGCTCGAGCTTCGCCTGAAGCGCCTTGCAGTTGCGCCGCAGACTCGTTTCAAGCTGGAACGACGCATTCGGCATACCGCGGTAGACAAATTCAGAGCGGTTGCGGCGTATATCCGCACGGTACTCCTGCTCTGTGAGAAGCTCCGTAAGCTCCTCGATTGAGGTTATCCGCTGCTCTCTTATCATTTACTGCGCCTGAAAGCGTTCGATCTCCTCGCTTGTGGAGTCGAACTTCGCGTTTAGCTCGTCTATTTTTGCGCCGAGCTCGTCATCGGAAAGGGTGCGCTCTCTGCCGGGGCGGTATTCGTCGGCTATCTCTGCCGCAAGGTCGGAAAGAGTTGTGAGCCCGAGGTTTGCGGTCACGCCCTTGAGCGCGTGCGCGCCCTCGAAAATCGCCTTGCTGTCACCGGCGGCAACGCCGTCTCTAAGCTTCTGGATGCTGCCATCTTTCAGAAGCTTGACGACAAAGCGCGCGACAAGCGCATCAGATGGAAGTATTTTCTTCGCGGCGTTGAAATCTCCGCCGATTTTTTCATAAAGCTCCTGTACAGTCATTTAAGAACCTCCTTCTTTTCGAGCAAGAATTTCTCAAAGGTCTTTGCGTCCACGGGCTTTGAGAAGTAGTAGCCCTGGATTATGCTGCACCCGGCGTTTTTGAGCAGTCTCACCTGATTCTCAGTTTCAACGCCCTCGGCGACGACCGGAACGCCGAGATACTCCGCGATATCGAGCACGAGCTCGATCATACGGAAGTTCTTGCTGCCCTCGCGCACGTTTTGAATGAACTTCATATCCATCTTAAGTACGTCGATCGGCAGAGTTGAGAGCATATTGAGCGAAGAATAACCGCTTCCGAAGTCATCCATCTCGATCTTGAAGCCATGATTCCGCAGGGATTCGACGACCTCGATGATGGTTCTCGCATCATCAGTGTACGCGCTCTCGGTGATCTCGAGCAGCAGCTCCTCGGGCTTCAGATCGTTTTCGCGCAAGAGGTCGAGGAGCTTATTCTCAAGCTCCGGATCGTACATATCGACCCTCGAGAGGTTTATTGAAACCGGAATCGTAATGCCGAGCTCCTCGCGCCAGCGGCGGATCTGCGCCGCGCTCTCGCGCCAGACGTAATAGTCGACGAGCTGGATAAGTCCGTTCGACTCAAAAAGCGGAATGAACTCGCCGGGGCTGACCATGCCGCACTCAGGGTGGCGCCAGCGCACCAGCGCCTCAGCGCTCGTAAGAACGGGCTTGTCACCCTCGATATTGTACTTCGGCTGATAGAATACAAGGAACTGCTTCTCCTCCAGCGCGCGCTGGAAGTCGTTGAGGAAGCTCTCATAGTGCATTTCCTTGTCGTGGAACTCCTGATCGTAGATGTTTATTCCCTTGGAGTACTTGCCGCGCAGGCGGTTGCAGGCGAGCTTTGCCCTTGCAAATCGGCGCTCAGGCGCGACCTCGCGGCCGCCCAATATGCAAACGCCCATTCTGAGGCGGACGTGAGCGTTGTCGACCTCGCGGTTGACATCCTCAGAGAGCGTTTCAAACAGCTCTTCGTAGCTCTCTCTCTTGCGGCAGAAGAGAAAGAAGGTGTCCGCCTCGAGTCGGCAGGCTATACCGCCCTCGTGTTCAATGTTGCGCTTGATGCTCGCGGCAAGCTGCTGAAGCACCTTGTTGCCGAACTCGCGGCCGTGTACCTCGTTGACGAGGTTAAAGCGCCGGATATCGACTACGACGGCGTCCATCTCCCAGTTCGGGTTATAGCGCTCGAGGCGCTGGCAGTATTCATAGAAAAAGTGCTCGTTGAAAAGGCCGGTCAGCTCATCGCGCTCCGCTGCGCGAATGAGGCTTCTGCCCTCGCTGAGCTCGATGATCCTCGCAACTCTCGCGCGAATGACCTCGGGCGCGTCAAAGGGCTTTGTAATGAAGTCTGCGGCGCCGAGCTTAAGGCTCTTGAGCTCCGCGCTCTTTTCGGCAGTCAGAACTACGATCGGAATGCGGTGCAGACTGGGGTCTGCGCGCATGGTTTCAAGCACAGTGAAGCCGTCCATAACCGGCATTACAAGATCGAGCAGCACAAGTGAGAGCGTGTTGATGTTCTCGCGGATAAAGTGAAGACCCACCTCGCCGTTTTCAGCATACAGCACGTCATAATCGTCTTCAAGTATCATGCCAAGCAGTTCGCGGTTGATCTCCTGGTCGTCAATAACAATGACCCGGCGCTTAGCTTTCTCGCCGTCCGGAACAGGCATATTCTCACGTCCCTTTTGTGCATATATATTTATAGTAATTGTACCACAAAAAGACTCCCAACGCAACAGCCAATGTCGTTAAGTTAAGATAAAAGCAAAAACGGGCGGCTGTAATAGCCGCCCGTTGCAATGCGTCGACAAAGTCTCCGCATCGAACATATTTTGCACTCTCAGAGTGCAAAATATGACGCCTGCGGGCCTATTTGCGACGTGAAGGGGCCTCTTGGCTGGCCCCTTCACAGAACCCCGCCTTCTTTATCCAACGCTTTTTCCATTTTGTCTACAGTCTGAAAGCAAATGGAATTTTTGTCAACTTATTCTCTTAAACGTCAAGGTCCATCGCAAGCGTGAAGGCGTAATCGGGGTACGCCTTTTGAAGCTCGGCGCGGATCTCCTCGAAGAGCGCGCGGCGATCCTCTACCTCAAAACCGATGAGTATGTCGAGATTTACGGTCTTTGCCGCCGCATCGACGTAGAAGCCGTGGGTCTGGAGAACGCCCTCATGGCGCAGAACAATGCGGTTGACCTCCGTGCGCAGGCGCTTAGCCTCGTCATCCTTCGTGTTGACGGAGTAGATGCCGATTCCGGTGAGGGCAACGCCGTGCTCGCAGAAAACCTTCTCGTACACCGTGCGCTCGAGAGCGTCGATCTCGTCGGCAGTCATGGTGTCCGGCACCTCGATATGCACAGAGCCTATCACCGTATCCGGGCCGTAGGAGTTGAGGAATAGATCGTAGGCGCCCTGAACTCCCTCAACGCTCTTAACAGTGTCCTTTATAGCGCGGGCAGTATCGGGATCGGTGCGCTTGCCGAGGATCTCGTCGAGCGTTTCGGTGAGCATCTCGATTCCGCTCTTTATGATAAAGCCGGAAATCACAAGTCCTACCCACGCCTCGAGTGAAAAGCCGGTGAACGTGAAGATCAGAGCGCTCGCCAGAACAGAGGCGGAGAGAACCGCGTCAAAGGTCGCGTCGGAGCCAGAGGCGATGAGCGAGCCGGAATTCACGCGCTTACCCTCGCGCTTCACAAACGCGCCGAGCAGGAGCTTTACGACCACCGCCGCGGCGATGATTATGAGCGATACAACGCTGTACTCGGGCGTATCGCCGGAGAAGATGCTCTTTACGCTCTCCACAAGCGACGTAATGCCGGCGTAGAGGACGATGGCGGCGACGATCATCGCGGTCAGGTACTCGATCCTGCCGTAGCCCAGCGGATGCTTCTTATCAGGCTTCTTCGCGGCGAGCTTCGTGCCGACTATCGTGATTACGCTGCTGAGCGCGTCTGAGAGATTATTTACCGCGTCGAGCATGACGGCAATCGAGCCGGAGAGGAATCCGACGGTCGCCTTGAACGCTACGAGAAAGAGGTTTGCAAGTATGCCGATAATGCTTGTACGGACTATTACTTTTTCGCGATCCACAGATATTCACCTCATAAAATTACTATGTATGGAATTATATTCCCCGTTGTCCGTTTAGTCAATAAATAATGCCTTCAAATCTATTGAAATTTCGCGTTGTATTTGTTAAAATGTTATAAACTTTATAAGGAGGCCGATACCCATGGACAAGTTAAATTATCAGGTTCTTAAAGACTCCGGTTATGACGGATATATCCTTGAATCCGCGCCCGAAAAGGTTCTCCAGTTCGGTGAGGGCAACTTCCTTCGCGCATTTGTAAACTATTGGTTCGACGTTTCCAACGAGAAGGCGGGATGGAACGGCAAGTGCGTCCTTGTTCAGCCTATCGCCGGAGGCCTCGCTCAGTTTATAAACGATCAGGAGGGTCTTTACACCCTTTACCTCCGCGGTATGGAAAACGGCGAGAAGGTAGACCGCAAGAGAGTTATCTCCTCCGTCTCCCGCTGCCTCAATCCGTACGATTCCGCAGATCTCGAGGAGATGTACAAGGTCGCAGTTTCCGACGATCTCGAGTATGTAGTCTCCAACACCACCGAGGCCGGCATCGTCTACGATCCCGCCTGCAAGCTTAATGACAAGCCCGCTTCCTCCTTCCCCGGCAAGCTCACCCAGGTTCTCTACAAGCGCTGGAAGGCCGGCAAATCCGGTCTTGTGATCCTCTCCTGCGAGCTTATCGACAACAACGGCAAGGAGCTTCTCAAGTCCGTCAATCAGTACGCCGATCAGTGGGCTCTTGAGGAAGGCTTCAAGAAGTACATTAACGAGGACTGCACCTTCTGCTCCACCCTCGTTGACCGCATCGTTCCCGGCCGCATCCGCGATCCGAAGGAGGTACAGCGCCTTGAGGACGAAAACGGCTACTCCGATCCCCTTACCGACGTCGGCGAGGTATTCGGCGTATGGAACATTGAGGGTCCGGCGTGGCTTGAGGACAAGCTTCCGTTCAAGAAGGCCGGTCTTAACTGCCCGGTAGTCCCCGACGTCACCCCCTACAAGAAGCGCAAGGTCCGCATCCTCAACGGCGCACACACCGGCTTCGTTCTCGGAGCTTATCTCGGCGGCTACGATATCGTTCGCGACTGCATGCACGATGATACCATCCGCGGCTACATGAACAAAATGCTCTATGATGAGGTCATCCCGACTCTCCCGCTCGACAAAGCCGACCTCGAGTCCTTCGCTGCGGCTGTTCAGGATCGCTTCAATAACCCCTTCGTCAATCACGAGCTCATGAGCATCTCCCTTAACTCCACCTCCAAGTGGCGTGCAAGAAATATGCCGAGCTTCCTCGAGTATGTTGAGCTGAAGGGCGAGCTTCCCAAGTGCCTCACTATGAGCTTTGCCGCATATATCGCCTTCTACTCCAACGATATTCAGGGTCTCAGCGACACCGGACTTGTCTGCCGCCGTCCCGCCGGCAACACCTACGTCGTCAACGACGATCGCTGGGTGCTTGAGTTCTACGATGAGCACAAGGAGGACTCCGTCGAGGATCTCGTACACGCCGTCATGACCGACGAGCGTATGTGGGGTCAGGATCTCACCAAGGTTCCCGGCTTCGAGGCAGCTACCGTCGCAAACCTCAAGCTTATCCGTGAGGAAGGCGCCATCGCAGCCTACAAGACCTGCCTTTAATCTGCTGATTGCATAATAAATCTCCGGCTGAAAAAGCCGGAGATTTTTTTCATTTTGTGAAGTTAAATTGATTATCGAGCCATGTCTTGCACAGCCCGACCCAAGGTGCGATCGCCGGATACGGGGTCTGCACGTCGACGGTGCAGGTGGAAATTCCGTGCTTTCCGCCGTCAAAGATGTGGCACTCGTAGGGGATTTTCAGCTTTTGCAGCTCCGTTATGAGCAGAAGCGTGTTTTCAACCGGCACGCTCTCGTCCTCGCGCGCGTGCCATATAAAGGTCGGCGGGAAGTCAGTCGTCACGCGGTTCGGGATATCTAAGGCTTTTCGCATAGCTTCGTCGCCGCCCGTGACCCAGTCTATGCTCTCCGCGTGACAAAATTGACCGCTCGATAGCACCGGATAGCACAGAACAAGCGCGTCCGGGCGCGATTGTTCGCCAAGTCCGACTGTTTTATCATTCCACAGCGCGCCGAGCGACGCCGCGAGATGGCCGCCTGCCGAAAAACCGAGGACTGCAATTTTGGTCGGGTCGATAAAAAGCTCCTCCGCCCGCTCACGCAGTATTTTTACGCACTCTCCGAGCTCCCGCAGCGGCTGATAATTCTTCGCACTCTCACCCACCGAGTAGTCGATGAGGAACACGTTATAGCCCTCGGAAAGAAATTCGAGCACCGGAGCATCCTTCTCTCGCGGGCTCTTCCAGCGATACGCGCCGCCGGCACAGATAACGATTGCCGGGCGGTACTTATGCTCTGCTTGCGTCGGGTAATCTTCGCGGATATAGCACTTCACGTCGGCTCCAAGTGCCGAAAAATGCTCAATATTCATAGTTTTTGCCTCTTTTTATGAGAATACGGGCGGTCTTTATGACCGCCCGTTTGTATTTCGGGTCTGATTACGGCTGCTTGCCGATGTAAGCGAGGATGCCGCCGTCGACATAGAGGATGTGGCCGTTTACGAAGTTACTTGCCTCAGAGGCGAGGAACACGACAGGGCCGGCGAGATCCTCAGGCTCGCCCCAGCGGGCTGCCGGAGTCTTGGCGACGATAAACTGATCGAACGGATGGCGGCTGCCGTCCGGCTGACGCTCGCGAAGCGGCGCGGTCTGCGGGGTGGCGATGTAGCCGGGGCCGATTCCGTTGCACTGGATATTGAACTCGCCGTACTCAGAGCAGATGTTCTTAGTGAGCATCTTGAGTCCGCCCTTCGCGGCGGCGTAAGCGCTGACAGTCTCACGGCCGAGCTCGCTCATCATGGAGCAGACGTTGATTATCTTGCCGTGGCCCTTCTTGAGCATTCCGGGGATAACCGCCTTCGCGCAGATAAACGGGCCGACGAGGTCGATATCGACAACCTGCTTGAAGTCATCGGTGCTCATTTCGGTCATCGGTATGCGCTTGATTATACCCGCGTTGTTGACGAGGATATCGACTCCGCCGAGGTCCTCCTCGATTTTGGCGACGAGAGCCTTGACCTCGTCCTCCTTGGTTACGTCGCAGATATAGCCGTAGGCCTCGATGCCCTTCTCCTTATATGCCGCCATAGCCTTGTCCATATTCTCCTGGCTGCGGCAGTTGAAAACTATCTTTGCGCCGGCGCCTGCAAGAGCCTCTGCCATTGCAAATCCGATACCGTAAGCAGCGCCGGTCACAAGTGCGACCTTACCATCAAGACGGAAGGAAACTTCCATAGTTTAATTCTCCTTTCAAAAAATAAGGGCGGATGGTGGCATCCGCCCATAATAAAATCACTTCTGAAGCAGATGAACTGCAAAGCCGCCGAACTCATCCTTGAGATAGATGGCGTTGAGGCGGGTGCCCTTGTACTTGGCGGTGTCCATATCGACGACAAAGCCGCGCTTCTCAAGCTCCATCATAGCCATGGGGATGGAGTTGGTGCGGACGGCGATGTGGCCGTTCTTGCCGAGATAATTGGTCTTCATGACCTCGATCGGGCCGGAGAAGGTGGAGGAATTGCCCTCCTTTACGCCGAAATCAAACGCGGCGTTGAACTTCTCAGCAACCTCAACGGAAGCGTCGCGATCCGGCTCGTTGATGCCGATGTGGGCAAGCTCGAAGCCGAGTGCCGCTGCTCTTGCGTCGAGGCAGAGCTTGGTGATCTTG
The DNA here is from genome assembly GCA_017439425.1 of Oscillospiraceae bacterium. Lineage (GTDB taxonomy): Bacteria > Bacillota > Clostridia > Oscillospirales > Oscillospiraceae > RUG626. The sequence goes on from JAFSJE010000085.1 coordinate 8,210, forward strand.
TCCCAGTTGCCGGCGTCGATGTCAGCCTTCGGGCAGATCCAGCTGCCGCCGACAGCGTGAATGAACGGAGCTGCGATGAACTCGCCGACGTTATCCTGAGCTACGCCGCCCGTGGGCATGAACTTAAGACCGACAAACGGAGCGGAGAGGCTCTTGAGAGCCTTGAGGCCGCCGTAGACGTTAGCCGGGAAGAACTTAACGACCTTCAGGCCGTGCTTGAGAGCCATCATGATCTCGGTGGGGGTTACGCAGCCGGGGCATACGGGAATGTCATTCTCGCAGCACCATGCAACGGTCTCCTCGTCATAGCCCGGAGCTACGATAAACTTTGCGCCCATCTTGACGGCGAGCTTCGCCTGGTCGAGGTTGAGAACTGTGCCGGCGCCGACGAGCATATCGGGGCAGTTATCGGCAACAGCCTTAATTGCGTCAGCAGCTGCGGCGGTACGGAAGGTGATCTCCATGGCGTCGATTCCGCCCTTGAGCATAGCCTCCGCGCAGGGAACAGCGTTATCCGCGGATTCAAGAACAACTACCGGAACGATGCCGGCGCGCTGAAATCTTTCAAGTGCAGTCATTTTTAATCTCCTTTAAGATTATTTAAGCTCGGTGGGAACGAGGTTGTCCATATCGTCGAACGCCTGGTTCTCACCGCCCATCGCCCAGATGAAGGTGTAGTTTGAGGTGCCGCAGCCGCAGTGGATAGACCAGGAGGGGCTTATAACGGCGTCAAAGTTCTTCATAACGAGGTTCTTCGTCTCATTCGGGCGGCCCATAAAGTGCATGACTATGTCATTCTCCGGAAGCTCGAAGTAGGTATATACCTCCATGCGGCGCTCATGAGTATGGCAGGGCATACTGTTCCAGACAGAACCGGGAGCCAGCTGAGTCAGGCCCATAGAGAGCTGGCAGGTCGGAAGAACGTCCGGGTGGATGAACTGGTTTATTACACGCTTATTGGAGTTTGCCTCAGAACCGGTTGGACGGTGATTTGCCTTCTCCATGGAGAGGAAGGTTGTCTTATAAGCGCAGTGCGCGGGCGTGGATGCGAGGTAGAACATCGCGGGCTTCTCCTTATCGAAGGAGCCGAACTTGACTTCCTTTGTGCCCTTGGTGATATAGAGACAGTCCTCATAGCCAAGCTCAAAGCGCTCGCCGTCCGCCTCGATAAAGCCCTTGCCGCCGAGGTTGAAAACTCCGGCTTCACGGCGCTCGAGGAAGTAATTGGTGCCGAAGTTATGCCAGACGTCGATTCCCTTGTCGATGGGAACGACCTCGTTGACGGGCATGATTCCCATGATGACCATACGGTCAACATGGGAGTATGTAGCCTTAACTGTATCAGCAACGTAAAGGTCTGTTATAAGGAACTCATTGCGAAGCTCCTCAGTTGTGTATCTCGCAACATCCTTCGGATGTGCGGAATAGCGAATATCCATAGAAATCTCCTTATTTAATGACTAATTCGGTCTCGCCGTCAAAGAGATATACGTTCTCATAAGGAATAGAGAAGGTGATCTTGCTGTCAACCTCGGGAGTGTCATGCGGGTCGATCTTGAGGATCGCGGGAACCTCGCCGATGTTGATGTAGACGTTGGTGTTATCGCCGAGCATCTCGGTAAGCTCAACGGTGGTGGGAACCTCGTATGCGTTAGCGACCTTGCCGAGCTTCGCGTGCTCGGGACGGAAGCCGAAGACGATCTCCTTGCCCTCATACTTCTTGAGATCCTTGCCGAGCTTCGTGAGGTCGAACTCAACGCCGCCGACGCTGATCTTGCCGCCCTTGAGGACAGCGCGGGCAAAGTTCATGGGAGGCTCACCGATGAAGCCTGCAACGAACACGTTAGCCGGCTCGAAATAGAGCTGCTTCGGGGTGCCGACCTGCTGGATATAACCGTCCTTCATGCAGACGATACGGTCAGCGAGGGTCATAGCCTCTGTCTGGTCGTGGGTAACGTAAATTGTGGTGGAGCCGGTCTCGCGGTGGATCTGAGCGATCTCGGAACGCATGGTGACGCGCTGCTTAGCGTCGAGGTTGGAGAGCGGCTCGTCCATAAGGAAGATACCGACCTTGCGGATGATTGCGCGACCGATAGCAACACGCTGACGCTGACCGCCGGAGAGAGCTCTCGGAAGGCGATCGAGATAATCGGTAAGTCCGAGGATGCGGGCGGTGTTCTTGACCTTCTCCTCGATGACGTCCTCATCGACGCCCTGGAGGGTAAGGCCGAATGCGATGTTATCATAAACGGTCATTTGGGGATAAAGAGCATAGCTCTGGAATACCATCGCGACCTCGCGCTCACGCGGCCCGAGCTCGTTGGCGCGCTTGCCGTTTATAAGAAAATCGCCGTTGGATATGTCCTCAAGTCCCGCGATCATGCGGAGAGTGGTGGACTTGCCGCAGCCGGAGGAGCCGACGAAGACGATGAACTCGCCCTTTTCGATCTCCAGATTGAAATCATGGACTGCGTGGAAGCCGTTCGGATAGATTTTGTTGATGTTTTTCAGAGTTAAATATGCCATTATAATATCCCCCTTAAATCGTAATACGGGCTTAAATACTGCTTTGTATTGCGGATCATTGTTCTGAAAAGCTCCTCGCCCTCGCTCCATGAGAGCTCGCAGCACAAGGGCTGCGCCATAAATGCGGCGAAGATCTTTTCAAGGTCGCGTTCCTTGATGCCGTAGTAGGTGTTTTCGATGTTCATCGCGTTCTCCGCGACCATCTGAAGCACCGGCCCGGGCAGAGGATTCGTGACTATCGGTTTAACGCTGTCCTTATCAAAAACGTGATTTACCTCAACTACGCTGCCGATAGGAAGCCCCTCCACCTGGCCGCGGTTTACGGTATTCGCGTTTGATACGATTTTTCCGAAGCCGAGGATGGCCTTCATGAGCTCGATAAGCTCCTCGCTGCTCTTTTCAGGCTTTACAGGCTTCGCGCCGGAGGCGATGAGCTCGCTCTCCTCGATTTTGCGGCTTCTGTCGGCGCGCCGATAATCCACGCTTGTGAGGTGGAACAGCCATTCCTCCGGAGCATTTTTATCCCGAAGGTATCGGCTCTTCTTCATGAACTCCGCTAAATGCCGGTCCCCCGCGGCGGCAAGCACTCCGTAACGCCGGAAGAGGTCCATTTTGACCTTGTTGCCGTAGCGGAAGGGATCCGAGCGGAAGTCCAGCGGGTCGCCGTATTCGTAGTGACCCTCATTATACCACTTTTCGATGGATTTTGGAAGTAGCTTCAGAAGGTCATGTCCCTCGAAATTTGCCTCGGTTATCCAGGTGAAGTGGTTGATGCCCGAGGCGTCCACGGTAATGGCTCGCCTATCGGGCTTCGGCACCCCAAGCTCTTCGGCGGCTACGCAGGCGAGAAATTCCTCAGCGTGAAACACCTCGTGGCAGCATCCGAACGCTTTGATTGCCGGAAATACGTCGAACAGAGTCTTGCAGCAGGCTGTCATCGGATTTGTGAGGTTTATGACCCACGCCTCCGGGCAGCATTTTCGTATCGCCCGGGCAAACTCCTCATAGATGGGAACGGTTCTCATCGCTCTCAGCACTCCGCCGGGCCCGACGGTGTCGCCTACCGATTGATATATCCCGTATTTCTCCGGCGCGTGAACGTCGGATTCCATCTCATCAAAGGTTCCCGGAAGTATTGAAATCGCTACGAAGTCGGCGCCGATAAGCGCGCTTTCCAATGACTCGTAAACGACGTAATCCCATTTTGAAACAGCTTCTTCAGCGGCGTTTATTCTCTCGCCTATTCTCCGGTTGCGCTCAGCCGCGGCAAGGTCGATGTCATAGAGCGCGATCTCGCCCGACAAGCCCTCTGCAAGCGCGAGATCGTTCATAAAAACTCTCGCCCATGCCTTGCTGCCGCCCCCGATATAAGCAAGCTTTATGTGTTTCAAGGAACTACCACCTGCCAATCATAGCAAAAAATCTGGATTTTCTGCAACAAAAATATAGACAAAACGGATTTTCTCTGCTATTATCGTTTCATAACCCTTTTTGTAAAAGGAGACAGAAAATGAACGATATAATCTACGCAGGAAAGCATCCGCTCATCCGCTCGGTTGACAAACACTGCCACTCGAGCTGGGAATTTATTTATTGTACCGGCGGAACGGGCAATCTCGTTTTCGAGGGGCTTACAATTCCCTACTCCAAAGGAGATATCGCCGTAATACCGCCAATGATACCGCATTCAAACATCTCAAGCGACGGGTTTACGAACATACATATCAATATGCTCGATCCGACGCTCACAATAAAGAGCCCGACGATAGTCAAGGACGACAGCAATCAGTTCATCCTCGCCGTTTTTGAAGCCGCTTTTTTCCATTTCTATACGAACCGCCCGGAGAAAACCGCATTTCTCTCGAACTACGGCAACCTGCTCTCAACATATCTGACCGCGTTCCAGACCACTCAGCCCCATTCGCACGTTGTTGACGAGATCGAGAACAACATCATCCGCAACTACGCCGATCCGAACTTTGAGCTGGATATCTATCTCCGCTCCTTCCCGTTCTCCTACGATTATCTTCGCAAGCTCTTCAAAAAGGAGATCGGAGTCACACCTCACAAATACCTCAACGACAAGCGCCTTCAGATCGCCGCCGAGAGCCTTTCCTCGAGCTGCAACGACGGCTACAACATCGCCGAGATCGCGCGCCAATGCGGATTCCGCGAGCCGCTGTACTTCTCAAGAATGTTCAAGAAGAAGTACGGTGTGGCGCCGAGAAACTATATAGCCCGCGGTGCCTCCAGAACCGTCGGAGAGGAAATGGATGACGTTAAGATCCTTATGGATTGAGCCTTTTTATCTCGGTATAAGCGAGAATAAAGGGCGCGACGCCCTTCGCGTCGTTCTTGACGATGGGCTCTGAGATGTAATACTCGAAGCTGCCGTCTCTTCGGCGGTTATTCTCGGGGCCAAGACCGGCTACGAGGCAGATGCCGTCGAGGTTCAGCTCACCGTCAGTAAAGCTTAAATATTTATCGACAATGCCGTTAAAGGTCTTCTGACCTTTGGCGGCATATTCATTTGCGAGAACTCCGAGTCTTGCGCCCTTGAGCATCGCGTAGGCGAGCATCGAGGAGCCGCTGGTTTCGAGGTAGTTGCCCTCTCTGCCCGGCTGATCAACTACCTGCCAGTAGAGGCCGGTATCGTGATCCTGATACATCGCAACTCCCTCCATCGCCTCCTGGAAGATGGAAACGACGCTGTCGCGTCCCTCTCCCTCGGGCAGGATCTCGACGATATCAGCAAGCGCTACGGAGAACCAACCGATGGCTCTCAGCCAGAAGCTGCGGCTGAGGCCGGTCTTTTTATCGGCCCAGAAAGCCATCTTCGAGGCGTCGTAGCCGTGGTAGTAAAGGCGCTTATCCTCGTCGAACATACGGGTGCGGACTGTCTCGATCTGACGGATAACGTCGCTGTAATCCTTGTCGCCGAAGTGCTTTTCATAGAGCGCCATGAAGGGCTGCGCCATGTAAAGGCCGTCAAGCCACACCTGATTGGGGTAGATGAGCTTGTGCCAGTAGGAATATTCGTAGGTGCGCGGCTGATGAAGCAGCATATCGCGTATTTTATCGGCAGCGAGGCGATATTTCTCCTTGCCGGTCTTTTCATACAGCTCGAACAGCACTCTGCCCTCGTTCACATCGTCGAGCGTATACTTCTCGGGGTCGAAGGTGCGGATGGTTCCGTCCTCAGCCACGAAGCTCGAGATGAAGTTCTCGGCAAAATTGAAATAGCGCTCATCGCCGGTGATATCAGCGATCGCCATAAGCGCGGTGATCATGCAGCCGTCGATGTAGTTCCAGCTCGCGGGAGCGCCCTGGCGAATCTTCTCGATGTTCCAGATCGTGCGCTCTGGGGTGGATTCGTTTATAAGTCTGAGAATATAGGCGTCGATTTTATCGTACATTGAAATTCTCCTCTACTATACTGCCGGTGCCCACGGCGATAAGACCGTCGCCCTCGACACCCTCAATGTCCACGTTTCTGAGGATAACTTTCTCGACGTTTTCGAGATGCAGGCCGACCTTCTTCATATAGCCGAGGAAGCACTCCATAGCGCACTGGCCGGGCTTTGCGTCGGGGTTGAAGCTGATGGAAACATTCTCAAAAGCGACCTCCTCGATAGGCGCTTCCGGAAGTCCGTCAACGTAGCAGGCGGCGACTTCGGCGCCGGTGCATTTCATATTGCGGAAGGCAAAGGTTCCGAGGTGCGGCGTTCTGTAATCCACAGGCAGAGTCTTGCGGGTGAAGTTGTACTCCGAGAACCTGTCGACGTCGCAGCAGTTATACCACGAATTGACGACGATCGGGGTCAGAACGTCCTCCATAATGATATTGTCAAATACGATGCCGGTGATCCTGCAATCCTCGCCTCTGCCGCGGCGGGTCTTTATGCGTAGTCCGCGGTCGGTCGCCTTGAAGTAGCACTGGGTGACACTGAGATTGTTTATTCCCGCGCCGATCTCGCTTCCGATAACCACTGAGCCGTGGCCGAATGCCATCAGGCAGTTGCGGATAGTGGTGTGATCGGCGGGCTTTTTGTACTTTTTGCCGAGGTCGATCTTGCCGGACTTTATCGCCACGCAGTCATCGCCTACGGAGAAGCGGCAGCCGATTATCTCAACCCTGTCGCAGCTCTCGGGATCGAGAGCGTCGGTGTTGGGGCTGATCTTCGGCGCCGAAACTGAAACGTCATAAAAGCCGAGATCGTCGGAGAAGAACGGGTGAATCTGCCACGCGGCGGAGTTTCTGACCTGAACGCCGTGGAAGCGGATATTCTTGCAGCGGTTTGTAAAGAGAACGCGCGGGCGCGCGATTTTGACGGTTTTGTAGATCTCCCACCAGTCTCCGTTCTGAGCGTTGCCGTCGAGCGCGCCGGGACCGATCACCGTTATGTCCTCGCAGTACTCGGCGTGGAAGAGCGCCTGGTACATATCCATTACCTGACCCTCGAAAATGCCGAACTCCCTGTCCTCACCGGTGACGATATCGAGCGCCTTTCCGGGGATTACGGGATACCTTGAGCGGTCGGTGGAGCCGAGGATCACAGCCTTTTCACTGAGCTCAATGGTGATATGGCTCTTGAGCGCCAACGGAAGCGTCAGGTAAGTGCCTTCGGGAAAGTAAAGTCTTCCGCCCGTCGGCATAAAGTTTATCGCGGTCTGGATCGCCACCGTATCCTCGGTGACGCCGTCGCCGACTGCGCCGAAATCCTTTACAGAGATCGCAGCGGTTTCGGTTTTTGTGCGGAATGTAAGCTTATCCTCCCCCACCTCGGCGGTGTATTCCGTGTCGGGAGTCAGAGAATAAACGGAGAAGACGTTAGAATCAAAGGTGCCGGCCTCAGTGCCGTTCAGCTTAAGCAGGAACTTTTCCGGTGCATAGAAGGGCGCCGTATTTTCAAGCTCAAAGCACGCGGAAGTGGAGCTGAAATAGAGTAACTTAAACATTTTTGCTGCCTTTCGCGCCATTTTTAGCGTCTTTAATTATTTTTTTGAAGAGTCGTTTCATTCCGATGAACAGCGAGTCATACGCTGTCGAAAAAACTCCGAAGAGTATCGGACCTACGCCGACGGGGATGCTTCCGTCTTTGGAGCCGCCCATTACGGCGAGAATCGCTATGTTCAGTACATTATAGGTTGTGACTACGAATGCGAGAACCAGGAACATATAGAGAATATTCGTAAAAATCGTCCAATACCTGCGCTTTGGGAACATCATAAAGCGGTCATAGCCGCCCGGAGTGCTTTCGATAAACCGTATCACATTGTTGATGAGAAGGTCTGTAACTGCGCCCATCGCAAATCCCAGAACAACCATCATATCCAGGTTTGCTGTTATATAATTGCCGAGTCCCCAGAAGAAGAAAAAGCAGACAGCGCCGTAAAACCAGAACTTGATGAGGATTATCTTTATCCAGTCAGCGACCTTGATTTTGAGGCCGGAGCGGTACTTTCTGAGCTCCTGCTCGCTGACCTCAGGGCTGTTTTCCTCATTTGCCTCGGCGAGATCCTTGACCGCCTTGGTGTTCAGCTTATAGTAATCCGCGGTTTCGCGGAGCTCTTTTGTATCGTGAATGCCAAAATCCTTCTTGGGAGCCATAAAAATAGTCCTTTTTGCTGTAATTATATCTATCTCAAAGAATGGGAGGCCGGTTGGAGCCTCCCAATCTCTAAGTATAGTATTGCAAAGTTACTCTGCGGAAATATCGATCTCACCAAGGTTGCCGCTGCCCTCAACCTCGATGGAGGTCTTGATGCTGCGGATGAGCTTGGAGTAGAGCGGAAGCAGAGCGAGAAGCACGATGCCGACAATAAGAATAATCATGTGAGTGTTAAGCATATTGTAGGCCTTTGCAATGTAAGCGGTAGCGGGGGTGATCTCAATGGGGCTCTCGGCTCTTGTAAGAGCTGCGATAATGCGGCCGCGATAATAGAAGTCGCAGAAGATGAGCGCGCCGTCCATCACAATGTGAAGGATGAGCATCGGCCACACAACGGGCTTTCTGTGCGGGAAAGCGTTCATGTAGCAGACCATCGAGAGCATTGAGAAGAGCATGGTGATGAATCCGACGAGGCCCATTCCGGCGCCCTGGATCTTTGCGGTGGTATCAGAGATATTCGCAAGGTTCAGGGAGTAGAAAAGGAACGCCACGACGAAAACGACCAGTGGGATGATGTTGGGCTTACGCTTGAGGGCAACGAGAAACTTACGGAAAGCTTCCTTTACTCTCTGTCCGAATGTAAGCTTCTTATCCATAGCTTACTTTGCCCCCTTTCTGATAGCTTTGGTGGTCTCCTTGTCGAAGAAGTGCTTGCGGCCGAAGGAAACACCGACGGTGTCGCCGTTCTTGTACTCAGCCCAGCCGCGAAGCTTCGCAGTAAGCTTGAGGGCGGCGGTATCGGCGGAGCCGATGTGACCGTGAACAAGGGTGTTCATGCCGAGGTTCTCGTTCATGAATACGCGGAGCTTGATATCGCCGTTGTCGACTACGTCCTCAGGACGAATGCCGAGGGTGATCTCTTTGCCCTGGTAATTCTTGACGGTGTCGGCTTCCTCCTCGTTGAGGGGTACCTTGAAGCCATCGCCGACAAGCTCCTTGCCGTTTACCTTGACGTTGAAGAAGTTCATCGGAGGCAGGCCGATAAAGCTGGCGACAAATATGTTTGCCGGGCTGTCATACAGTTCGAGCGGAGTACCGACCTGCTGAACGTGACCCATGGACATGCAGACGATTCTGTCCGCAAGTGTAAGAGCCTCAGTCTGGTCGTGGGTGACGTAGAGCATCGTCGCGCCGAGTCTCTTGTGGAGGAGCAGGATCTCGCGTCTCGTGGCTCCGCGGAGCTTTGCGTCGAGGTTGGAGAGCGGCTCGTCGAAAAGGAAGACCTTCGGGTTACGGACGATGGAACGGCCCATGGCGACGCGCTGACGCTGGCCGCCGGAGAGCTGAGAGGGCTTCTTGTTGAGCTGAGAGGTAAGGCCGAGGATCTCAGCCGCGGCAAGAACCTTCTTATGGATAACATTGGGGTTCTCCTTACGAAGGGTAAGGGAGAATGCCATGTTTTCGTAGATGGTCATGTGACCGTAAAGAGCGTAGGACTGGAAGACCATGGCCATATCGCGGTCCTTCGCGGGGGTCTTGGTGATATCCTTGCCGTCAAGAAGAAGCTTTCCTGCGGAGATATCCTCAAGTCCGGCGATCATTCGGAGAGTGGTACTCTTTCCGCAGCCGGAGGGGCCGACGAGAACGATAAGCTCGCCGTCCTTAACGTCGAGGTTGAAGTCAAAGACTGCCTGAACGTTATTATCATAGATTTTATCTATGTGCTGTACGCTTATTTCTGCCATTTTCTTCCCTCCTTATGCGGCTTTCTGCTCAATGGTAGCCATGTGAGCTGCAAGAGTGCGGCTTCTGATGGCGCCGATCACCGCAGAAGCGATGAGGCAGGCTGCAGAGCAGACAAGATAGATGACACAGCGCACAAACTGGCCGTCACCCATAACTGTTACCGCCTCGCCCTGGAGGTCAACGGTAGCGCCGTGAGCCATCATCGGGTAGATGAATATGCGGCAAATCTGAATAGCGCCGAGAACAAACAGCACTATGGAGAAGGAGAACTTGTAGTTCTTGATTCCCTCAGAAGCGAGGAAGGACGCCAGCATGAAAATAAGGTTATAGAGGATCGACGCGCCTATGAGGATGTTGTAATACCAGGAGCCGACGTCGGACTTATAGATGCTGACGAAGAAAAAGACGTCGAAAAGAATGGCTACATAGACAAGAGTCGATGAAAGGCTGTTCTTTGTGAAGCGCATTCTGTCGCGCTGGATAAGTTTTTCCTCTTCGCGGTTCATGCCTTAGCCCCCTTTCCCTCTTCGATAAGAGCCTTTTCTTCCTTCATGAGCTTCAGCTTCCAGACCATATTGACGACGAGAAGAACAGTCGCGCAGATGAGGATGCCGAAGACGAGCCAGTGGATATCGAACCAGAAGGTGCTTCTGGTGTAGAGGACATTGGAGCGGTTCTCGGCATATTTCTCAAGCGCCTCGAAATCGACGGTGGTGAGGAATCTGCCCTTGAAGTACTCGATCCAGCTGTGCGCCCAGAAGAAGACGCCAAAGTTTGCTACGACGGAAAGACCGATAGCAGCGTAGTTTCCGATGTAATACTTTCTGCGAACGTTGGTGTTCGTGATGAAAAGCAGGCAGGAAACGAGAATAAGGCCGATGCTAAGCTTAAGAAGCGTAGAGTTGAAGTTCTGCGCGTCGTAATAGATAATAGAACCGGGTACCTTAGTCTCAAGGAGGTTATCGGGGTTCCTCATCGTGTAATAGAAGCAATCGTAAAGGTCTGTCATAAAGCCAAGAGCATAAATGAAGACCAATGCACTCGCCAGGATCATGACGATGCATACGATTTTCTGAAATAGCAGTTCCTTTTTGTACATGTACAAACCTCCTTAAAGGGGTTCCCCCTCCCGGTTTTCACCGGGAGGAGTTATTTTAGATAGGAATTCGCTCTTAAAATTACTTTATGACATCATAGTAGCTCTGGAGGCGATGCCATGCATCGTTCTGGAGCTCGAGGACGTTGGCGCCGCCCCACTCGCCGGACGCCTTTGCTACGGACTGCTCAGCATTTGCCATACCCTCTTCAGCGTAGCCGGAGACGATCTGGTTTACAAGGATGTTCTCGTCGCCCTTGGAGGTGGAGAACTTGCCCTTTGAGGTGAACTGAGTGTAGGTTGCGATCTCATCGTTCTCAACCTTGGTGTTCGGGAGGATGGTCGGGACGGAGGTGTACCAGGGGTTCTCAGCAAGAGCAAGCTCAGGATGCTTGATAACGCCGAGACCGATAGCCTTGGAGATGTAGCCTGCGCCGATCTTACCGACGTCGGTGGTGCACTCATACTCGAAGGACTGGAGCTTTACGAAGGAAAGGGTGGAGCCGAGGTACTGACGGGCGTAGTTGGTGTAGTTGCCCTTGCCGTATGTCCAGAGCTCATCCCAGGTAGCGTCAGCGATCTCAGGCATCTGCTTGCCGTTGAAGTCGTAGGTGACGAAGGAGCCGTCAGCATTGGTCTTGATCCATGCGTCAGGACCGTAGGTAAGAAGGATCATGCCCTTGTCGGTGTAAGCATAGTCGATGAGGTTAAGAGCTGCGTTGAGCTTGTTGACGTCATCGCCGATACCGGCCTTGGAGAGTCCCCAGCCGTCGGTCTTGACAGAACGCCAGGACTCGGTGAAGCGCATGAACTTCTCGCCGGTGCCGTCATTCCAGCGGGCTACAGGGACCATAACTGCCATGTAGAGCTCGCCTTCGTCGTTCTGGAGCTTGGTTACGTTAAGAAGTGTCTGGGTCTGGTTGTAGTCGTAGCTCATGAAGCCCATGTCATTCTCGAGCATGGTGGAGCTGGACTCCTTGGAGGAATCAACAAAGGACTTGGAGAAGAGACCCTCCTGAACAAGAGCGTTCATGCGCTCAAGAGCGAGGTAAGCATCGGTCTCCTGACGGGCGTCGTGAAGCTCGTTGTCAGCGCCGACATAGAGGTAATCCTTGCGGGACTCAAGGCCGCGGACGCCAAAGAGGGTGCCGGCGAAGCGGAACATATCGGCACGGCGGGCGGTGTTATCATCCTCACGGGAGAAGAGGCCCTGGATGGAATCGGTGCCGTTAAGGGTCTGAGCATTGGCGACTACGCAGCGGAGGAGAGCGACCATTTCGTCAGCGTCCCATGCAGCGTTCTGACCGATGAAGAGGTCAGCGCGGTTGGTGCCGTAGTAGCCGTTATACGCGGTATCGATGTAGTTGCGGAGCATATTGACTGCCTCAACGCCGCTCATGGCGCCCTTTGCGTTCATAGCTGCAACGATGTTGCCGGCAGCGTCATAGTCCTTGGTTACGGTCTCAACGCCGCTTCCGTCAGCCTTGACGACGTCAACGGTGACCTTGCCGGAGGTGGGCATATAGGGCTGATATACGGGAGCAGCGGTGGTGCCGGAAGCAGCAGCGGTGAACTCGCCCTCGCCGTTGAGGAGCTTCTGAGCCCAGTCAGCTCTCATAAGGGGCATACGCTCGATATCGGCGACACCGTCGAAGTACGGGCTGAAGTAGATAGCGCCGTTGGAGGTGTTACCGGTGATGGAGAGGCGGATGATGGGGTTAGCGTCGAGGTAAGCCTTGAAGTTGGGCATACGATCGAGATACTCGCCGATGTTTACGAGAGAACCGGCTTCGCCAGCCTCGGTAAGCTTGGTGGAGGTACCGGAAACGATGTCGACCTCGTTGAGGCGCTCCTGCCAGTACTCATACTCCTTGGCAGCGGAGTTGCCCTGATACTTGTCCTCGATCACGATGTTGAGGCGCTTCTGCATCTCAACCCAGGTCGGCTTGAGGTCGCCTGCGTGATAGGTGTTGCCGTCAGCAAGGGTAAGGCCCTCGCCTGCAACCTCAGCGTCGAAGCTAAGGCCGGTCTTGGTGCTGTTGTAGCCGGTAGCCATGCGGAGGGTGGTGCCGTCTGCATAGGTGAGGGGCTCAACGGTGACAGCAGGCTGAGTGTCGTCGCCGGTGGACGGGGTGGTGGACGGAGTGTTGTTATTGGTGGACGGGGTGGTGGACGGAGTGTCATTGCTGGTGGACGGGGTGTTGGTTACGGGGACGTCGATTGCGGGCGCGCAGCCTGCAAACAGAACAGCGATCATGGATACTGCAAGAAGTATCGCAAGAACCTTGGATGTTTTCTTCATAATTTCCTCCTTAAAATGTAGCGATTATACGCATATTAAAGACAGGCTATTTATTTTCACCGGCGAGCCGGTAAAAAACTCTCTTATTCCTTCACGCCGCCGACGTTGGTGCCCTTGGCGAAGTACTTCTGAATGAAGGGATAGATGATAAGGATAGGTACGATGGAGCAGACGATGAGTGCGTAGATGACGGAGTCGGAAGCGTATATCTCGTTCCAGCCTGCCATCGCCTCTGGGTCGGTGTACTGCTCGAGCTTCAGACGGATGAAAACCTGAAGCGGATGCTCGTTGGAGTTGGAGATCATCTGGCGAGCCCAGAAGTATCCGTTCCAGCGGCTGATTGCGAAGAACAGCGCGACGGTTGCGATAGTGGACTTGGACATTGGGAGATAGACCTGGCTCAGAACCTGCATCTCGGTGGCGCCGTCAACGATGGCGGCCTCCTCGATCTCGCTCGGAACGCCCTCGAAGGCGTTGCGGAGGAGGATGATGTTCATGGCTGCCATGCCCATCGCGATAACGACGAGCCACTTATCGTCCATGATGCCTACGCTGTTGAAAACTGCCTTCGTCTGGAGGTAGTTCAGGTACTGAGGTACGAGACCTGCGGAGAACCACATCGTAAAGACGAGGAAGAAGTTGAAGAACTTACGGAACAAAAGTCTTTTCTTCGAGAGGGCGTAAGCTCCGAGAATGGAGTAGCCGAGAGCCCAGATGGTGCCGTAGAGAGTGAGGAACAATGTGTTCGAATAAGAGTTCCAGAACATATTGTCGCTGAACATTCTCTTGAAGGCGTCAAACTGAACATCCTTCGGGAAAAGGATAATCGTTCCGTACTCAACGGCGCTTCTTCCGGAGACAGCGGCGGAAACCGCGTAAACGAAGGGATAGAGGCATGCCAGAGCAAATATTGTAAGCAGAGTGTAGCTTATGATCTTGAAGATAAGCTCGGAGATCTCAAGTTTTCTTTTCATGGTGAAACCTCCTTATAATTAGTACAGCGAAACATCGGACGCCTTGCGTGCGATGGTGTTAGCGCCGATAACGAGCAGCATTCCTATGACGTTATTCATCATTTCAGCGGCGGAAGCTATGCCCTTTGCAGCTCCGGCAAGACCGTAGCGCTGCGCGAAGGTCGAAACGACATCAGCGGTAACGTATGTGTTGGGGTTATAAAGAAGGAGGACCTTCTCATAACCGATGTTGAGAAGCGAGCCGATTCTCGTGATGAGCATGATGACGATGGTGGAGAGTATGCTCGGAAGCACCACGTATCTCATCTGAGCCCACTTGTTCGCGCCGTCGATCTGAGCAGCCTCGTAGGAGGTGGGGCTGATCGCGATGATGGCGGCGAAGAATACGATGGAGTCGTAGCCTGCGCCCTCCCAGATACCGGAGATCTGGTAGATCGCGCGGAAGAATTGCGGGTTATTCAGAAGGCCCGCGTTTGCCGTCTCCTGACTTACAAGTCCGATTCCGGCAAGTGCCTGAGATACGATGCCCATTCCGCTCGTGATGGAGCCCTGCTTTACAAGCATGGTCACGAGAGAGGTCATAACAACGGTGGACATGAATTTAGGCAGATAGGTGAGCACCTGATATACGCTTCTCGCGGCATTGGAACGCACCTCGTTGAAGAACAGCGCCAGAATGATCGGCATCGGGAAGCCGAAGCAGAGACCGTAGAACGAAAGGAGGAAGGTGTTCCTCATCGCTCTCCAGAACTCAGTGGACATACTGTCGCCGCCTACGAGAAGGCGCTTAAAATACGAAAAGCCGGAGAAGAACTGCTCCGCAACAGGTTTGACGTCGTCCGATACCTTGAACGAGCCGAGCAGCTCGTACATCGGGAAGTAACGCCAGAAAAGGAAAACGAGGATCATCGGGACGAGCATCAAATAAAGGCGCCAGTCCTTCAGGATCGTGAGCCCGACATGACGCCAATAGTGCTTTTCGACGTCATCGCGGACAAGTTGTTCGGGGTTTTCCCGGTATTTCCCCGTTTCCTTATCCAGGATAAGGAAGTCAGCTGCCTTGTTCTTCATTGGGTTCCTCCCTTTTCTTCCTTCTCAGCCTCTTTGAGGCGGAGAAGATAATGTTTTTGGTCCTCAAAGATCCCGTCGAGCCGCCGCGCTATCCACACGATCACCGCTGAGAAGACCAGTGAAAGCGCGTCGGTCGTGACGAAGCCGAACGCATCGAGAATGTCGGAGCCGAAAAGCATCGACATCAGTCCGCGGCCGAGCTGCATGAGAACCGTTACGATAAGAGCGAAGATCACGCTCTTTGCCGCCGAATCCCGTATCGCCTCTTTACCGAGAAGCTTTACAATCGCCATAGCTATAAGAGAGAAGAGATTGCCGACGCAGTACACGATATAGTGCTGGGGGCCCGCTCCGGAGGCAAGGCAGTAAACAATGCCGCCGAAGAATGCGTGCATGCCAGCCCAGTATCCCCAGCGCATCATCACGATGCTCGTTATGGCGCCGACGACGGAAACCGTGTAGGCCTCCATCGGGAACCATCTGACAGCAGCGTTGACGATAAGCGTTTCGGAAACGGCAAGCATTACCGCAAACAACACCAGATCTATGATTCTGTATTCGGAAAATGATCTCTGTTTCTGCATCTTACACCTATAGCGATTATGACGGAATTTATTGCTTATTTATTATAGAATTTTGACATCTTAATTGTACATATCAAAAACGATTTACTTTATGCACAAAAAAGACATCTTTCGTTTGTACCATTTTTATTATTTTGACATTATGCTATAATACATCTTGGTCAAATTATTGCTAAAAAGGGGTGAAAAACCGCTGATTATGCCGCAGAATATATATATTTCGCCATCAGATTCTCTTAATACAATTTTAACATATTTGAAAAATGACTGTATTGTACATCTTTCCGAGGGGGTTTACCGCGGAAAATTCACGCTCAGCGCCTCAAATGTGACCATCATCGGCGCAGGAATGGACAAAACGGTGCTCGAATTCGGCGATTACGCGCGAAAGCCGCATCCGGACGGGCGCGAGTTCAACACCTTCCGCACCTTTACCCTCGCCGTTACCGGCGACAACGTCAAAATGACCGGTTTGACCATAAAGAACTACTCGCGCTATCCGGAGGTTCTCGGTCAGGAGGTCGCGCTCACCGTCTACGGCGACGGCTTTGAGATGGAGGACTGCCGCCTTACCTCCACGCAGGACACGCTGTTCTGCGGGCCGCTGCCCTACGATCTCACGCAGCGCTACGTCGATATGCTTCCGCCGGCGCTAAGGCGCTATGAGCCGATGAGGCAGATATTTAAAAGGTGTCTCATCGAGGGAACGGTCGATTTCATCTTCGGCTGCGGCAACGCGGTGTTTGAGGAATGCGAGATCCGCTCAATCCGCGATAAGCGCAATGTCGGCTACGTCTGCGCGCCGGCGCACGGGCTTGAGAACAAGACCGGCATGGAGTTCCGCCGCTGCCGCTTCACCGCAGAGGAGGGCGTTTCCGGCATATACCTTGCGAGGCCCTGGCGCGACTACGGGATCGCGAGATTTTATGACTGCGAATACGGCGAGCACATCGCGCCCGAGGGCTTTGACAAGTGGAACGACACCGAGCGAGACAAAACCGCAAGATTTTTTGAATCACCTGAAATAAATACAAGAGTTTCTTGGATAAATAAGAAGGAGGAATTATAAAATGGAACACAAAAACCCGCTTCTGCACTCCGACAGTCCCCAGCGCTTTATAACTATCGGTGAGATCATGCTTCGCCTGACTCCGCCGAACTATGACAAGATCCGCGCGGCAAACTCCTTTGAGGCGAGCTACGGCGGCTCCGAGGCGAATATCGCCCTCGCGCTCGCAAACCTCGGCATTGATTCCACCTTCTTCTCAGTTGTGCCGAACAACTCCATCGGAAAGAGCGCGATCCGTATGCTCCGCTCCAACGACGTTCACTGCACGCCGGTCATTCTCTCCACCCCTGAGGAGACTCCAACGCACCGTCTCGGCACCTATTACCTTGAAACAGGCTACGGAATCCGCGCCTCCAAGGTGACCTACGACCGCAAGCACAGCGCCATCACCGAGTACGATCTCACGAAGGTCGATCTTGAGGCGCTTCTCAAGGACTTCGACTGGCTCCATCTCTCCGGCATCACTCCGGCGCTCTGCCCCTCCTGCGCCGATTTCATTCTTGAGTGCGCCAAAAAGGCGAAAGAGCTCGGACTCACCGTTTCCTTCGACGGCAACTTCCGTTCCCGCCTCTGGACGTGGGAGGAAGCGAGAGATTACTGTACTCAGGTGCTCCCCTACGTCGACGTGCTCCTCGGCATTGAGCCGTATCACCTCTGGGTAGATGAGAACGACCACTCCAAGGGCGACGTCAAGGACGGCGTTCCCCTCCAGCCACGCTTTGGCGAGCAGGATAACATCTTCCGCGAGTTTGCGAAACGCTACCCGAATATTAAGTGCATCGCCCGCCACGTCCGCTACGCCCACTCCGGCTCCGAGAACAGTCTCATGGCTTATATGTGGTACGAGGGCAGAACATGGGAGAGTAAGCTCTTCACCTTTACCATTCTCGACCGCGTCGGCGGCGGTGACGCCTTTGCCTCCGGTCTTATCTACGCGATGATGAACAATTACGGTCCCGACGATATGATAAACTTCGCCGTCGCCTCCTCCGTAATCAAGCACACCATCCGCGGCGACGCGAACATCACCGACTCCGCAGATCAGATCCGCAGCATCATGAACATGAACTACGATATAAAGAGATAAGGTATATAAATTTTTAATCCCCCGATTTCCCGGGGGATTATTTTATATCTTTACGCTAAACAGACCGTGGCGGTTGCAGTATGCAAAGAGCCTCTGAACGCGGCTCGTTTTGAACCGCGCCTCGCACCCGCCCTCAGGGTAAAGCTTCACTATGCCGACGCCGTTATCCGTCACCGCCGCAAGGAACGAAACGTAGTGCTCCCGCTCCATAGGGTGAGCGAGCGTGACGTAGTATTCGTCCTCGACGACCTCAATAGAGATGCGGTGCTCACCTTCCGGCGCCTCCGGCTCGAGCGGCGGCAGAGTCACGCCGCAGCAGGATATGAGCGTCTCGCCTGCGGAAGTTATCACGTTTCCGCACACCGGGCAGACGTAAAACCGGCATTTTGCCATATTGAACGCGCGGTTTCGGTTTCGGATATCCTCGCCGGAAATGAGCTCGATGACCGATATTCCGAGCGCGCCGGCAATCGGCTCGAGAAGGCTCACGTCCGGAAAGCCCTGACCCGTCTCCCACTTTGATACGGCCTTGCCGCTGACGGAGAGGCGGTTTGCGAGCTCCTCCTGCGTCAGTCCCTTCTCCTCGCGCAGTCTGCGAATTGCCGCGCCCGTGACGTAGTTATTCATATAATCAGCTCCTTTTGTCTGAGAATAACACGCCATCTGATAAAAAGCTACCCACGCTGCGTGGAGTCAGCTAAGTGCCTTTATTTTCTCTTTTATTCTCCGAACCTCATAGCCCTCGGTGAGGCTCCAGTCATCAGCCAGAAGTTCGAGAGTCGCCTTATACGCCTCGATTGCCGCCGCCTTGTCGCCCTTTATCTCGGATATCTGCGCAATGCTGAGAAGATTGTCGGTGTATCGCGGCTTTTCGGTCTGAAGGTCGAAGGCACGCTTATACTCGGCTATCGCCTTATCCCACTCGGCACGCTTTGCGAAGTTATCCCCTCTCGAGGAGTACACAAACCAAATATCCGGATACTTTTCAGCCATTTTATCCCAAAGCTCGTCGGCTTTTTGGCGGTTGCCCGCCTTTTCCTCTATCCAGCCGGCGTACAGCTCCACGTGGTAGCTGTCACGCACGCGCTTCATGCGCTCCAGATACTCCCTTGCCTCCGTAAGTCTGCCGTCAACGATGAGCTTGTCGAGAAGCCAGAGATACCCCGGTGCGTAGTTCGGATTTTTCTCGATGAATGCTTTATAGAAATCTATATATTCCGCGTGATTTGAAACGCACCAGTCCCAGACGTGGCCCTTTACCGCCATATTGTAGCAGGAGTGATTGTCCTTTTTCTCCGGCTCAAGCTCCAGCGCCTCTTTTGCGTACCTCTCCGCCTCGGCGTAGTATTTATCGCCGCGCGCTAACATAAGGTCGCACAGCATCGTGAGGCATCGGCCGCGGGTTTCGGGCTTACTGAGCCCATCTGTCAGCACCCGTCTTGCGTAAGCGTAGTTCTCGTCCGACATATCGGCGCCCTCGTCGAGCATAGTTTCAATCCGGCTGATATGGCGTTCTTCCGTGAGGTCAAACAGCTCGTCGAGCGTTACGCCGAGTGTTTCGGACAGCACCGGAAGCGCCGTTATATCCGGAAATCCCGCTCCCGTCTCCCATTTTGACACCGCCTGCGCCGTAACTCCCACAGATTCAGCCAGCGCCTCCTGCGTGAGATTGTGGCGGAGCCTCAGCTCCTTTATCTTTCTGCCCATGTTTTCCATGTGCCTCATCTCCTTTCGCGAATATCATAAGCCGAAAAAGAGCCGATCTCCAGCGACCGGCTCTTTAGTTTTACTCATCCTTCGGTTGAGCATTTCTGAACGCATCCTCCATCGGGCGCGTGCGATTAGCGAGGTTATTGCGGCGGATAAAGTCCGCAATATCGTTCTTTGCAAGGTCTATTTCGCCCTTCAGCTCAAGCGCCGTAATTCTCAGAGCGCCGGAGCCGAGGATTATCATCTGCTCCGGACCGTCGGAGGTGGCAACGTAGACCTTGTGCGTCTTCGACAGCTTGTGCGCCGTGCGCTCGATATATGTGTCGGCGGTCTCCGCTTCTTTTGTGTAGACCACGGAAATGCCGTTGTAGGTCTCAACCTTTTCAACGCCGTCCTTTACCTTATAAGCGTCGAAAACGAGGATAATCTCGTTCTTCTTAACGCCCCGGAAGTCAGATAGCGTGTCCATAAGCATTTTGCGCGCCGCGTCAAGTGATTCTGTGCTGACCTTTTTAAGCTCCTCCCACGCGAAAATGACGTTGTAGCCGTCCACGAGCAGGTATTCAGCGCCGGTAAAACGGGTTTTTATCTCAACCTTTTTATCGTCGAGGCTTGTCCTCGGTTCGTACTTCCTCCGCTCCTCCTTCGGAACGAAGTCACGGCGCTTCACTTCTCCGTAAGTGCGCTCGAAAATGCTCATAAGCTCGCTGTCGCCCGCCGGTGCGGTGCTTCTCCGAATTTCCGGAGCTTTTTCCGGCTCCTTTTCAGCTTTCAGAACACTCTCAAGGTGCATATGCGCCTTGACCTCATTCCACGGCACAACGTAACCCGCTCCGTGCGCGCAGAAAACGCTGTCCGCAGAATTCGCCATATCGCGTTCAGGGTCGTAGCCGATTGCCTCTATAACTTTTTCGGCGCTTTTGCACTCGCGGTAGCCGCCGTAGGCGAGGGACAGTCTGCCAAGCCCGCGCGTGTACTCGGTCACCGCCGCGGCGTAGCCCGAGAGCGCAGATACCGGCGCCGAGCCGGTCAGTATGCAGGTATCGCCCGCATTCTCCGGCGCGCTGTACTCACCGCCGAACATATCGAGGTCGGTCATCGCCCTGCCCATATTCTGCACCGGCAGAGTGAGCGTAAAGTCGTACCACGGCTCGAGAAGTACGCTCTCCGCCTCCATAAGTCCCTCGCGCACCGCGCGATAGGTCGCCTCGCGGAAGTCTCCGCCCTCTGTGTGCTTTAAGTGAGCCCTGCCTGCGGCGAGGGTCAGCCGCACATCGGTTATGGGCGAGCCGGTCAGAACTCCGAGATGCTGTTTTTCCGCTAAATGTGTGAGAATGAGCCTCTGCCAGTTGCGGTCAAGCTCGTCCTCCGGCACGACAGAGTCTATCTCAATTCCGCTCCCGCGCGGAAGCGGTGATATTATGATATGCGCCTCGGCGTAGTGCCTCAGCGGCTCGTAATGACCCACGCCCTCAACGGTGTTCTTCACCGTTTCACGGTAGATTATCCCGCCCTCGCCGAACCCGACGTCGAGCCCGAAGCGGTCGCGCAGTGAGCGCGCTATGACCTCAGTCTGCACCTTTCCCATGAGCCTTAGACTTATGCGGCCGGTTTCCTCGGAGTAGCTCACTCGCAGAAGCGGATCCTCCTCCTCAAGTATGCGGAATTTCGGCAGCGCAGTCGAGGCGCTCACGTCCTCGGGCAGTATCGCGTCGAAGCTCATGACCGGCTCTAAATATGGCTCCTCAGCGTTATCCTCAACGCCGAAGCCCTCGCCGATGAAGCTTGAGCTAAGCCCCGTCACGGCGACGACGTCGCCCGCCTCGGCGGAATCTGCCAGCGTGTACTTTTCGCCGGAATAGAGGCGTATCTGGTCGATTTTCTCGCCGCCGAGAATATCCTTGACCCGTATTTCGCCGCCCGTGAGCTTCATAAACGTCATCCGCGCGCCCATTTTGTCGCGCATGATCTTAAAAACCCTTGCGCCGAGGTTCGACGAGCGCGACGGGGTCGGCGCACAGCGGTCGATTGCTGTGAGAAGCTCCTGAACTCCCTCGCTTTTGAGCGCTGAGCCGAAGAGCACCGGGAAAACCTCGCGGTTTTCTATTGCGAGGCGCAGATTATAGTCCGAAACCGCGCCGGTGGCGAGATACTCCTCCAGCGCTCCTTCGCTTTTTTCAGCGACAGCCTCAGCCCAGTCCCCATTGAGGGCGACGAAGCCATCGTCAAGCGAGCGCAGAGAGGTCATCACCATACTGCGGTCGAAGCCCGCAAGGTCGGTCTTATTTACGAAAACAAAAACCGGAACGCGGTATTTTTTAAGAAGCTCCCATATCGTGCGCGTGTGGCCCTGAACGCCGTCGGTGCCGCTAAGAACAAGAACCGCCATATCGAGCACGGAAAAAACACGTTCGGTCTCGCCCGAAAAATCGGCGTGACCGGGCGTATCAAGGAGCGTAAGCTCCGTTTCTCCGAAGCTGAGGCGCGCCATCTTGGAGAAGATCGTAATGCCGCGTTCGCGCTCCATCGCGTTATTGTCAAGGTAGGCGTCGCCGTGGTCTACTCTGCCGAGCCTGCGTATCGCTCCGGAGGCGTACAGAAGCGCCTCGCTGAGCGTGGTTTTGCCGGCGTCGACGTGCGCGACAAGTCCGCAGACGAGCTTTTTCATTCGACTCGCCTCCTCTTCGTGATATTTTCCCTATTGTAACACACTTTTGAAAGTGCTACAATAAGAAAAAAGGGGGCAGTAAAATGAGCGAACAGTACCACATAAAGCTTAATCCCGGCGACGTCGGGCGCTATGTCATTCTCCCCGGCGACCCCGGAAGATGCGAAAAGATAGCGCAGTATTTCGACGACGCGAAGTTTATAATGCAAAACCGCGAGTACGTCACCTACACCGGAACGCTTCTCGGCGAGAAGGTCAGCGTTTGCTCCACCGGAATCGGCGGTGCTTCCGCCTCTATCGCTATGGAGGAGCTGATGAACGTCGGCGCGGACACATTCCTGCGTGTCGGTACCTGCGGCGGCATAAACACGAAGGTCGTCGCCGGCGATATCGTTATCGCCACCGGCGCTGTCAGAATGGAGGGCACAAGCCGCGAGTACGCGCCGATCGAATACCCCGCAGTGCCGGATTTCGGCGTAACGCAGGAGCTTGTCGAGGCGGCGAAAAGCCTCGGGCTCACCTATCACACCGGCGTCGCCCAGTGCAAGGACAGCTTTTACGGTCAGCACGCGCCGGAAAAGAGTCCGGTTTTCTACGAGCTTCTCAATAAGTGGGAGAGCTGGAAGCGGCTCGGCGTGATGTGCAGTGAGATGGAGTCTGCCGCGCTCTTCTGCGTTGCTGCTGCGAGAGGCGTGCGGTGCGGAAGCGTGTTTCAGGTCGTCTGGAATCAGGAGCGCAAAAATCTCGGCATCGACGACCCGGAGTGTCACGATACCACCGGCGCAATTAAATGTGCCGTCGAAGCGATAAAGCGAATGATTAAAGGGTAAAATAATCCGCCTCGTCACTGAGGCGGATTATTTGTCAATTATTTACTTCGCCAGCTCGTCGGCGAGAGCGTCGAGCTCATGCTCCTGCTCCGGCTTCAGCGCGCTCTTCGCGGTGACTACGCTCTCGATAAGCTCCACATTCTTCGCGCCCTCGAGGATCTTTTTGAGGGTGTTCGCGGCACTGGGCGCCCATGAGCCGTTCTGCATGATCGCAACGCGGCGGTTCTGGAATGCGTGCGCCATGAGATCGTGAAGCGCGTCCTCCATCTTAACGAACGCGCCGCCGTTATAGCTCGCGGAGGCGAAAACAAGGCGGTCATATCTGAACGCCGCGGCGACGATCTCGCTGACGTGAGAAACCGAGGAGTCGATAACTCTCGTCTTTACGCCCCTCTCGCGGAGCTTGACCGCAAGCGCCATCGCCATATTCTCGGTGTGGCCGTAGATCGAGCCGTAAACTATGCAGACGCCCTTTTCCTCGGGCTCGTAGGAAGCCCACTTTGTGTACTTATCGAGGATAAGCCCGAGATTTTCTCTCCACACCGGGCCGTGAAGCGGGCACAGCATCGCGATATCGAGCTTCGCCGCCTTCGCAAGGACAGCCTTGACCTGCACGCCGTATTTTCCGACGATGTTTGCGTAGTATCTTCTCGCCTCGTCGAGGTAATCGCCCTCGAAGTCGACCTCATCGGCAAAGATTGCGCCGCCGAGAGCGCCGAATGTGCCGAATGCGTCGGCGGTGAACATGACCTTTTCGGCCTTTTCATAGCTCATCATTACCTCGGGCCAGTGTACCATAGGCGCCATGGTAAAGGTAAGCTCGTGCTTGCCGAGTGATAGCGAGCTGCCCTCCGCGACGACAGCAGCCCTTGCGGAAACGTCTGTATTGAAGAACTGAACGATCATATCGAGCACCTTTTTGTTGGCGACGATCCGAGTATCGGGGTACTTCTCAAGCAGGCGCATGAGCGAGTAGCTGTGATCGGGCTCCATGTGGTGAACTACGACGTAGTCGAGCGCCCTTCCGCCGAGCGCGTATTCAAGGTTTTCAAGCCAGTCTTCGACGATGGACTTGTCCACGGTGTCCATAAGGCAGGTTTTCTCATCGAGAATGAGATAGGAATTGTATGTAACGCCGTTCGGAATGGGATAAACTCCCTCAAAAAGCGCCGTGCGGCGATCGTCACCGCCGACGTAGATGATCGACTCGGATATTTTGCGGATAGTCTGCATATCTGTACTCCTTAATAAATATATATATGTATATTGTAGCAGACCTCGACTATTAAATCAACTTAAAAATATATCGTAAAAATCTTCGGACAGGATTTCGTTATAGCCGAACTTTCCGTCCTCCACACAGTCGGGCTTCGGGCATTCAAAGCAGCTTGACGAATGCGGGCATTCGCGGTATTCGCGGTTTTTTCGACGTTTTTTCAGAAATTTCTTCATTTTGCCCTCCCCTTTATTGACAAAAATCGAATAATGTGATAAGATTTTGGTAACGATAATACCAACTGTCTGAGATTATATCATATTTATGATATATAAGTCAAGGTATATATCTTATTTTTCTAAGACTTTTTGAGGAGGGCGAAAATATGACCTTCTACGACAGATATTGCGAGCTGTGTTCTGAGCGCGGCATGAAGCCGCACAGCCGCTCGACAACGGACCTGCTCGGCATATCCAACGGTTCAGTTACGGTGTGGAAAAACGGCACCCTTCCGAAGGCGGAGACGCTTGACAGGCTTGCGCGCTTCTTCGGCGTTACCGTGGATTATCTGCTCGGCGCAGAGACCGAGGAGCTGCACATCGACAGCGAGATGCAGGAATTTTTGCAGCTCATGGCGTCGAGAAGCGAGATGCGCACGCTCTTCCGCGCCTCCAGAAACGCGACCAAGGAGGATATCGAGATTGCCTCGAACCTCATCGACTCGCTCGTTAACCGCAGCAGGAAATGACGGCGCAGTATTTTGTCTATTATCTCCCGCTGCCGCTGACCATACACGGCTCTGTGCGCCTGAATGACGACGGGACCTACTCGATATATCTCAACTCCCGCGACTCCGCCGAGGAGTGGCATAAGACTATCGAGCACGAGCTTCGTCACATTGAGGGCGGGCATCTTTACTCCGACAAGCCGGTCTGGAAGCTCGAGCTGGAGGCGGACGGGATAGCTTTGCCCGCGCCCGAGACTTCGGAGCCGAAAATCTACGCCTCGCTTGAGGATCTGAGAGAAAACTTTATATAAAAATCCCCGGTTCACACTGAACAGCACCCCATTTGTTAGACAAGTATGGTATACTACTAACAAGTGGGGTGTTGTTATATGCCGAAAGGAATACCGAACAAGAGATACACTGGTGAATTCAAGCAAAACGTTGTCGAGACGATGATGAGAGCAAGG
>JAFSJE010000086.1 GCA_017439425.1 Oscillospiraceae bacterium
CGAAGATCCCATAAGCTCAAGCGCGCTCGTTACGAACGACAGTATCGGCTTCGAGAGGACGTCAGATTTCTCCGAAGAATTAAACGGTATCGTATATTTACGCAGGATCCCTGATGCCAGCGGTGCGTATTTTCCCCAATCGGGAGAAACGATGGCTATTTCACGCCAGCGATTTCCTTCCCGTGCAAGTCTGTGCGCCTGCGAAGCCGCAAAGCTCAGCTCCTCGGCAGGCGTCGCCGCAGTGATGACGGAAATGTTGCTGGCCATTCCATCAAACGAAGAAAATCTGTGGTCAAAGAGGCTTTTTTCAAGGTAGATCAGCGCATCGTATTTATTCTCTTTTTTCAACGCTTCAATCGAGCACTTTACTCTTCTCGCACTTGCGAGCGCCATAAGAGAACGAGCGGTTTTTGTGGGCAGCGCAAAGCAGGAATCGTTATTGTCAATCGAAGGAGTAGTCAGCGCGGCGGTGATATTGCAGTCCTTTCGCAGTATCTCATCTATAACGCGCATCTCCTGCGCCGTAAAATCGCTGAAGCCGTCGATAAAAATGTTGGCTCCGTCAAAGAGAGTGCAATTCTCAATGCCCTCGATGAGCATGTCGAGCTTATCGCGCGGATCGAGTCCGCTTTTCTCGCGTATCCCGTCATAGCACTCAAAAATCAGCGCAATATCCTCAATCTTGTCGCGAAAGCTCTTGTCAAGGCAGTCTGCGGCACCGGCAAGACGGATATTGTCGACGCAAGAGGCGCGAAGCTCGTCATAAGCCGCGATAAGGCTCAGAAGAAAGTCTGTTTTATTCTGACCGAAAGAGTATACCTTGAGCTTCGGCGCCGCTTTTGCGACTGCGAGCGACATCGTTAGAACTCTGCCGCCCTTGTCGAGAGTCTTCTCGGCAAGGCCTCCGACCTCCTGAAATACTCTTCCCGCAAGTCTTGAAAAACTCAGAACCTCAGCATACAACGAAACGTCGTCCGGGCATACCGCAACAAGCTCACGTTCAGCGTCATGGCTGTACTGCTCAGGAACTATATATATAGTTTTGCCGGTCTTTTTCTCGGTAAGAGCAGATATTTCGCTCAAAATCGCGCCGGTTTTTCCGCTTCCGGCTCTTCCAAGCAGCAGCTTAAGCAATGTTGAACGCTCCTTTAATCAGTATGCCCCGCAGGAAAACCTGCGGGGCTTTGACACAGTTTTATTTGTCCCAACTGTTGCCGTAGTCCGGCCTGCGGTCGTCGTAGATATCCTTTGCGTCATAGAACGGAAGATAGGTCTTGCGCGCCCAACGGAGAGTTGTTCCGTCCGGATGAAGTCTGTCGCCGACTACCGCGCTGATGTCCGTCTTGATCTTAGAGAAGGAATTGGTACCGACGGAGAAAAAGTATCTGAAGCCCTGAGAATGCAGATACTTGAAAACGGGGCCGGTCTGATCAACGTCCTTACCGTCGGGTCTTGCGCCGTGCGGGTAGAAAAGGATCGGGGTTTCGCCTACGCACGCACCGACGTCCTGGAACCAGCGTTCAGTGTCCGCCTTGACCTGCTCAACGTTTCTCTTGTCAAGTCTTATATGGCCCCAGGTGTGGCTTCCGAAGTACCAGCCGGTCTCCTTGAGCTTCTCGATGATAGGCTTGACAGCCTCGATCTCGGCAGCTCTGTGGTCAACGTCATAATAAGCAGTTCCGCGAGAGTCCTGATTTGTATCATAGCCGAGTATTCCCGCGTAGCCAGTAAGCGAAAGGCACGCCTTCGCTCCGTTGAGGCTGAAATCCGGGTGCTCCTTGATATATTTATCAGTCAGCGTGATGATATCGAGACCCTGAGCTATGACCTCCTTGCCGTCTGGCCCGATACCCTTACACCAAAGCTCGCCGTCGTCACCGATGATAAGGCGCTCCATAAAGCCGTTTGCCGGCATATACTCATATACGCTGATATCGTCATAGCTCATTACAAAGGGTATTCTGCCCTCCGGAATGCGGAGAGTATTTCTCATCATAAAGGGGTTGCCATTCGAGTCCTCATACTCAGACCATACGTCTCGGATATCGACAAGGATATATCCCTTTGCGTACAGCTCATCCATGATTTTTACGAACTCATCGGCGGTGCACATCCAGTCGTCGATGCCCTTTTCGTAGGTATCGCCGTCAAACGCCATTTCCGGCCAAGCTACTATCTGATGGAAAAAAATGTGCTCAACGGTGCCGTTATATTCGACAAGCTTCGATTCATCGAACTGGTAGGGCTTGTACTTCGGCTCCTCGACGGGCTCGGGCTCGGGCTCAACAGCTTCAACAGGCTCTGTTGTTTCCTCTGATGGAGTTTCCGGCTCGTCGACGGCTTCCGGCTTTTTCTGGCAGGAGGTAACGGATATAAGCATTATAACAGCGAGGATAAAAGGCAGAATTCTTTTGATGGTCATTGAATACTTCACTTCTTCCCTATTTATTTCGAATTAAAGTTCTTTACAAAGCTGATAAATTCATCCTCCGGCACCGGCTTGCAGAAATAATAGCCCTGAATAAGGTTGCAGCCGGAGTCGAGAA
>JAFSJE010000012.1 GCA_017439425.1 Oscillospiraceae bacterium
GGCCGGCCCCTTCACAGAACCCCGCCTCCTTTATCCAACGCTTTTCCTTTTTGTCTACAGTCTGATGCCGGGGCAAGCCCCGGCACCACATAAAGTGCTGTGATATAATATGAATGTCTTGTGGTGCGGGGGCTTGCCCCCGCCTTTTTGCATCAGTTCCTTATTTCGTTGCCTCGCGCGCGTCGCGGTAGGTCTCGGCACCGGAGGACATCGTGTCGGGCGGGAAGAACTCGTCAACGGGGAAGTCGATGCGCCCGAAGAGCGTGCAGGCGTCGTCGGAATAGCTCGAAACGCAGTCCTTATCCGGTACGCAGTAGTCATAGACCGGCATGAGAAGCTGGCTTGCTCGCTCAAGCCTGACGATCGAGAACTGCCCGAGCGAGCAGTAGACTCTTCGCACGTCCGCCGCGGTTACGAGCGGGGAGGTGAAGAGCGCCGCGACCGACGCCGGAACCTCTACGATCTCGCTCTCGGGAGGGGCGGTCGGCTCGACGAGCTTCATATCGAGAATGATCGGCTCCACCGCCTCAACGATGCAGGTCGGAGCAGTGCGCTTTACGAGGGATTCTTCGGTCAGCTCTGCGATTGAACCGTTTGACGAAAATACCTTCGCGCTCTGCTCGCTTCCGTAGAGAAGCACGCGCTTAGACCACACCGCAAGCCCGGTGAACGGAACTCCCGGCGCGCCTGCGGTCACCGCCTCGCCGCGCACGCGGTAGTAGTAGTCGAGGTTAACTGAGTAGTAGCCGCGGTTAAACTGCACCGGCTCGATGTCCGAGCCGACGTAGAGAAGCTCGGCGCCGCGCGCTCTTACCGTTCCGGCGGTGCTTACCGCCTGCTGACCCGCCTCCGTGAGGTAGACCCTCAGATCCTCAAAGCAGTCGCGCGCCATACATGAATCGAAGATCTTATCGGTATGTACGCAGACCGCCTCTCTGAGCTCGGCGTCATCCGTTACGGGGCCGGGCGTTACCTTATCTGCCATATTTTTGCCTCCTGATACGTATTACTGCTTTTCACAGTTCGGTATAGTCTATGCCGGAGGGCGGGAAATGTTTATTGCATAGCGGCAAAAAATGTGATACAATAGTTAAAATCCCATAATATCGGAGATTTTTCAATGCAGACGATTTTAGGCATAGACCCCGGCATCGCTACCGTGGGCTTCGGCATAATCCGCGCGGACGGCGGCAAAAACGAATTCGTGCGCTGCGGCGCGATCCTCACTCCGGCGCATCAGCGCCTCTCCGTGCGGCTCCAGCAGATCTATTACGATACGCTTGAGCTTATCAAAATGTTCGAGCCGGACGCGATCGCAATTGAGGAGCTGTTTTTCAATACAAACCTTACAACCGGTATTTCCGTTGCCCACGGCAGGGGCGTTGTGCTTCTCGCGGGACAGGAGATGGGCATACCGATGTACGAATACACGCCGCTTCAGGTGAAGCAGGCTATAGCGGGCTACGGCAGAGCCTCGAAAAAGCAGATGATGGAGATGGTCAAGAGGCTTCTGAACCTCGACTCGGTCGCAAGACCGGACGATGCCTCGGACGCGCTCGCGCTCGCCATCACCCACGCGAGATTTTCAGGCTCGCTTCTCAATATCGACGGAGGTAACAGCGTATGTTCTACTATTTAAAAGGCACTGTCGAGCACATCGAAAACGGACTGTGCGTGCTCGACGTCGGAGGCGTGGGCTTTCTCGTGAATGTGAGCCTCAATACGCTTGCGCGGCTCGAAAAGGGCAGAGAAACGAAGCTCTACACATACTGCGCGATCCGCGAGGACGCCTTCGATATCTACGGCTTTTATGAGTATGCGGAAAAGCGAGCCTTTGAGTTGCTTATCGGCGTTTCCGGCGTCGGCCCGAGGATGGCGCAGTCAGTTCTCTCCTCCGTAACTCCGGAGGGGCTCAGCATGGCGATTTTCTCCGAAAACGAAAAGGCGCTGACCGCCGCAAGCGGAGTCGGAAAGCGCATCGCGCAGAGGATAATTCTCGAATTAAAGGATAAAATATCCAAGGAGGCGGCGGGGATGCCCACCGTCGCCGGCTCAGGCGTCGTACACGCTCCGGCGCAGATCTCGGACAAGACGGCTCTCGCCGTCGCCGCGCTCGTGGAGTACGGATACAGCCATGACGAGGCGGTAAACGCGATAAAGTCGCTGGATACGGACTCTATGTCCGTCGGCGATATCGTCACAGCCGTATTTAAAAACAGCCTTAGATGAGGTGAAGAACCATGATTGATTTTACAAAGGACGCCGGCGAGGTCGAGGAGAAGAGCCTCACCACTGCGAAGGCTACGCCGGAGGATGAGGGGGAGTATTCGCTCCGCCCGAAAACGCTGTCTGAGTACATAGGTCAGGAGAAGGCGAAGCGAAACCTCGAGGTGTTCATCGAGGGCGCGAAGCGCAGAGGCGAGCCTCTTGACCACGTTATCCTCCACGGCCCTCCGGGACTCGGAAAAACCACCCTCGCCGCGATAATTGCAAACGAAATGGGCGTTCAGATGCGCAAGACCTCCGGCCCCGCCATCGAAAAGCCGCGCGACCTTGCGGCGCTGCTGACCAACCTTGAGGAGAACGATATCCTTTTCATCGACGAGATACACCGCATGAACCGCTACGTCGAGGAGATCCTCTATCCCGCGATGGAGGATAAGCACATAGATATCATCATCGGTCAGGGGCCTGCGGCGCAGAGCGTTCGCATCGACCTCAAAAACTTCACCCTCGTCGGCGCGACGACGCGCTCGGGTCAGCTCTCAAAGCCGCTGCGCGACCGCTTCGGCATCGACCTGAAGCTTGAGCTCTATGAGCCGAAGGATTTGAAGCTCATCATCGAGCGCTCTGCCGGAATACTCGGTGTTCCCATCGAGCCGGATGGCGCAGTCGAGCTTGCCAAGCGCAGCCGCGGCACGCCGCGTATTGCCAACCGCATTCTCCGCAGAGTGCGCGATTTTGCCGAGGTCTACGGCGACGGCGTTATCACGAAGGAGATCGCCGACCACGCCCTCAGCCGCCTCGAAATCGACAAGGAGGGGCTTGACGCCATCGACAGGCGCCTGCTTACCGCGATAATCGAGCAGTACGGCGGCGGTCCCGTCGGACTTGACACCCTCGCCGCGACCGTGAACGAGGAATCGGTGACAATCGAGGACGTCTACGAGCCTTATCTCATGCAGCAGGGATATCTTACGCGTACTCCGCGAGGCAGATGTGTAACGAGAAAGGCTTACGACCATTTAAATTTGGAATTTGGCGGTCAGACAATGATGAACTTGTGAACAAAATGAAGCTTTTTGTATTATTATTGCAAAATGTTCATATTTTTGTAAATTTTACTTGACGAAATGGGTAGACTTTTTGTATAATGTGCGAGGTTGAAAAAGCACTAATGAGGCAAAACTTTAGCGAATTGACAGACATCGAAATCTGGACCCTTGCAAAAAGCGGCGATCGTGACGCTGAGGAGCAGCTTATTGAAAGATATGCTTCACTTGTCAGAACAATCGCGCGGCCGTTGTTTCTATCCGGCGGCGACAGCGAAGATCTCATCCAGGAGGGGATGCTGGGCCTCCTCTCCGCAGTCAGATCCTTTGATCCCGAGGGCGCAAGCTTCCGCACCTACGCTGAGCATTGCATCAGAAACCGTATGCTTTCTGCCATTAAAAAGGCTGAAACCCTGAAAAACAAGCCTCTTAACGACTCCGTTCCGATCGACTCCGCCGAGAATATGCCGGTGGACCACGATGTTGAGGACGTTGTCATCCGGCGCGAAACACTCTCGGAGACAGAGAGCGCGGCGGAGGGGCTGAGCCATTTTGAAAAAGAGGTTCTGAGCCTCTATCTCGGCGGCATGAGCTATGCTGAGATCGCGGCGGAGACCTCCAAGAGCGTTAAAAGCATCGACAACGCGGTACAGCGTATCAGACGCAAGCTCGCAACCTAAGCGCTTACAGCAAAAAGCTGTCGCAAATATTAAATTCCCAAAGGGAAAAGATCAAAGGAAGGTCCACTTATGTACGAAGACAAGACTTTAGTTTGCAAGGAATGCGGCAACGAGTTCGTATTCACCGCCGGTGAGCAGGAGTTCTACGCTGAGCACGGTTTCCAGAATGAGCCGCAGCGCTGCAAGAGCTGCCGCGACGCTCGCAAGAACGCCGCCCGCGGCCCCAGAGAGTATTTCACCGCAGTTTGCGCTAACTGCGGCGGAGAGGCGAAGGTTCCCTTCGAGCCGAAGACCGATCGTCCCGTCTATTGCAGCGAGTGCTTCGCAAAGATGCGCGAGCAGGCATAATTAAAGATCTTTGAATAAACCAGGGGATAAGCGATGCTTATCCCTTGATTTTTTTGCTATCCTTGCTTATAATATGCCTAAAAGGAGCTGATAATATGGAATTTCAGAAGGATACAGTAATCGGCGAAGTGATTATCGCCGCGCCGCAGACACAGCCGCTCTTTCTCGCAATCGGTATGCACTGCCTCGGCTGCGCCATGTCCTCCGGCGAGACTATAGAGGAGGCCTGCAGGGTACACGACGTCGACCCGGACAAGTTCATCGCGGTTCTCAACCGCTACGTCCAGGAGCACCCGATTGAAGCTCGGTAAGAGGCTTGCCGCCGTTGCGGAATTTGCTCAGAGCGGCGTTAATATCGCGGACGTCGGCACCGACCACGGCTATATCCCGATCTATCTCGCGGAGTGCGGGCATCGCGGCAGACTTGCCGCCTCGGACGTCAATGCCGGTCCGATCGAGAGCGCAAAGGCCAACGCGCGCGAGGCGGGCCTTGAGGACAGAATAGAGTTTTATCTTGCCGACGGACTTAATGGGATCGACAGCGGCTTCGACACTATAATAATCGCCGGAATGGGCGGCGAGCTGATTGCGAGGATCCTGTCCTCCGCACCGTTCGAGCTTGCGGGCAGAACGCTCGTCTTGCAGCCGCAGTCGAAGTCTGATGAGCTTGTGAGGTTTCTCTTCGAGCGCAATATGGCAATAGAAAAGGGCGAAATAGTGCGCGATATGGGCAAATACTACCTTGTTTTCAAGGTTTCCTGCGGGGAAAAGTGGCGCTATAAGCCAAACTCCGGCGAGGCGCTCATACCCCGCGAGGTGCGCGGAAGCGCGCTCTATCCCGAGTATCGCGATAAAACCGCTGAGAAATACCGCAGGGCGATACTCGGACTGAAGAGCGCCGGAAAGCCCGATGAGAACGAAATCGAAAGACTTGAAAAGCTTATAATAGAACTCTGACCCGCCTTTTCCGGCGGGTCATTTTTGGAGGAAGTATGGTTTACAGAGAGTATGGCGCAAAAAATCCTCCGACTGCGATACTGCTTCACGGCGGCGGACTTGCGCCGTGGAGCCTCGAGAGCGCCGCGAAAGCGCTCGCTTGCGAATATCACTGCGTTCTGCCGGTGCTCGACGGTCACTCCGGCGCGGACAGACACTTTACTTCAATCGAGGACAACGCCGCGGAGATAATAGAGTTCATAGAATCGGAAATCGGGGAGGTCGAGCTGCTGCACGGCGTATCCCTCGGCGGGCAGACAGCGCTGGAAATGCTCTCACTGCGCCCGGGGCTTTGCCGATTCGCGGTTATCGAGAGCGCTCTGTGCATACCCTCACAGGCAACCGCTTCGCTGATCGCACCGAGCGTTAAGGTGAGCTATGGGCTTACGAAAAGAAAGTGGTTTGCGCGCCTGCAGGCGGATTATCTCGGTATTCCGAAGGAGCACTTTGAGGATTATTACCGCGACACCTGCGCCATTAGCGAGCGCGATATGGCGGAGTTTCTGCGCGCAAACGCGCTGTATGAATTAAAGCCCTCGCTCAGGAAAACCGGAGCGCGCGTGCTTGCGGTCTGCGGCGAGGCGGAGTACGGCTTTATGAAGAGGTCGGCGCGGCTTATCTCGGAGAGCGTTCCGAACGGGGAGTGCCTTATTATTCCCCACCTGCGTCACGGTGAGCTCTCGCTAAATAAAGCGGATGAATTTGCCTCGATAGCCGCAAACTTTTGCTCACGGGAGGCATAACGGCAGACAAACCGGCATACCTTTTCTCAGAAGCTCATTCTGAGGAGGAAGCAACGTGGAAAATACCGTAATCTACGAGTCCGTCGCAAAGCGCACCGGCGGCGACGTGTATCTCGGAGTCGTTGGGCCGGTGAGAACCGGAAAATCGACCTTTATAAAGCGCTTTATGGAGACTCTCGTTCTGCCGAACATCGGCTCAGACGAGGTGCGAAAGCGCGCGCTTGACGAGCTGCCGCAGTCCGGCTCGGGAAAGACGATTATGACAGCCGAGCCGAAATTTGTGCCTGAGGAGGCGGTGCTGCTCTCACTTGACGACGGCGCCCAGCTTAAGGTGCGGCTTGTCGACTCCGTAGGCTATATGGTGCCGGGCGCGATGGGCGCTGACGAGGACGGCGTAGAGCGAATGGTGAGAACGCCGTGGTTCGACGAGCCCGTGACGATGCGCGAGGCGGCGGAGAAGGGCACTCGGATGGTCATAACAGACCACAGCACCGTCGGGATAGTCGTCACCACCGACGGAAGCGTGACAGACCTTCCGAGAGAGGCATACGTCGAGCCGGAAAGACGCGTCATACGCGAGCTCAAGGAGCTCGGAAAGCCCTTCGTGGTGCTCCTTAACTGCTATGACCCTAAGAGCGAATCAGCGCGCAGAACGGCGCAGGAGATCGCCACCGACAACGGCGTGAGCTGCATTGCGGTAAACTGTATGGAGCTTACTGAGGACGATATCGGCGCAATTATGAGCGGCGTGCTCGGAGAATTTCCTGTGACCGAGTTTTTCGTTGACCTTCCGGACTGGATCGACGCGATGGACTACACCGAGGAGCTGAAAAAATCCATCTGCGACTCCGTGCGCGAGAGCTTTGAGAATACCTGCCTTGTACGCGAGGTGAAGGGCGCGGTCGGCAGGATATGCGGAGCGGAGGGCGTATCTGCGTCGCTCTCGAGCCTCGATATGGGCGCGGGCGCGGCGTACGTTGTTGTCAGCGCACCGAGAGAACTGTTTTACTCTGCAATCGCCTCGGAGAGCGGCTTTGACATCCACGGCGACGGCGATCTCATGCGCCTGATG
Source organism: Oscillospiraceae bacterium (assembly GCA_017439425.1). GTDB lineage: Bacteria > Bacillota > Clostridia > Oscillospirales > Oscillospiraceae > RUG626. The sequence continues at coordinate 7,112 of JAFSJE010000012.1, forward strand.
AGCGAGGTCGGCGCACTCAAGCGGGAGTATGAGAAGGTCGGAGCGGCAATGAAGGAGGTGCGCGAGACCGGCTACGGCGTAGTTATGCCGGATGACGGCGACCTCACGCTTGCTGAACCGGAGATAGTTCGCAAGGGCGGGAGATATTCGGTGAAGCTCAAGGCAAAGGCGCCGGCGATACATCTTATCTCCACCGACATTGAAACGGAAGTAAGTCCGGCGGTCGGCGGCGAGGGCGGCTCCGGCGAGGTCATAAGCTTTCTCCTGCAGGAGTTCGAGGGCGACACCTCGAAGATATGGGAGTCGAACATCTTCGGCAAGAGCCTTCACGATATCGCCGGAGAATCGGTGCAGGCGAAGGTGCGCTCGATGGCGCCCGAGACGAGGGCGAAGCTGAGAGATACCATCGCGCGCATCATAAACGACGGCGCAGGCGGACTTATCTGCATAATACTGTGAAAACGGGGGCGAAAGCCCCCCTTTTTTCTTTGACATAGAGTTGATTTACGGGTATAATAATCGCATCAAACCTCAAAGGAGATGCTTAAAATGCGCACAAGAGTCAACACTGAGCTCGCTCCCGCTGCCGTCGGCCCGTATTCACAGGCGATAGACTGCGGCGATACCGTATATCTTTCCGGTCAGATACCCCTTGACCCTGCCACCGGAGCCATCGTCGAGGGCGATATAAAAGCTCAGGCGTACAGAATGTTCAAAAACCTCGCCGCAGTCCTCAAGGAAGCGGGACTCGGCTTTGAAAACGTAGTTAAAACCACCGTATTCCTCGACGATATCGGCGACTTTGCCGATGTGAACGCCGTCTACGCGGAATATTTTACAGAGCCATATCCCGCGCGCAGCTGCGTCGAGGTCGCCGCGCTCCCGAAGGGCGCGAAGTGCGAATGCGAGTGCATCGCAAGAAGATAAGCTTATTAAGGAGATCTGTTATTGGAAAACGAAAGAGAACGAGCAATCCTCGCCGGACTCTCCGCCGACACGCTTACGAAGGAGGAGAACAGCACCGAGGAGAGCATGGACGAGCTGGAGGCGCTTTTAGAGACCGCCGGCGGCGTGAGCTGCGGCAGAGTGCTCCAGAGTAAAAAGACCCCCGACCCGCGCTCATATCTCGGAGGCGGCAAGGTCGAGGAGATGAAGACGCTCATAGAAGCGGAAAGCTGCACCCTCGCGGTATTCGACAACGAGCTCAGCCCATCGCAGACGAGGGCGCTCGAGGACGACCTCGGTGTTCACGTTATCGACAGAGCGCAGCTCATTCTTGACATATTCGCCCAGCGCGCGAGAACGCGTGAGGGCAGACTGCAGGTCGAGCTGGCGCAGTACAAATATATGCTCCCGCGCCTTACGGGAATGTGGACGCACCTTGTCCGTCAGACAGCCTCCGGCGGCTCGAGCCCGATAGGTACGCGCGGTCCCGGCGAAACGCAGCTTGAAACTGACCGCCGCCACATAAGGCGCAAGATACAAAAGCTCGAGGAGGAGCTTCAGGACGTAAGACGGGTGCGCGGAGTTCAGCGCCGCAAGAGGGAGAAAAACGGCGTCGCGGTGGTCGCGCTCGTCGGCTACACCAACGCCGGAAAGAGCACGCTCCTGAATCGACTCACCGGCTCTGACATCCCGGCAAACGACCGCCTTTTCGACACCCTTGACACAACTACCCGCCGCCTGACGCTCTCACCGGGGCAGGAGGTGCTTCTGAGCGACACCGTCGGCTTTATCCGAAAGCTCCCGCACCATCTCGTCGAGGCGTTCAAGGCAACGCTGGAGGAGCTCAGCTATGCCGACATACTTCTGCACGTCATCGACGTGTCGAACCCGGAGTACGAGGAGCAGGCTGAGGTTGTGCGAAAGCTCATAGATGAGCTCGGCGCGTCTGACACGCCGTGCATAGAGGTCTACAACAAGGCGGATAAGTGCGCGGTTCCGGAGCTTATTCCGCGCGGCGAGAACGCCATAGCCATCTCGGCAAAGACCGGAGAGGGCGCGGATGACCTCGTTGCGAAGATAACCGGGATACTCGGGCGCAACAAAAAGCGCGTTACCATCACAGTGCCGTATTCCGACGGCGCTCTGCCGGAGCTTCTGCACCGCGAGGCGGAGATTATCTCGATGGACTACACAGACGCCGGAGTGGTCATCGACTGCGTGGTGCGGCCGGAGCTGTGGGGCAGGGTTCGCGGCTATATCGGGGAGGATGAGTGATGTACATCGTTCCGTATTCCTACGGCGAGAGTGAGTACGTCGAGAAGCACTCGCGTTTTATCGCGCGGGTGTGGCCGGTAAATAGTGAGAAAGAGGCTCTCGAGCACCTGCACGAGGTGCGGGAGAAGCACTGGGACGCGACCCACAACGTCTACGCATATTCGATAAAGGAGGGCAACATCGCCCGTTTTTCCGATGACGGCGAGCCATCCGGAACGAGCGGAATGCCGGTGCTTAACGTCTTTACTTCGGGAGGAGTGAACGACTTTATCTGCGTTGTCACCCGCTACTTCGGCGGCATACTGCTCGGCGCGGGCGGACTTGTCCGCGCGTATTCAAAGGCGGCGAGCATGGCGCTCGACGAGGCGGGCAGAGCCGAGATGAAGGTCGTCTGTGCCGCGACGCTCGAATGCTCCTACGCTCAGCTCGAGCGCATTAAGGCTGAAACAGCGCGGTTTCACATCGCGGTGGATTCCATAGACTACGGCGCGGGGATAACGATGACGCTCAGCGTTCCGCAGGAGGAGCTGGAGGCGTACATCGCGCGCATAACCGACGTAACCGCCGGCAGCGTAACGCCGGTGAAAACGGGCGAGTGCCTGAAGCCGGTAAAGATATAGAGTAAAAAACACATGAAAGAAGCATAAGAAGCATAACTCCCGTAATATATATGATATTATTATATATATATTTAGTTATATGAGTTATGTTATGCGTGTTATGCGTGTTATGCGTGTTATGCGTGTTTTTACACTCTTACAGACATACAAAGACAACAGCGCAGAGGACGGATTGATTACCGCTCTCTGCGCTTTTCTTACAGAACGTATTGATTTTTGCCGGAGCTTTTGCCGATGTAGAGCTTCTTGTCGGCGGAGTCTATCCAATCGGCGATACCCTGACCGACCCTGTGGACTGCGCTTCCTACTGTCAGCGTCATGCGGAAGCTTATTTCATCATACCGGAAGCGGTAACTCCCCACGGCGGCGCAGATGCGTTTGAGAGTTTCCTCGCGGTTAACAAGACCGCTTGAAACGATGAGAAACTCCTCGCCGCCCCAGCGGCAGAGCTCGCACTCTCCGGCGGCGTCCTTTATGAGCTTCGCGGCGGTTTTGAGAACGTAGTCGCCGCAGTTGTGACCGTAGGTGTCGTTTATGTGCTTGAAATCGTCAAGGTCGGCGATGGCGAGCCAGTAGCCGTCGATTTCCGCGGCCTCGGAGAAGCGCTTGAAAACGCGGGTTATGTAGTAGCGGTTAGGAAGCCCCGTGAGCTTATCGTGCTGCATCTCATTTGCCAGCGTTTCCTGCGAGCGCGTTGCGACTGTAAGAAAGATATAGAGAATCACAAACGCGACAATAAACAGCAGCACTGACCACGCTATCTGAAACCAGAAAACAACCTCATGCGGCAGGGGATAGGGGGCAGGCCGCAGCGACGATACGATGAACAAGACGGTGTAGATAACTCCGGCGGCGGGCGCGATGAAGAGCGCGGGAACGGTTTTTATTCCGAGGCTTTTCCCGGCATATTCGGCGTAAAAGAGAAGAATGCAGGCGCCGAACAGCGTTATCTGAAACCCGACGTTCCAGCCGCACATTATTACCGCAAAGCCGATATGAACGCACATCTCGATAAACGTGCCGATTACAAACGCAAAGAGCCGCCCGCTCCGGATAAGATAAAACGATACCGCGAAAAAGGCGAGGCTCAGAATATTTACTGCAACCATCGGCATAACGCCGCAGGCAAAGAATATACCGGTCAGCACAATATGAATCGCGACAAAGAAGACGCACATCGCGGTGCTGAGCCGCTTCATGCCATCAAAGGTCAGAACTTCATTCATAAAAACTCTCCGAAAAAAGTAACTAACGTAGATAATAGCATAATTATGTCGAAAAGTCTATTGAAAATTTGCTGAACGGTTGGAAATATAAGAATTTTGCAAAAAATAAAAAGGGTTTCGGGAATTTTCGGAGTATAAAATTACTGTAACGTATTTTTGAGGTGCAATTATATGATACGTGAGGAAATTCAGAAAACAGAAGAGCTTACGATCTCGCAGTACGGCGTGCGCTCAAGGGATACCCTCGGGCGCAGAGTTCCGGAGGAGGACGACGCCGTCAGAACGCCGTTTCAGCGCGACGTGGACAGGATAACGCACTGCAAGGCATTCCGCCGCTTAAAGCAGAAAACGCAGGTTTTCCTCGAGCCGGAGGGCGACCACTACCGCACCCGCCTCACGCATACGCTGGAGGTAACACGCATTGCCAGAACTCTTGCAAGAGCAATGCGCCTCAACGAGGATCTTACAGAGGCGATCGGACTTGGACACGATCTCGGGCATACTCCGTTCGGCCACGCCGGAGAGCGCGCCCTCAATGAGATAATGGCGACCCACGGCGGCTTCCGCCACTATGAGCAGAGCCTCAGAGTGGTCGACGTTATAGAGAAGGAGGGCTTCGGCCTGAACCTCACCTACGAGGTGCGCGACGGAATACTGCGCCACACCTGCGACCCGCTCTGCATGACGAAGGAGGGGCAGCTCGTGCGCCTCGCCGATAAGATCGCCTACATAAACCACGACGTTGACGACGCTATCCGCGCCGGAGTGCTCTCGGCGGACGATATTCCGGCAAACGTGATGAAAACCCTCGGCTATCGCTATTCCGAGAGGATAAACACCCTCGTCGAGGACGTAATAAGCGTCGGCGCCGCGGTCGACAGGTGCGGTTACACGCCCGAGGTCGGCGCCGCTGTCGATGAGTTTACGGAGTTTCTCTACGCTAACGTCTACCGCAACCCCGTCGTAAAGGGAGAGGAGCGAAAGGTCAAGAGAATGATAGAGGGACTTTTCGACTTCTACATGAAAAACAAGGACAGAATGGGCGATGAATTTCTAGTCATCGCCGAAAAAGAGGGTCTGGAGCGGGCAGTCACAGACTACGTTGCCGGTATGACCGATTCCTACGCCATCGAGATGTTCAACGATATCTTCGTTCCGATGGCGTGGACAGTAAAATAAGAAACGCTGAAAATATCAAGGGGGAGGGAGCAGTATGCCGCTGCCGGACGGGTTTCTCGACGAGCTTACGGCGCGAAACGATATAGTCGACGTTGTGAGCGATTACGTTCAGCTCAATAAGCGCTCGGGCAGCAATCTGTTCGGGCTTTGCCCCTTCCATTCCGAAAAGACGCCGTCCTTCTCTGTTTCGCAGGACAAGCAGATATACCACTGCTTCGGCTGCGGCAAGGGCGGGGGAGTCGTTAACTTCATAATGGAGATAGAAAACCTCGGGTTTATGGACGCCGTGCAGTTTCTTGCCCGCCGCGCCGGGATGGAAATGCCCGAGGACGATACGCCGAAGGAACTCAGAAACCGCCGCGCGCGTATGCTCGAATTAAACCGCGACGCCGCGAGATTCTTCTATGAAACGCTCAAAACCCCGAAGGGACGCGAGGCAGTCGATTATATAAAGCGGCGCGGCATAAGTCCCGAGATGGCGAAGCGCTTCGGCCTCGGCTGCGCGCCGAACGAGTGGAACGCGCTCACGGACGCGATGACGAAAAAGGGCTACACGCAGTATGAACTTGTTGACGCGGGACTGTGCAAGCGCGGCAGGACCGGCGGGGTCTACGATGTTTTCCGCAACCGGCTGATGTTCCCGGTCATCGATGTGCGCGGCTCGGTTATCGGCTTCTCAGGGAGAATACTTGACGACGGCGAGCCGAAATACTTAAACAGCCCCGATACTCCGGTTTTCTCAAAGTCGCACAATCTCTTTGCGCTGAATCTTGCGAAGAAGTCAAAGATGGGAATGCTCATCCTCGCTGAGGGCAATATCGACGTCGTGAGCCTGCATCAGGCGGGGTTTGACTGCGCGGTAGCCTCGCTCGGCACATCGCTCACGCCGGAGCAGGCGCGGCTTATGAGCCGCTACACCGAGAGGGTAGTCATTGCCTACGATAACGACGGAGCGGGTCAGAAGGCGGCACAGAGGGCGATAGGGATATTTGAAAACACCGGCATACAGTGCAGAGTTCTGCGTATGAGCGGCGCGAAGGACCCGGACGAGTACATAAAGAAGATGGGCGCCGAGGCGTTCAGCCTGCTTCTTGAGCGGAGCGAGAACCATATCGAATACCGCCTGCTGGCAGTTAAGGCGAAGTACGATCTTCTGACCGACGACGGCAGGATAGGCTATCTCAGAGAGGCGACGGAGGTGCTCGCCTCGATAGGAAACTCCATCGAGCGCGACGTCTATTCAGAAAAGGTCGCAGACATCGCGTCCGTGTCGAAGGAAGCGGTGCTCAATGAGGTGAAGCGCGCCATATCGCGGCGGTATAAGGAGCAGAAAAAGCGCGAGGAGAAGAAAAATCTCCGCCCGGAGCAGACGGTTCAGCCGGCGGACAAGTCTAAGCGCTATGCAAACCCCACGAGCGGCGTCGCGGAGGAGGGCGTTATCCGCGTCCTTGTGCGCGACCCGGAGCTTATAAAGACCGTCGCGCTCACAGAGGAGAGCTTCACATCGCCCTATTGGGCGAAGGTGTTCGCGCTCATAAAGCGCAGAAACGGCGATAACGAGAGCGTGACTGAGTCGGCAATAGCGAATCTCCTGGAGGACGACGCAGACCTCTTCACGAAAATCATGCGCGAGCCCTTTGATATAAGCGCCGCGCCGAAGGTTCTTCAGGACTGCATAAATAAAATGGAAAGAGCGCAGATAAAGGTCAGCGAGGACGTTGACCTTCTGAAATATTTGGAAAACAAGAGAAAAAATCTTTGAGAGGATACAGACATGGAAAAGAAGAAAAAGACCGCAGAAACCACCGAAAAAACGCCTGCTGAGATTGCGGCTGAGAAGCTCACCGCGATAATTGAAGAGGGCAAGAAAAAGGGCAGCGTATCCGTTAAGGATCTCGCTATCCTCGAGGATCTGAACCTCACGCAGGAGCAGATGGACAAGTTCTATGATACCCTCGAATCCCTCGGCATCGACACCACCGAGGAGGAGCCGCTCGAGCTGCTTGACGACGATCTTCTCCCGCCGGAGCTTGAGGATCTCGACGAGCTTGAGGAGATTTCCAAGGAGGAGCTCGAGGATACCGACTCAATGATGGACTCGTTTGCCATCGACGATCCGGTCAGAATGTACCTCAAGGAGATAGGAAAGGTAAAGCTTCTCTCACCTGAGGAGGAGGTAGACCTCGCCGTGAGAATGGCGGAGGGCGATGAGGACGCGAAAAAGCAGATGGCAGAGGCAAACCTCCGCCTTGTAGTTTCCATCGCAAAGCGCTACGTCGGCCGCGGAATGCAGTTTCTCGACCTCATTCAGGAGGGCAACCTCGGACTTATAAAGGCAGTCGACAAGTTCAACTATCAGAAGGGCTACAAGTTCTCCACCTATGCAACGTGGTGGATACGTCAGGCAATCACCCGCGCCATCGCGGATCAGGCGCGCACCATCCGCATCCCGGTACATATGGTCGAGACCATCAATAAGGTCATACGCGTGTCCCGCCAGCTCCTTCAGGAGCTCGGTCACGATCCCACTCCGGAGGAGATCGCGGATGAGATGGGTATGCCCGCCGACAAGGTGCGCGATATCCTGAAGATCGCGCAGGAGCCCGTCAGCCTCGAAACGCCTATCGGTGAGGAGGAGGACAGCCACCTCGGCGACTTCGTTGAGGACGAGGGCGCGTCAGAGCCGGCGGAGGTCGCGTCGTTCACGCTCCTGCGCGAGCAGCTTATGGACGTGCTGAACACCCTCACCCCACGCGAGAAGAAGGTGCTTGAGCTGCGCTTCGGCATCGTGGACGGACGCACCCGCACTCTCGAGGAGGTCGGCAAGGAGTTCAACGTCACCCGCGAGAGAATTCGTCAGATCGAGGCGAAGGCGCTCAGAAAGCTTCGCCACCCCTCGCGCTCAAAGAAGCTCAAGGATTTTCTGAACTAATAAAAGGGCGAAGGAAAAAGACTTCCTTCGCCCTTATTTTGTGCCGTTCCATTCATCGAAAAACTCGCCGAGAAACTCGCGCATAAAGCTGTCGCGCTCCTGCGCGATTATTCGCGCTGACTCTGTGTTCAGCATATCCTTAAGAAGCAAAAGCTTGTCATAAAAGTGACCTATGGTGCTTTCACTTACGTTTTCGGGGTCGTAGAGAGGTCTTTTCCGGCTGCCGCCGTAGGCGAACGCCCTTGCTATGCCGACAGCGCCGATGGCGTCGAGCCGGTCGGCGTCCTGTACGCATTTGCCCTCGATGGAGCGCGGCACCTTGCCGCCGGAGAACGAGATATCGCCGATGATCTCGAGAATCTGCGCCGCCTTTTTATCGTCAACGCCGTGGCTCTCAAGAAAGAGCGCGGCGTTTTTCTTCGCTTGGGCGGTCTCCGGGGAGATTTTGCGGTCGTCAACATCGTGTAAGAGTGCGGCGAGCGCGACGATCTCGCGGTCAGCGTTCTCGTTTTCAGCAAGGCGAAGAGCGGCCTTGTACACACGCTCGGTGTGGTAAAAATCGTGCCCCGAGGCGTCGCCGCGAAAAAACTCGCGCGCATACTTGAGCGCGGCAAGCTCGATATCACTCACTTTTTATGTGCCTCATAAAGAACTTCGCCTCGTCGTCGTTCGCGGTCTTTCCGACCTCACTGCGCACGTCGAGATGGAAAACATGGTACGTCTTTTCGTCGCCGTAGATTTTGCACACGGTTTCGACGCCTCGGGAGCGGAGATGCGCCGCCATCGGCTCGCACTCGTTATAGAGAAAATCACCGGGTGCGCTCATTATATAGGTAGGGGGATAGGAGGCGGTAATGTAATTCAGGGCGTCGAGCATTTTGCCGTACTTCTCAGGCTCTTTTGTGAAGTAATCCGCCATAAGAGAACTGGAACGCGGAATGATATTGACATCGTACATTCCGCAGTTGAGCGCAAGGGCGCGAATAGTGACGTCAGGCACTGTAAGCCCCATGATTTCCGCATAGTCGGTATTTGAGTATATGACTGCGTACTGGCTCGCAAGCTGAGCGCCGGCTGAGTCGCCGACAAGAAATACGTTCTCAGGGTCGAGAGGATACTCTTCGGCATTTGCGGCAAGCCAGCGCATAGCGTCGTTCGTGTCGATAAGCGGGGCAGGGAACTTGTACTTTGGTGCGAGGCGGTAGTTGAAGTTCACTACTGCGAAGCCGCGCCCCGCAAGCGAAGCGGCGTAGAGCGAATAGAGCTTCGCGCTTCCGTAGACGTACCCGCCGCCGTGGATGGAGACTATCGTGGGCAGCTTCCCGAGCGCACCCTTGGGATAGCACACGTCAAGCGTAAGACCCGAGCCGTAGGGAAGGCCGGCGATATATTCGACTGAATCGGGGATTCTTAGCCCCTTGTCACGCTTCATATCTGCCCTTTGAAAGAGAAAATTCAGAACGAGAGAGGGTACGGACATAATTTTCGAGCCTCCTTGTATTATCATAAGTGAACGGGAAAACCTCGGATTTCAATCCGGGGATGAAAGTGAACACCATAGAATATGCCCTTTCCCACAAGCTAAAAGCTTGTGAATGTCCTTGAGATATGATTTATTGGAACTATCAAAAAATAAGGGCTTTTGTCTATGAAATATCTCAACGTAGTACAAAACTATAAATACCGTCTCTATGACTCGAAGCGCAACAGGTTCATTGACGCCAAGCTTAAAATAGCAGCAGAGATTTGGAACCACTGTATTGCCTTGCTTCGTATGTATTACAGAATGACCGGGAAATATATCTCCCCAAACAGGATGAAGGTATATGTTACTCGTCTAAAAGCACGGACAAAATATACTCATTGGAACGAGCTGGGGTCTCAAGCAATACAAGACGTCGTTGAACGAATCGGACGTAGCTATGAGGCGTTCTTTAATCACATTAAAGATAAGAAGAACGGCCGTAAGGCTCCTCCAAAATTCAAGAAGGCGAGTAATTACTCCTCGTTCACTCTTAAACAGGCAGGGTGGAAGCTCCACGACGATAATCATATTACCTTAATGGGTAAAGACTTTCGCTTCATCAAGCACAGAGAGATGGACGGTATCATCAAAACCGTTACTGTTAAGCGTACTTCAACGGGTAAGTACTTTGTCATATTTTGCGTAGAAAGAACCATTGTAGTCCCCGATGCACGAACCGGTAATGCGGTCGGCTTGGACTTCGGTCTCAAGAGTTTCCTTACTACAAGCAACAATGACAAAATACCCTCCCCTGAGTGGTATAAAAACGCCTTAACGGACATCCGTGCTGCTCATAAGAACCTTTCTCACAAGGTCAAGGGCAGTAATAACAGAAGGCGTGCTAAGCGAGAGCTTGCACTATGTTACGAATATGTCTCAAACATACGCGAAGATTGGTTCTACAAACTTGCCATTGACCTTGTAAAGCAGTATGACATTATTTGTATCGAAGACCTTAACATTGACGCTATGAAACGTCTTTGGGGACGCAAAATATCCGATTTGGCGTTCTCAGAGTTTGTTAGTATCCTCAAGTGGGAGGCGCTCAAGCACGGAACTCAAGTTTACAAGGTCGATAGGTTCTACCCCTCCTCCAAAACCTGCAGTTGTTGTGGATACGTAAAGCACGGCCTCGTCCTTAAAGACCGCTCTTGGAGATGTCCTAATTGCGGCAAGGAACTTGACCGTGACGTGAACGCAGCAATCAACATCCTTACGGAAGGGTTGAAGTCTAAAGTTCCCGCTTAAACGATAATGCCTTATGGTTAGGGCATTAACCATTGCAGGAGGCGGAGTAAGACGGCATCTTGCTGCATCCGCTGTTGATAGCACAATCTCCGTTCTTAGTCCTTGGCTCTTAAGAAGCCTCGGACTTCAGTCCGGGGAGTATGTCAC
>JAFSJE010000013.1 GCA_017439425.1 Oscillospiraceae bacterium
ATTGAATTCTCTGACTTCAATACCAGCGAATTTGTGCTTCTCGAAAAGCTCTCGTTCATATTCCCAGCCTGTTTTGCGAACTCCTCTATCTCCGATTGAAGCCGGGATAACTGCTCCTGCGAGCTCTCGTCTATCGCTGATAGCAGATTCTCTGCGTCGCTGTAAGTCATCAGCTCTCGGAGCAGTTCTTCCGTAACCTCCTGCCGCTCCCACAGACGACTTACCAAACTCAGCAGCGCCTTCCAATTCTTTTCGGTTACCGTAACCACCGGTACTGCCGAAAGCGCCGTCGACTCGTCCTTGCGATTGAGCGCTTTCAACTCTTCTGTACTCAAATTCATAATCCATATTCTCCTTCAGATATTTTTCTTCGTGCAGCTTTATGTCTCTGCACTTCTTGCCGCTCGGCGTTGTGTAGGTTATGCTTTTTCGCTCGTCAGTCCACTTGACATCGTAGCCTTCCGAACGCATCAGCGCGATGAACTCAGCTCTGCTGCCTGCGTATCTCATGCACTCGTCGATGGTACTCATCAATCTGAACTTCCAGCTCTCGCCTTTTTCGGCGGAGCGATACTCGCGTGCGCTGATTCCGACATTCTGCTTCTGCGTATTTTTCAGCACTGACAATCCGTGCTCAAGACAGATCTCATCAGAGAGATTTCTCAGCTGACGAATGTTGTTCGGCCCTTCGTGCAGCAGCTTTCCGGTCTTGAACGAGACTGCGTTTATCAGAAAATGCGAATGCAAATGCTCGGCGTCGATGTGCGTTGCGACGACGACTTCGTGCTCCGGCCACGCTCTTTCAGCGAACTCAACTGCGATTCTGTGAGCCTGTTCCGGAGTTACTTTTTCCTTCGGAGAGAACGACTGAGTGTAGTGATGGAACCACGTCTTGCTCTCTTTTCGATGTGCTTCTCTCGTAGCGATGAACTCTCTGTCGGCAAAGTCCGGTGAGCAATTCAGTCCGGTGACGAGCTTGCGTCCAAACTCTTTGCAGAAGGTCTTGTCATCGCGTTCGATGTAGTTTTTTACTCTCGACACAGTTCCGGCGCTCTGACTTCCGTAACGTATCTTGTTGACTGTCGCCATCAGCGCTTCTCCATCGACGCAATTCCTGAGAGCTGACCGTACAGTTTTTCAAGAGCGGAGTATGCTTCGCTGAGATTTGCGGTTGAGATTTTTCCCTCGTGAGAGAGTATCGTGAGCTGATTGAGATTGCGGCCGATGCCCTTCAGCTCGTGAGCGACTTCCTTCAAGCCGGGAACGACAGTGACGTGATGCTTCAACGCCGCCGCACGAACGTATGCGCTCTCGGTCATGAACGCACTCTCAGCTTTCGCCGTGATCGCGTTGTACTCGTCATCGGATAATCTGATTGTTATTCGTTTGTTTTTCAATTTGTTTTCCTCCTTGTTTTTTTACTCAAACGGAAGCCCAGCGCAGCGGGTTTCGTTTGAAACTGAGGAGCAAGGGAACGCAGTCGAGGAATACCCTGCCCCTCAAGGGTGTTCCGAGCGTAGTGGACTTTGCGACGAAGTGGGTCTGGGCTGCTGCCCGTAATGCCGCAGCTGCGGCGTTGTGCCGGACAGCCAACGGCTGACAGGCGCTCTGCTTGCCCTTCGTCGTCGCGGACTTCACATCCTTCGCTTCGCCGCTGAGGGGCACGGCAAAGCTCACTCGTTTCGTCGCTCCTCCTCTCCGAAACACACCCGCTACGCTGGGCTGTGTTTCGGTTTTTTATGTGAGTGGTGTCTTTACCCTACTCGCTCCTGAAACCCCGACAAAAGCCGCTCTTTGGCTTTTGTCGGAGAGGAAAAGGGAGGGAGCGGATATGCAGTTTTCGCGCACGACCCCTCAGCGCGGAAACGGAATGGAGCGAGCTTCCTTTGACGAAGGGGCGCAAGGGGCGCAGATTTTACGGCACGGTGTTTTCTGCGTCATTTACGTCACTTGCGTCACTATCCGCAGAGAGAAAAGAAATAGCAAGGTATCTCTGACCGTTGCTTCTTCCGCTTCTGAATTGAACTCCGAGATTTTCTAACTGCCTCTGCCACTTGTTCATCTGCTGCTTGAGCGCCTTTGCCGAAAACTCATACCCGCCGTACTCGTTGAACCGATTTGCGAATTCCTCGTTGCCGCCGCGGTACTCTCCGACTGCGGAAACGAACTCAGCGAGCTTTTGCATTTCCTCCGGCAGAGCTTTCTCCGGCTCAGCCTCGCTGTCGTATGCGACGTGCCATCTGCAATCATCACCGAAAGAAAGACCGAGCTGCGTTTCGCAAATATCTCTTCCGGTACAGATGAGCGAGGCTGAGTTTTCACAACGGGTTCGTTTCAGAACGATCAGCGCGTCGGCTGCGCCGGTGAGACCAGTGCTTCCGGTGAGCTCCTTGAACGGGTCTGAGTCAGTCAGCTTTCTCAGATGGTGGATGAGCACAACAGAGATTTTGAGCTCGTCAGCGAGAGCCTTCATCGAAGCAACGTCGGCGTAGTCGTTTGCGTAAGTCACATCATCGTTCTTTCGTACCTTCTGGAAGGTATCCACGACTACGATCCTCGTGTCAGGAAAATCAGAGACCGTATTTCGTATGCAGCTCACCAGATCGTTTTCGAGAGAGGGAACCTTTTCGCACAGACGAATTGCAGGCGGAACGTCGTCGGTGATTGTGTTCAGCCTCTCACGCACACGCTGGAGCGTATCCTCGAGGCAGAGATAGAACGCTGTGCCTTGTATCGATGAACGATTGAGAAACGTATCGCCCTTGGCAACCGAGAGACACAGGTCGAGCGCCATCCAGCTCTTGCCGATTTTGGGTGAACCGCCGAGTATCGTAAGTCCCTGCGGTATGAGCCCCTCGACTGTTTGTGTTGTCGGCGGGAAGTACGTATCCATCAAGGTCTCCCCGTCGACTGTTTCCAAGATTTTCTTTTCGTTTGACATTTTCAAACCTCCTGAAATAAAAATTGCTCCCATCGGTTTGATGGGAGCATTGTTTTGCGGCAGGATCTTATCCTTCCACTTGTATTATTAGGAGATTTTTGATATAATAATAAAAGTTTTAGAATATTAAATTTCATCCACAGAATATTTTTCAGGAGCAGCTATGTTCAACAGTATTTCTTTCTGCGTCGGCAACAAAACCATAGAGGTTAACGGAAAAGTCTTCGATCTCGGTGAACTCACCGCCGACTGTCTCAATATTTCTTCAACTGAATACGACAGGATACGCGACCTCAACGAGCAGGGCAAAAAGCTCTGCCGCAGTTACGCAGGAGCGAAAGATTTATCCGATTGGTTCAACGCTAACGAATGCTTCATCGCAATCGACGAGCTTCTGTGCTCACACAAGATTTTTGCTTCGCTCAAAGACAGCGACGACAGCGTTCTGTCAGATGCAAGAGAGTTTACTAAGCAGCATTCTCTAATTGACGAGGCTGATGCGGCAGCAAAGTGGAAATTCTATCTCGACTACGTAGAGAGTTACAACGAGATTATTGAAGACCTCTATTCCTTCAACAACACTATTTTCCATTTCATACAACGCTGCCTTATGAAGCTCGATGAGCTGAATCCCAACAGTTACGCCTCTGCCCTCAACTCATTTTTATACGACGAGCGCTCATACAAGTGGATAGCAAATCCCATTGAGGGCACAGGGTTGTTTACGAGTGTTGATGAGATGAGAGTCAGGCACGTTTCGCGCGAGACTCAACCCGGCTCCGGCGAATACAAAATCTACGACTACTACGAAGCCTCTACCCTTCAGGGATTTCTTAAGACAGATTTCTACGGTGCGCTCTCAGCCGGCTTCATCATTCGTCAGTGCGAGTATTGCGGAAGATATTTTCTGCTGAAAAACGCCCGCCACACGAAGTACTGTGACAGGCGTTTTCCGGGATCGAACGCCACCTGCGCGACGCTCGGCTATCGTATGAGAGGTGTGAAGGAGGCTGCGAGCGACGATCCGAGAGCTGCTTCACTGCGGAGATTGCTTATGCGGCTCGACAAGGATCTGACGAAGAAGGCTATAACATACGCCGAGATGGAGCGCGTGATTGCGAAGGCGAAGGATCTGTACCACGACGCAGCCATCGGCTCCAGTGTATCGTTTGAGGATTTTGAGGTGCAGCTGCAATCTGAGAACATCTACGCTCTCTGCGGCATCGAACGAAAATCAAAGCCGAGAGGCAGACCGAAGAAGGTAACGCCCGATGACGAATGAGGCGCTTTTCGTTCAATACAGGGATGGGAATCCCGAAGCCCTCGGCGCGCTTTATACCCAGCTTCAGAAGTTCATACGCAGCATTGCAAATGAGCTCACTGCCGATGCTTCGCTCCGTGAAGAGCTATGCAGCGTGGGCGCTGAAGCCTTTGTCCGAATTATTGACGGCTTTGATCCTGATCTCGGCCTGAGGCTCACGACTTATATCTATACTCCGATACGCTATTCAATGCTCGGGTGGCTCAACGATCATTACGGCTACATAAATAATGCAGATGAATTCGATGAGCATTGCTTTGAAGACGAATATGCAGACGATGCCGAAGCAGTTGTTCTCAGCGGGATCAAGCAGGAGATTTTAGAGCGCAGCTTCAATTCTCTCAGCGCAAGGGACAGATATATCCTCGGGCATTTTTACGGTGCGTTCGGATACGCAAGACAGTCTCTCGATGATATTGCTTTTGCCGAGAGTCTGCGGCTCGACGGCGCTGAGAAAGCAAAGAGCGCAGCGCTTTCACGTCTGCGGGAAAGCTTCTTCACAGAATGGCGTAATTGGAGCAGCGCAATAAATGCAATAGAGAATTTTAAGAAAGAGTTTTGAAAGTCAATCACGCTATATCTTAATCACCTTCGCCGCGGCAAGCTTCTTCTCATCTACCGGATGGCAGTATGTGCGCTCAAGGAACGTAGTATCTCCATGTCCGGCGAGCTCGGCAACCGTTTCCTTGTCTATATCTCCGTGAAGCAGCGCCGTTACAAAGTAGTGACGGAGCGAATGAAGGTGATAATCTTTATTCAAGCCCAGCCGCTTATAAATCTTCTTCAACCGCTTTGTGAAGGTATCCGGGTGAACTCTGTTCCCATTGTCGTCAACAAATATGTAGTCGCTGTCTTTATGCTGTACTTCCAGCGCCTCCTTCGCGCTGATATCCAGCATAACTGTTCTCGTTTTACCGTTTTTCGTTTTCCCCTCCAACAATCCCCGACCGAGTACTGTGCTTATCGATTGGCTGACTGTAATGACTATACATTTTTCCTGAATCTCTATATCAGACCATTTGAGTGCGCACAGCTCTCCCCTGCGCATTCCGGTATGTATCGCAAGAAAGTAGTAGAGTCTGTACACCGGCTTTTCGTTTTCAAGCTCCCGGAGTATCATTTTGATTTCCTCCGGTGAGGGTATCTGCTGCTCAGGCTCATCCTCTTTCGGTAAAGGCACATGTCTTGCCGGATTGTGCTCTATTATTTCATTTCGCTTTGCGTCAGATAAAACAGCGGAGACCACGGTAAGATAATTCTGCACCGTGGTCTCCTTTATCACTTTTCCTCTGACAATGCGTTTTCTCAGTTCAGAGAGCATATTTTCAAGCACAATCGGCTTCAGCGAATAGAGCTTTATTCTGCCGATGTAGGGATAAACAACCTCAAGCATTCTCCCATAGCTCGCCCTTGTGCTCGGTGCGTAACTCACCTGCCGCTCAAGCCAGCCTGCTGCATATTCTTCAAAGGTGGTATCAGCGTATTCGGAATAGCCGTTTCTGAAGCTCCTCTCAAACTTCTCGGCTTCGTATGAAACGTACTGCGCTATACCTCTTGCCGGAACGGAGCTCGGTACAGTAATTGTCTTTGCCCTTGAAATTTTCTTCCCTCTGCGATATCCGTTTGAGACCGTGATTTTGTACTTTCTCTCACTCTTTTTCTTTATACACGCCACCTTTGTCACCTCAATCGGACAATACCACATTATTCCACAGAAAGCTATACCGCAATAGGGAGAAAAGCTGTAATAAGTTCATTGCTCTAAAAGCTTTGTACATTTATATTGACAATATCGTTTGCTTTGCGCAAAATAATAGTGAGATAGTTGATGGGAGGGTTTTACATGTATATCACGGCAACGGAGCTTAAGATGAATTTGTCTAAGTATCTGCTTCTGGCCGAGAGTGAGGATATCTACATCACCCGCAACGGCAAGATTGTGGCAAAACTCTCTAACCCTTTTCAGCAGCGGGTCGATATGGCGAGGTCGCTTTTCGGATCCGTTCCGCAGGGTATGACGCTTGAGGAGGCAAAAGAGGAGCGGCTGGGCAAAAAATGAAGGTACTGATAGACACCTGCGTCATAATTGACGCTCTGCAATCGAGAAAACCTTTTAGTGAAAACGCGGAAAAATCATTCTCGCCGCAGCAAATAACCACATTGAAGGTTTCATTACGACAAAAGCGGTTACAGACATATATTATCTCACTCACCGTCTGACCCACAGCGATGTGGAAACTCGCCGTATTATTACGACCCTTATGGGGCTTGTTGGAATCATTGATACGACGGATATGGATAGTCGCAGGGCTGTTTCCTCCGAGTTAAATGACTATGAGGACGCCGTTATGGTGGAGTCGGCGAAGCGCAGCGGTATGGACGCAATTGTCACAAGGAACGAGAAGGATTATGCCGCTTCTCCCGTTACCGTATATTTGCCGGAAGACCTTCTCGCGCTTTTGTCCTCCGAGGGTGAATGACCACTATTTGACTACTATTCTGAATAACCGCCGCGAAGCCAAGGTTTATACGGCTTCACGGCGATTTAATATTGTCTCGGATACTGCTCACAAGAGCCGTAAAACGTCGCAAAACAAGCACTTTTCCTCAGCGTCTGAAAACTTACATTATTATACTTCTTTACTCTGCGCCAAAAAGGCGGACGATTATCGGTGTTATTCCAAGCGCCGCCAGTATCTTATCCGTAAGGTCGCTTGTCTTGAAGCGTATGGAGCTTGTGTTCTCACACGGATGGCAGCCAAACATTTCTTCCTTCAGAACGTCCTCGTCGATAACGAGCGTAACGCGATGGTCTTTGTCGTTCAAAAGGCCGAGCACCGATACCGTGGACGTTCGTCCCGGGAATACTGCCGTTCGTCCCAACGATAATCATTTTTGTCACAGAAAAAGAACTGTTTGTAACGGGTATATTGTTCCATGCTAAATATTAACGTAAACTGCGGCTGTAATAAAAAAGCCGCAGTTTTTTACTGGGCAAAAAAGGAGGATAAAAATGAATAAGCAAAAAATGCTCGCCGCCATTATGGCCGGAGGCCTTGCATTCTCGCTGGCTCTTACAGGCTGTGGCAGCGGCACTGCGTCCACGGAGACGGGAAAGAAAGCTGACACGTCGGCCAAGATGCAGACAACTGAGTCTCAGACCCAGGAGAGCCTTCCCGAGTTCGTCGCGGCCGACAAGACGAACTGGGACAAGGAGGTCAACATCGGATCCTACGCCTACACCCTCAAGGTCACGCTGAACTCCGACGGCACGCTCGAGCTTGCAGGAACCTGTGTCGGCAAGGCGCAGGAGGCCGTTCAGCAGGGCCCCGGCGGCGGTGGCGGCTCCGATCCGAGCGCAACGCCCGCCGAGGACGTTCCCGAGCCAGATGAGGCTACAAAGAGAAGCCTCGACTTCAAGCAGAGCGGAACATGGACGAAGGACACAGGCTACGGCTACATTCTGGTGCTGAACGACGCCTCTGTGACGACGAAGACCGACTTTGACAAGGCCAGCTCCCGTCACATCTTCTATCTGCCCGTCTTCGCAAACGACGCCAGCGCGGGACTAGTGCAGTTTCAGGGGAAGGACACCGCCTTCCGCAAGGAGATAGCCTCCGACTATGAGGACTTTGAGGTACGCGACGCCGAGATAACCTTCACGGCGAACGGAACCACGCAGACCGGCAATGCGAGCACTACAAATCTCTGGCTTGAGAAGGACGGAACGGCAAACTGCCTTGTTCAGTCCGGCTCTACTCCCACCTATAAGCGCGGTATGTGGACGACCGATGCCGCCACGGGCAATATCACAGTCTCCCTCTGGGGTACGGACTACACTGCAATCTACTGCGGAACCGCCGGAAAAGAGGGCTACCGCGTAAACTACGACGGGACGCTGATGTATTCAAACGAGAACGTCACCTACACCGATGAGGACTTTGACGGCAAGACCGTTTTGACCCTCCTCTGCGGCGAGGGCGACTACACTCTCGAGCTAACCGACAAGGGCTACGCCGTGCTCAGGGAGAACGGCGCGAGAAGCAAGGACGGAAGCTACACAGGTTCGGGTGACAGCCTTGTCGTTGTGCTCGACGGCACTACCTACGCCGCCGAGGGCGGCAAGCTCACGGTCTCCTGGACGAGCGGAAGCGGCTCCTCCGCAAGCACCGTTGAGAGAGTATTCAATACCGACGGCACTCAGCCCGAGGCTCCCGCTCAGGGCGGTGAAGCTCCCGCCGAGGGCGAAGCTCCCGCCGAGGGAGAGGCCACGAGCGGCGGCGATGCTCCCGCGGCAAACGGTTAAGGAGGCGCTGAGATGACGGAAGCTCAGATAAAAGAAAAGCTCGACGGTATGAAGAAAACTCGCAAGCTCCTTCAGACCGTCACCACCGCAGCTTCAATCGCGGCGATCCTGCTTCTTATCGCGTACAACCTTCTCGGTGTGACCTTTCTGAAGGTCAGCACGCACGACACAATAGTATCCGCAGCGAATTTCTCCGAGGGCTTTACCTTCCCCGGCTGGCAGATGGTCTTCTGGGGCTGCGGCGGGCAGTTTATCATGCAGGATAACCTTTTTAATCCCAACCCCATCGCGATCGTGGGAATGGTCGGCACAGTCCTTGTGCTCATAGTCTGCATGGCGACCTACAAGGCCGGCAAGAATCAGACGAAGGCGGTCAAGGAGTTTATCTCCGGCGCTTTTCTCTGCTACTCCGCCCTCGTGCTCGGCTTTTTCATCGTGCCCGTCGCCAAGACCGCCGTCACCAGCGGAGGAGTCTACAATTTCGCAAGCTATGTTAACGACCCCGGCAGCACGTTTGTCCCCACCGCGTTCGCTATAATCGCCGGCGTCGTGCTGCTCCTTTGCGCCGCTGTCAAGGTCTATAACGGCGTATTCCTTATGCAGCAGAAAGCCTTCGCAAAAAAATACGCCCCGAAGAAAGGAGATAAATGAAAATGAATAATGCCGCAAAGAAAAAGGTCATAACAAAATCCGTCGTCACGGCGATCGTTCTCGTCATCGCGCTCGTTCTGACGCTCGTAATCAACGCATTCTCATCATGGATCGACACATGGCTCGGGCGCGGCGCAATGACCGTTACCGAAACCGCCGGACTTACCGGCGATTACATCAGCTTCAACGCGAAAACAAACGAGGAAGCGCGTGACAACGCCGCCGCTGCGACGCTGAAAACAGCTGAGGAGGGAATGATCCTCCTCCGCAACGACGAGGGCGCCCTTCCCGTTTCTGCGGACACCAAGATAACTATTCTCGGCTACTACGCATGGCACAACAATATGTCCGGCGGCGAGGATCCCGCCACCACCGATAACGCCGTCTCCCTCGCCAAGGGACTTGAGAACGCCTTTAACACGAACCAGGCGGTAAACGACCTGTACGCCGCCGCCAGCGGAGATTTCGCCGATCCCGCTCAGACCTTTGCCTCAGTTGAAGCCACCTTCGCGGAGTACGACACCGCGGTAATCGTTATTAAGCGCAACTCCGGCGAGGGCAGCGACCAGGTAAGAGTAAAGAACGACAACGGCGTTGAGCGCACCGGTCTTTCCATCGACACCGCCGAGTATAAGCTCATCGACTACGCCTCCAAGCACTGCTCAAAGGTCATCATCGTAATCAACTCCGCGAACACTATGGAGCTTCCGTGGCTCGATCCGAACGATTCGGGCTACAACGGTAAAATGTACACCGATCCCTACTCCGGCGTCTCCTACGACTTCTCCGGCATCAAGGCCGCCATCTGGGCGGGTTGCTGCGGCAGTCAGGGCGGAACGGCTCTCGCGGAGATCCTCAAGGGCGAGGTTAACCCCTCCGGTCACACACCCGATATCTACGTCCGCGATCTCAAGAACGAGACGACCTTTATGAACTTCGGCAACTTTGAGTACACGAACGGCAGAAGCCTCGACACTTACCTCGGTGCCTCCGTCTACTTCGTCGAGTACGAGGAGGGCATCTACATCGGCTACCGCTATCACGAAACCGCCGCAGCCGAGGCCGCGAAGGGCAACTATGCCGGATATGACTATGATAAGTCCGTTCTTTATCCCTTCGGCTACGGCCTCAGCTACACCACCTTCGACATGGCATACGAGGAAACTCCCTCCTACGACTCCGCCACCGACAGCTATACCTTCAACGTAAAGGTCACGAACACCGGTTCTGTCGCCGGAAAGGCAGTCGCGCAGATCTATGTCTCCCAGCCCTATGAGTACGGCCAGGTAGAAAAAAGCCACGTCCAGCTTGTAGGCTTCCAGAAGACGAAGCTCCTTGCCGCGGGCGAGAGCCAGACCGTCACGATTACCGCGCTCAGGGACTACTTCACGAACTATGATTACAAGGACGCGAAGGCATACACGCTCGACGCGGGCGACTACAAATTCTACCTCTCCGAAAACAGCCACTCCTGGGCATCCATCTCCGACGGCGACAGCTCAAAGGTCTGGACGCACAACATCCCCTCAAAGATCGTCTATAACGAGTCCGGCGCGGGCAAGCGCACGACCGACCTCACCGTCGCAACGAACGCACTTGACGAGGAGACAAACTACAAGTTCAAGGCATACAACGAAGGCAGCACGGGCGACGGCTATATCCACACTATGAGCCGCGAAAACTTTGCCGCCTCCTTCCCCACCGCCCCGACCGGCAACGACCTTATCATTTCCGACGAGCGCGCGATAAAGCAGATCGAGATTTACGACGTCTGGGCGGACGATCAGAACCCCATCACTGAGATGCCCGAGACCGACGTTGACAAGACGAGCTACACCCTTGTAGAGATGCGCGGCGTTGACTTTGACGACCCGAAGTGGGATGACTATATCAACCAGTTCACTGTAGATTCCATGGCCATGATGTTCATGAACGGCGGCTGGAACGAGCTTGCAGACACCGATAACGGCGTTCCCATCAGCTACGACGCCGACTCCCCCTACGGCTTCTACGCCGGAATGCTCAAGATCTCCCAGTACGCGCACAACGTATGGTACTGCGGCGCTCCGATGGTATCCGCCACCTGGAACCTTGAGCTCGCCACCGAGCTGGGTTACGCCTTTGCCGAGGAGGCATGGCTCTTTAAGCAGGACGACGGTCAGCCCGTCACCGGTCTCTACGGCTACGGCACCAACACCCACCGCTCTGCCTTCGGCGGCAGAAACTACGAGTACTACTCCGAAGACCCCGTCCTTGCCGGTAAATTTGCCGCCACCGAGGCTTCCAGCGCCTCAGAGAAGGGCCTTATCTGCTTCATGAAGCACTACGCCCTCAACGATCAGGAGACAAACCGTCAAAACAACGGCTACTGCGCCTGGTGCGATGAGCAGGCGTTCCGCGAGATCTACAACCGCTCCTTCGAGATCTACATGAAGGAAGCGAAGATGAATGTAAATTACTACGCCGCAGACGACAACGGCGTGGTCACGATGCAGACGAAGACCATGCCCGCCGCGACGGGAATCATGACCTGCTACAACCGAATCGGCGGTATCTACGGCGGCGCCTCCAACGCAATCAACCAGATCCTCCGCGATGAGATCGGCTTCAAGGGCACCGTCCTCACCGATGCCGGCGGAGAGCCTAACACCTATATGACCACCGACCTTGCGCTCCGCAGAGGTCAGAACCTCACCCTCACGAACAACGGCTCCAACGGTCTGTATGACATTGAAAGCCCCACAGCCGTCTACTGGCTCAAGCAGTCCACGCACTACCTGCTTTACAACAAGGCAAACTCCAACTGCGTTATGGGTCTTACCCCCGGCGCTGTCATCACCTACGGCATCGCCCCGCGCGAGATCATCGTCTATGCCCTCTGGGCAGTCACCGCTCTGTTTGCCGTATTTGAGATCGTCACGATAATTCCGATCGCCACCGGCAAGAAGAAGGTCGAGGAGAAGGTCAAGACCGGCTCCGACGACGATGCTGACGAATATTGATTTTTTCCTCATTTTCTCCTCTTTTTCAGAAAGCCGTCCATTATGGGCGGCTTTCTCTTGAAAAACGGCAAAAGCGTGATAGAATATCCGAGAGCAAAGGAGGTTTCAGCCTATGGAGGTCTTTTTAATAACGATGCGCGATCCGTCCTACTGGTCGCAGATATTGGCCGCTAGCGCATTCATCTACACCGTTTTGTGCTTCGGGAAGCAAGACCTTAAAAGGCCTTTTCCCGCTCTCGGCAAATTTGCGGCCATCCTCACCGCACAGCTTGTGCTGCACTTCGTACTGTGCATATTGACTGAGCGCTTCCGTTTCCTCGCGGGCGTCGGGACCTGGATCTCGGTGCTGGGCGGAGTTTTAATGGCCTACTGCTTCTGCAGATTCGAGAGATCGGCCCGCAACGTCTGCGCCGCGGTGTGCTTTGCGACGATCCTGACTGTCTTCGAGCTCGGCGCGACTCTCGGAAGGACTCTCGAATATTACTTCGAGGGCTTTGACTCCATCTGGATGAAGCTCCTCTCGAACCTTCTCATTCTCGTCCTCGGAATCGTTTTGAACCGGCACCCGGTCAGCAAATACTATGTCTCAAAAAACGCTGCTATTCTAAACATAACGGCCAGCACTCTGGCCGGGATCGCCGTTATCTCCTATGACCTTATGATGATCAACGTCTTCGAGCGAGGCGGCAACTACGGCGATCACCTCCTTATGAGCGTTACGCTGACCGTTATGTACGTCACGATCCTCGTGACCTATCTTATGACCTACGCGCTGAGCCGCGAGCAGACCCACGGCCTCAGGCTGCAGGCGGAGGCGGAGATAAACAAGGCGTCGGAACAGCTTATGACGTTATCTCAGCACAATCTTGAGGAGCTGAGAAATCTGCGCCATGATATAAACAATCAGTATTCCTACATGCGTATACTGCTTAACGAGGGCAAGATAGACGAGCTCAACGAATACTTCGGTGAACTTCTCGGCACCTTCTCCGATAACATCGTGCAATTTATAGACTGCGGTAACCCGGTGCTGAATACCATACTCAACATGGAGAACGCTAAAGCCAAGGAGGCAGGCGTGAGCCTCGATGTCAAGGTCGCCGTACCCTCAGAGCTGCCCTTCTCTAATCTGGATCTCTGCAAGCTTATAACAAATGTTATAGATAACGCCATAGAAGCCTGCGTATCCGAGGGAATAGATGACGCTGTCATCGCCGTTCAGATAACCGTAAACGACCAGTACTTTCTTATGAGCGTTACAAATCCCACAAAAAAGCCAACGGAATTTACAGAGAGCCTTCACACCACGAAAAAGGACAGCCTCCAGCACGGGATGGGTACGAGGATCATACGCGAGACTGTCAAAAAATATGACGGCGCAATCACGCAGAAAATTGCGGACGGGCGCTGGCGCACAGAGCTTATGATTGCGATGAAAGGAGCATGGTCAGAACATGAGTGAGCGGCTAAAAATCGCTATCTGTGACGATGAAACGCGGGCGGTAAGCATTATTTCCGCATCCGTTACGAGTATTTTCGCGGAACACGGTATTCCGGTGCAGCTTGAGACCTTTCTTCATCCCGGGGATTTGGTCGAGCGGCTTATGAGCCGCGCCTTCGACCTTGTCTTCCTCGATATAAATATGCCGGGAATGGACGGCGTTGAGATGGGAAAGCTTCTCAACTCAAAAGCCTCCGATACGGAGATTATTTTCTGCTCAAGCCAGCTCGACCGCGTTTACGACACATTTCAGGTGCACCCTTTCGGCTTTGTTCGTAAAAACCGCTTTATGGACGACATAGCTGAGGTCATCTCGCGATATATCGAGTACCGCAAAACTTCCGCGAATAACGATGACGAGACAATATCCTTCAAGGACGGTCAGGGAATCATCAGCATAAATATCCAGAGCCTTAAGTATATTGAGAGCGCGAGGAATACCCAGACGCTGTACTTTGACGGAGCGGAGGAGCCGCGCCGAATATACTCCAGCATGGATGCTCTCGAAAAGGCCCTTAAGGAGCATGATTACATCCGCATACACAAGGGCTTTCTCGTCTCGTGCCGCTATATAAAGCGGATAGACGCAAAGGGCTGTGATCTCACCACGGGAGAGACGCTGCCGGTGGGCCGCAGCTATCACCGCGGTGCGATGGAGAGCTACCTCGGCTATGCCCATATCCATGGAAATTTCTTCTGATACCAATTGAGCTCACTATAATGTCGTTCGTCCTCATTAAACCGCTGTTCGTAACTGAACAGCGGTTTTTTGTAGCATTAAAGCCACCGTTCGTCCTCTCTCTATTGTTGCAGGACTATGTCGATGCTAAACTTCACTCATGAAACCCCGCAGGGGAAAGAGAGGAGTTATAAAATGAAAGCGAAGAAAACAATAGGCATCGTGCTGATTGCCATTCTGCTCGTGCTCTGCATAATAGCGGACGCCGCCGCGATACGCTTCAGCACCGTAATTACCCGTTTCTGGTCGGGTTCCTTCGGTACCGTCCAGACGGAATCCAATGATACCCAGCTCAAGGCGACGGACGCCGCGGCCGAGCTAACGGAAACAATCGCTGAGGAGGGCATAGTTCTCCTCAAAAACAACGGGCTTCTGCCCATGGCCCCGACAAAGAGCAACCGCTCCGTTGCGCTTTTGGGCTACGCCTCCTACTCCCCGATGTACATAGGCGCCGGCTCCGTTTCACAGTCCGGCAGCTATCTCTCCAATGACTTTATCGACTTCTACGACGCTTTTGAAACAGCTGGTTACTCCGTCTCCAAGGCGATGAAGGAGTACTACGCCAAGTACGGCGCCTCCAACGGCGCTTCCGGCGATATGTCCGGCTCCGGCTGGAGTCAGGCCACCGGAGTTGACGACGGTCCCATAAACGGCGACAGCGAGGCCAGCGTTGCCTACCGCGCAGCTCTTGAGAAGGCCGCTTCTGACGCCGAGACTGCCGTACTCGTCTTCTCCCGCGTCGGCGCGGAGGGCGGCGACTGCTCCCTCGACATGACGGGAGCCGCCAACGGCGACGCCGGAAAGCATTATCTCCAGTTCCAGCAGACTGAAATTGACCTTATAAACTATGCTATTGATAATTTCCAGAACGTCATTGTTGTTATAAACAGCTCCAACGCCATGGAGCTCGGCGAGCTTGACGCAGATGGCGTTGACGCCGTTCTCTGGATCGGCGGCCCCGGCTCCACCGGCATTCAGGCGCTTGCGGATATAGTCTCGGGCGATGTGAACCCCTCCGGCAAGCTGCCCGACACCTACGCATACGATCTCAAAACTGCACCCAGCTACTGGAGCGCCACCAGCGGCACCTATGCCAACTACGATGAGTTCGGTGAGAGCACCTACACCTACAACGGCGTGACCTACACCTTCAACAACAAGGTGGACGGCGGCGTCACATACGATGTTGAGGGCATTTATGTGGGCTACCGCTATTACGAAACCGCCGCTGTGGAAGGCTATATAGACTATAACTCGACTGTACAGTACCCCTTCGGCTTCGGTCTCAGCTACACGAGCTTCGACTGGGAGGTCGTCGGCCATAAGTTCGGCGACACCCACGGCGAGATCGAAGTTCAGGTCAAGGTTACGAACGTCGGCTCCACGCCCGGCAAGGATGTGGTAGAGCTCTACTACACCGCGCCTTATTATAAGGACAGAAACATTGAGAAATCCGCCAAGGTTCTGGGCGCTTTCGGCAAGACCGGCACCCTCAAGCCCGGCGAGAGCGAGACGCTGACCCTCACACTGCCTGTTGACAACATCGCCTCCTACGACTATCTCGGCGAGCGCTGCTACGTAGCGGACGAAGGAACCTACTACTTCAATCTCCAGACAGACTCCCACAATGTAAAGGTCAATTCCGACGGAAAGGCTCTCTCCGCGCTTACCTACGAGGTCGCCTCCCGCAGAGTCTATAAGGACAGCGGAGTCGGCAAGCGCTCCACCGATCTTGTGGCGGCGGAGAACGCCTTTGATTACAGCTCCGTTGGCGACGGCAACATCGGCAGCACTATCCCCTACGTCTCCCGCGCTGATTTCGCGGGGACTCACCCCTCCATCACCATGGGAAAGCGCCTCGATCAGTACGACGATCTCAGAATGGGCGCTGATATGATAAGGTATATAACTCAGGAGTCTCTCGGCGGCAGCGACGTGAAGTTTGAAAACGACGCCTCTTACGTTTCAAAGTCCCTCGTTCCTGTGGCCGTAAACGAGAAAAACGGCCTTACTATGGACGATGTGGCCGGTTATACCGAGTGGAACGACGCCATTTGGGATCAGCTTGTAAACGAGATGAGCGTAACAGAGCTTGCGATCCTCATTGAGGACTGCGGCTACGGCACGCCGGAGGTCGAATCCATAGGAAAATCCCTCGCTACGGACGTTGACGGCCCTGCCGGAATATCCTCCGCAAACCTCAACTACTACGGCAATGAGTACACCTCTGAGCCTCTAATGGCCGCCACATGGAACATTGAGCTTATCCGTCAGGTGGGCGAGAGCGTCGGCCGCGAGGCTTTGGTAGCCGGCGTCAACGGCTGGTACGCACCCGGCGCCGATACCCACAGAACCCCCTTCAACGGGCGCTGCGGCGAGTACTTCTCCGAGGATCCTCTCCTCTCTGGCAAAATGGCTGCGGCAGAGGTTGCAGGAGCCCAGTCAAAGGGACTTTACGTCTATCTCAAGCACTTCGTCTGCAACGATAACGACCAGAACCGCGGCGGCATGTACACATGGATAAACGAGCAGGAACTGCGCGAGATTCAGCTCGGCGCCTTTGAGTACGCCGTGAAGGACGAGGCCTGCACCGGTCTTATGATGGCTTATAACCGCGTCGGACCTGCAGAATGCTCCGTTAACTACGGCCTCAATACCACAGTTCTCCAGAACGAGTGGGGCTACAAGGGCGCTTCCGTGACGGACGGCTACTCCGCCGCCATAGGCTGCGATAAATACGAGCACCCCGACCTTCAGCTCCGCGCCGGAGCGGGACTTCTCCTCTACACCGGCGGCTTCGGCGGCACCGGCGGCTTCACCGAAAACACAACTGAAACCGAGGCCGGCATTGCTATGATGCACGACCTCGCAAAGAAGATGATCTACCGTCACGCGAACTCCAACGCAATGAGCATTTCCCGCGATTATTCACCCACCTGGATATGGATAGTTGTCGGAGTCAACCTTCTCATTATCTGCCTGGCCTTTGCAGCCCTCTGGTTCCTCGTGCTTGACAAAAAGAGCAAAATGCTCGGGTTCGCAATCGGAGGAGCGCTGGCCGCGGCCGCGGTTGTCTCGGTTGTTATCGGCTTTGTCAGCAGCGGCGCTGCCGGTCAGGTTTCAACCGCGAAGCAGGGCGTAAATCCCGATGTGGTTACCGAATACAGCTTCGATTTTGAGACAGGTGAATACTCCTTTGCCGATGTGGATAACGCCAAGAACTACAACGTGCGTATATTCGAGGCAAATCCCTCGGACGAGAATGTCGATATGCCCGTGGCCGCGCGCCGTGTTCGCGACAGCGAGGGCGCAGACAGGTATAACGGCACCATAGACCTGAGCGAGCTGCACCCCGGCGAGACATACAAAGCATACGTTTACACCTACGCCAAGGACGCAAACGGCGATCTCGCATATGTGACGACAGAACCGCTTACCGGAGTTTACAAGACCCCGTACTCCACACCCGACGGCACCGGAATCGATGCGGTGTCTGATAACGGCGGAGTTGCCGTTGGTCTCTCCGATGATTTCTTCACCGACGAGTACCTTGACAAAGCGCCTACCTATCGCATAAAGCTCTATTCTGGCGGCGCCGAGGTCGCCTCCGCCGACATCACCACCGCTGATATCGAAACGGTGACCCGCGAGGAGGAGGGCTCCTCCGGACAGATTAACACCGTTACCGAGACGAGCGCCGAGTATCGCTTCAGCCAGAGCGGCGACAGCGTCACCGTAACAGTTATATCCACCGACGCGACCGCTTATTACGACTCAGCCGAGTCCACGCCTATAATCGTCGTCGAGCCCGAGCCCACGCCGGACTTCGGCGCGGAAGGCGCAGAAGCAGGCAGCGTAGGATAAGTCAGATAATCTAAAAGAGCCTCGCCCATTACGCGAGAAAAGCAGATGGGCGGGGCTTTATTATAGGCAGAAAGGAGAGAATATGGACGAATTTACACCGATTGACAGAATGAGCTGGGCGCGGGAGAGCCTTTTCAGGCTGTATACCGAAGTGTTCACTACGACCCATTTTTCAAGCTCAGTACGCCTTGATGTTACAAATACGGTGAAGATGGCAAAGCATGAGGGCAAAAAGCTCGTTCCCGCCATACTTTACTGCTTTTCCCGGGAGATAAGCAAAAGGGATGAGCTTCGCGTCGCTGAGCGAAACGGCGTCCTCGGAAGGTGGAATATTATGCACCCCGTCTATCCCGTTTTAAACGACGACGGGAACTTTACCTTCCACACCGTTTGCTATACTGAAAATTATGCCGAGTTTTACGCCTCATATTTCGCCGAGGCGGAGCTTAATAAGGCCGCCCGCGGCGCCTATGCCGGGGACGCGCCTGAAAATGGGTTCATTATTTCCGTTATGCCCTATTTTGATTTTGAAAGCTTCGGCTTCAGCTTTAAAAACGCCAAGGGCTATTACACGCCCATTGTCTCCGTCGGAAAATACAGGGATGAGAATGGGCGGCTTACTCTCCCCGCCGCGGTCACAGTTAACCACGCCGCTGCGGACGGCTACCATATTGCCTCGCTTTACGACGGCGTAGGCAGGCTCCTGGCGGAACCGGAGAGGTGGATGGTATGACAGAGCTTAAAAACCTTTACAGCCACCTTTTCGGCTACGCCGAAGAGCGCCCGAACGACGCGTTCCTCTTTGACGAAAGCCGCTCCTTTACCGTCGCGGAATGCCTCTATACCTGCGTCAGCATAGCGAACAGGCTCTATGATTTGGGGCTGAGGGAATCGAGCCTCGTTGCCCTGAGAGCTACGAGGAGTCTCGATACGGCCATTTTATGGCTCAGCCTCGAGTTCTTGGGCGCAACCGTGGCGCTGACAGACCCGCACGATAACGTTTCCGGCTATCTTGCCGAGCTGAGTATGGATATCGCGCCGGATTTTGTAATAACAAACGAGGCTTCCGGCGGCGGTATTTCCGCCGCAGGCTGCTGGACGGTAAACGGCGCGGAATTCGGCATTAATAAGATAAATAATCCGGCGGCGCCGAAGTTCAATACGGATATCGATATTGGAAAGCCCGCTGTGATTATTTTTACATCCGGCTCCACAGGGCGCTCAAAGGGTGTGGTCCTCAGCCAGTTCAGTATTCTGAGCCACGTCCGCCACTATTCCTTCGTTGGATGCTACGAGCCGGACGACGTCCAGATGGAGTGCCTGCCCATTCACCACGTTTTCGGACTTGCGGTCATATTCGTTGGGGTAGTATGCCGGTATAAGATATTCTTCCCGAAATCCGTCGAGGTGGAGTACGTCGCCGGGTGCATAGAAAAATACCGCATAACGCGGCTTGACGGCGTCCCGAGCTACGCTCTGAAGCTGGCACGCTTTAAGCTTGAGAGCGGCGCCGACCTTAGCTCTCTCAGAGTCGGGGTCATCGCCGGGGCGCCCCTTTCGGGAATGGACTTTGAGTTTATTGAAGACACTCTCGGGTTGAAGCTCCTGCCGGTTTACGGTATGTCGGAGTGCATCGCTATTTCCGGCGCGCCGGGAACGGAGCCGCGGGAGGCGAGGGTGAACAGCGTCGGAAAGCCGATTCCTGGATACGACGTTAAAATTGAGGCTGACGGCGAAATAACCGTTCGCGCTCCCGCCGTTACGCCGGGCTATTACCGGGACGAGCGCGCCACGGCGGAGGCGATAGACCCGGAAAGGCGTCTTCACACCGGCGATATCGGTTACATAGACGCCATGGGTTATCTCCATATCATCGGGCGGAAAAAGGATATAATCATCAGAAACGGCGTAAATCTATCCGCCGTGAAGATTGAAAACGCCATAAAAGCCCTTCCGGGCGTACTGGACGCTGCGGTGGTCGGCGCTGCCGACGTCAATGTGGGGGAAGTTCCCTGCGCCGCCGTGGTTTTAGGCGGCGATTGCGATATTGTCCCGGAGCTGTCGAGAGTTCTTACAAAGCCCGAAATGCCCGCAAAAATACTTTTACTTGACTCGCTGCCCATGACGTCCTCGGGAAAGGTCGATAAGCGGGCGGTCAAAGGGCTGTTTCAATAAATCTGAAAGGGGGAAAACCGTGAGTGGGAGCGTAATACTTGAAAGCCCTGTTATTATAGCGTTATACGCTCTCGCGGCGTTTCTTCTCATCTTTGACCGCGTGAAGCGTGATACGCATGGTATATTCACCTACGCCGCGGGAGCGATCGTCCTCGGCGCAACGGCTTACGCCGTCCTGACAGGCGCTTCACTGAGGGAGGCGGCGCTCGCTCTGCTTATCTACCTCGTTTTCATAATGGGGGTGAAAAAGTGAGCTTCAACTCCCTTCCCTTTCTTATTTTCCTGCCGGTCGTTGTGGCAGTCGACCGCTTTATGCCGCAAAAATACCGCTGGATTTGGCTGCTGGCATCCTCGTATTTCTTCTATATGTACTGGAACCCGTGGCTCATAGTCCTGCTGCTCATTACAACGCTGGTCTCCTACAGTGCCGCGCTTCTGATGGAACGTTACCCCTGCAGGAAAAAGCTTCTGTTAGCGCTTACGCTGTCGGTTTGCCTCGGGATACTGGCATTTTTTAAGTACTTCAATTTTTTTGCCGACACGGTACTGACGGTGTCAAATTTCCTGACTGGCCGCAGCGACAGCTTCTTTATTGATATCCTGCTTCCCATCGGCATCTCATTTTATACCTTCCAGACTCTCTCATACGTCATCGACGTTTACAGAGGGGATTTTAAGGCGGAGCGTCACCTGGGCTGGTACGCACTGTTTGTCGTTTACTTTCCCCAGCTTGTGGCAGGCCCCATCGAGCCGCCCGGGAAGCTGCTGCCGCAGCTTAAGAGCGAAAGGCGCGCCGATGCCGAGGATATCCGGGCAGGGATCAGGCTGCTCTTATGCGGTTTTTTCCGGAAGTGCGCAGTCGCGGATCTTTTAGGCATTTACGTTAACAAGGTTTACGCAAACACATCAGAGGCCGGCGCTTTCGCAGTGCTCTGCGCGGGGGCGATGTTCTGCCTCCAGATATACTGTGATTTTGCCGGATATTCGGAGATCGCCGCTGGATCCGCCCGGCTCATGGGCATAAGGCTCACGCGCAATTTTGACAGGCCCTATACCTCCCAAAGCCCCTCGGAATACTTCCGGCGCTGGCACATAAGCCTCAACCGCTGGTTTACTCAGTATCTCTATATCCCGCTGGGCGGGAGCAGAAGGGGCAAATGGTGTAGGATGCTGAATACCCTCATTGTTTTCGCCCTTTGCGGGCTGTGGCACGGAGCCAGCTGGACATACGTTCTGTGGGGCTTATACTCGGCTGCGTGCGTCATACTGGATTCGACGTTCAAAAGGAACATCCGCAACGAGAGACCCCTTGCGGTTCTGACGCGCCGGGTGCTGATGTTTATTTTCTATATCCCGGCGGGGCTTATGTTCCGCGCCTCCTCCGTCGGTGAGATCGGGGTCATTTTCTCGCGCCTGATTTTCGGATGGGAAACCGGGATAGACGTATCCTTTTCTCAGATGGGTATAAACGGACTGACGCTGGCGCTCATTCTCCTTACGATAACCGCCATGGCGCGGCTCTACGACTGGGGAAACTACGATCTGCCGCCGGCGAAGGACGATACCGACACCGCAAGGCGGGTATTGAGCGCGGCGCTTATTATTACTATAATAGCCATAAGCTGGCTTGCTCTCCTTGAGACGGAGGCCGCCGCGGGCTTTGCCTATTTTCAGTTTTAGGAGGGGCGGCGTGAAAAAGCTTATTACAACCTTTATAATACTTACAGCAGCCTTGTGCCTCTCCTCCTGCGGCAAAAAAGCGCCGCCCTCAACGGAGGTCACGGCGCTTGTTATGGACGGGGAACACTACACGATAGAGGTAAGCTCCGTCTCTCTAAAGCCGGGATCGGACGCCAGCTTTTTAATTGAAACCGATTCCGGTTACGAGGTTACCGAAACGGATTACACCGGGGAATACCGCATCTCACTGGCGCACGGGCTTACTAAGCTGGAGCTTGTTGACGTCCGCTACCCGACGCGCGTCAGGCTGACGCTCTCAAACCACACACGCACGGTAACATATATCGCAAACGGCGGCGATTCCGCCACCGGCGAGGGAAAAAGCGTTGTAAGAAGCTACGATATTAGCTATCATACGCGGCCAAACGTATCAATCGGCACCGATATCTTCACCTGGGAGGGCTATACCCTCACTTGTTGGAACACAGAACCGGACGGCACCGGAGACAGAGTCGGTCTGGGGAGCCGTGTCACCGTCAGCGACAGTTTGACGCTCTACGCCCAGTGGGCGAAGTGGACGGAGCCGGAGCTTTTTACATACGAAATTTCGGACAACGCCGCGAGGATAACGGGATATTCCGGCGGCGAAACGACCCTTGTAATACCCGAAGCTCTTGGCGGATATCCCGTCACGGTCATCGGGGAGAGTGCCTTTAAGGACTGCGGCGCGGAGAGCGTAATACTGCCGAAAAGCATTGTCTCCGTAGAGAAAAACGCCTTTGCCGGCGCTAAGCTGCGGGTTCTGAGCTTTTTTGACAACATCGAGTACATTACCGACGGCTGCTTTGCCGGGTGCGATAATCTCTCGACCCTGAGAATAAGCGCCATTGAGGATCCATACGGCTATTCCTTCCGGCGCGAGAGCGTGCTGGCGGATAAACTGGACCTGCTTATAGGCACTATGGGCGAAAAACGCCTCGTTTTCTTTGGCGGCTGCTCCATGTGGTATAACCTCATAGGCCCGGATGCGCAGAAAGCGTTTGACGGCAGCTTTACCGTAATCAACATGGGACTTAACGGCGTCACCAGCTCTATTTTTCAAATGGAGCTTATGGCGAATTTCATCACCGAAAACGATATAATCATTCATACCCCGGAAATTTCCAGCTCCCAGCAGCTTCTTCTGGCCACCGGGCTTTCAAAATATGATGATAAGCTCTGGTGCGCCATGGAGTATAACTATGACCTTGTCTCTCTTCTCGATATGCGCCGCTTCGACGGCGGAGTTTTAGAGAGCCTCCGGCTGTATCTCGACAAGAAAAAGCCCGGCGGCAGATATACGGATATTTACCACGACAGCAAGGGCTACGAGTATTTTGACGAGACCGGCTCCATACCGTATTACCGCGATAAGAGCGCCGAAAAACTTGTAGATACAGTCCTCCTCGATCCGGATTATCTTTCCGACCTGTCAAGGCTTGAGGAGGAATACGGTTTGTTTACGGAAAGGGGCGCCCGCATTTACGTCTCTTACGCCTCGATAGACATAGAGAGCGTTCCCGAGGAGCAGCAAGGGAACATAGCGCTTATGGGGAAGCTTTACACGGAGAAATTCTCCTGTATGCACGGCGTCGCCGTCATAAGCGAAATCTATGACTTTATCTATCACGACGCGGACTTTTATGACACGGTTTATCATCTTCTGACGATACCGGCTCAGAACTGCACAAAAGTTTGGATAAGGGATATTAAGTCGCAGCTTTCACGCGACGGACTTTGGGTGGATGGAAAATGAAGCTTGGAAACATAATTGCCGCCATTACCCTGGCGCTTATTCTCCCGTCGTTTCTCCTTGCGTCAGACGCGGCGCTGCCGGAGGTCTACGGAGAGACATACTACGCGGAGCTTTCCGAAATGTATTCGCGGCTCAGGGACTCTGACGGGAAAAGGCTCCTGATAATCGGAAACAGCGACGTGGCATTCGGCTTAAACGGCGAGCTTCTGGAAAACATACTGCGGGAAAAAGGCTTCTATTATACCGTATGCCCCTTCGGCCTTTACGGAGCGGTAGGGACCTCGGCAATGCTGGAGCTTAGTAAGGGCGAGCTGCGGGAGGGTGATATGGCGGTAATAGTCGTTGAGCCGCTCAGCTCCGTGATGAGTACATACTTTGGCGCGATGGCCTTTCTCAAATGCGCAGAGAATGACAAGTCACTCATTATGCCGCTTACATATGATATGAAGCGTGAGCTTGCAGGAAGCCTGGTCCCCTACCTTCAGGAGCGATATGAGCTTTGGGAAAGCGGCGAAAACCCGGGTTCCGGAGACGCTTATGCAAAATCCAGCTTTAGCGAGCGCTGCGATATGATCTATGACCGCCCCGGAAATATAATGCAGCTTGGCTTCGATACCGCCGTACCCATTGATTTTTCAGCAGTAACCATAGATGACGCCTTTATTGAGGAGGTAAACGGTTTCATCAGCTGCGCGAACGGCGTTGGAGCCCAGGTCGCCGTGAGCTTCAGTCCGGTGAACGCTCTGGCTGTGCAGGACGCCTCACAGGAGTCTGTGGGCGAATACTTCACCCTTGTAAACGAGAGCTTTAACTGCCCCGTTATCTCAGACCCCAACAACTATATTCTTGAAGGAGACTGGTTCTACGATTCAAATCTGCACCTTAACTCCGCCGGAGCCGTGGTAAGAACGGCGGAGCTGGCGGCGGATATTCTCGCGTATCTTGGGTGCAGCTCACCTGTTGACTTCGCTCT
Organism: Oscillospiraceae bacterium; assembly: GCA_017439425.1. Lineage (GTDB taxonomy): Bacteria > Bacillota > Clostridia > Oscillospirales > Oscillospiraceae > RUG626. The sequence continues at coordinate 24,949 of JAFSJE010000013.1, forward strand.
CCCGGAAATACCGGAGCCGGTGAGCGCCGCGGCTGCAGCCGCCGAAGGGGACGCCGACGCCTTTAAATTTTCCCCGATAGCAGACGGCGCGGGATATATAGTGTCGGGACTCACGGAAAACGGGACGAAAAGAGAGAGCCTGACAGTCCCGTCCTTATTTGACGGAAGGCCGGTTGTCGGCTTCGCTGAAAACGCCCTGAACGGTTCAGAAAGGCTCCGGGAGCTGTCAATTCCCGCAAGCGTTGAATCCCTTCCGGATAACTTCTTCAGCGGCGCGAAGGGAGTTCAGCGTCTCGTTATCGAGCATCGGGAAACTATGCTTATGGTAACAGATCATACCTTTGACGGCACGGAGGGCATACGAGTTTTTATACCGAGATCCGATTGGTCAATTTACCGCGACGGCGCCGGCTGCGCTGTGAACCCATGGGAGGAGTATCTTGATATGATCTCCCTCTGCTAAAGCGCTTTTTTGTCCGCTCGCGCATTATATTTGCTCCCTGACCACTATTTGACTACTATTCTGAATAACCGCCGCAAGGCAAGTGTTTGCAAGGCTTCACGGCGATTTAATATTGTCTCGGATACTGCTCACAAGAGCCGTAAAACGTCGCAAAACAAGCACTTTTCCTCAGCGCCTGAAAACTCCGACGCCGGAGACCGCGGGTTCGAGTCCCGCCGGGCGTGCCAGAATAGGAGATACCCGTCACGGTATCTCCTATTTTTCCTTATCGCAATATGCCGGCGGCATATTGCATTGACCGGTCCGCAGACTGGTCAAATCCTTAATCCGCAAAGCGGATGCTCGCGAGTCCCGCCGGGCGTGCCATAAAGAAAACCGTCGAGAAAATCGGCGGTTTTCCTTTGTAAA
>JAFSJE010000087.1 GCA_017439425.1 Oscillospiraceae bacterium
ATATATATATATAAGAAGAGAGTATAAGTGTTTTCAGGGTGTTCAGCTTCTTAAGCTTCTTAAGGGTGTTTTTACACTCTTACAGACGAATTATTTTGCAGTAATTGCAAATAATACCTCCGGGAAGGAGGCTTGGACAGTGAAAGCAACAGGCATAGTCAGAAAAATCGACGACCTCGGCAGGGTCGTTATCCCGAAGGAGCTCCGGCGCACCCTGCGCATACGCGACGGCGACCCGCTCGAGATATTCACGGAGAAGGACGGCGAGGTCATATTCAAGAAATACTCGCCGATGGGCGAGCTGGGCGAATACGCCGCCGGTATGTGCGAAACGCTCGGCAAGAGCGCGGGAGTGCCCTGCGTAATAACCGACCGCGACAGCGTTATCGCAGTTCAGGGCGCCGCAAGGCGCGAGCTGATGGGCAAGGCGCTCAGCGAGGACTGCGAGAAGCTCATCTCGAGCCGCAAAAGCTACGTCCGCGGCGCAAAGGACAAGCGCGTCGCCCTCGTGGACGGCGCTGAGAGGTACTCTGTAAACGCTCTCTCGCCCATACTGAGCGAGGGCGATATCCTCGGCGCGGTGGCGTTCATAACGGACTCCGAGAGCGCGCCGCAGGAGTTTGAGGGCAAGCTCGCCGCCACGGTGGCGGGCTTCCTCGGCAAGCAGATGGAAGGCTGAAAAATTCGGTGATTTGCAGGTGAATAAATCCGGTGATTTCGATTGAAGTCACCGGACTTTTTTGCTATTATAGAGAAAAAACTATCAGGGAGTGGTAAATATGGCAACACTGCTCAAGGGCGCGCCGGTGGCAAAGGAGATAGCGGCTCTGACTGCCGAGAGGGCGGCGAAGCTCGCGGAGGAGGGTATCACCCCGACTCTCGCGCTCGTTCGCGTGGGCGAGAGCGACGCCGACGTCTACTATGAGCGCGCGGCAATGAAGCGCTGTGAGGCGTGCGGCATCGCAGTGCGCAACTATACGTTCCCCGATAAGGTCGAGGAGGACGAGCTCATACTGCGGATACGTCAGCTGAACGTCGATGACAGCGTTCACGGGGTGCTAATCTTCCGCCCGCTTCCGAAACACATCTCGGACGCGCGCGTGCGCGCTTCGCTCGACGTCAGAAAGGACGTGGACGGCATAACGGACGCCTCGCTCGGCGGCATTTTCACCGGCACAAGAGTTGGCTTCAACCCCTGCACAGCCGAGAGCGCGCTGTCCATACTGCGCTACTACGGAGTAAAGCTCGAGGGCGCGAGGGCGGCGGTCATCGGCCGCTCGCTCGTCATAGGAAAGCCCGTGAGCCAGCTTCTGATGAACGAGAACGCGACTGTAACCGTCTGCCACTCTAAAACGAAGAATCTCAACGAGGAGCTGCGGCGCGCCGATATCATCGTCACGGCGGTCGGCAAGCCGGGAACCGTCACAGTCGGCGCAGTGCGCCCGGGTCAGGTCATCGTGGACGTCGGAATTGCGACCGACGAGAACGGCAATATGGTCGGGGACGTGGAGTTTAACGATTGTGCGCCGTTTGTGGGCGCGATAACGCCGGTGCCGGGCGGTGTGGGAGCCGTTACGACGGCGATTCTGGCGTACCATACGGTGCAGGCGGCGATAAGAGCGAGAGGGTAAGAGATATGGCGGGTCCGTGGCGCGGGGGTTTTAAAGGCTCCCTTTCACAAAGGGAGCTGTCGCCCTCGAGGGCGACTGAGGGTTCGGATGCAGACTGCCCCTCTAACCCTCCGGCGCTGGCGCGCCACCTCCCTTTACAAAAGGGAGGCTTTAAAAGGGCGGTGGTAATCCGTAGTGCTTTTCTTGGTCACTTTTGCAGTTTACGCGGTAAAAATCGCAGTTTGCGTTGTTCTTGTTGCACAACTACCGCCGACATTATATTATGGTATCATAAGAATTTTCAGCACGGAGGGGTAAAATGAGAAAGTTCGTAAAGCTTATGACCGACTGGCGCTTCACTCTGACCGGCAAGGAGCCGGTTTCCGTAGACCTCCCGCACACCTGGAACAACGTCGACGGGCAGGACGGCGGCAACGACTACTTCCGCGGCACAGGCGTCTACGTCAAGACCTTCGCAAAGCCGGAGCTCAGCGCAGGCGAGCTCTGCTGGCTCCAGTTCGACGGAGTGAACTCCGAATGCGAGGTATTCCTGAACGGCGAGAAGATATGCGCCCACGAGGGCGGCTACTCCACCTTCCGAAAGGAGATAACCCCGCTTCTTAAGGACTCGAACGAGCTCACCGTCAAGGTAACGAACGCGCCCAACGACCGCGTTTACCCGCAGAAGGCGGACTTCACCTTCTACGGCGGCATCTACCGCGACGTCACGCTCGTCATAGTGCCGAAGGAGCACTTCGAGCTCGACCATTTCGGAACGCCCGGCATCAAGGTCACCGCAAAGCCCGTTGAGGGCAGAAAAAAGGCTCACGTCACGGTTGAGACGTGGCACAACGCCGCGGAGGTCGAGATCACCGTAAACGGCGAGACGAAGAGAGTTAAGGACAAGGCTGAGTTCACCATAAACGACGTGCGCCTCTGGAACGGCGTTGTTGACCCCTATCTCTACACCGCGTCAGCGAAGCTCGACTCCGGCGACGAGGTATCGACCCGCTTCGGCGTGCGTGACTTCCACTACAACCCCAAGACCGGCTTTATACTCAACGGCAGGAATTACCCGCTCCACGGCGTGAGCCGCCATCAGGACAGAAAGGGTCTCGGCAACGCCATCACCGACAAGGAGCACCTTGAGGATATGGACATAATCTGCGAGATGGGCGCGAACACCATCCGCCTCGCGCACTATCAGCACTCGCAGTACTTCTACGACCTGTGCGACGAGCGTGGAATGGTCGTCTGGGCTGAGATACCGTACATCTCCGAGCATATGCCGAACGGCAGAGAGAACACCATTTCCCAGATGAAGGAGCTCATCACCCAGTGCTACAACCACGCCTCCATCGTCTGCTGGGGCGTCTCGAACGAGATAACCATCTCGACGAAGGACAATAAGGATATGCTGGACAATCACCGCGTCCTCAACGACCTCTGCCACAAGATGGACCCGACGCGCTTCACGACCCTCGCCTGCTACGCGATGTGCGGCCCCTTCAACCCCGTAGCGCACATCACCGACACCGTATCGTGGAACCTCTACCTCGGCTGGTACGTTCCGGGACTGTGGCTGAACGACGTGTGGATGAACTTCTTCCACACCGTCTACCCCGACCGCTGCCTCGGCTACTCCGAGTACGGCTGCGAGGGCATGCCGAACCTGCACTCCGAGCACCCGCACCGCGGCGACCACACCGAGGAGTATCAGGCTATCTATCACGAGTATATGCTCCGCTGCTTCGAGCGCCATCCGTGGATGTGGGCGACCCACGTCTGGAATATGTTCGACTTTGCCGCCGACGCGCGCGACCAGGGCGGCGAGCCGGGCATGAACCACAAGGGTCTCGTCACCTTCGACCGCAAGACGCGCAAGGACAGCTTCTATCTCTACAAGGCGTACTGGTCGAGAGACCCGTTCGTGCATATCTGCTCCAAGCGCTTCGTTGACCGCACGGGAGATAAGATAAAGGTCAAGGTCTACTCAAATCAGAACGAGGTATCGCTCTTCATCGACGACGATAAGGTAGATACGAAGGTCGGCAGCCACATCTTCGAGTTTGAGGTGCCGCTCACCGCTGAGACGAACGTCAAGGTCGCAAGCGGAAATCTCATAGACAAGGCGGTGTTCCGCAGGGTCAGCGTTCCCAACGAGAGCTACGTTCTCAAGGACGCCGGCGACAAGGGCGCCAACTGGACTAATAAAGAGTAAGGAGTGTTAAAATGGAAAATCAGGGCATAAACCGCGCAAAGCCGTATCAGCTCGTGCTGTTCCCGCTGAATAACGGCGCAACGAACGTCTATTACGTTCTCATTCTCACCTACATAGCGACCTTCGGCTCCTCCGTTCTCGGAATCGCCGCGGTGTTCGCGTCCTTCATGGTCACAGGAATGCGCGTTTTCGACGCGATAACCGACCCGATAATCGGCGCACTTATGGATAAGACGAACGGCAGGTTCGGCAAATTCCGCCCGTTTATGGTCATCGGCTCGGTCATCATGGCAATTTCCGTCATCTGCCTCTACGTTCTCACACCGTTCGTTCCCGCGGATATGATGTGGCTTCGCTACACGCTCTTCATCGTCCTCTACGCGGTATGGGTCATCGGCTACACCTTCCAGACCTCCGTCACAAGAGCCGCGCAGGCTGTTCTTACGAACGACCCCAAGCAGCGCCCGCTCTTCACCATCTTCAACACCGTCGGCTCCCTCGCCGGTATGGGTCTTATGCAGTTCATCGGGCCCATCCTCGCCCGCGACAACATCTTCGGCGACTATAACCAGAGCTGGTTTGCCGCTATGACGCCCATCGGCATCGTCATCTCCGTCGCGCTCACCATTCTCGCCATCATCGGCATCTGGGAGAAGGATCAGCCCAAGTACTTCGGTCTCGGCGGCAAGCAGGAGACAGTCAAGGTCAGCGAGTACATCTCCATCATCAAGGCAAACAAGCCCCTCCAGCGCCTTATGATCGCCGGCGGCGGCTGCAAGCTCGCGCTCTCCATCGCTACGAACATCACCGTTCTCATCATGCTCTACTCCTGCATGATGGGCGACTATGACGGACTTTATCTCCCGATGATGATCGTCGGCTACGTTTTCGCAGTTCCGTTCTTCGCTCTCACAGTCCGCACAAGCCAGAAGAAGGGTCAGAAGGCAAGCCTTATGACCTACGTCGCAGTCGCGTTCGTGTGCTACATCGGCGTGCTTGCGCTTCTGCTCCTCTGGAACCCCGACACCGCCATGCACATGGTGTTCAAGCTTGACGGCGGTCTTCAGACGAACCTCTACACCATTCTCTTCGTTCTCTTCTTCGGCGTCGGCTACGGCGCTTACTACGCCACCGCAGATATGCCCATCCCGATGGTCGCAGACTGCGCCGACTATGAGACCTATCGCTCCGGCAAGTTCATCCCCGGCATCATGGGAACGCTCTTCTCCCTCGTTGACAAGCTCGTGTCGAGCCTCTCCGCCACCGTCGTCGGCGTCGCCGTTACGCTTATCGGACTGAACACGCTTCCGACCAAGACGACCCCGTACACTCCCGGCATGAACTGGCTCGTGATCATCCTCTTCTGCGTCGTTCCGATGTGCGCCTGGGCGCTCACGCTGTGGAGCATGAAGGGCTACGAGCTCGACGGCAAGAGAGTTAAGGAAATCCAGGCTGTCAACGCTCAGCGCCGCGAGGCGATCGCCAAGGGCATGAGCCTTGAAGAGGCTATGGAAAAGTACAAATAAGTGAGTAACACAAAGCGGACGGGTTTTCCCGTCCGCTTATTTTATAACGTAATTGAATAGATCGAGGCTCTTTACGCCCATTTCTCTGAGCTTTTCGGCACTTTTTTTCTGACTTTCCGCATCTGCGTACCCCGGAATGACCGGCACGCGGACTGTTATTCTGTCGCTCCCGGCAAGGCTTAAGAGAAGCCTGAGATTATCCTCAAAAACCGCCTCCTCACCGCCTGTATAGCGGAAGTAGACCGCAGGGTCGAGGGTCTTGCAGTCCACGATGAAGCGGTTGACGCTCTCTGCGGCAAGGCGCACGTTTTCACTCGGCACGTTGAGGCTCGTTTCGGCGTTTATCGTCCACGGGCAGAGCTTGCGGAATTCGGAAATAAACTCTGCGTGCAGTAAGCTCTCGCCGCCGCCGAAGGTCACGCCGCCGTTTGTCGCGCGAAAGTAGAGATCGTCGACCTTAACACGCTCATATAGCTCCCGCGCTGTCACAGGCTTCGGCTTTTTCTCGGCAAGCAGGCGCTTGTTTATGCAGTAAGCGCATGAGAGCGTACACCCCGCGCCTGCGATAAGCGTGGTCACGCCCTCGCCGTCAATGCCCATTCTGTGCCGCGACAGACCGAGAAGAGGATAGACCGCCTCACTCATTCTGAGGCTCTTCCTCCGGGAAGTACGCCACGTCGCCCATAAGCGGCTCCGGCTCCTCGGGCGGCATCGGGAACTTGCCCATCAGCACCTCCGGCTCCTCGGGCTCTGTCTCTATAGCGGGCTCGCCTGCAAGGGGCTCGGGATACTCGACCTCCTCACCGGTCAGCTCCACTGTTTCTGTGGGTTCTATCTCTATCGCCGGCTCGCCTGCGTGCTCGACCGGAGGCTCGTCGGGAATCTCGACCTCCACGGCTTCCTCGGCAGTCTCTGTCTGCGGCGTGGGAATATTCCCGGTGGTCTGCTGTGTGATGATCGGCGCGCTGCTTTCCGGCGCGTCTATTGGGGTGCAGGCGCTTGCCGACATCGCCATTCCGGCGCAGAGAGCCGCCACCGCGACGCTTTTCCCGAGCGCCTCGCGCCGTTTGAGCTCATTTTCGAGGTATTTCAGCTCCTCCTCGCACTTCGGGCAGGTGCCGGAGCACTCGCCCTGGTAGGTGCATTCTCTTGTGACGTACGGGATATCGTTCTCATCGGCTATCTTCTGACGAATTTCCTTTAAAATTTTGCATTTGCTCTTTCCGCGCATAGCTTCCGCCTCCTTTTTATTATTTGACTCTGTAAATCGGTAAAAAGTTCCTCAGATAAGTATAGGATTCGTCGTCCACTCGGTTCCCGCCGCAGAGTCGAGCGCGAGACGGTAGATATCGGTGCATTTTGCCTCAAAGGCAAGCGCCTCCCTGCTGCTTGCGGGCTTCGTGATTATCGGGAGAGCGGCGGTCTTTTTCGCTTCGTGCAGAACCTCGGCGCCGCGCCTTGTGAAGCCGAGCACGCGCAGATACGCGGGCGGTTTTGCCTGCATTCCGGCGGTTATGCCGAGGAGAGAATGGAGCGCAAGGCGGCGGATGCGCGCGTGAGCATAGCGCTTGGTCTTAACTGCCTCGATTACCTCGGAAACGCTCCCTCCCGCCCTCGCGCAGTCGCGGAAGCGCCGCCAAAGACCCTCGCCGGAGTCCGGGAGAGCCTCAAATTCCGCATCTGTCATAGTACGGAAACGGTAAAGAAACGCAACCTCTAATTTTGAGGGGTCGGAAATCGGCGCATCAACGGGGCATGGAAGAAAGGCGGAGGCGTCCTCACCGGCTCTGAGAAGCTCGCGTATGCGGCTTGCCGAGGCGTAGCCGCCGCCCTCGCCGCCGTCGTGCTCAACACCGAGGCGCTTTATTGTGTATGGCGTAATATTGGGTTTTTCAAGAGTGCTTACAGCCTTGAGATATTCTATGCCGAGAATGTTATTCGGAGCTTTCAGAATATCCGCCCTTTCACGAAGAACTGCCCGCACAGCCCTTTCACGCGCCGAGGCGTAGGAAATACCCGCCTTCAGCTCTAAAGCTATCGCTGCATGAACTGCGTCGCTCAAGAGGAAATCAGAAATCTCCTGCATAGCCTCAAGGTCGCCGCATTCTGACGCAAAGGAAAGCGTTATGGGAAGTCCGAGCGCGCTGAGAAGCTCAACTCCCGCGCGCGCGAAGCGCTCTGCTCCCGCTGTCGCAAGCTCCGTCGGCAGCTCAAGGACAAGGTCGGCGCCGCCTCTGAGAGCCATTTCGGCGCGAACGTGCTTCGGCAGTATCGCCGCCTCGCCGCGCTGGACGAAATTCGGGCTCATAACGCAGACAACTGCGCCGTCGGTGCCTATTTGTAACCTCGTCGCGGCGATGTGTGCGGCGTGACCTGTATGAAATGGGTTGTACTCGCAGATAATTCCCGCAATTTTCATAAGTATGTCCAAACTTTCTATTGTTTTTCAGTCGCTTTTCGATTATAATAGTACAACAGAAAATAAAAAAATACAAGGGAAGGTACAATAAATGAAAATTCTTGTCATTAACGCCGGCTCCAGCTCCCTCAAGTACCAGTTCATGAACTCCGAAACCGGAGAGGTCTACGCCAAGGGTCTCTGCGAGCGCATCGGCATTGACGGCCGCCTTACTCATAAGGTTCCCGGCCGCGAGGACTACGTCAGCGAGACAGCTATGCCCACCCACAACGAGGCTATCAAGTCCGTTCTTGACATCATGGTCGACCCGACCTACGGCGTGATCAAGTCTGTCGACGAGATCGACGCTGTCGGCCATCGCGTGCTCCACGGCGGCCCGAAGTTCACCGCCTCCTGCATCATTGACGACGCCTGCATCGCCGCCATCGAGGAGTGCATCCCCCTCGGCCCGCTCCACAACCCGGCAAACCTCATGGGTATCCGCGCCTGCCAGGAGCTTATGCCCACGAAGAAGCAGGTTGCAGTATTCGATACCGCGTTCCATATGACTATGCCCCCGAAGGCATACATCTACGCCATTCCCTATGAGTATTATGAGAAGAACAGCGTCCGCCGCTACGGCTTCCACGGCACCTCTCACCGCTACGTCTCCGCCCGCGCGCTGGATATGCTCGGCAGGAAGAACGCTCCCGAGGGCACGAAGATCATCACCTGCCACCTCGGCAACGGCTCCTCTCTCGCCGCCATCAAGGACGGCAAGGTAGTCGATACCACGATGGGTCTCGGGCCTCTCGCAGGCTTCCCCATGGGCACCCGCTCCGGCGATATCGACGCCACCATTATGGAGTACCTCATGGGTATCTACGGCTACGATATCAAGACCATGATGAACATCCTCAATAAGAAGTCCGGCGTTCTCGGTATCTCCGGCGTATCCTCCGACTTCCGCGACCTCGCCGCCGCCGCCAAGGAGGGCAACGAGAGAGCCCAGCTCGCGCTTGACAAGTTCATCTACGAGGTAACCAAGTTCATCGGCGCTTACGCTGCCGCCATGGGCGGAGTTGACGCCATCGTATTCACCGCCGGTGTCGGCGAGAACGACTTTAGGCTCCGCGAGAAGGTCATCGACTCCCTCGGCTATATGGGAGTCAAGATGGATAAGGCAAAGAACGACGGCTGCCGTGTTGAGGCTGACGTCTCGAGCGCTGATTCCAAGGTCAAGGTCTTCGTTATCCCCACGAACGAGGAGCTTATGATCGCCATGGACACCGAGGCGCTCTGCAAGTAATTTCATTAAACACAAATACCACCGCGCCAATGCGGTGGTATTTTGACATAACTCGTTGTAATTGGAGAAATGCACTATGATTTCTGCTCTCTACGCCGAGGTTTATCTCGTCTGCTTTACCGTTGTCGCGCTGATGCTATACTGGGTCAAGCGCGGCGACTTCCGCTCAAAGGCGTATAAGCTGCTCAGTAAGCTCTTTATTGCCGTGCTGTTCAACTTCGGCGCGAATCTCATGTTCACTGTTTCGACGTCGCCGGGTCTGTACAGCCCGGAGACGAGCCTTGTGAGCTATGCGCTGAAAACCATCTACCACGTTTCGCTCGCCACGATGGTGCTTCTGTGGGCGTACTATGCCGAGAGTGAGGAGAGAAGCGGGCTTATGAATATGAAGGCGCCGCGCAATATGGTGTTCACACTCATCTCGATCCCGATAGCTTCCGCGCTCATAAATCCGTTCACACATTGGCTCTTTGAGCTGGGACCGAACGGCGAATACCGCCGCGGGCCGATGTTTCAGGTCGAGATGGCGGTGCTGCTTTTCATCACCTGTTTTGCCGCGGTCAGACTTATAATGCGCGTAAGGAGCGAGCCTGATCCGGTGAGGTCGCGCTATCTAAAGGTCATCGCCTCGTTCCCGCTGTCGATCCTCGCAGCCTGGGTGCTGTCGTTCATGGGCGAAACTGTGCCGGTAATATGCGTGAGCATAATGGTGGAGCTTCTGTGCATCTTTATGGGCACGGTGCGGCTCAGCATCGCGCTCGATCCGCTCACGGGGGTCAATAACCGCCAGAATCTCAAGAGCTACGTCGAGCACGTCCTCAGGACTACGCCGGAGGAAATATACGTCCTCATGATGGACATTGACAAGTTCAAGCACATCAACGACACCTACGGCCATCTTGCCGGCGATGAGGCGCTCGTGCGCGTCGCTCAGGCAATAAAGGACGCCTGCGGTGAGATGAGAAAGCGCCCGTATATCGCGCGCTACGGCGGCGATGAGTTCGTCATTGTCGCTCAGAGCGAGGACAGCGAGATGAACGCGCTGTGCAGGCGCATTGATGATAATCTCAGTAAATGCGGCGAGCCCTTCGCCCTGCGCGTGAGCATCGGAAGCGCAAAGCTCGGCGAGGGAATGGACGGCGAACAGCTCTTCGCCGCCGCCGACTCTGCTCTGTACAGCATCAAAAACGCGCGCAGAAGCGCTGAATGAACAAAAGCCGCCCGTATCGGGCGGCTTTTTCAATGCTCCATGGCCTCGTGCGAGAAGGTGCAGCCGCACCAGCACTGGCGATAGATATCATACTCACGGCTAAGCTCTATCGAACGGAGATAGCCGTTTTTCTTTTTAAAGTCGCTGTGAAGCCAGCTGACGCCCTCGTTTTTAGCAAGCTCCTCACCGATGGCGTTGATGAGCGGGGCGTTCTTGTGCGGCGAAACAGTCAGAGTTGTTGCGATACGCTCGATTCCGAGGCGCTTAGCCTCCTTCGCCGTCTCACCGAGGCGCAGAGTGAAGCAGTCGCCGCAGCGCGCTCCGCCCTCCGGCTCAAGCTCCTTGCCCCTTGCGGCGGAGTAGAAGCGCTCCGGGTCGTAATCTCCCCAGATAAGCTCGACATCCGTCATTCCGGAGGCGCGCAGAAGCTTTGGCAGCTCGTTTCCGCGTTTTACATACTCGTCATAGGGGTGCGTGTTCGGGTTGAAGTAGAACAGCACGATGCGAAAATGCTCATAGAGCCGCTCCAGCACCGCGCTCGAGCACGGCGCACAGCACGAATGGAGAAGAAGCGGAGGGCGGGAGCCCGAAAGCTCCGCTATCTCCGCCTCCATTATGCGATTGAAGTCCTCTTTCATTTCTTGAAGCTGTCCTTGAGGGCGACAGCGCGGTTGAAGATCAGATGCTCCGGCGTGGAGTCCTTGTCCGCGGCAAAGTAGCCGAGACGCAGGAACTGGAAGGAATCGGTGGGCTTCGCGTCCGCGAGAGCCTTTTCGACCTTGATTCCGTTCACAATCTCGAGGGAGTCGGGGTTGAGGCAGGTGAGGAAGTCCTCCGCGGCGTCCGGCTCGGGATCGGAGAAGAGATAATCGTAAATTCTCGCCTCAGCGTCAACGCAGGTATTTGCGTCCACCCAATGGATCGTTGCGCCCTTGACCTTTCGCCCGTCGGCGGGATCGCCGCCGCGGGAATCGGGGTCATACTCGAGAAGGACCTCGGTGACGTTGCCGTTCTCATCGGTGTTGCAGCCTACGCACTTCACAAGGTAGGCGCCCTTGAGGCGGCACTCGGGACCGTCGGGGAAGAGGCGCTTGTATTTGGGAGCCGGAACAGCCATGAAGTCCTCAGCCTCGATGTAGAGGTTGCGGCTGAACGAAACGGCGCGGGTGCCGGCATTTTCATCGTTGGGGTTATTCTCGATCTCAACGGTTTCGGTCTTGCCCTCGGGGTAGTTCACGATCGTGCACTTAACGGGGTGCAGGACTGCCATACGGCGCGGAGCATGAAGGTTGAGATCGTCTCTGAGGCAGCTCTCAAGCAGGGAGTAGTCGACGGTGGAGGGGTTTTTCGCAACGCCTATGCGGTCGGTAAAATCGCGGATGGACTGCGGCGTGTAGCCGCGGCGGCGAAGACCGCATAGGGTCGGCATACGCGGATCGTCCCAGCCGGAGACGTAGTGCTCCTCGACGAGCTTGCGAAGCTTGCGCTTACTCATAACGGTGTAGTTTATGCCGAGGCGGGCAAACTCGATCTGACGGGGCTTCGAGGGAACGTCGACATTGTTGATGACCCAGTCGTAGAGCGGTCTGTGATCCTCATACTCCAGGGAGCAGAGGGAGTGGGTGATGCCCTCAAGCGCGTCCTGAATGGGGTGGGCGAAGTCATACATCGGGAAGATGCACCATTTCGTGCCCTGACGGTGGTGCTCAATGTAACGAATGCGGTAAAGCACCGGGTCGCGCATATTGAAGTTGCCGCTTGCGAGGTCGATTTTAGCGCGGAGGGTGTACTTGCCCTCGGGGAATTCACCGTTTTTCATGCGCTCGAAGAGGTCAAGGTTTTCCTCGATCGGTCTGTCGCGCCACGGGCTTCTCGCGGGAGTGTTCGTATCGCCGCGGTACTCGCGGAACTGCTCGGGGGTCAGCTCGCAGACGTAGGCAAGCCCCTTTTTGATGAGAGAAACGGCGAGCTCATAGGTCTTGTCAAAGTAATCGGAGCCGTAGAAGAAGCGGTCGCCCCATGTGAAGCCAAGCCACTTGATATCCTCCTGAATAGCCTCGACGTACTCGGTGTCCTCCTTGGCGGGGTTGGTGTCATCCATACGGAGGTTTGTGATGCCGCCGAAGCGCTCGGCAGTGCCGAAATCTATGCACAGCGCCTTGCAGTGACCGATGTGAAGGTAGCCGTTAGGCTCGGGCGGGAAGCGGGTGTGAACCTGTTGGCCCTCGAACCTCCCTCCGGGACCGATGTCCTCAGCTACGAAAGCCTCTATAAAGTTTTTTGGTTCAAAAGCCATAAAGCTCAACTCCTTTGTGATAATCAAGTTATTTTATCATAGCATAAACTAATTTGCAAGATTGCATTTCAGATTATTGCGGTGTATAATACCAATACAATCAAATATTGCGTCTTCGGGGCGGGGTGAGAGTCCCCACCGGCAGTAAAGTCTGCGAGCCAACGGCTGACACGGTGCGATTCCGTGACCGACGGTATAGTCCGGATGGGAGAAGGCGAGCGGTTTCTCCGCTTGTACACTCAGAGGCGCAAGCCTTGGGTGTATATTTTTTGTGGAAGCGTTGATCAAATCGCTTCCCGGGGAGGAATCTATATGTCAAAAACAGTACGCAATCTCGTTGTCACCGCAATGCTCACGGCTGTGAGCTTCATTCTCATGCTCCTCGATTTCTCGGTGCCGCTCATTCCGAACTTCGTGAAGATGGATATCTCGGAGTTTCCGGCTCTGCTCGCGGCATTTGCCCTCGGTCCGGTGTGGGGCGCGGGCGTGTGCCTGCTCAAAAACCTCCTGCACCTCACTGTAACCACCACCGGCGGGGTCGGTGAGCTTGCGAACTTCCTGCTCGGCGCGGTATTTACCCTCGTCGCAGGAGCAATCTACAAGCACAAGCGCACCCGCACCGGAGCGATGATCGCCTCAATCGCCGGCGCGTTCGCGATGGCGGCGCTGAGCCTGCCGATAAACTATTACATCACATATCCGTTTTACCAGAATTTCATGCCGCTTGACGCAATAATCGGCGCGTATCAGGCGATAAATCCCGGTGTTGACGGACTTTTCGCGTGCCTTCTCATATTCAACGTGCCGTTCACGTTTGTGAAGGGTATGCTGGACGTTATCCTCTGCGCGCTCATCTACAAGCGCATTAGCCCCTTGCTGAAAGGAAAGAGTAACTGACGATGTACCGAACCGAGACTGCCTGCTTTACCGGTCACCGGCCGGAGAAGCTGCCGTGGGGCAGCGATGAGAGCGACCCGCGCTGCTATGCGCTCAAGGAGCGCCTTGGCGATATTGTCGAAGCGCTCTACGCGAGCGGGATACGCCACTTTATCTGCGGCATGGCGCGCGGCTGCGACACGTATTTCTGCGAGGCGGTGATCGCCCTGCGCGAGGAGCGTGAGGACGTGACGCTCGAGGCGGCTATACCCTTCGACGGGCAGAGCGGGAAATGGTCGGCGCAGGACAGGAAGCGATATTATTACCTCACCGCCCAGTGCGACCGGGAGACGGTTCTGCAGCACGGCTACTCGAAGGACTGCTTCCTGCGCCGAAATCAGTATATGGTCGATTCCTCGAGCGTGCTCGTCGCTGTGTTCGACGGCACCGCGGGCGGCACGAGCCAGACTGTCAGCTACGCCTCGCGCGAGGGGCTTGAGGTCATTTCGATAAATCCATACGAGCTTTAGAGGGCGGTCTTGTGACCGCCCTCTCAGACTGTAGACAAAAAGGAAAAAGCGATGGATAAAGGAGGCGGGGATCTGTGAAGGGGCCGGCCGAGAGGCCCCTTCACGTCGCATCACCCGCCCGCAGGCGTCATATTTTGCGCTCAGATAGCGCAAAATATGTTCGATGCGGAGACTTTGTCGACGCATTGAGAGGGCGGTCTTGTGACCGCCCTCTGCGTTTTTCTGTATCAGACTTGTTGAGAATATGCCTCAAAGCATCTTGCTTTGTCAAGGTATGGAGAGAGAAAGCTGCTGAGGCTCACTTATTCCGGATATTCGAGATATCCTCCGTCGAGCCGCCGCCGTTATCGTCCGGCGCGCGCAGCTCACCCTTGTCGACGAGCCTCAGGAACGCGTCCACCACGTCGGCAGTGAGCTGAGTGCCGCGCACCTCACGAATTATCTCGCACACTCTGTCGAAGTTCATTCTCTTGCGGTAGGGCCGGTCTGAGTACATCGCGTCGAAGGTGTCCGCTACCGCGATTATCTGCGCCACGCGCGGAATCTCGTCGCCCTTGAGCCCCATCGGATAGCCGCGCCCGTCCGGCCGCTCGTGGTGACTTCCGGCGCCGACGGCTATCTCCGGCATAAGGCTGATGTTCTTGAGCGCCTCATAGCCGCGGCGAGCGTGGGATTTGATTATATTGAACTCGTTATCGTCGAGCTTGCCGGGCTTGTTGAGCACCTCGTCCGGTATGCCTATCTTGCCGATATCGTGCATAAGCGCGATGTTGTAGTAGTTCTCGACCGTCTCCTCATCGTAGCCGAGCTCGCGCGTGAGCATAGCGGTGTACCTTGCAACGCGGGTCGAATGACCCTGCGTGTAGCTGTCCTTAAGGTCGATTATCTTCGCAAACGACTCGACTATCTCGCGGATGAGCTGCTTATCGCGCTTCTGGCGCTCGATGTAGACGTCCATCTCGTCGGCTCTGTGGTAATTTATGGAAATTCTCGCGCCGAGGAACACGAAGAACGCAAGAAACACCACGCCGACGACTGATACCATTATAATAAAGCGGTTCGTTATGTCGCGCAGGATCTGCATTGAAACGTCGGCTCCGGCGTAGCACACGCACCTGCCCGCAGAATCGTACACCGGCTCGTAGACTGTGAGGAGCCAGCCGTAGGCGTCGTTTGACTCGATGGGGTCGATGCGCCCGCCCTCTAAGAGGGTCGGCACGAGCGGAAGGAAGGTCGGGTCGAAGGGCACGACCTCGCGGAAGGAATCCGCCGCAAGTCCCTCGGTATCGAAGTCGAATACGACGTGGCAGCCGTCCTCAAGTATCTGATAGACGTAGATGTACTCGACGTCGGGCGTGTCGCGCAGCATCCTCTCGAGGGCGGCGGCGGTCGCCTCATACTCCTCGTCAATGCCGTCAGTGAGCCAGTAATTTACCTTGTCGGCGTTTATGAAGTCCGCGGCGAGAAGCGCCATACCGCGGGCAGTCTGGGTCTTCATCTCACGCGCAGAGCTTGAGAATATGAGGTACGACGCGCCGGACAGAACTGCCGTCAGGCAGAACGCCAGCACCGTGACAATTATTATGAGTATTCTGTGCCGCTTTTCGCGCTTATGGGCTCCTGCCGCGTTTTTCATGTCCATTCGCTCTACCCCGCAGTACAATACTAACCCCTAATCAAAATCTTCAATTCGCGCGCTCGGCTAAAGCTTTTAATCAGGGATCAGTACAATCAAAAATACATATGGATTATAGCATAAAGGGCGGTTTTGTAAAGGATTATTTCACTTTTTTACAGATGGGAGGGTCAAGCCCCTCCCCTATATGGTCGCGGTTGTCGTACAAGAGGGCGGGCGCACTCACCGCCCCTTCTTGAATTCCCTGCCGTTCGTGCTTCCGCCGTCCACGAGGACGTCAACTCCGGCGAGGTAGCCGTTGCGCTCGTCCGCGACTGTGGCGATGGCGTAGCCGAGCTCTTCGGGTCTGCCCATTCTCTCCTCGGCGGTGAACGGTATAAGCGCGCCGCCCTCCTTCTCCTCGAGCCTTCCCATATCGGTGGCGATGAGTCCGGGCGAGAGTGAAACGACTCTTATGCCCCTTTTGCCGTACTCAAAGGCGCACTTGCGCGCGTACCAGCACACGAAGTTCTTACTCAGCGCGTAGGCGAAGCCCGCCTTCTGATAGTCTGTCTTGGCGAGATTCGCAAACTTCATAAGCCCTGCGATGAACTTGGCTTCGTCCGTCTCGGCGTACTTGTAGCTTCTGCCCGCGAGCTTTGTGAGAACGCCGGGCAGGGCGTAGGCGGAGTTTGAGGAGATGTCGCAGATAACGCTGCCCGCGCTCATGACCTTCGAGAACTCCTCGTTTACATAGACTGTGCCGAGGGCGTTGACTCTCAGGAGCTTCTCGCCGTCAGCCATATTCGGGCTCATACCCGCGGCGTTTATGACGTTTTTGACCTCTCCGAGGCTCCTTGCATACTCCGCAAGGGCGCGGACAGAGGCGCGGTCAGAGGTGTCGCAGGCGTGGGCGTAAGCGGTGAAGCCGAGGTCAGTGAGGGTCTTTACCGCGTTTTCGAGCTTCGATACTGTTCTGCCGGACAGGACGATTATCTTCTCCTTCGGCATAAATTTTGCGGCCTCGAGCCCCATTCCGGAGCCTCCTCCGGTTATTACAGCTACGTTTGCCATACTCTTTCTCCTTATGCGATTTTGCCCGTCGCCCTGAGCCAGGCGACTTCATCGCGTATTGTATCACGATATGAGCGCGTTGTATAGCCCAATTCGCGCTTTGCCTTCGAGGAATCGAAGTCGTTATTGCGCGCGAGATTGTAGACGGAGAAGGTGGTCATAAGCGGCCGCTTGCCGCTGCGCTTTGCCTGCTTCTCGAGGATGGAGGCGATGAAATTCGCCACGCCGATGGGCAGGAAGGTCTTTATCTCCTTCACACCCGCCTCGTCGGATACCATCTTCGCAAAGTCGCGGAAATTGACCTCCTCGTTGCCGAGGATATAGCACTCGCCCGCCCTGCCGTTATCTGCGGCGCGTATGGCGCCGTCGGCGAGGTCGCGCACGTCGCAGAGATTGAAGCTTCCGTCGATGCCCGCCGGCATTTCGCCGTTTATTATCTGTATGAGCACCCCGGTCGTCTCGCCCACCGCAGGGTCGTTCGGGCCGAGAATGCCGCTCGGGTGGACTACGCAGGCGTTCAGCCCGCGGTTATGCACCGCGTCGAGCACGAGCTGTGTCGCAATCGCCTTGCTCTCGGAGTAGCAGCCGAGCACCTTCGTGGAGTCGAAGTAGCTGACCTCGCGTATCTTTTTGCCCTTCGGCACCTCGGGTATCGCTCCCGTGGAGGAGCAGTAGACGAGCTTTCTGCACTCCGGGTGCTCTAGGCACAGGTCGATGATATTCTGCGTGCCGCCGACGTTGACGTTCATTACAAGCGGGCTGTAATCGGGGTTTACGGTGACTACCGAGGCGATGTGCAGGCAGACGGTTTCCGTACCCTCCGGCACGGTGAAGAACTCCCGCAGGCTCTCCTTATCCGTGAGGTCGCCCTCGAATATCTCGCACTCGCGGGGTACGAATTTCACCGCCGGGTCATTTTTCAGAACGAACGCGCGCACTCTGTCGCCTCTGTCGATGAGCTGGCGGGCGATGTTGCCGCCGAGAAAGCCTGCCGCGCCGGTGAGAAGATAAATTGTATTTTTCATGAGTTGAGCCTCCTTGTTTTTTCGTTGTGACAAGAGGGTAACTCAGCCTTGTTTCAGATATGTTTTTGAAATGTTTAGGTTTTGTTAAATGCGAAAAAATGTGTAGTGCCGCAGCGTGAAGAAAATGTGCCGGTGGCACATTTTTAGCGTAGGCCGCAGCGGCTGCGCCGCGAGGAGGGAAGTCACGGGGTGCGGCGCTGCATCCCGGGCGGCAGAGCGTTCCAGATATCCTCCTTGCTCGCAAAGTGCTTATACAGCGCGCTCTTTACTATTCCGAGCGACGCCGCCAGCTCACGCACGTTCGTGCCGAAGTGCCCGTTTTGCGCGAAAAGCTCCAGCGCCCTTGCGAGTATTCTCTCCTTCGTATCCCTTGCCATAATTACCTCCAAAGATAAAGTGACCACCCGTTCACGTTATAGTGAACGCATGGTCACTTGTCAATAGCATCTCTCCGGCGGGAGAGGTGCGGATCCTGTGCTTTTACTTCGACTTTTTATACTTTCTGAAGATGAGATACGCTCCGCCGAGGATGAGGATTCCGGCGATAACGTCAACGGTTATGAGCGTCACCTTCCACGGCTCCATGCCGGTGGAGTAGTGCTCGGAGTCGTATGCCCAGCTGTTTACCGTGGTATAGAGGATGTTATGGGTCGCCTCACGCATATACTTTACGTTTGAAGCCGCGGTCTTGTCGGTGACCTGGTTGGGGCCGCCCGCAAAGGTTGAGAGCATTGCGTCAACGCCGTTTGCAAGAGCCTCGTCCGCGTTCATGAAGCCGTGGCCGTTATTGCGGAAGAAGTCGGAGACGATGAAGCCGCGGAAGCCCCACTCGTCGCGGAGAATGGTCTTGTTAAGCGCGCTGCACTCGCCGACCCAGATATTGCCGATATATGCCCAGGACTCCATAACTCCGGTTGCGCCGCCGACCTTGACCGCGATCTCAAAGGGCTTGAGATATATCTCGCGCATGCTCTGCTCGGTCGCCCAGGCGCAGACCATCTTGCCGTTGCAGTCGTACATGGCGAAGTGCTTGATGGTGGAATAGACACCCTCGGTAAGCGCGCCGGCGACAGCGTCGGCTGCCATATATCCGGCGAGAACGCCGTCCTCGGAGAAGTACTCATAGTTGCGGGCGGTAAAGGCTGAGCGGTGGGTGTTCATAGCGGGAGCGTACCAGCCGGTGGAGCCGAGCTCCTTTGCCATAGCGCCCATGATCCTGCCCCATTCGTTTGCAAGCTCGTGGCTCCATGTGCAGGTGATGACCACCTCGATGGGGTAGCCGATGGAGCCGCCGCCGGTGAAGTTGTTGTTGATTGCGGCAGGGCCGTCGGAGTCGACGTTCTGCACCTTTCCGATGGACTCTATCGCCGGAGTCTGGTAGCCGGAGAGAGCTATCATATCCGCCATCTCGTCAACGGTTACCTCGTCAAGGAGCTTATCCCACATGGGATCGTCATAAGCCTTGCCGCGAAGGTCGATAAGCATAACGCCGTTCTTTGCACCGGTGGTGGGCATAGTGTCTGCGGGGTTAATATACTTTGTCGGATCATAGTTCTGATTGAGGTGATAGCCTGCGATGTATTTCTCCGCCATGTTGAGGTCAGAGGGTACTGCTGTCGCGGCTGCGAGGTTAGCAAATCCGCCCTTGCGGCTGAGGTACTCAACATCGCCTCTCGCGTCGCCGAGAACAGCGGTGGCAGTCTTATCGTCGCTCTTTCTTCCGTTGTCGCCAGAATATGTAATGGTATTCGCAACAGTATAGACCTTGCTGTCAAGGACTCTGTGGCTGTCGGCATTTACGCTTATAACGTAATCGCCCTTTTCAAGCACATAAGCGCCGGCGCCGAGATCGTCAAAGGACGCCATATCCTCCTCGTCAAGCTTTACGGTAATGGTCTGGCTCTCGCCGGGCTTGAGAAGCCTGGTCTTATCGTAGCGGACGAGGTTTGCGCTCGCCTTTTCAATTCCTCCGTCGGTGTAGGGAGGATCAAAATAGACCTCTACAACGTCCTTTCCGGCCTTGTCGCCGGTATTGGTTACGGTTACATCGAAGCTGATCTCGGTGCCGTTTACCCTGAGGTCGGACATCTTCTGGGTAAAGGTGGTGTAGCTGAGGCCGTAGCCGAAGGGGTACTGAACGGTGGCGTCGTAGTCTATAACGCCCTCCTTTGCGGCAGTCTCATAGAAGCGGTAGCCGACGTAGATGCCCTCGACGTAGTTTATAAACGAGGGAGCGTACTGAGTCGGAACGCCGGCGTTCATGCCGTCGACCGTCATATGGGTCATGTTGGCGTAGTCGTACTTCTCCGCGTTGTTGAAGTACGGAGCCTCGGACATTTTGTAAACAAAAGTATCGTTCGTTCTGCCGGAGGGGTTGACCTCTCCGTTCATGATCTCGCCGAGAGCGGCAAAGCCTACGTTGCCGGGGCCGGCTGCCCAGATAACGCCCTTGATCTCAGGATAATCCTCGCAGAAGCCGAGCTCGAAGGCGTATGCGCCGTTGTAGACGACGACTACGTTTTCAAAGTTATTGCAGACAAGCTCCACCATAGCCTTCTCGGTGTTGTTGAGCTGGAGGTAGTGATCTCCCTCGTTCCAGTCCCTGTAATCCTCGGAGTTGTCAGTGTAGATCTCGCACTCCGCCATGTTCTGGGGAATATCGTTGTGACCCTCGCCCGCAAGGCGGGAGATAACGATGACAGCAGTATCGGAAAAGCTCTTTGCATTTGAAATAAGGCTGTCGGAGTAGTTCTTGACCGGCGGCTCGGGGAGATTCCAGTTCTGCGCCGTTATGGAAACGGCGGCGCGGTTCTCCGCAAAGCCGAGGTAGAAGTTTACAAGCTCCTCGTTGACCTCGAAGCCCGCGTTTTTAAGCGAGTCGATGAGGCTTATCTTCTCATAGAGGTCGTTGATTCCGCCGGAGCCGGCTCCGCCGTAGACGGGGTTTGTGGACGCCCAGCCGAAAAGGTTGAGCTTCTTTGTGCCGGTGAGCGGAAGTATGCCCTCGTTTTCAAGGAGAACAAAGCCCTCGCGTGCGATGTTCTTTGCGCTCTCGATTGCTTCAGCCGCAAGCGCGTCGGAAACTACCGTCGCAGTCTCAGTACCGGCGCCGCCGACAAGACTGAGAAGTGCGCTCATCGGGCCGAGGCAGATGAGATTTACGATGATGCAGAGCACCAGCAGAAATGCCATCCAGGTCTCGCCTCTGAGAAAGCTCCTGAATGCCCTGGGCTGCTTCTTAACGAGCACAGTCACCGCAATAGCTGCGGCAAGTGCGACCGCAATAGCGATAAAATAGGGAGTAAGTCCCTGAAGCACGCCTATGAGGTCTTCCATTTCAAATGTGATCATGCTTTTTCCCTCTCTTTTTCATTTATTTGGGTTTTCCCTATGTTGAGAATAACGAAAAGTGAGAGAAAAATCCAATACACTTTTGGCATTTTGAAGAAAAGCTGGACATTTCCGTACAATCTGTCTATAATGTTAATGAGGTGAATTACTATGGCAGATAAGCGGACGCAGATCACAAAGGAAGCTGTAAAAGAGGGCATGCTCGAGCTTCTCCGCTCGCAGGATTTTAACTCCATTACCGTCTCCGGCCTTTGCCGCGCGGCAGGAGTCGGGCGCGCCACCTTCTATACCCACTACACCGGGCTCACCGACGTGCTCGATGAGCTTGCCGATGACGCGATCGACGCGACGAACCGCTCCAAGGCCGAGGGGCTTTCCGGCGTTATCATGCTTGCCGAGAAAATGCGCAATACCACCGACCCGGAGGCGCTTGCGCCGTATATGGAGCTTTTGCCGGTGTGTCAGCGCGTTGCGGATAATCCGAAATACCGAGTTCTTTTCACCGACCCCTTCGTTTCCGATTATATTATCATGAACATTTACCGGCGCGAGCGCGAATATATGCAGCCGTTTATCACAAATAAGTACAACGTCACCGCCGAGGAGGCCGATAAGGTGTTCCTCTTTGCCATAATGGGCGCTTACGCCGTCAATCGCTCAATGGGCTGGAAGAAGGACGAGGCGTGGTACAACGTGCAAAAGGTGCTGCTGACCTTCCTCGAGGGTGGCTACGACGCTCTGAAAAAGCTGTAAAAACTTCCGCGCCTTAGACAAGAAAACGCCTCCGGCGGACTTCCCTGCCGGAGGCAAAAAATTATGGAGCTTTTGAAAAAACTCTCCTCTTGAATACGGTTTTATGCTCTTTCGTCCGTCTGCCCGTTTCCTCTATCCGTTCCCGTGTGGGTCAGCGTGTGGGTCAGCAAAAAACCGGTCTAACTTTTTGAACCAGAATATAGCAAAAATTCCGGAAATCTTGCGATTTCCGGAACTTTCTGGAGCTGCTACCCAGATTCGAACTGGGGACCTCATCCTTACCAACCGCTCTTGAGGATGAATTCCAGTGGATTTGTGCCGTTTCCGGTGCTTTTTGTTCCGGAAAAGTTCGGATTTTCATACTTTTCATTCCGCCTGTTCCGCCGCAGTTTTTCCGCTGGTGGGTCTGTGTGTGGGTCAGAGGGGCAGTTCGCCGTTTTACGGACCGGGTTGACCCTTTTAAATTTCAGCGCTCGCTCCGGTGTTGTCTCCGGGCAGTCCTCGTCAAAGGTTATTGGCATATTCCTTGCCCTCTCAAGCTCCCTGAGCTCCTCGGCTGTAAACTGAAGGTCACGCCTTGTCTCGCTATTCATTTCAGTTAAATTTACCATAATAGATACCCCTTTCAAAGCTCGTCGCAAGCCTCGCTGAAATCAGCCTTGTCACTTCTATTTCTCTGCCGTTTTCCTCTAACGCAACTCGCTCGGTGTAAACAACAAACAGAATATCGTTTACAACTTTGCCGCTACTATGAAGGTTACCAATGATGGTCAGATTTCCCGAGGAGGTGTCGCCTATCGTGTCATAGCGGTCTTCCTCGTTGCTATGCTCCTCATCGTACATTTCAATGCGGTCATAATCAAAGAATACACGCGCGGCGTTCCGAAAGGATATGCCGTGCTTTTCTATATTCTTCCTGTTTTTCTCCTCGTCATACTCAAATTCCATGCCTCCGAGAGTAAATCTGACAAGGCGTTCAGAGAAAGTCATACCTATCGTCACCCGCTCTTTCCCCATTTATTATAGCATATGTTTCCCTCAAATAAAAGCCCTATTTTGTATGCAATAATTTCCACGCCTGTAACGTTGATACCTGGTAAACTCGTTTCTCGCTCATAAGCATTTCCCTCCTAAGGAACGATCCGTCCATCCTTTGTAATCTTCATATAATGGTCTAAAGGTCATTGCCGTCCCCTGTACTCAACGCAGACCATCGTCAGGTCGTCAAACTGAGGCGCGGCGCCCACAAATTCGTCTACCGACGCACGAACAGTTCTGAGAATCTCTTTCGGCGTTGCTTCCGGCTTGCTGTTGAGCGCGTCGAGCATTCTGTCCGTACCGAACAGCTCCGTATTTGCGCTGGTCGCCTCGGGTACGACGTCGGTGTAGACAAAAATCTTGTCGCCTTTCTCAAGCTGGAGCTCATAGTCACTGTACCTTGCGCCCTCCATGCCGCCGAGCACGAAGCCGTGCTTGTCCTTATACAGCTCGAATTTTCCGTCATGATAAATTGCGGGGTATTCATGTCCCGCGCTTGCGCAGGTCATCTTGCCTGTCGAAAGCTCCAGGATGCCGATCCACGTCGTTACGAACATCTCCATCTTGTTCTGTGCGCAAAGCGCGTCGTTCGCCTTTTTCAGGACCTCCGCCGCGCCGATTCCGAGCATGGCGAAGTTCTGGACCACCGTCTTGGAGATCATCATGAAAAGCGCAGCCGGTACGCCTTTTCCGCTTACGTCCGCGATGACGACGCCGAGGTGATCGTCGTCGATTATAAAGAAATCGTAAAAATCGCCGCCGACCTCCTTTGCGGGGTCCATGCTGGCGTACAGATTGAACTCCTCCCGATTCGGAAACGCCGGGAAAATCGAAGGGAGCATACTTGCCTGAATCTCCGTAGCCATGTTGAGCTCGATCTGCGTGGCCGCCAGCTTGCTACTCTTGTCGTTGAAGATGATGCAGTACATAATAATGAGAGACACTAGGATCATACCGTATTGGGATGCGTTGCCAAACGTCCCCCCTACCATAATGTAATTGATAAGCGGCAGGCAGATAAACGTGAGACCGGCCAGCTTCTGGCTGCGCGGGCTGTAGCTCCGGATAATCAGGATTGCCGTAACGACCGAGACCACGACAAGGTAGACATCCTCCGCCGCGGAAGCCCCCGTCGCCTGATAGATCCCGTTCGCATCCACCAGAAACGTCGTCGGATAGAAAATGTTGGATAAGATGACCAGATTTTCCAGCACCAGCAGAACCGGGATGCCTTTGTCCGCCCAGTGCGCAAGCTTCCCCTTGAAATTGAGCGTTCTGCTCATGTATTGGTAGAAGAAATAGATCATTGCGAGGTCAAACAGCTTGCTGAGCATGACGAATACGAAGATGAGCGTTCTCTGCTCCGGCACGCCGATTGTGTAATAAAGGAGAAAATTCGCTACGAAGCTTGCGCTGACAAACACGTTCAGGGTCCTAAATGCCTTTGCTCCGTCTCCCTCCTGCTTCCGGCAGCCAAAATACAGCGCCGCGGAGACCATCGCTCCCAGAGAATCCATGCCGCAGTCGTACAGAAACGTCTGCATCCTCTCATACGCCTGTTGATCGAGGTAAGCCACATAGGTCATTCCAACCGCAAACAGCGCGGATGCAATGGTAAAAATCAGTCCGATCACTATGCTGTGTTTTTTCACCTTCTGAATCTTTAACTTTCACCCCTGTCAGTTTTGCAGGAAACAGGTCGAGCTTCAGCAGCTCGCAGATCAACCTTCAATGTCTTTGTATGCGCCTATGAAGACAACATTATATCAAAATTTAATGGTTTCGTTCCATCGCGGTTAAGGGGGGGTTCCAGAATGTCAAACCCTTTTTCAGAAAAAGTCGATAATCTCCTCTGCTTTACTCGATGCTAAGGACATCTTCCCCTTTAGTCGTCCTTGTCTCTAACTTAAACAGCATGGGATAGACGCCAAAGTCCACAAAGGCGATGATAGCATACCGCGCACATCGCACCAGCAGCGCGGCGGCGCTGTCGTTGGACAGAAATTCCTTGGAGAAGGGCAGCTTTAGCGCGGTATTCAGCACAAAATAGACCGCCAGCCCTCCCAGCACACGGAAAATCATCCATAAGGGCTTGCGCGTATTCTCAAAATGCACGCAGCGGTCCTCCAGAAGCGTTCCGCCCATAAAGCCGATCATCAGTCCCATCGCGGTAAAGTAATCCGCGCTCTTGCAGTAGAAAAAGCCGGGAACGGAGGTGATGAGCATAATGCCGTACAGCGCGAGCGAATTCTTCACCCGCTCCTGTAGCAGCTGAATGATAAGCACGCTGACAACGCCCAGCAGCCAGCCGGCCAGTACATCCGTGGGATAGTGGGCGCCCACCACAAACCGGGAAAAGCCTGTGAGCAAAGGTATCACGATCGCAACCACCGTCACCCACCGTTTGCGCAGATTGACCGCCAGAGAGCCAAACACCGTCGTCGCATTGGTGGAGTGACCGCTCGGAAAGGAATATCCCTGGGCCGCGATGTCGTAAATGTCCGCCTCCGGCTCCACCACACGCAGTATTTTGATATTTTCGTGGTCAAAGTACGGTCTGCGACGCAGGACGATGTTCTTCGCCATGCTATTCCACGCAAGACCCATGATGGCGCTGAGCCCCATGGTCCTGCCCAGCTTCTTATCGTAGCTCCAATACACAAAGCCCAGGATCAGGATCATCAGCAGCTCCTCCCCGAACATGGAGAAGAAAGATATGATCGAGATCCCCACGCTGCCGATATTTGCCTGGAGCCATTCCATCAGGCTGACTTCCCATTGAAAGAAAAATGTGTTGCCGCTTATTGACATATTTTTAGCCTCCATATAGAGATCAGTTTCCGATTTTCACAGACGGGCAGGGCAATTTCAACGCGCCTGACGCTTTTCAAAGAAAGCCTTTTTAAATCGCGAATAGTCGCCGATGCGGATTTGTCTTATTATATTGGCTTTTATTTGTTATCGTCAAGGTTTTTTTCAGAATGTCAGACCTTTTTTTGCGGCGAAACGGATTTCAGCAGAAAACAAGGAGACCCCCGACAAAATCAGGCTGATTTGTCGGGGGGTAAGTTAATTATGCTGTTGCGTTTTAAGCGGCACTGTCCGGAACCGTCAGCGTCACCGCGGCTACGCAGCGTTCATCAGGCGTTACTCCGCACGGGAGAGCGTGTTGTCAGACAGCTCGACTTCGGAGAAGTTGAGCAGGATCTGCGCTGTCTCCGCGCGGGTGCCGCCGCTCTGCGGGTTCAAAACTCCGTTTTCGTCGCCCCTGAGGACGCGGTTCATAACCATCCAGTGCATCGCCTCGTCCGCGCCTTCGCTGATATCGGCGGCGTCGGGATTATTTAGCGGGAACATCCATGCCCCCGTAAAGCCCGCGCCAAGGCTCTTAGCATAGTTATAGAGCATGATGGCGAAGTCCTCGCGCTTGCAGGCGTCGCCGGGCTGGGCGCCCTCTGTGATGCCTTTGGAAATGCCGTTCTCCTCCGCCCACGCGACTGCCCTGTCATACCACTGATCACCCGCTGCGGGCGTGGTGTCAGCTCCCGCCATGTTGGCGATGAGCTTCATGACCATGGCATAGGATATCTCGGTTTGCAGCTCGAACTTGTCGGCAGCGGTGCCGATCATTATCTCGTTGCGGGCGACATAACGCACCGCGGGGGCGTACCACCGGCCCGCGTCCACGTCGGTATAAACGGAGATTGGATCCGGCTTGATGGTGACGCGGCCTGCGGGTTTCCCGTACCGTTCTGCGGTAATGACGCCGCCAAGCTCATCAACGATATAGTTAATCAGAAGCTCGTTGTCCAAAATGCCGCCATCCTGCAGGAGCTTGCTGCCGAGGAACATGGTGAACCCGTCACCGCCCTTTTTGAGATAATAATCGTGGCTTGCCAGCTTATAGTTTTTCTCCGGGTCGATGGGCTCGCCGACGATCATCACATCGCTCACGCGGCGCGCGCCGGCAACTTTAACGAACTCGCCCTTGTCGTTCTTGACAACGGTGGATGTTACCGAAGCGTCAATGGTAAAGGTCATTCCCGCCACATGGGGGAAGCCGCCGCTGTCCGCGGGATAATTGGCAACGCCCAGTTCAAGCGCGTCCAGAATCTGCTGGCCGGTGACCTCAGCAAGGCAGCCGCTGTTGCCATAGGGATGTACGTTGATGATCTCCTGATATGTCACGTCCCCGGCGGCGATGTCGGCGCGGATGCCGCCGCCGTTTACGAAGCCTACGTCGCCGCCCAGAATGGTCTTGTACGCGTCGGCGACAAGATCGCCGAGATTGGTTTCGGTCTTGCGAATCACGCGCTTGCCGGTCTCTGGATCGTTGACGTTCAGCAGCACCTCCGAGGTGGCGACCACCTTATTGAGGACAGCGTTGAATTCCTCCTCTGTTGCCGCCACAGCCGCGGCGATCTCCTCGTCCTCCGCCTTGCAGTCCGCGGCGGGGATAAGGCCGGCTTCGATCTTGCCCGTCTTCGCGTCGATCACAACCTTGCCGATATTGGCGAGCTTTGTTCCGGTCTGCTGTAGCACGACATCTTCGCCGTTTTTGTTGGCCACCTCAAGGGTAAAGGCCTCGTGGGAGTGCCCGTCCAGCATTACGTCTATCCCGGTGGTGTTGGCAATTACGGCGGAGGATGTCCACTCGGCCGTGGAGCCCTCTATGCCAAGATGCGCCAAAGCGACCACGTACACAGCGCCCTCCGCCTTTGCGGCGTCAACGGCCTTCTGCACGGCTTTGTACAGGTCCTGACCCTCGTTCCCCTCAGAGAAGGTGTATATATACTTGCCGGTTGCATCCTGGAAATAGGTCGGAGTGGACTTGAAGAAGGTCTCCGGCGTGTCGATGCCCACAAAGCCGACCTTCATGCCGTTCAGCTCAACGACCTTATAGGCGTCAAAGAGCGGATTAGCCTATGCCTTCACGTTCGCACCACGCTCTTACAGTCATACCACTTGACCGGCACTGTGCCACCTTGGCGTTCCATTCGGCAAGCTGCACCTGGTGCTTTGCCTCCCACGCCGTCATTTACATCACCACAAAAGAAAAATCCTGAGAATTCTCAAGACGTCTTACGACTTCTCGAGATTTCTCAGGACATTGTCTCATATCTACACAGATTTTTATATACGTCGGTATGGTTTACGGTTACCCTGGCCGAGGCAGATAAGCCGCCTGAGCTCTTTTACAAGGAAGGTGAGGTAAGTACAGCCTGAGAGCTGAAACGCGATTTAAGAGCGGTTTTTGAGCGCCGTTCTTGGCAGCTTTGACGGAGCAAACCCCGTTCGAAAAAAGCACAAGATAAAGGAGCGGGCCGTTTTCACGGCCGCTCCGCCCACAAAGCCCCGCGGTGCGGTGCTTATCCAAAAGTAGAAAGCGAGCCGTTATTTTGAAAAAGGCAAAAAACGCGAGCCGTAAACGCCGGAAAGCCAAGCGTTTCAAGGCTTTCCGACGGTCACCTTCCCGATTCGCAGATATATGTCCCAAATATGTTGTAGCTTTCAGAAAAGCTTTGTGGTATTGTCCGTGTTGAATATAATCTGAACGGAGATGAAGCAATGGCAAAGCGAAGATCAAGCGGTGAGGGAAACATCCGTAAACGCTCCGATGGGCGCTGGGAAGGGCGTTACGTCGCCGGTCACGACGCTAACGGTAAGCCTATACGCAAAAACGTTCTCGGTAAAACCCAGGCAGAGGTCAAGGAGAAGCTCAAAAAGGCGCTCGAAGAGTCCCATATGATCGACGTCGGCAAGGCCGAGGACTACACAGTTGAAAAGTGGGTTCGCACCTGGTATGAAATCTACTCAAAGCCCAATCTGCGTGAGGCAACCCAGGAGCGCTACTGGAATCATATACAGTATCACATCATACCGGAGATCGGGCAAATAAAACTTACTAAGCTAACAAGCCGAGATATTCAGACAATGTACAACAACGTCCGTGATCACGGCAGGGTTCTCAAGGGACCCAACGATAAACGAGATAAAAGCCTCAGCGCTTCGTATATCGGCAGCCTGCACCGTATGCTGAAAATGTGCCTAGAACGGGCAGTAAAGGAGCAGTTGCTTGTCCGTAACCCTTGCGATAACGTGGTGCTTCCGAAAGAGGAAAAGAAGGAAATAAAAATACTCAAGCCCGATACAATAGGCGCATACCTCGCAGAAGCCGACCGTCGCGGTGTCCTGCCAATGTTCTATCTTGAACTCTGCTCCGGACTACGTCGCGGTGAATTGGTAGCCCTCCTTTGGACTGACCTCGACACGACTAATAACACCATATCCGTCACCAAACAGGCAGTGCGGGTCAAAGGCGGCGGAGTCAAGACCTCAACGCCAAAAACTGCAACCTCTATCCGTCGAGAGGCAATACCTCAGGAGGCAGTTGACCTCCTCATAAAGGAACACGAAAAGCATCCAAATAATCCGTATATGTTCCCAAGCCCGGTCACAGGCGGGATGTACTATCCTGACAGCCTCGCCACGCTAAACGAAAAGATCCTCAAAGCCTGTGGACTGGAGTATATAAACTTCCATGCGCTCAGGCACACATTCGCAACTGTCGCCCTCCAGAGTGGCGTAGACATCCGCACAGTCAGCGGTATGCTCGGTCACGCCGACCCCGGCTTCACTCTCCGCACCTACACCCACGCGACAAATCCTATGCAGGTCAAAGCTGCAGCGACAGTCGGCTCGGTGATGGCGTCGAAGCTGTAAAAACTTCCGCGCCTTATACAAAGAGAACGCCTCCGGCGAAGTAATACGCTGGAGGCGTTAATTCCTATTGTGATAGCCATGTTCTACAGTGCAAAGCAAGCGCCGGTATATCATTGTACGCCGTTTCCCAAAGACGCTCTACATCAACCGATATTCCGCATACCTACAATTGACCGCCAAGGTATCTCCCCGGAGGTTTCTGAAACGAAATCTTTTGAAAGACGATTAGCAAACTCACCTATCTGCAAAATATTGAGGCAAGTGGAATCAATAAAATCTCTATCGCCGGCAAAAACCGTGAAATCTCTGTTTACTCGGTGTACTGTCCTTTCAATCCTCTCGCAATGCCGTAGAATACACAAAAGCTGTCGTTCGTCATTGTCCTGAACACTCATAAATCAAAATACCGTCTCTTTGAAGGCTCTCCCGAAATACTTCATTCTCAATGAATTTGGGCGAGTCTGTCGTGATCAGGTCGATTTCTTTTTGAAAAGCGTCTTCAAGGTCAGCGTATAGTCCGCCCAGGGCAAGCAGGCTTTTCAGTCTCGGCGCATCAATACACAGATCGATATCGCTGTCAGCAGATGCTTCGCCTTTGGCGTAGGAGCCGTAAAGAAAAATCTTAGCGACCTCATGCTTTTCCGCCACAGGAGCGATTATATCACGAATTTCACCGATTGTATATACCTCAGGCACCATTGGCAAGGACTCTTTTCCCCGAATTTTCCCCGTGTGGGTCTGCGTGTGGGTCAGCAAAAAACCGGTCTAACTTTTTAAACCCGAATATAGCAAAAATTCCGGAAATCTTGCGATTTCCGGAACATTTCTGGAGCTGCTACCCAGATTCGAACTGGGGACCTCATCCTTACCAAATTTAAAATAGCCCTATCAGGCGGTATCTGCTCATACCATCCAATATCGAAAAAACCTAATGATATCAAGGCTTTGCGGGTCATCTGGTACCACCCTCTGACAGCCTGTATCAGGTGTAAGAAATTGTAAGAAAACCCATTTGTAAGAAAATTGTAAGAAGAAAAATGACCTAAAAATCGCTTCTTACATTCTTCTTACACAGGGATGCGGTCGCGAAATGCCGAAAAAATGATAGCTGCAATTCGTCCTCGCATCCAAAAGATGATACACAATTTTTTTACTGAAGGAGAAACTCTATCATGGAAAATATCTCATTTCACCCCTCAGGTGATTATCTCATCCCCGATCTCATAGCTCCGGAGAGTCCCAGAATCGGTATCTGGGGCTACCGCAGAACGGAATATCTGCGAAAATATAAGAATCCGATCTATACCGCTCTGTTTCTCACCGGTAAACTCAACGCGCACCTCGAAGAAGATGACAGGCAGGCAAACGAAATGTTTGACCAGCTGATAAAAGAGTATGCCGCCCGCGAGGGCGTAACCGAAGAACTGAAGTCTAGAAATCAGTTGGAGTGGGTTGCAAAAATCAACGCAATCCGTGAGCGCGTCGAAGAAGTAATATTTGACGAACTATTTTATGCATAATGAAATCGAGCCTCTCTCCCAAATCCGGAAGAGAGGCTTGATTTGTTTTTAGCTTACTTTACGAAATATCTGTAGAGCATGGTTACAATCTGAGCGCGGGCGCAATTCTCATTGCTTCCGAACTTATTGCCGCCAACGCCGTTAGAAATTCCGTTCTCCTTTGCCCACGCTGCCGCGTCGGCGTAGTAGGAGCCCTCGGGAACGTCAACGAAGCTCTCAGCAGTAGTCGCCTTGCCTTTCATCGCGCGCTCCATGAATGTTACCATCTGTGCGCGGTTGACAGTGTCGTTCATGCCGAACGTGCCGTCGCCGTAGCCGTTCGTGACGCCGTTCTCAGCTACCCAAAGGACTGCCTTGAAGTAGAACGCTCCTTCCACAACGTCGGTGAACTCAGACTCGGTTGCCGTAGGCTCCGGACATCCCAGCGCTCTCCACAGGAAGGTCACTGCCTGCGCTCTCGTGCAGGTCGCATCCGGCGCGAAGTGCGTTTCGTCAACGCCGTTCGTGATGCCATTCTCTACCGCCCAGTCAACAGCCTTTGCATAGTAGCTGTTCTCAGGAACGTCAACGAACTTGACTTTCTTCTCGGTTACGATTTCGCCCCCGGAATAAGCCGTATAGTTATTATAGGATATTGCGTAGGTTGAAAATCTGTTCGTGTAGACGTAGATAAGTTCGGCTGTTCTGTCAAGTTTGAACGTTCCGTCGGCCATGCTATAGCTTTCGGTCAGAGCTTCAGCCTTGTCATCGTGGTAGCGATAGAGCTTGATGCCGCTCTTGCCGCTGAAATCAAACGGAATAACGAGCTCAAGAACCTTACTCGTCTCGGTCATATGTTCCTCTGCTTCTTTATCCTTACCGTGGCACAGCGAGTGGATGGTCTGAGATATGGAAAACGCAGCAGCGGGATTCACGCAAAATCCAACTGCTGCGTTGATGCTTTTTTGATGCTGGAGCAGTTTCCGGGCAAAAGAGATCATATTTGCAGGGTTTTAATTGTCTCGTACTATTTATCCCCAATTCTGCCTATTATGTTTGGTTTTCGGAACTTTTTAGTCAATTCCATGTTAAGTCATGTTGCGCAAAATCATCCCCGATACCTGAGATCGATCCGGCATTGACGGCCCACTGTACGCCGTTGTGAACCTGGGCTGCGGATTGGATGATACCTTCTCCAAAGTCGATAACGGAAATTTTCAGGAACGGCAGAGGCTCGGGAGCATCGGCGGCGCAGTATCCGTAATTAAAGCAGCGAGGCTCAGCGCAAACAGGATCGCGGAGCATATTAAGAATAAATAAACCGTTCCTTCAACTCTATTATCGTCGTGATATGGTCCGGCCCCCTTTCGGAGGCCGGACCTTTTTCAGGTTTTACTGCTCAAGTGCCGCGTAGCGCATGAGCATTGTCGCTACTTGTGCGCGGGTCGCTGAGGTCTTGGGACTGACGGTGCCGTTTCCGACGCCGTTGATTATGCCGGAATCGACTGCCCAGCGAATTGACTTGACTGCCCATTCGGAAACCGTTGCGGCATCATTAAAGCTGTTGAGCGGTTTTAGCTCTCCAGCACTCGTGTCTATGCCCTTGTATTTGGCATACCGACAGAGTATTGTGGCAAGCTGCTCTCTCGTAAGCGGATCGTTGGGTCCAAACTTTCCATCGCCGTAGCCGCTTACGATTCCGTTTTCTGTGGCCCAGCGGATAGCCTCGGAGTACCACGTGCCCTCCTCCACATCGGTGAAGGCAAGCTCGCCTGCGACCTTTGGCTCTCCCTCAAAGCGGTGGAGCATGGTGACGATCATCGCGCGGCTCGTAGCATCATCAGGACCGTATTTGCCGCCGCCATAGCCGCTTATGATCTCATTCTCCAGCGCCCAATGTACGCCGTCGTGATACCAGGAGGTCATGTCGAGATCCGTAAACGCACTCATCGGGCAATTCTCGTTCTTCTCACATTCGATAGGGTCAGAATATGCAAGCACATAGGTGGAGAAGTGTTTTACAACAAACCTCACGCTGTCTTTTGTAGCCGAAGTCCGATTCTTCTCCAGTGTTCCATCCTCTGCTACATACCAAACAGTGAAACCGCTGACCTTCTGCTCGGGTTTGGCCTTGTGCGCCAGCTCTATGACCGCTCTGCCATTGCCGAAATCGGTGATGCGCTTGTCATTGCTTGTCAGATATATATCGTATATTGTCTGA
>JAFSJE010000088.1 GCA_017439425.1 Oscillospiraceae bacterium
CGCGCCGGAGGGGGCTGTGATAGAGGCTTCAGCTCGCCCGCCGCATAAAAACAAGCACCCGCATAAGCGGGTGCTTGAATTCTGGCTTGTTATCTCTTGCTGAACTGAGGAGCACGGCGGGCTGCTTTGAGACCGTACTTCTTTCTCTCCTTCATTCTCGGGTCGCGGGTAAGGAAGCCGGCGGCCTTGAGAGCGGGACGATATGCAGCGTCGACCTCGAGGAGGGCGCGGGCGATACCGTGGCGGATAGCGCCGGCCTGACCGGTGAGACCGCCGCCGAGAACGGCGACTTCTACGTCGACCTTGCCGGTGAGACCGACAGCCTCAAGCGGCTGACGGACGATGAACTTAAGGGTGTCGAGTCCGAAATACTCGTCGAGATCGCGGCCGTTAACGGTGATCTTTCCGGTTCCGCCGGGGAAGAGATGGACTCTTGCAACGGAGGACTTACGACGGCCGGTGCCGTACATATAGGGCTTCTTGGAAGTATACATTTGTCAGATCCTCCTTATTCCTGGGTCCAAGCTTCGGGCTTCTGAGCCTCGTGCTTGTGCTCGGCGCCGGCATAGACGCGAAGTCTGGTGAGCTGATCGCGGCCGAGGCTGTTCTTTGCGAGCATGCCCTTGACGGCAAGCTCCATAGCGAGCTCAGGGCGCTCTGCCATGAGCTTCTTGTACTGAACTTCCTTGAGTCCGCCGATCCAGCCGGAGTGATGACGATAGTACTTATCGGTCAGCTTGTTGCCGGTGAGAACAGCATCCTTGGCGTTGATGATGATGACGAAATCGCCGCAGTCAACGTTGGGAGTGTAGTCGGTCTTATGCTTGCCGCGGAGCAGGGTTGCAGCCTTGACGGCAGTGCGTCCGAGGGGCTTGCCCGCAGCGTCGAGGACGTACCATTTACGGGAAACGGTCTCCTTCTTCGCAAGTGTAGTGGACATTTTTATTTTCTCCTTCACAGTGAAATCACTTTTTTGTGCCTTATTTTTATACCACACCGCCGCGGCATTGTCAACGATATTTTTCCAAAATTTCGGATTACGAAAAGTATTCTTTGATTTTTTGCGAATTTCGCTTATTTTCTCTTATTATCTCGATTTGCAATTTGCTTTTTTATTCCTGTTGCCTTTTCATAGTAAATAGCTTATACTTGTTTTATATCAGTTTTAATTGCAAAAGGAGTGCAACAGAAATGAATTCTTACCTCAAAAAAGTCATCATTTTCGCCATAGCGCTCGTCCTTTTCCTCATAGCGACAAACCCCGCCATCCTCTGGTTTTTGCCGGAGAGCGCAAAGGCGGGACTGCTCGAAACGTGGGAGGGGCTGTTCGGCAACGTCAGCTCTGTCGCCTCGGTCGTGACGATAAACTGGGTCAGCATCTTCAAAATCGTCGCAATAGTGCTCGCCTCCTGCCTCGTCGTAAACCTCGTGCGCTTCGTTACCGGCTTCATAAAGCCCAAAACCGGCAAGGGCATGAGCATACTTTCGATGGCAAACTCCTTCATCACCTACGCTGCGGTGCTCGTTGCGATAGTCTGGTGTCTGACCGCCATCGGAATAAACCTCTCGACGGTATTCGCCTCCATCGGGATCATTGCCCTCATCGTCGGCTTCGCTGCTGAGAGCCTCATAGCAGACGTAATTACCGGCATCTTCCTCGTCTTTGAGGACGAGTTCAACGTCGGCGACATCGTGGAGCTCAACGGCTTCCGCGGCACGGTCGATTCCATCGGCATCCGCGTCACCTGCATACGCGACGCAGGCGGCAACATAAAGGTCATCAACAACTCCGGCATCAAGGACATACTGAACCGCTCCAAGACCGCCTCCCGCGCCGTATGCGATATGCCGATCGGCTACGGCGAGAGCATCGAGAACGCGGAGAAGGTGGTTGACAAGATCAGCGACGAGCTTGTGAAGAAGTACCCCGAGACCTTCGCCTCGAAGCCGAAGTATCTCGGCGTTCAGAGCCTCGACGCGAGCTCCGTAACCCTGCGCATCGTGGCGGAGGTGGACGAGAAGAGCGTATTCTCCGCTCAGCGCCTCATGAACCGCGAGTATAAGCTCGGCTTTGACAAGGCGGGCGTTGAAATTCCGTTCACGCAGGTCGTAGTCCACCAGGGTAAGTGAATATGACCGACCTTGAGTTTAACGTCTCACCGCCGGAGGAAGTGCGGCGCGACGAATTCAATCATGCTCCCCCGCCGAAGAGCGCAGAAAAGGAGCCGCCGCGCCGCTCGAGTGCGAAAAACCGCGCTCTTGTGCAGGCTGTATCGGCGGCGATGGCGGTGGTAGTCGTCGGAAACAGTCTCGGAATAGACTACCTCGGCGATTTTCTCGGGCTTGCGCCCATCGTGAGCGTTATCGAGAGCGCCGGAATAGCGATACCTGAAGAGTACGCCGAATATCTCGATTATCTTATCTCGCTATGCTCTGACGGCGCCGAGGATTTTGCGATCTCGCGCGAGCTTAACGGCGAAACCTGTTACAACATCGCAAAATATCTCGCCGCGATGGGCTATGAAGATATGTACTACTCGAGGGGAATGCTCTATTCCGGGCAGCCCTCCCCGCTCGATTCCGATCACGCGCTCCATCTCGGGCTTGAGGAGGAGTCCGTTATGAGCCTTGTGTATCTCGAAAAGGCGGGCGGGATCGTTTCAACTGACGGCGGTGAGATACGCTGTGTCCAGACCGGCGTCTACGGCACGGCGGGCAGCGTCACCCGCGCATACAGCGGCGGCGCGCACATTGACGCGGAGGCAGGCAGGCTATCCCCGACCTACGGAAGCTACACCGTCTACGAGGGCTCCACCCCAGAGGTAACTCTCCTCGGCGACTACGTTCTTGTTGAGGATGCGGAATATGCAAGCGCCCTCGGCTGGTATTACGTGCTGCCCTGCTATCTTGAAAACGGCGTCGCTGCGCTGAGATTTGCCCCCTCCGCGCCCTCCGTTGAGGTAAAGGACGGCATTCTTGACGGCGGCGGCACAGTAACCCTCGAAAAAAGCGGCTCAGCAGCTCTTTTCAGCGCTGAGGGCAGGGTGTGGACGTCTGCGTGGCGCGGCAGTGAGGAGGCGAGCTTCTACCACACCGCACTGCAGGAGGCTGCGTGCTTCAGCTATCACATTATGGGCGCGCCCGTCGAGGAGGCAGATATTGCCGTTCCCGATAAATACCGCGAGGTATTTGACCGCGTGTTCGCCCTCGCGCAGTCCGGCGCGGATGACGACGCCTTCGTCGCCGAGATGAGCACGCCGGAGTATAAAGAGGCGGCAAGCTGGTGGGCAGAAAACCTCCCGGGCTTCTGGTACGACGGCGCTTCATTTGAGAGCGAGCCGGGAAATCACCCCGTAATGAAGCTCTTTGATTATGAAGTAATCTATCTTGCAAACGGTAGGGATGGCAAAGACGGTGTTGAAAGCCTTAATGTGCAACACTTCCCTGACGGCTATACGCAATCCTTCCGCGGCGTTATGGGCGACTATGGTCGATCTCCGATTCACGGAGTTTACTGTAGTAAAGGCAGTAATTTTGAAAACAAATTAGTCGGTGATTATATCGTTGAGGCTAATTATGACTATACTCATAAGAGCCACTTTCTCTATAACGGCACCGTTTCATTTAACAGTGGAGACTTCTACTTTGAGGGCGAGGTACACAACGGTTATCTCAAATTTGACGACTCCGTTTACAGTGCTTTCGTCCAAGAGGACGACAAGCGAGGCGAATGGTGGCTTGATATTAATCCGCCCGAGGGTCTCTCTATTCCCGCCCGCGGCGGCTCACTGAGTGAAGCTCTGATGTTCACCTGGTTCACGGATACGGGTTTTCTTGCTCCCGACGACTACGCCCCTTCTGAGAGTACGCCTTCAAAGCCCGAGCGCACGCTTACGGACAGCGTTAAGAGCGCGATGGACGATCTCATCGCCGCCGCGCGCGTTCTCACCGCCGAGGGCGACAATACTAACTACGGCGCGTTCAAATCCGCGCTCGACGCAGCCGTCAAGGCTGTAAAGGGCGATGGCTTTGCCGAGGATTTCCAAAGTGCGTGGTATGTAAACGGTGAGCTTGACGAAACGCCCTCCTCCGGCGAGGCGATAAAGCTGTACGCAACTGACTATAATTCCTGCGTGACCTACGCCGCCGACGCCTCCGCGCTCTTTACCGGCACAAGCGGCATAATTGTCAGCGACAGCGAATCGCACATCGTATTCTTCGCGGGAGAGCTTCGCGTTCCGAGCTATTACGCACAGTTCGGCGAGCCGGTGAGCGGCGTGTACTCCGAATCCTTCGACTGGGGCGAGGGCATGGGCGAAAATACGCGCCTTGTCGGAGATTTTGTGAGCGACGGCGAAGATATTTACCTGCACGAGGGAACCGTGATATCAAATTCCCTCAACTACTATCCTCTCACAGCGGTCGACGGCTCGCTTCAGATGGGCGGCGCGGTCAGCGCGAGCTTTGAAACGCCGAGCTGGACTACGGAAACGCAGTTCAGAATCGACTACATAGAGAGCGAATACCAGAGCTGGGCGGTTTCAACGGGCGAGCTGAAGGGCGATACGATAGAGGAAAATCTCTACCACAGCTTTCTCCAGCGCGTGCGCGGCTTTATGAGCTACGTTTCAACCTCAAAAAGCGAATAACTTAAATCGGCGGGTCACCTCAGACCCGCCGATTTTTGCGCTCGCTTTGAGTTTGTAGTATTTTTATTGTTTTTTCGTGCTTGTCAGTATATTTTGCAAAAAATATGGAAAAATATATCAGGATTTATCTGCTTTGGCACGACCATAATAAAGACAAGACCGTCATATGAACAGAACGCCGTTCACAGCAAAGAGCTGGAACGGCGCTTTTCTATGACCGGCAGAGCGCTCCGCCGCAGAATATTTAAGCTCAGGCAGGACGGACATCCGTATCTGCGCGAGTGAGGACGGCTATTACTATGCTGAAAAGCAGAGCGAGATAAATGAAACTGTCGGTTGGCTCGATGAGCTTGCTGCAAAGATTTCAAACTCCCGCGAAGGGCTTATCCAATCGAGACTGGAGGAAGGGTTATAGGTTGAGCTCTTCTTTTAATTCGCTGAATGCTCTGCTCTGCTGCAGGTTTGCGATGTATTCTTTATACGCTTCATTGGCGGCGATAATATCTTGAACATTTTCCCTCAACTCATCGCTGAAATCTGACAGATCGTCAAGAGTAATAGCACCTTCGTTAATAAGTGAAATGATGTTTTGAATCATTCTTGACCTGGACA
>JAFSJE010000014.1 GCA_017439425.1 Oscillospiraceae bacterium
ACCGTAAAGACAAGATACTGAAGCTCAATACCTCGGGAGCAAAGACGAGCGTGAGGGCATTTATCTCGGCAGATATGCCGGACAGCTACACCGTCACCATAACCGAGATTACTGCGACGGAAACACCGCCGACGATGACTGTGAAGGGGAGGATAACCTTCCCGACGCTCTTTTCTCAGTACGGCAATACAGCGTTATCCTTTGGCTTCAAAGTGAGGGCGACTAACTATGACTTACATTAATATGCTCATTAACTCAGCCGCCCTCATCTACGGCGGCGTGACAGACTTTAAGAGGCGAGAGATACCGAACATCGTTCCCATTGTGCTCTTCGCTTCGGGCTTACTCTGCTGGGATACCATACTGTATAGACTGATCGCGATGCTCATCATCGCGGGAGTGCTCGTTCTCAGCACCAAGCTCACGAAGTCTGAGCTGCCCGGAGGAGATTTCAAGCTTCTCTGCGCGCTTACCTTTTCGGCTGGCGTAACAGCAACTATGAGCTCTATGCTCATTACAGACGTTGCGGCGATAGCAGTAGCGCTTATTATGAAAGAGAAGCTCAGCCGTCATATCCCGCTTTGCTCGTACATTTGCCCGGCATATATTCTTTCTGCTATACTTCAGTTAATTCTAATAGACTTATGAAAGCTTGTGTGGTATCGTCCTGTTTAACAAAAAATTAGGTAAACGCTGACTAAATGCTGCTTCGGCGCCTTGCGGTTCTTTTGCACCGCAATTTAGCCTCGAAATCTTGAAATACACAAAGTATTCCTGCGATTTCTCGTCTTCATTGCAGCACAAAATCCCTCGCAATTCGCTCTTGCAGATTTAATCACCGTTTACCAAGAAGGAGGAAAAACCATGAAAACCACAAGAAAAATCCTTGCAATCGTGCTTGCGCTCAGTATGATCTTCGCTCTTGGAGCGTTCTCCGCAGGCGCGGCAAACGACCTCACCATCCGCGTCAACGGCAGGGTCGTGACCTTCCCCGACGCACAGCCCTATGTCAACTCAGACAGCAGAACGATGATCCCCGTCCGCTTTGTTGCTGAGGCGCTCGGCGCTGAGGTGAGTTGGGACGGAAAGCTTCAGTGCGC
Source organism: Oscillospiraceae bacterium (assembly GCA_017439425.1). GTDB lineage: Bacteria > Bacillota > Clostridia > Oscillospirales > Oscillospiraceae > RUG626. Next base: position 1,101 of record JAFSJE010000014.1, read on the forward strand.
CGTCTCTGAGAAGAACGGCATAAGAGTTGAGATACCTATCGGAAGCACAGACCTAAGAGTGATTAAGAACGGCAAAACCGAGATCGTAAAAATGGACACCGCGGCAACGCTCAAGGAGAATCGCACCTTCGTACCGATCCGCTTCGTCGCCGAAGCACTCGGCGCTTATGTGGATTACAGCGGTACCTACAAGGTTGTAGGAATCTACTGCGACACACTCTCTGCCGATGAAATCGCCACGCTCCGCGCCCTTCCTTATACTCAGCCTGAGTATGCAATCGGCTACGAGGAAGCTAAAGAGAGATATAACTCCAGCACTCTCGCGTTCTTCTACGGAACAGACAGAGACTCATTCACCGATTACGCAAACGCCTGTGAGCACCTCTATGCGCTCAACCGCTTCGGCACATACTATATGGGCGGGAAGACAGTCAGCTTCGACAATGCCGATGACTTCTACGCTGCGGTGGTGAACGAGGCAAAGAATTGCGTAAACTACAACTCCGAGCGCCTTACAATCGAGCTCATCACCGATTCGAGCTGCATTTACCAGTCTGACAGTATGGACAGACTTACGACAGCAGTGAGAGGAATCGCTAAAGTACGTCTCAACGTGAAGCCGACCAAGCTTGAGGGATATGAGACTGCGAAGCTCGTGGAACTCGGCTTCACTCAGCTCTACACCGGCGTGGATATGTACATCCCCGTTGACGTTCACATGAATACTCAGTCCGGCTATACCGTAAACGTACACACCATCGTACCTGCAGGAGCAGCATATTAAGATGGGAGGCACCCAATGAACAAAAGAATAATTTCCACACTCTGTGCGGCGGTCATGATGATCGCCGCACTTAGTTTTTCCGCATTTGCTCTGTCGGTAGCAGAACAGATGGCGGCTAACTCAGCGGCGTGGCATATTGCTCACGCGGCAGGAGACACTGCAACCTGCGAGGCGCTTCACGCCGCTAATGTGGCGCTTGCGCAGCAGGCGGCTGGCGGCAGCGGTAATGCTTCGTTTGATGCAGCTTCGGGAACGTGGAATATTAGCACGTCCTCCGGAGGCACAATATCCTCTTCAAGCTCGCAGAACGGCAAGACGAATACTGTAACATACTCCAATACGTCCTCAAGCGGCAGCGTATCCTCAAGCTCCAGTACATCGTACAGTGATTCGTCAATCTCGGCGTATAAATCCGCCGGCGGCACTAACGAAGGTCTCCAGACGAGCTACAATAATGCCGCATCTCAGGTATCCAGCTCCGGCAACTACGGCACAGACAACGCTAAGAATACTGCTGCGGCAGAAGCGGCGGTTGCGAAAGAGCTTCTCGGTCTGACTAACTCTCAGGCACGACAGCTTCAGCGTGATCTTGAAGCGTCAAAGCAGCAGTATGCTGCGGCTCAGGACGCCTACAAAGCGGCGGTGGCTTCCGGCAATACTGCGGCGGCAGAGGCGGCGCAAGCTCAGATGCTTGCTGCCCACGACGCAGCCCAGGCAACACGAGCCAAGTACAATTACACCGGCGACGATGAAGAGGCTGAAGACGGCGGCTATTACTACGGCGATACGAGCAAGCCTCAAAGCGGCGGCGGTTTCTACACCACTAACATCGTCAGCACATACAAGATAACTGCCTCGGCCGGAGAGGGCGGCAAA
>JAFSJE010000089.1 GCA_017439425.1 Oscillospiraceae bacterium
CGCGATGGTTAAATGGTAGATTTTAAGAGGAGGTGCGTGAAATGGCAAAGTGTGAATTTTGCGGCAAGGACGTGGCGTTCGGCATTCAGGTCAGCCACTCTCACAGGAGATCTAACAGAACCTGGAAGGCCAATGTCAAGCGTGTCAAGGCTGTTGTGAACGGCTCTCCCCGTCACGTTTACGTCTGCACAAGATGCCTCCGCAGCGGAAAAGTGCAGCGCGCTGTCTGATCTCGCCAAAAAGAATTATCCCTCATCCAAACCGGATGAGGGATTTTTTTATTTATTTTCCTTCTTTTTGAACACAAGAAGCTTCGCAAAGAAGTAGTTGACAAACGCGACGAGCACCGCCGCGGCGGCCTTTGTTATGCCGTGGTGAATTCCAAGGATTTCGGTGCCGACCCAGAGTATTCCCTCCTCCATAAAAAGTGAGAGAACTCTTCCGCCCGCAAAGCTGAGAAACTCAGGAAGCACCGTTTTTACGTCCCACGAAGCAGACGAGAAAACGAACGCCTTGTTTACACAGAACGAAAACACCACCGTACCAAACCACGCGATAGGATTTACGACGAGATACGGAAGCACAAGGCTCAGCGGATAGTAGATTATGAAATTTACCGCCGTTGTGAGGCAGCCGAAAAAGGCGTAGCTCAGAAACTGACGGTATTTATACGTCAGCGGCCTCAGCGGCTTCGGCACAAGCTTTTCAAGATATGGGTAAATGCGGGGTTCATCCATCTTATCTCTTCCTTCTCTCTTCGCTGATTATATATCTCGGTCTGCCCTTTATCTCATCGTATATCTTGGCGATATAGAAGCCTATTATGCCGAGCGACACCATGATGAGTCCGGCTGAGATAAGGATCAGCAGAATGACCGTTGTAAATCCCTCGAGCGCGTTTCCGCCGACATAGCGCACGATGGTCTGCACACCGAGCACGAGTGCAAAGACAAGAAACGCCACGCCGAGCCACGTAACAAGCTGGAGAGGCGCCGCTGAGAACGAGGAAATATTCGTCAGCGCGTATTTTATGAGCGCCTTTGTCGACCACTTCGACTCTCCCGCCGTCCTCTCGCGCACGCAGTAGCTGACGGACGCAGTCTTAAAGCCGACCCAATGGCTCAGCGCGCGGAAGAATACGCTGCGCTCCGGCATTTTATTGAGCGTATCGACAACCTTTCTGTCGAGCAGCTTGAAGTCCGAGGCGTTTGCCATATCCATACCGGTAAGCCCGGAGATTATGCCGTAAAACGAATTCGCGGCGAAGCGGTGCAGTCCGGATTCCCTGCCTCTGTCCTCCTTGACGCCCTCGACAACCTCATAGCCGTCCTTCCAGAGGGCGTACATCTCACAGAGCTTCTCCGGCGGGTGCTGAAGGTCGCAGTCGATGACCGCAACGCAGTCTCCCCTCGCCCGTTCAAGTCCGGCGAACATCGCCGCCTCCTTGCCGAAGTTGCGGGAAAAATGCAGTCCTACAACGCCGCCGTCCTTCTCTGATGCGGCGCAGATTGCGCTCCATGTGCCGTCCTTCGAGCCGTCGTCCACAAAAACGAGCTCATATTCAATTCCGGCGCCGCCGAGTATGCTTCCAAGGGTTTCCGCGGTGACCGGTATCATCTTCTCCTCGTTATACGAGGGTATAACAACGCTTAGCAAGGCATTACTCCTCCCCAAGTTTTACGGCGATAACGCCGCCGATATTTCTTATCGAGCCCTCCGCGGGGTAGACCGGCATCTCGGCGTATTCCTCGCTCGAGAGTATCGCATCCCGCGCCTGCGCGTCTGCGTACTGCATCGAAAAGCCGTGGAAATACTGAAGATACGCCCAGTAAGAATACATATTCAGCGCGTAATCTCCGAAGAGGAAGCCCGTCATGTGAGGATCCGGCAGGTAATTCGGCTGTGAAAAGCGCCCGAAAAGCGCCACAGGCGTAGACTGCGTGTAGCCCTCGCACAGCTCGATTTTTGTTCTGAGAACGGTAAAGTACTCCGATGTATTCTTTTCCTGCAGATCGAGCAGAAGATACGCTCTGTTCGTTATGAGCACGCCCTCATAGCCTGAGGCGAGGCTCACGCAGAGGAGCGCCGCGCAGAGTACGAGGCTCACGGCGCGCTTGGCGGAGCAATCTATTCTGTCCGCAATGACCGCCGGCTGAATAAGCGGAAGCACGAAGGAGTACATCATTACAAAATGCACCTCTCCGCCGGTCATGACGTAAATAAGCGCGACAGAAAGAGGCAAAACGAGCACGGCCGCGATAATAAGGGCTAAAAGCCCCGCTTTTTTATAGATTTTGCGTGAAATCACGCACCACACCGCGTAGATTGCGAGCGAGGCAATGCTCAGCGCCGCGAGAATAATCAGCACGTTGTGGAAAATACCGTACGGATTTTTGTAGAAATCAAAAAAGCTCCGATAGGCGCCGAGCATCCTCTGCACAAGCTCGGCAGCTCCGACGTTCCCCATACCGCTTATGCCCTGATAGTCCGTGAGTGCGGTGCCGGTCACGAAGAGCGATACGCGCAGAACTATGAAGTAGCTTACCATCGCGCCCGCAAGCGCGGCAACGCTCTTAAGAGCGGCAAACAGCGCCTTTTTTGCGTCCTCACCCCATCTAAGCTCGCACATTCCGAGGATATGCCCGAGAACGCAGAGCGCTGCGGCGTAGCCGAAATACGTCTGATAGCACCCCATGCCGAGAGCGATCGAAATACCGCCCGCAACAAGGCTCTTAATATCTCCGCGCAGTATGAGCCACGCGCCGATCGAGGCGAGAGCAAGGCTCACAAGGTACTGGTACGAGCAGAACATATAGCTGTAAGTCGAGGCGACGACCGGCCATGCGGCAAGCGTAAGCGAAGCCGTGAGCGCGGGGAGATAATTTTTTATTCCGAGCGCCTTTACTGTAAAGAGTATCGCGAGGGCAAGAAACAGAACTCCGAGAAGTCCGTTCAGCCATGGACTCGAAAAGCCCGCCGAGAGCTTGCTTATCGGGTAGAGCAGCCATCTTCCCGAGCTGAGCCCGAAGCTGAGATTGCTGAAAAGCCCGTCGATGTCATCGTGGTTTATAAGCTTGTTTGTGAACATATATAGATGCGTAAGGAGCGCCATAACCAGCGCGGAAGAGAAAACAACCGCGTCAAATCTGCTGATTTTCGCCTTTATCGCATCAAAAAGCTCGCCGGAAGCACTGTTTTTGCTCACGCTTCGTCACCCTTCTGGCGGATAGTTATTCTGATCGGCGTGCCCTCGAGCCCGAAGGTCGCGCGGATCTGATTTTCAAGGTAGCGCTGATAAGAGAAGTGGAACAGCTCCGCATCGTTGCAGAAGATGACGAAGTGCGGAGGCTTTACGCCGATCTGAGTCATGTAGTATATCTTGAGGCGCTTGCCCTTGTCCGTGGGCGGCTGAACACGCGCCTGCGCATCTGCAAGGACGTTGTTGAGCATTCCGGTGGTGATTCTCGTCGCGCTCTGCTCATTTACATAATTCACAAATTCAAAGATTCTGTCAACTCTCTGACCTGTCAGCGCGGAGACAAACACGATGGGCGCGTACTGCATAAAGCCGAGGTCGACGCGGATCTTCTCGCGCATCTTGTCCATCGTCTTATCGTCCTTTTCGACAAGATCCCATTTGTTCACAACAATAACGCTCGCCTTGCCGGCCTCGTGCGCCATGCCTGCGACCTTTGTATCCTGCTCGGTAACGCCGTCGCGCCCGTCGATCATTATGAGGCAGACGTCGCTGCGCTCGATAGCGTTCTGCGCGCGCAGGACGGAGTATTTCTCAATTTTATCGTCAACGCGGCTCTTTTTTCGCATACCGGCGGTGTCGATAAGCAGATACTTGCCGTGCTCGTTCTCAAACGGCGTGTCCACCGCATCGCGCGTAGTTCCGGCAACATCTGAAACTATAACGCGCTCCTCGCCGAGGATGCGGTTAATGATACTCGATTTTCCGACGTTCGGCTTGCCGATTACTGCGATGGAGATGGTGCCCTCATCCGGGGTGATCTCGGTCTCCGGCGGAAAATACTTCATGCACTCGTCGAGAAGGTCGCCGGTGCCGTGACCGTGTACCGCAGATACGGCAATGGGGTCGCCGAGACCGAGAGCGTAGAACTCGTAGATCTCCGGGTCGACGGTGCCGATGGAGTCCATTTTGTTCACCGCCAACACTACAGGCTTCCCGCTCCGCAGAAGCATCGCCGCCACGTCCTTATCTGACGCCGTCACGCCGGTGGTGATATCCCCGACGAAAACTATGACGTCGGCAGTCTCGACCGCCATCATCGCCTGAGAGCGCATAAACGCTAATATTTCGTTGTCGGTGTTTGGCTCGATGCCGCCGGTGTCTACTATATCGAAGGTTCTGCCCGCCCACTCGCACTCGGCATAGAGCCTGTCCCGGGTGACGCCGGGGGTGTCCTCAACGATGCTGAGCCTCTTTCCGGCAAGGCGGTTAAAAAGCAGACTTTTGCCGACGTTCGGTCTGCCTACTATTGCAACAAGGGGTTTCATTTGTTTCCCTCCACTTAATCCATCATAGCTTATTCCATCATAGCGCTGAGAACTGCGTCGCCGGAGCCCGCGAGCGGAACAATCGGCACACCGAGCGCCTCCGAAGCCTCTGAGAGCGTTATATCATCGAGGAATATCTCCTCGCCATCCTTCAGCATACGATTAGTTATGTAAACTCTTTCGCCCAGCTCTTTGCCCTTGAGCTGATTTATGAGGTCGCGCCCCGTAATCAGCCCGGCAACGTCGATGCTGTGACCGAAAAAGTCGTTTTTGATTTCATAGACGCGGCCGTTTATCTCCGGCCACTTTGTCTGCGCGATTCTCAAAAGCTCGCGCAGCATAAAGCTCGAGGCGCAGCCCGTTGCCATAGAAAACGGCGTACACTTGGGCTTGTCCTCACAGTAGTCCACCGCCTCCTGAAACTCGGTCATCATGAGGCGAATAAGCCCGACGCCGTTTTCAAGCTGCGGATAGCCCTCATAGAAGTCCTCCTCCGGCATCTCGCGCCCTGCCTTGAGGTAGAACTCATCCGATGGATAGAATATCCTCGATCCGCACTTTTCTATACACTCGTCGCCGAATTTTTCGACAAGCGCGAGCGTTTCTGCGGCGTGCTCGGGCGTAAATGGCTTCAAGGGATACAGCCCCTCGCGGAATTTTGTCAGTCCCACCGGAATTACCGAGCAGGAATTGACGCTCGGATAGAGCGCGCCGAGCTCGCGCATCGTATAAAGAAGCTCGTCGCCGTCGTTGATCTCCGGGCAGCAGACGATCTGGCAGTTCATTTCGATATTGTTCTCCGCGAGCCTGCGGACGATATCGACGCCCTTTCCGGCGTTTTTGTTGCCGAGCATCATGCAGCGCAGATTCTTGTTCATCGTGTGAATTGATACGTTTATCGGGCTGATTTTGAGGTCGATTATGCGCTGTATTTCGCGCTCGCCCATATTTGTGAGCGTGATGTACGACCCGGTGAGGAAGCTCAGGCGCACGTCGTCGTCCTTGAAATAGAGCGTATCGCGCATTCCCTCCGGGAGCTGATCTACAAAGCAGAAAATGCAGTTATTGGCGCAGCTCCTCGCCTTGTCCATGAGGTATTCCTCAAAGTCGAGTCCGGCGTCCTGTCCGAAGTCCTTTCTGACCTCGAAATCCTCGCTCGTGCCGTCCGGATGCTCAACGGTAAAAATCGCGTCGTCCTCGTAGCCGTAGTACATATAGTCGAGGATGTCGTGGATCTCCCTGCCGCCGATGGCGATAAGTCTGTCGCCCGCGCGGATTCCCGCGAGATACGCGGGCGCATGGGGCCTTACCGCGCTTATTCTGTTTTTCAACGGTAAATCCCCCTTTCTAAGGCAAAACGGCGGGTAAACAATACCCGCCGCTCGATATCCTTCTGTGCTTTTCTTTACTTCGCTTCTACAGCAACGACTTCACGGCCGTTGTAGCTGCCGCAGGCTCTGCAAGCTCTGTGGGGCAGGTTAAGCTCTCCGCACTTGGGGCAGGGAACAAGACCGGGAACCTTAAGCTTCCAGTTGCCGCCGCGTCTCTTGTCTCTCCTTGCCTTGGATACTTTCCCCTTCGGTACTGCCATGATGACACCTCCTGATAAATTTAGTTCTCCAGGAGCTGTGCTAACGCAGCCAACCTGGGGTCCTGGTCTTCCCCGCAATCGCAGGGGCCTTCGTTTAAGTTTTTGCCGCACTTGGGACATAGGCCCTTGCAATCCTCATCGCAGAGGAACCGCGTGGGCATATTCAGCACAAGCGCGTCACGGGCGACTTCGCCGATATCGACATTTTCGCCCTCTATGAGGTAATAATCTTCAGAATCCTCGTCCTGAAGCTCCTCAGCGAGATACGCTGTAAAAGGAATGGAAACGCTTTTTTCAAGCGCCTTGAGGCATCGGGCGCAAACGCAGCTGAAGCTCGCCTTGACCGATCCGACGGCGCTGAGCGCACCGGCGTGGTTTTCGACGCTTCCCTCGCAGATAACGGGAGAGGTAAATTCAGTCACCGTATCGAAGTCGAACTCACTGTCGTCCACCTCAAAGCGGAACGGCAGACGAGAACCATCGCTATCAATTATACTGCGAAGATCAAGCTTCATAGCACTTTTCCTTCCATAGTTGCGCTAAAGTATTATAAGTGAAGCAGTGAAAATTGTCAAGCGATTTTTTATATTTCTTTATTATCTGAACACCTTTTTGTCCTTATCGTACAGCATTTTTCTCCTCACGCGGACAAAATCGGGTTTCAGCTCGGGCATATAGGTATCTATCGCGTTGAGAAAGGTGTTAGGGGAGAGTGCCGGAGTCTGTGCGGAGAGGAGCGCATCGACGATTATCCCGCCATCTTCCTCAGTAAAGGCCGCCTCGGCGATCATCGGCGCAATGTCCTCAGATTTCATCTTGCCCTTTGAAAACTTCTCAACCACAAGCTCAGGGCGTGTGTAAAGCTCGCGGAGCTTGTCCGCCGCGCCCTCAGGGACGCCGTTATCGTAGATGAGCCTTATTGAGACGCGCAGAAACGCCATATCTCTCAGCTTGCGCTCCTCCTCATACGCCTCGAGGACGGTTATTCCCTCGGGTGAGAAACGCGTTATAAGCTCCGGAAGCTCCTCGAGAGCCGCGCCGCCGGTGAGCTTGAAGTCGAGGATTTCATAGTCTGACTCCATACCGACAGAAAGCGGCAGGGCGAACGCCATGTACGGGTGGGGGTTAAAGCCCTCGGTGTGCTTTATCTGAACGCCCGCTCTGATGAAAACGCGCTGCATCGTTCGCATAAGGTCGAGGTGAGAGATGTACTTTGCTCTCCCCTCTTTTCTGAAAATGATCCTACTCATCGCAGTCACGCTCCTTTAAGAGGCAGTTAGCGCCGCAGCCGGTGCATTTTACGCGGCAGTCCGGCGTGATAACGCCCTTATACGCCTGCTCGCGCTCTCTTGCGAGGTACTTCTTATTTACACCCAGGTCAATCATATCCCACGGCAGCACCTCGTCCGACTTTCTGTTGCGGAAGGCGTAGAAATCCGGGCTCAGTCCGAACTTCTCCATCGCCTCAAGCCAGCGCTCGAGCGAGAAATATTCGCTCCACGCCTCGAGCCGCCCTCCGCTGCGCCAGACCTCCTCGATAACAGGGCCAAGCCTTCTGTCGCCGCGGGATAGTACCGCCTCGATGAGTGATATTTCGGTGTTGTGCCAGTTGTAAGTCACGCTTCTGACCTTTTTGAGAGCTTCTTTCAGTATTCCCACGCGGTGCTGATACGTCTCAGAGTCGATCTGCGGCTCCCACTGGAACGGCGTGTGTGGCTTCGGCACGAAAAGCGAGGTGGAGACGGTGATTTTCAGTCCCCGTGCGCGATTGCGGGTATTCTCATACCAGCACTCCTGCACCTTGTGGGCAAGGTCGGCTATCGCAAGCACATCCTCGTCGGTTTCAGTCGGAAGTCCGAGCATGAAGTAGAGCTTCAGTGTCGACCAGCCGCCGGCAAAGGCTATGGCGCACGAGTGGAGGAGATCCTCTTCTCTGACATTCTTGTTTATTACATCCCTGAGGCGCTGACTGCCCGCCTCGGGCGCGAAGGTAAGTCCGGTCTTGCGTACCTTCTGAACTCTCTCCATGAGATCCATAGAGAAGTTATCCGCTCTGAGCGACGGCAGTGAGAGGCTTATCATCCTCGGCTCGCAGAAGTCAAGAAGTCCGTCCGCAAGCTCGCCGAGCCCCTTGAAATCCGAGGTTGAGAGCGACGAGAGCGTTATTTCCTCGTAGCCCGAGTCGATGAGGCTCTCTTTAGCGATCTCAAGGAGCTTGTCTGCGCTCCTGCGGCGCACAGGGCGATAGGCATAGCCCGCCTGACAGAAGCGGCAGCCGCGGATGCAGCCGCGCATGACCTCCAGCACCACGCGGTCGTGGATTATTTCGGTGCTCGGCACGATGGTCTTTGCGGGGTAATACGCCTCGTCGAGGTTTTCGATAACGCGCTTGCGCACCTTTTTTCCCTCGATGGCGGCCACTGTGCCGTCCTCGTTGTATGTCACGTTATAGAGCGAGGGAACGTAGACGCCCTCGATTTTCGCCGCCTCGGTGAGATACTGAGCCTTAGTCCAGCCCTCGCGCTTGGCCTTGCGCAAAAGCTCCACCACCTCGCAGTCGAGCTCCTCGCCCTCGCCGATAAGGAAAAGGTCGATGTAATCCGTCATCGGCTCGGCGTTTATGCAGCTTGTGCCGCCCGCCATGACTATCGGCGTGAGCGATGTTCGCTCGGAGGAATGTATGGGCAGGCCGGCGAGGTCTAATAGGTCAAGGACGGAGGTGTAGGCCATCTCGTAGCCGAGCGAAAACGCCACAACGTCGAAGTCCCTGACAGGGTCGCCGGATTCGAGCGCATAGAGCGGAATACCCGCCTTTCGCATCTCGTCCTCCATATCGCCCCAGGGCGCGAAAACGCGCTCGCACCAAACTCCCGGCATGGCGTTCAGCGCACCGTAGAGTATGCGCACGCCGAGGTTTGACATTCCGATCTCATAGGTATCCGGAAAGCAGAAGGCAAATCGGAAATCGACCTCGGATTTTTCCTTTATTATCTCGTTATATTCGCCGCCGGTGTAGCGCGACGGCTTTTGCACCCTTTGCAGGATGCGCTCAAGCTTCTCGTTCAATGCAAAGCTCCTCTTTATGTGTAATAGATTTATTTTACACTAATAGCGACCATTTTGCAAGCAGAGAAAGAGCATCATGAAGGAGGCGATGACCATTGTCGGATTACCTGCCGCGCGCCAGACGAGCAGACCGAGGATAAAGAGCGCAGTAATCAGCACGATGTCGAGGTAGAGTGCCCTGCGTCCGAGGTATGGCGCGACTATCCTGCCGCCGTCGAGGATAGATATGGGAATAAGGTTGAAAATGCAGAAAACAAGATTTATTCCGATGAAATACCCGCCGAAAAAGCCGAAAATTGCGCTTATTACCGCCGTTATGAGGTTCATCGCCGGCCCCGAGAGCGCGATAAGCGCGTCCTGCGCCGGAGAAAAGCCGCCGCAGTAGCGGATATTCAGCCCGCCGATATCGGCGGTGAAGCGCTCCACCCTGCCGCCGAGGGCGTAGATCGCCGCGATATGCCCAAGTTCATGCACTGCCGCCGCAAGGACGGCGAAGAAAAGATCGTCAAGCACCGATAGCGCTTCTGAACGCCGAGCCGAGGGTTTCGACGGCGGCGTGGTAGTCGAGCCCTTCAAAGAGGTCGGGTCTGAGATACGCAGCACCTGCGACGGCGAAGATTATCCACGCGAGAACAAGTATCGCGATGCCGCCCCCGCCCTGCGGCTTCTTTCTGCGGCGGCGCGTAGTTTTTCCTTCATAGGTCATGGCATTTACCTCCTTTTGGTAAAGGTTATTCACAAAAAGTTTTGATAATTCGCAATTTGTGGGAAATGCTATGGAAGGTCTGATTAATTCCGGCGGAAAAGAACCGCAAAACGCCAAAGTCGGATTTAATCAGAGCTTCCCTAAATCACAATTCCATAGGAGGTTTTTTATGAAAAGCTTGCGTATCGTTCTGTCCGCACTTCTCGCGCTGTGCCTTTTTCTCTCGATTCCGGCATTTGCGGCTGACTATCTTACTGTTTCGGTTACTGCTAAGAATGCCGCGCCGGTGGCGGAGAATCTTAGCATTGAAACTTATAGGGGCATTAATCTCGAGAGCACGTTCCGCGCTCACGACCCAGAGGGCGACAGCGTGACCTACAAAGTCTCCGTCGAACCGAAGAAGGGTACCGTTACCGTCGACGGCGACACGTTCACCTACTCGCCGAAGGAGAATAAGAGCGGCAGGGACAGCTTCAAGTACGTCGCCATCGACTCGAAGGGCGGCGTTTCCGCCGAGGCGACCGTCACTGTTGAAATAAAGAAGCAGCAGACGAAGGTCACCTATTCCGATGTTTCGAGCTACGAGGCGGTGTTCCTCGCCGAAAAGGGCGTTTTTCTCGGTGAGATGGTCGGCGGCAAGTACGTTTTCCGTCCGAATGAGACTGTCAGCCGCGGCGAATTTCTGGCTATGTGCATGGATATCTGCGGTCTTGACGCGAATATAGCCGTTTCACGCACCGGCTTCTCCGACGACGACGCCATTCCCGTCTGGGTCAAACCTTACGTCTCCGCCGCGGTCATCGGCGGCATCGTGCGAGGCTCGATAAATGAAAACGGCGCCGCCGTTTTCCGTTCCGGCGACGCTGTAACGAGCTATGAGGCTGCGGTGATTCTCGACAATGCCCTCGGCATAACCGAGACCGCCGTTATTGAGGACGACGCCGTTCCCGTCTGGGCTCAGACGAGCGTCAGCGACCTCAAGAGCGTGGATATCCCCTGCTCCGCCGGTTTTCTCACCCGCGCGGAGGCTGCGATAATGCTGACCCGTGCATCAAAAATAGTCGAGAGCCGCGAAAGCAAGGGTCTGTGGAGCTGGATGAAGTAAACAAAAAAGCACCCTCTGTTGAGGGCGCTTTTTTATTTCGGTTTTTACTTAAGTCCGAACTTCTTGTTGAACTTATCAACACGGCCGCTGGTATCGACCAGCTTCTGCTTGCCGGTGTAGAAGGGGTGACACTTAGAGCAGATTTCAACCTTGATATCCTTCTTTGTGCTGCCCGTCTCGATAACCTCACCGCAGGCGCATCTGATAGTCGTCTGCTCGTAGTTAGGATGGATTCCTTCCTTCATTAAGCTCACCTCTTTCTTACTTTCTTAACTGAGCGAGAGTTAGTATATCACAGCCTCTCGCATTTTGCAAGCATTTATTTTGATTTTTTCGCCGAGAAATGAAAATTCCATTCTCAGGCACCGGAGAATATGCTCGTTTATCCCTTTTTCCTCGGAAAAAGCTATGCTCTCCGGCGTTCCGTAGAGCCTGTCGCCCACGAGCGGCGCGCCGAGAAAGCTCGAATGCACCCTTATCTGATGCGTTCTGCCGGTTCTCAGGCGGTAACGCACGCGCTGTATTCGCTCGCCGGTCTCGATTACTTCGTACTCAGTTATCGCCCTCTTGCCGTCCTCTGATACGATTCTCCGCATCATCTGCGGCTCGGCGCGGCGTATAGGCAGGTCGATGACCCCAGAGGGCTCCGGCATTCTGCCAAACACAACGGCTTCGTACTCCTTGACCGCTTCCTCGCGCTTCAATTCATCGCACAGAAGGGTTTTCCAGTGCGCGCTCTTTGCGAAGATCACGATTCCCGAGGTGTCGCGGTCGAGGCGGTTGACGACGTGGCAGGCGCACTCCTGTCCGCTCCGCTTGAAATAGCCCGCGACGAAGTTTGCAAGCGAACCTGTGGGTCTGGCGCATGATGGGTGGACTATCTGCCCCGCCGGCTTGTCCACGGCGATAAACTGCTGCGTTTCCATCAGTATCGCGATCTCGCCGTCCTCCGGAAGAAGATCCGGCTCACGCTCGGCAGAGAGTATCTCCGTCTCGACAACGTCGCCGGGCTTCACGCGCACCGTAGCATAGGCCGGCTCGCCGTTAAGATATATCGCTTTCGCGTTTTTGAGGCGGCGTATGATCGCGGCGGAGAGCTTCAGCTCCCCGCGCAGTATGCCGTAGATCTTCCTCTCCGCGTCCTTCTTGAGGGCTGTGTAGCTTAGCCTCACAGTCTCTTGAGCCTCTCTGTTATCTCGTCGAAGCCCATCGAGTGGCTCGCCTTGACGAGCACGACGTCCCCGCGGCTTATGATCTTCTCAAACGCCGGAAAGAGCTTCGATTTATCGCTGAGCCAGACGGCATTACCGCCGCCGTTCTTCATCCCCTCCGCAATTCTTTTTGCCTCCGGGCCGATTGCGACGACGAGGTCCAGGTGAACTCTCGCCGCCTCCTCACCCATTTCGAGGTGCAGCTCGCCGCTGTCGCGCCCGAGCTCCTTCATATCTCCGAGAATAGCAATGCGCTTGCCGGTCTTACCGGTGAGCGCGTTAATGCTCGAAAGCGAGCGTATCGCCGCCGCCATGGAATTGGGATTTGCGTTGTAGCAATCGTCGATTATGGTTATTTTTCCGGTATCAATAACGTTGGCACGGCTTCCCACCGGGCGGTAATCCGCGATGCCGCGCATGATATTCTCTGCGGAGACTCCGAGAGTCTTTCCCACCGCTGCCGCGGCAAGCGCGCCGTAGACGATGTGCGTGCCGAACGCGGGAATGAGCGTGAATATGGCGGTGTTCCCCCACCTTATGTCGCAGGAAACGCCCTGGAAACCGAGATTTTCGATATTTTCAGCTCTGACGTCACACTCCTCCCCCACTCCGTATCGAATTACGTTTATTCCGGGATCGAGCGACGCGAGCTTGTCATCGTCGCCGTTCAGTACGGCGACGGCGTCCTCAGCCATATATTCGAACACCTCGCTCTTCGCCTTAAGAACGCCGTCGAGCGAACCGAGATTCTCAAGGTGGCAGTAGCCGACCGAGGTAAATACCACTATGTCGGGGCGCACCATCTTCGCAAGCACGCTCATCTCGCCGAAGTCGGATATGCCCATCTCGACTACCGCCGCCTCGTGCTCCTCGCGCATTTTGAGAAGCGTAAGCGGAACGCCGAGCTCATTATTGAGGTTTGCCTCGGTCTTGAGGACAAGCTTTTCTCTGCCGAGGACTGCGGCGACCATCTCCTTCGCAGTGGTCTTGCCGACAGAGCCGATTATGGCGACAACAGGGATGGTGAACTGCTTTCTGTACCACTCCGCAAGCGCTCGCAGCGCCGCTTTCGCGTCGGAAACAAGGACGTAGGGATAGTCGTCGTCGAGCGGTCGCTCACAGAGGCGGCAGACCGCGCCGTTATCTCCGGCGGTCTTTGCAAAGTCGTGGCCGTCAACCCGCGCACCCTTTATGCAAACAAAGAGGCTTCCGCGCTCGACCGCGCGGGAGTCCATGGTTACGGATTCAATGCGCTCATACTTCCTGAGCGCCGCGCCGACGTAAACGCCGCCGGTTATCTCGGCGAGCTTTTCAAGCGTTATCGGTTTCATTTTCATAGCTGCGCCTCCGGATCAGTATTTTTTAAGGCTCTCGCGCGCGATGGTATCGCACAGGTCGGCATACTCTATGCCCGCCTCCCTCGCCTCCTTGGGAAGAAGCGAAGCCGGCGTCATGCCGGGAAGTGTATTTGCCTCGAGGCAGTATATATCGCCCGTCGCACCCTCAACTATGAAATCCATACGGGCGTAGACCTCCAGAAAGAGCGCATTGTACACTCTCTCGGCAGTTCTCATAAGCTCATCAATTACGCTCTTTTCTATATCGACGGGGCATATCTCATCGGTCATGCCGCTCTGATACTTGTGCTCATAGTCGAAAAACGAGCCCTTGGGACAAATCTCTATCGGAGGCAAAGCCTTGCCCGCGATTACTCCGACGTCAATCTCGCGACCCTTAATATATCGCTCGCAGAGGGCGTCGTCCTCATATTTCCAGCAGAGCTCGAGTGCGGTGCGAAACTCATCCACTGTATGCGCGATGCTCGTTCCGACGGAGGAGCCGTTGGATTTAGGCTTCACAACGCAGGGCAGGCACGGCGCGCTCTTGTCCTCGTCGTGAATATTTATTACCTTGCCCTCGGCGACGCGGATACCGTTTGCCGCCATGAGGCGCTTGGCGCACTCCTTGTTCATCGCCGCAGCAGAGCCGAGGTATCCCGAGCCGGTGTACTTCACTCCCGCGATATCGAACGCCGCCTGGAGCCTTCCGTCCTCGCCGTCGGCACCGTGAAGTCCGAGGAAAACGAGGTCGGCGGCGCGGCAGATCTCCATGAGGTTATCGCCGATGCGCGAGTCGTTTTTCTGCGCTCTTCTCGCCTTTACCGCCGCTATATCCGGCACCTCAGCGGTAATTTCTCCCCCGATGGGCGGCTGAGGCAGGGTGAAAATGTCCTTTGGGTCATCATACGCTCCCTCATAGCCGAAGAAGCTGTCAACAAGGACAACTCTGTGTCCCTTTTCTCTCAGTGCCTCGGCTATGCACGCACCGGATTTTATGCTGACGTCGCGCTCCATGCTGAGCCCGCCGCATAGTACGATTATATCCATCTAAATCACGCTTTCATTATACTACGATTCTGTTTATCCACTTTCTGCCTCTCAGCATATAGTAGCCGAGAATGCACTTAACGAACTCCATACCCTCGACAACAGCATAGATTATGACAATGTTGAGCGCTGTGAAGCTGCATAGGCAGAACGCCAGCGGCACGAGCACTACCCACACAAAGCACGAGTCGAAGAGGAACGTAACGAGGGTTTTGCCGCCCGCTCTGAGCGTAAAGTAGCTCGCGTTTGTAAACGCCCTCGCCGGAAGCGACACCGCCGCAACGATAATGAACATCGACGCGAGGTGCTTTACTTCCTCGGTGGTATTGTAAAGCTCAGGGAAAAATCCGGAAATAACGATCTGCAAAACGGAGAAAATGAGTGTAAAACTCACGGTGAACGCAATCAGCTTGCGGACATAGTCCACGACCTCGTCTGCGGGCCTGCCCGCGCCGAGGCGCTGACCGATGATAATTCCGACCGCGTTGCCCATAGCGAGCAGCGAAACCATCATCGTGTTCGTGATGGTGTTGGAGATATTTATTGCCGGAACTACGTTCAGTCCCTTGAAGCTGTAACACAGGCTGAGGGTCGTTATACCTACGCTCCAGAGCGCCTCGTTTGCGAGGAGCGGCAGGCTCTTGAATGTTATTTTGCCGAATAGCTCCCTCGGAATGGCAAAGGAGGCGTAGAGCCCCTGCACGAAGTGGAAGCGCTTCGAGTGAGTGTGGCAGTAGACTACGCATATCGCAAGCTCGACAAAGCGGCTTATTACAGTCGCCACCGCCGCGCCGACGATGCCCATCTCAGGCGCGCCGAGGTTTCCGAAGATCAGCACCCAGTTGAAAAAGAGGTTGACAACGACAGCGGCGATGCCCGCAGCCATTGGAATTACCGTCTCTCCGCACTCGCGCATCGTGCTCGAATAGACGTTCGAGAGCGCGAAGGGCAGCATTCCCCAGAGCATTACCGAAAGATAGCTCTCGCCGTAGCTGAGGTAGAGATGCGCCTCCCCGGCGGCGTCCTCACCCGTAAGAAACAGCCCGATGAACGTCGAGCCGAAGAGCATGAGAATCGCGGTTCCGGCAACTACGATGCCGAGGCTTATGTAGTTTTTGTAGCGCACTGTATGGCGCACACCGTCGGAGTTGCCCGCGCCGAAAAACTGCGCGGTGAAGATCCCCGCGCCGCTCGTCGCGCCGAAGATGCATAGGTAGAAGATAAACAGAATGTTGTTGACTATCGAAACGCCGCTCATCTGCGCAGTTCCGACCTGCCCGACCATGATATTGTCGAGCATTCCGACAAAGTTTGTTATGAAATTCTGTATCATTATCGGCACGGCGACCGCCATGACCATCTTGTAGAATTCCTTTGAGCCGATGTATCTCTTGAGCATATTCTGATTCCTTGTATTCTATGATTGTGAACATTTATTTTACTATATCACGCATAGAAAGTCAATTATTGTCGAGCATAAAAATACCGCCGGGTACGGCGGTATATGTTAAAGTCTTTTTGCTATCTCCTCAAACTCGGCTATTCCGAGCGCCTCGCCGCGCACCGTCGGGCTGAGTCCCGCGCCCTCTATCGCCGCGGCTATCTCGTCCTTTGGATTCGGAAGCGCCGAGGAAAGCGCGTTGACGAGCGTTTTTCTCCGCTGATTGAACGCCCCGCGCACGATTTTCCAGAAGAGCGCCTCATCGCATTTAAGGTCATAGCGGCGCGCATCGAGCCGGACAACGGCGCTCTCGACCTTCGGCCGCGGCTCAAAGCAGCTTGACGGCACGTTGAAGAGCTTCCTCGTCTCGGCATAGTAATCGCAGAGGACTGTGAAAGCGCCGTACTCGCCCGAGCCGGGCTTCGCGGTTATTCTGTCCGCGACCTCGCGCTGCACCATAACGGTGAGCGAGGCGAAAATACCGCTCTCGAGGAGCTTCGTAATAACCGGAGTTGTGATATTATACGGCAGATTCGCGCACACGCGCGGCGTGAGAGAGCCGAAATCTATCGAATTTAAGTCGAGCTTCATAATATCGCCCGGGATTATTTCGACGTTGTCAAAGGCGCCGACAGTCTCCGCGAGCACCGGAAGAAGGCGCTTATCAAGCTCCACGCTCTTTACCATCGCGGCACGAAGAGCCAGCTCGCGCGTAAGGCACCCCACTCCTGGGCCTATCTCGAGCATTGCGCTGTGTTCATCCGCGCCGGACTCCTCGGCTATCCGCTCCGGCACCCACGCCTCTATGAGAAAGTTCTGACCCATCGCCTTTGAGAAGTGAAAGCCGTGGCTTCCGAGCAGAGCGCGCAGGTCGTTTATATTTGTCAGCTCCATATATTACCCCACAATGTACACCGTGGCGCTGCGAACGCCGAAATTATTGCACTGCTTTTCCGTCTCCATAAAGAGGTCGATTATATCACTGCCGGGCTTGTCGCCGACTGTCGCAAAGCCGTATTCCCACGTTCCGCTCGCACCGACGATGTAGACCTTCGTCCCCTGTGGAAGCGTTTTCGGAAGCGCCGCAACTACGCCGACCTGCACCGGAACTCCGGAGGAGGTTACGTTCATCGCGGGATTCGAGTCGTAGGAATACGCCGTTGCGGTCATCGAAATCGCCTTTGAGTAGTTGTAGACTGTCCCGTCCGCCGTAGTTATAGTCTTTGCGTCGGTGTCAACGGTGCAGGTAACGGAGTGAACGCCGTCCTTCGCGCTCGACGAGCCGGTACCCGAGGTGGAGACCGAAGGATTAGAGGCGGTGGATTTGCCGCTTGACGAGCTTGAAGAGGTATTCGTCTTGCCGGATGATGTATTTGTCTTGCCGGACGATGACGATGTGTTTGTTTTGCCGGACGACGAGGTTTTAGCGGGCTTCGGCGGCTCCTTCGTGCCGACGGAGTAGACCTCGTCCGTCTTTTCCGTTGTCACCTCGCGGGAGAGCACCTCGAAGGCGACGAGAAGTCCGTTTTCATATGTATATCGGTAGGTCGTTGTAAGAACGCCGGTCTTGCCCTCGGTTTTTAGCACTACCTTGCCCTTTTCGATGCTCGAATCGTTCTCATAGAGCGTTTCAAACGGTATTTCCTCGTCAACCGAGCGGTCGCTTATCGTTACTCTGCCGACCTTTATCTTCATTCCGTCGGCAATCGGCTCGTCAGCGGCGTAGTTCAGCGTGTCAATATCCGCGAGCGTTATGCCGAGGCGCTCAATAACCTCGCCGACGGTCGCATTCTTCATTGAAACGAGCGTCTCCTCCCCGTCGCAGAAGACGAGCACCGCGGGATAGCGCTCGACGGTGATGATAGTCGCGTCCGCCTCGTCGGTTATCTCTATATCCGCATTGCCGACGTTTATCTTTGCGCGCTCTATCGCCTCTTCAGCGCCGCCCACGCAGTCTGAGAGCGCGATGACCTTGTCGCCGTCGAAGATAACGTAGTCGCGCGCGTCGGGGTTGTATTCCAAGTCGAAGGTTCTCAGAAAAACGAACGCGGCAATTACGACGGCAAGTACGATCGCCGCCGAAAGAAAGATTATTGTTTTCGCACGTCTGCTCGTTTTGATCACCTCCAAGCCCGGTAAGTGTACCACATAGGCGCAATTTTGTCAAATAAGAGCAAAAATCCCGCGGGAAAGCCCGCGGGATTTTTAGACTGTAGACAAAATGGAAAAAGCGTTGGATAAAGGAGGCGGGGATCTGTGAAGGGGCCGGCCAAGAGGCCCCTTCACGTCGCAAAGCCCGCCCGCAGGCGTCATATTTTGCGCTCAGAGTGCGCAAAATATGTTCGATGCGGAGACTTTGTCGACGCATTGAAAATCCCGCGGGAAAGCCCGCGGGATTTTTAGTTTCTTCAATTACTGGAGGTTCTTCTTGAGAGTCTCGAGGTTCTCTGCGAGCTCCTTCGGGAGCTTGCCCTCGCCGACCTGATTGAACCACTCCTCGATGGAGGCAGCCTCCTGCTTCCAGACCTCCTTATCAACGGTAAGGAGCTCCTTGAGGGTCTCGGGGCTGACCTCGTCCTCAATGCCCTCGAGGTTGATGTCCTCGGGCTTGGGAAGGTAGCCGATCGGAGTCTCGACTGCGTCGACCTCGTCGAAGCAGCGCTTGAGGATCCACTCGACAACGCGCATATTGTCGCCGAAGCCCGGCCACATGAAGTTGCCGTTGTCATCGGTACGGAACCAGTTGACGTGGAAGATCTTCGGAAGGTTGGGAACGGACTTGCCCATATCGATCCAGTGCTGCCAATAGTCAGCGACATGGTAGCCGATGAACGGACGCATGCTCATAGGATCGCGGCGGACTACGCCGACAGCGCCGGTAGCGGCAGCGGTGGTCTCGGAGGCAACGGTTGCGCCAACGAATACGCCATGGTTCCAGTCACGGGACTGATATACGAGCGGAGCGCACTTAGCACGGCGGCCGCCGAAGAGCATAGCGCTGATGGGAACGCCGTTGGGGTTATTGTACTCCTTGGAGAGGCAGGGGCAGTTCACTGCGGGAGCGGTGAAGCGGGAGTTGGGATGAGCGCCCTTGGTGCCATCCTTCGGATCCCACGGCTCGCCCTTCCAGTTGAGAGCTCCCTCGGGAGGATTCTTGTCCATACCCTCCCACCAGACGGTTCCGTCCGGCTTGAGGACGACGTTGGTGAAGATGGTGTTCTTCTTGGTGGAGAGCATTGCGTTGGGGTTGGACTTCATGCTGGTGCCGGGCGCAACGCCGAAGAAGCCGTTCTCGGGGTTGACTGCCCAGAGGCGTCCGTCAGGACCCGGGCGGATCCAAGCGATATCGTCGCCGACTGTCCAGCACTTCCAGCCCTTCTTCTGATAGCTCTCGGGCGGGATGATCATTGCGAGGTTGGTCTTGCCGCAGGCAGAGGGGAACGCGCCGGTGATGTAGCGAACCTCGCCCTGAGGATTCTCAACGCCGAGGATGAGCATATGCTCAGCCATCCAGCCCTCACGACGGCCGAGGTTGGAGGCGATGCGGAGTGCGAAGCACTTCTTGCCGAGAAGGACGTTTCCGCCGTAGCCGGAGTTGACAGACCAGATGGTGTTGTCCTGCGGGAAGTGAACGATGTAGCGCTTCTCCTCGTCGAGGTCAGCCTTGGCGTGGAGACCCTTGATGAAGTCGGGGCTGTCTCCGAGAGCATCGAAAACGGCCTTGCCCATACGGGTCATGATAGCCATGGAGACTACAACGTAGATGGAGTCGGTAAGCTCAACGCCGTACTTGGCGAAGGGAGAACCGATGATGGACATGGAGTAGGGAATGACGTACATAGTACGGCCCTTCATGCTTCCCTTGTAGATCTCGCGGAGCTTTGCATACATCTCCTGAGGATCCATCCAGTTATTGGTGGGACCTGCGTCCTCTTTCTTCTCGCAGCAGATGAAGGTGCGGCCTTCAACACGCGCTACGTCGTTAAGAGCAGAGCGGTGATATACGCAGCCGGGAAGCTCCTTCTCGTTAAGCTTGATAAGCTCGCCGGTCTTGTAAGCCTCCTGACGGAGACCCTCGAGCTGCTCCTCGGAGCCGTCGATCCAGACGATCTTGTCGGGCTGAGTCATTGCGGCCATCTCGTCGATCCAAGAGAGAACGGCCTTGTTAGTGGTTAACTGTGCCATAAATTGACCTCCCTAATATTGTAAGGGTTTTTGACCCAAACTTTCATAGATACAATATAGCACAAAATGTTTTTTCTTGCAATACATCAATGTGATTTATTTAACCCACTCAGGGCAATTTATTTTATGAAAAATGCCCCATCTGCACTCGGCAAACGGGGCAAGCTTCACTTTTTTCTCTTGCTGCGCTGCCACTGAGGCACCTCATTGAGTTTCTCGTAAAGGCGGACATAGCTCTCGTGGCGGCTTTTTTCGATTTTCCCGGCTCTGACGGCGTCTATGACGGCGCAGCCGGACTCCTTCGTATGCGCGCAGCCGATAAAGCGGCACGCTTCGATATACGGTCTAAAGTCGCGGAACGCCTTTTCAAGCGCCGCCGGATCGTCAAGCTCGCCGGACTCGGTTTCAAAGCTCGAAAAGCCCGGAGTGTCAGCGATTATCGCGCCAAAATCCGTATCGAAAAGCTCAACGTGGCGCGTTGTGTGCCTGCCGCGCCCGAGCTTCTCGCTCACCTCGCCGGTCTCAATCGCAAAGCGCTTATCGAGTGCATTCAGAAGGCTCGATTTGCCGACTCCGGAGTTTCCGGTAAAGGCGGCGACCTTGCCTCGCAGCAGCTCCTTGAGCTCATCTATCCCCTCGCCCGTCTCGCAGCTTGTGAGGCAGGTGCGGAAGCCAGCGCGGTCATAGACCGCCTTCAGCTCAGAAGGATCTTCGAGGTCGGTTTTGTTGAAAACTATCACCGGCTCAACACCGTTATGCTCCGCGATGGCGGTCATCTTATCAATCAGGAACGGATCTGTCACCGGGACAGCCCTCGACGCGACGATCACGATAATATCGAGGTTTGCCACCGGAGGGCGCATAAAGGCGTTTTTCCGCTCCATGATCTCCACTACCATCTTGCCGCTCGGGTCATATTCAACTCTGTCCCCCACAAGTGGCGTCTGTCCCTCGTGGCGGAATTTGCCCCTTGCGCGGCACTCCGTAGTGCCCTCGCCGCTTTTGACGTAGTAAAAGCCGCTCAGAGCCTTATAGATTATTCCCTCTGCCATTATCCGTTAGCCACGAGGTTTGCGGAGGATGAGCTCGTTCTGCCGGTATCGGTATCATCCTCGCCAGTAGTTGTACCGGAATCCGGCTGCGGGGTCGGAGTCGGCGTCGGCGTCGGTGTGGGAGTCGGCTCAGGCTCCTTGCCCATGGATACCTGATAGGTAATTCTCGTGTGGATCGGAACGCTCTCGCCCGCGGGCAGGGACTGATATATAACGTAGCCGACGTCGTACTCGTCGGAGTAGACGTACTCGGGGTTCGGGGTGAGGTCATAGCTCTCAAGGGTGGTCTGAGCCTGCCTCTCCGGCGCGTTTACGATATCCGGCACCTCGACGTAGCTAATCGCCGGGCCGGAGGAATAGGTGATATAAACGGTGTAGTTGCGGGTGAGCTGAGTTCCTTCTGCCGGGAACTGTTCCATGACGTAGCCGACTGTGATCGACTCGTCGGGCTCCTCCTGCAGGACAATATCGAGATCCATCTGGAGGTTTTCAAGGATATTTCTTGCCTCGCGGTAGTCCTTGTTTATGATATCCGGCATGGTCACAACTCTCGGGCCGGTGGAAACCGTCAGAACAACGCTGATGCCCTCCTCCGACGGCGTGACCGCTCTGTCCGCCTTAGGATCCTGGCTGATTATGACGCCGGCGGGAACGGTCTCGCTCTCGGTTTCGCGGATGGTGAAGCTGAAGGCGCTGTTCTCGGGGTTATTAATTACGTCGTCGACAACGGAATCGACAAAGTTCGGCACCTGAATCCTCTCCTCGGAGGGATTGAAAATATCCTTTCCAAAGCTGCGCCAGACGTAAACGCCTATGCCTATCACGAGAACGAGCACGAGGAAAAGACCCACGAGCATAGCGGTAGTACCGGATTTTCTGCGGTTTTTGCGGTAATCATCCTTTGAGGTATGGTCGCGCGTGATCGCGTTGCCGGTGCCGCGCTTGACGTTGGAGGAGTTCTTTGTGCCGGGAACGATATGGCTGCCGTCTACGTCGGTATCCTCGCCGGGAACGTTTGAATAGGTGAACTCGACCGACGGATTCTTTCTGAACTCCTCGAGGTCGCGCAGAAGCTCGTCTGCAGTCTTGTATCTGAGGTCGAGATTCGGCTCCATGGCGTGCATGGTGATCTGCGCGAGCCCCTTCGGAATATCGGGATTTATCTCACGCGGCTGCAGCGGAACCGATGAAATATGCTGAATGGCTATCGCGACTGCGCTCTCGCCCTCAAAGGGCAGGCGGCTCGTCATCATTTCGTACATGACTACGCCGAGAGAATATATATCGCTTCGCGCGTCGACCTGCTGCCCCTTCGCCTGCTCCGGCGAGATATAGTGAACAGAGCCGAGCGCCTCCTGCGTCAGCGTGTTCTGCGTCGCGAGCAGGCGCGCTATGCCGAAGTCAGCGACCTTGACGGAGCCGTCCTTCAGAACCATGATGTTCTGCGGCTTTATGTCTCTGTGAACTATGCCTCTGGAGTGGGCGTGACCCAGTGCCTTCGCGATCTGCGACGAGAAGTGCAGCGCCTCTTTCCAGTTGAGGATCCCCTTGCGGTTTATGTACTGCTTCAGGGTGATACCCTCTATGAGCTCCATAACGATATAGTCGAGGTTATCCTTGCGGTTAACGTCGTAAACTGCGACGATGTTCGGGTGCGAGAGCATAGCTACCGCCTGCCCTTCCGCATGGAAGCGCCTTCTGAGCTCGTCATTTTGCGCAAGATCGGCCTTGAGAATCTTTATCGCGACAAGGCGGTTGAGGCGATGGTCAAGTCCCTTGTAAACGACCGCCATTCCGCCCATTCCGATGCGTTCAAGTATCTCATAGCGCTGATCTAAAAATTTTCCAACATAATTGTCGTCCATTGATTATTCTCCCAGTGACCGTTATTTGCGAAGGATAACTACCGTAACGTTGTCCGGAGCGCCTCTGTCAAGCGCAAGCCTGAGAAGGTCGTTTGCCGCCTTATCCGGCTCGGCTGACGCCATTCTGAGCATCTCATGCTCCGTCACAATGTTTGAAAGTCCGTCTGAACAAAGAAGGAGCGCGTCGCCGGAGGTGAGCTTCTCCGTAAAGATATCGCTCTCGACCTCAGCCATCGTGCCGACAGCCCTCGTTATGAGGTTTCTGTTCGGGTGACTGTAACTCTCGGCGCGGGTGATCTCACCGCGGTCGATCATGTTCTCAACAAGCGAGTGATCCTTGGTGACCTGCCGGATGCCTCCGTTGTGGAGCTTGTAGCATCTGCTGTCGCCCACGTTGATAACGACCGCGCTCTCGCCGCACACAACCGCTCCGACAAGCGTCGTTCCCATGCCGCTCAGGTGCTCGTCGGCAAGGCTCAGCTCGTATACGGCGGTGTTCGCCATTCTCGCGGCGTCGTGCAGAACATCGGCAGCCTCGTTCGGCTGCATATCCGCGCGAAGCTTATCGCTTATCGCTGTGCGAAAGGTCTTTATCGCGAGGTCGGAGGCGACGGCGCCGCCCTTGGCTCCGCCCATTCCGTCGCAGACGAGGAGCACCCTCGGCTCGGACTCAGATATATAATATGCGTCCTGATTGTCGCGTCTTACCTTTCCTCTGTCGGTTATACCCCAAAACTCCATTATGTCACCTTGCTTCCTTTATCGTCTTTCTTCTGAGCTGTCCGCAGGAGGCGTTTATGTCCGGCCCGAGCTTTCTTCTGACCGTTACGTTCACTCCCCGCGACTCAAGTATCGAAATAAACTCTTTAAGATGCTCCTTTGTTGACGGGTGGAGCTTCGATTCCTCCACCTCGTTGAGCGGAATGAGATTAACGTGCGCGCCCATGCCCGCAATGAGCGAGGCAAGCCGCTCAGCATGCTCGTGCGTATCGTTCACGCCGTCAATCATCGCGTACTCAAAGCTTATTCTGCGCCCGGTCTTATCGTAATAGCGGCGCACCGAGTCCATGAGCTTTTCGACTCCGTAGGCGCGGTTTACCGGCATTATTTTGTTTCTCGTCTCATCGTCCGGCGCGTGCAGCGAAACGGACAGCGTAAGCTGAAGATCCTCCCCGGCGAGGCGGTCTATCCCCTCGGTTCTGCCGCAGGTCGAGAGCGAGATATGCCGCATCCCGATATTGAGGCACTCAGGATCGTTAACGAGCCGCAGAAAACGCATCACGTTGTCGTAGTTGTCGAGCGGCTCGCCGATGCCCATCATAACGATGTTCGAGATTTTCAGCCCCGAATCCTTCTCGGAGAACATTACCTGGTCGAGTATCTCTCCGGCTGAGAGGTCGCGCACCTTGCCGCCTATCGTCGAGGCGCAGAAGGCACATCCCATGCGGCAGCCGACCTGACTTGATACGCACACGGTGTTGCCGTGGTTATAGCGCATGACGACAGTTTCTACCGCGTTGCCGTCCATAAGCTCCCAGAGGTACTTCACTGTGCCGTCAAGCGCGCTCTCCTGCTTGCGGAGAACTTTCGGGTAAGAGATGTAAAACCTCTCGCCGAGCTTCTCTCTGAGAGCCTTCGGTATGTTCAGCATCTCATCAAAGCTCTCTATACCAGTCCAGAGCCATTTATAAACCTGCTTTGCGCGAAAGCCCGGCTCCCCCATCTCCTTGAGATACGCCGAGAGCTCATCGAGCGTAAGGCTCTTTATGTCGATTTTTTCCTCATTCTGCATATATAAAACCCATCGCAATTTTCGCTTGGAAGTATGGTTTTCTCTGTAATTTTCTCAAAATCCCCGTGATTTTCGAGGAATTTATTCACTACCTCGCCGTTTTCCCTTGAGAGGACAGTGCAGGTGGAGTAAATAAGCGCGCCGCCGTTTCTGACCGCCTCGGACTGCGCCGAAAGTATCCTTAATTGCACCTCCGGCAGTCTCGCAAGCTCGCTCTCGGGCTTGTAGCGTATCTCCGGCTTCTTCGCGATCACGCCCATTCCGGAGCAGGGCACATCGCAGATTACGACGTCGCATTTCTCTCTCAGCCTCTCGTCCGGCTTCGAGGCGTCAAAGGCTTCGGTCTCGATAATATCTATCCCGAGCCGCTCTGCGCCGCTCTTAATAAGACGAAGCTTCTTTTCGTGAATGTCGCGGGAGTATATTTTGCCCGCGTTTTTCATAAGTCCCGCGCAGGCAAAGCTCTTTCCGCCCGGCGCGGCGCACGCGTCGAGCACCGTATCGCCCGGTTTGGGGTCTGCCTCCGCCGCGGCAAGGTACGCGCTCATATCCTGCGCATAGACCGCGCCAAGCCTGAACGCCTCAAGGCTCTCGACCGAGCCGGAGTACAGGTACGCGTTATTGAGCTCCGGATGGCGCTCCAGTGCGGACAGATCAGCGCTTCTCAGCGGGTTTGCAATCAGCGTTGTTTTTCTCGGCTGGTTGTCATAATACAGTATTCTTTCCGCTTTTTCCTCGCCGTATTCGCGGGTGAGTTCATCGACGAGCCAGCGCGGATGACTGTATTTTATGCTCAGATCGTCGGTTTTCCCGGCTTTTAAGTTTCTCAAAACAGCGTTTACAAGTCCCGATGCATTCTTCGAGTGCTGTTTACATAATTTTACGCTTTCATCCACCGCCGCGCTCTTCGGAACGCGCGTGAGGAAGAGTATCTGGTATGCGCCGACGCGCAGGATCTCCGCAACGCTCGGCTCAAGCCGGCTAATTTTTCGCCCTGCCGCCGCCTCGATGCAGTAATCGAGGTAGTATTCATTCTGCAGAACTCCGAGTACGATATTCGTCGCAAGCGCTAAATCCTTTTCAGAGGTGTCGGCGCCGGAGACTACCATCTCCGGCCTTGCGCCGCGCCTGCGATAGGCTAAAAGCGCCTCGAGCGCCGCCTCTCTAGCGTTCAGCATAGCGGGTGACCCCTGAAATAATCGGCGGCTCTCATTCGCTTGCCGCCAGGCGCCTGAATCTCTGTGAAAAGCACCGTTCCTTCGCCCGCGGGCATCAGGAGTCCCTTCTTAGTAACAGTCGGCTTCTTTGCGCTCTCAGCCGAAACCTCAGCGCAGTAAGCCTTTATTCTCTGCCCGTTCAGCTCAAACTCCGCAACCGGCCACGGGTTAAGCCCCAGCACCTTTGAAACGATGCTCTGAGCCGGGTCGGAGAAATCTATCTTCGCCTGCTCCTTCGTAAGCGGAGGAGCAAAGGTCGCCTTTTTATGATCCTGCGGCACTCTCGTCGCCGTTCCGGCTGCAAGAGCGTGGACTGTCTCGGTAAGAAGCTCAGCTCCGATGGGCGCAAGACGCTCGAACAGCTCTCCCGCGGTCTCGCCCGGAAGTATCTCAGTTCTCTTCTCGGCGATCATATCTCCGGCGTCGAGCTCGGACGCCATGAACATCGCCGTAACGCCGGTTTCGCGTTCGCCGTTTATGACCGCCCACTGGATGGGAGCGGCGCCGCGGTACTTCGGAAGCAGCGAGCCGTGGATATTGATCGAGCCGAGGCGCGGGTAAGCGAGAATATCGTCCGGCAGTATGCGCCCGTAGGCGACGACTGCAATAAGATCCGGCGCGCACTCCTTTATAATATCGAGCGCGGTGCCGTCGCGCAGCTTTTTCGGCTGCCATACGGGTATATTATGCTCAAGGCAGAGCTTTTTTACCGGCGGCGCCTCGAGAATTTGCTTTCTTCCGACGGGCTTATCCGGCTGCGTGAACGCGCCGACGACCTCGATTCCACTATCCTCTATAAGCGCCTTAAGGGATGCCGCCGCAAAGTCCGGCGTACCCATGAAAAATACCTTAGTCTTCATCTTTTCTTCCGTAATATTCTTCAAGCTCCTCATCGGAGAGTATCTTCTCGCTTCTCTCGGTGAAGAGATGACCGTCGAGGTGATCGATCTCGTGGCAGAAGCAGCGGGCGGTGAGTCCCGTACCCTCAGCTTCAAACCAGTTGCCGAAGCGATCCTGTGCCCTGACCTTGACGTGATTCGGGCGCTCCACAAGTCCGTACACGCCGGGTACGGAGAGGCAGCCCT
Source organism: Oscillospiraceae bacterium (assembly GCA_017439425.1). Taxonomy (GTDB): domain Bacteria; phylum Bacillota; class Clostridia; order Oscillospirales; family Oscillospiraceae; genus RUG626. The sequence continues at coordinate 27,228 of JAFSJE010000089.1, forward strand.
CCGGTCCCCTCTGCTCGCCGTCAGATTCAATGATTTCGGGGTTTATGAGCTCGATTATCTGCTCCTCCGGCTCTTTGTCCTCAAGTGAAGTGTCCATGACTATAACAGCTCGGCGAAGAACACCGACCTGCGGTGCGGCGAGACCGACTCCGTCAGCCTCAAGAAGCGTCTCGCGCATATCGTCCAGCAGAATATGGAGCCTGTCGTTGAAATCTGTCACCGGGCGGCTCTTTTTAAGAAGGAGAGCGTCGCCCTCCTCGCGGATCTTGCGAATTGCCATATCTTACTCCTTATTGCATCGGGTCCGAATCCGCAAACGCGGTCAGACCCCTGTATTTTTTATCCAGAGAAAACTCCCGCAGAACATGTCCGACCGCGTCGCGGGTCTTTCTGTTGTTCTCACCCGCAACCAGAAGTCGGTAGCGGTAGCGGTTATTTACCTTTACTATCCCCGCAGGGCTCGGGCCGAGAATATCGTAGCCCTCACCGAGGTAGTGGCGCAGAGATTCGAGAATATTGAGAATGCCCGAGAGCACCTCGTTCTCCTTTATTCCCGAGACCGTAACGCTTATAAGCTCCCTTATGGGCGGCGAAAGCGCGAGCCTTCTGAGCTCTATCTCTCGCTCGTAAAAGCCGATATAATCCTGCTTTGCGGCAAGAGTTATTGTCTCATTTTCAGGCGTGAAAGTCTGAATCACGGCCCTTCCGACCTTTCTTCCCCTGCCGGAGCGGCCGACGACCTGCGTCATAAGTGAAAACGCCCTCTCCCGCGCGCGGTAGTCCGGCGCGTATAGGCTCTGATCGGCGCTCAGCACGCCGACGAGCGTGACGTTTTCAAAGTCAAGTCCCTTCGTGACCATCTGCGTGCCGATCAGAAACGGCACTCTGTCGCGGCGGAACTCCTCAAGTATCCTTTCGTGACTGCCGGCGCGCATTACGCTATCGGCGTCCATACGGAGGATCTTCGCCTCGGGGAAAACTCCGAGAAGCTCCTCCTCCGCCCTCTGCGTTCCGGCGCCGACGAATTTCAGCATACCGCCGCACTCGGGGCAGACATTTGTAAATGGCTCAGTATGTCCGCAGTAGTGGCACATGAGCCGCTTTTCAACGCTGTGGTACGTCATAGTGACCGAACAGTTCGGGCACCCGAAGCTGTAGCCGCACTCGCCGCAGATAACTGCGCCTGACGCGCCGCGGCGGTTTATGAACAGAATAGTCTGCTCGCCGCACGCGAGATTTTTCTCCATCTCCTCGCGGAGAACTCTGCTGAATATTCCGCCGTTGCCGGCTCTCAGCTCAGCGCGCATATTCGCGATGAGCACTCTCGGCATCGGCTGCTCGTTATAGCGGTTTTTCAGCTCAAAAAGCGAATATTTTCCGCACTTTGCCGCGTACATACTCTCGACTGCCGGCGTAGCCGAGCCGAGAAGCAGCAGCGCGCCGTTCCTGACGCAGCGGTATTTTGCCACGTCGCGCGCGGAATAGCGCGGGTTCTGCTCGGATTTATAGGTGTGCTCCTGCTCCTCATCGATAACGATGAGTCCGATGTTATCCACCGGTGAGAGCACCGCAGTTCGCGTTCCGATGACTACGTCGACGTCGCCGGAGCGTATACGCTTCCACTCGTCGTAGCGCTCGCCCATTGAGAGCGAGGAGTGCAGAACGGCGACTCTTTCGCCGAAATGCGAGGAAAAAATCGCCACAAACTGCGGCGTCAGCGCGATTTCCGGCACAAGGACTATCGCCCGCCTGCCCTTTGAAATCGCGTCCTTAACCAAGTTTATGTAAACCGACGTTTTCCCTGAGCCGGTAACTCCGTAGAGAAGAGCGGCCTCTGGCTTTCCTGTACCGATGAGCTTTGAAAGAGAGTCGAAGACCTCTTTTTGCTCAGGATTCAGAACTATCGGCTCTGCGTCAGCTTCGCACTTCTCAATCGGTCTGCGGAATACCTCACGGTATTCGATGTCGACAAGCCCAGCTTTATGTAAACTGTTTACCGACTGTGCTCCGGCTCCGGTGTATGCCAGCACCTCCGGCACGGGAGCCTCTCCGATAAGCGCAAGCAGGCTCAGTATCTCCGCCTGCTGCGAGGCGCGCGAGCGCCTTTTCTGCTCGGCAAGACCTCTCGCGTCCTCGGCGTCGATTGCAAGAGCGACGTACTTAACGGTCTTGTCGCGCACTCCGCGCTTGCCGTCCTTTAGCCACATTCCGGTCGGGAGCATCGCCCGCGCCGCCTCGTAGAGCGTGCAGAAAAACCTGTCGCGCATAAAAAGTGCAAGCTGCAGCTGCTCCTGCGAAAGCACCGGCTCCGGGTCGAGCTGCGCTTCTATCGCTTTCAGCTCCGCTTCCGGCTCCTCTGTGCCGACTGAGAGTACTACTCCCTCCGAGCGCTTGTTTCCCCTGCCGAACGGCACGAGTACTCTTACTCCCGGTGAGACTGTCTCAATCAGCTCCTCCGGCACGATATAGCTGTACGGCCGGTCGATCGTATAGATCGCCGCGCTGACGGCGACGCGCGCTACGGTGCGCTTCATTACTTATTAATGTGAGCCGTTACCTTTCCGGCGGCGATTTCGCGGCAAGCGAGAGTCACGGGCTTTTCGTCAAGGATGATGCCGTGATCCTCGGCGTCCTGAGCGATCTCACGGGCGCGCTTTGCGATTACGTTAACAAGAAGATAGCGGGAATCAACATACTTAAGAAGCTGGGGTACGGTAGGATAGAGTAACATATCATTTATTTCCTTTCGGTGATTATTTCCATAATTGACTGCAAAACCGCGGCGGCACGCTCGACAGAGTCGTTAGTTACGACGTAGTCGTATTTATACGCGTCGTTTATCTCCTGCATGGCTCTCTCGAGGCGGCCGGCGATCTTCTCCTCGCTCTCGGTGCCTCTGCCGCGCAGGCGCTTTTCAAGCACCTCGAAGGAGGGCGGCTTTATAAAAATGCTGGTGGCGTCGGGCATCTTTGCCTTTACCTGCGCCGCGCCCTGAACCTCGATATCGAGAACCACATCATAGCCCTCGTTGAGCTTTTCCTCTATCGGCCCGCGCGGCGTGCCGTAGAAGTTGCCTACAAACTGCGCGTGCTCAAGAAGCTCGTCATGCTCGATCATGCTTAAAAATTTATCCTTCTCGACAAAGAAGTAGTCTACCCCGTTCTCCTCGCCGGCGCGCGGAGCGCGGGTCGTTGCGGAGACCGAGAACCACATCCTGCCGCGGTTTTTGATAACCTCGTGAAGAACGGTGGATTTGCCGCTTCCGGACGGGCCGGAGACGATAAAAATCTGTCCTCTCTTCATTCCTCTTCTTCCTCCTCTGGTGCTTTTTCTGTCTTGCCCTCACAGCGGGCGGTAACTGTATCCGGCTGGAGAGCCGAAAGAATAACGTGACCCGAGTCGGCAACTATTACCGAGCGCGTTTTGCGCCCGTATGTCGCGTCAACGAGGTCACCGCGTTCGCGGGAATCGGAGATAATGCGCTTTACGGGAGCGGAATCCGGACTGATGACGGCAATTATGCGCTCCCGCGCGACCATATTGCCAAATCCGATATTAATTAGCTTCATTCGATATTCTGGATCTGCTCGCGGATCTTCTCGATCTCGCTCTTGAGATCAACTACGATTCGCGCCATCTCAACGTCGTTGCCCTTGGAGCCGATGGTATTCGCCTCGCGGTTGAACTCCTGCACGAGAAAGTCGACCTTTCTGCCGATGGGCTCCGCCGCCTCCATGAAGCTTCTGAGCTGGCTTATGTGGCTTGTGAGCCTTACGGTCTCCTCGTCCACCGCGGTCTTGTCGGCAAACAGCGCCGCCTCGGTAACTATTCTGCTCTCGTCGACCGTCGCGCCGTCCAGCACCTCTCGCATACGCTTGAGGAGCTTCTCACGGTACTCAGCCACGGTTTTCGGGCTGCGCTCAACTGCGAGATTTTTGAGTCTCTCGACCTCGCTGAGATGATTCAGAACGTCCTCGCGCATCTTCGCGCCCTCGCGGATACGCATGGCGTCGAAGTCGGCTATCGCCTCGGCGAGAATCGCCGATATGTCGCGCCCGAGCTCGTCCATATCCGTCTCCGCCTTCTGAACGCTGAGCACGTCCTGCATCTTCGCAAGAGAGAGTGCCGTTATATCGTTCGGGATTGAATATTTCTCGCTGAGCCGCTTAACGGCGTTAACGTAAGCATCCGCAACCGACTCGTTGACGACGATCTCGACATCATCCGCCTCGGAGAAGTCGATAGTCACAAACACATCGACCTTGCCGCGGGATATGCTCTTGCCTACCTGTGCCTTAATCATGTCCTCCAGCGCCGTGTAGACTCTGGGTATCCTTACCGAACAGTCGAGAAAGCGGTTATTTACGCTTCTGAGCTCGACTGTTATTTTCAGCTTTCCGCTGGTTCCCTTTGCCGAGCCGTAGCCCGTCATGGATTTTATCATTGGTCTGTCTCCTCACTTGCCGCCGTCGGGATATATACCTCAACGGTGACCTTGTATTCTCCGATGGCGTCGATATCTTCGCCGCCGTTTATGACTATGCGCGCATTTACGTATTTAACACCGGTGGTGTTGCCCTGATCGGCGAGGTCTGCGATTATCGTTATGTCGTTTTCGTCGATCCTGTTGAGGCTGAGCTCCTTGCCGCGGAGCAGAATATCGAGCGACTGTGTGATTATGTTCGCGCCGAAGCCGTCCGCGAGGTTAGTAGCCTCGATTTTCGCAGCGGAGAGACGCTTTGTAGAGAGCCCCGTGACCGACCACGTAACCGTGGCAGTCGTGGTCTCGGAGAGGTTGTTGCAGCCGTCCGGAATCACTATCGGGAAGGACTCGGTGTTGCCGCCGGAGAGCTTTGTGAGGTTTATCGTGCCGAGGTTTATGGAATTTACGGTGCTGAGCGCCTCAGGATCGCCGGAGACCTTTATTGTCTGCGGATCGATCGTGATCGTCGTGTTCTCCTCGTTGGCGGAGTTTCCGTATACCGTTGTGACGGTGATGGGCAGCTCCTTCTCCATAAGCACCGGAAGCGTAACGACAACGCTCTCCTGGCTGAGGATGAAGCCGTCCTCGTCAAGAACTCTGCCGGAGTCATCCATGAGCTGGATGTCTACCTCCTCGGTGACCGTCTTGTTGAGGTTGTCGCGCTCAATGGAGACCCATGCGTAGCTTATCTTGCTGACATCCGCCTGAGTGCCGGATACCGTTATCGTATCAACGCTGAGCTCAAGAGGCTGGGCGGCGTAGCCGTCGGCTATCGTCGCGTTGTTCGTTGCCCTGACCGGCACCGCGCGCGTGACAAGCTGCTCGACCGTAACGGTCACGAAATCGTAGCTTTTCGACGAAGCGGTGATTCCCGCGCTCGAGATGCCATTGTAATTGAGGCGGTAGCTGAGCTGATACGTTCCGGGGCGCGACTCGTGAACTGTGGTGATAACGCTGAGATCGACCGAGGCGGTGATATCCGCGTCAGTGAGCCTTGTGAGGTTGTTCCAGCGGCCGGTGAAGGTGATATCGAGACTCTTTGTGTTGATATCAGTAATGGTAAGCTCGTTTTCAAGCAGCACATCCTCTCCCGTAAAGGAGATCGGGATATTCGTTACTCTCGTGGAGCTTTCAGGGTTTTCTACAAGCGTTATATACAGCCAGAGGGTGATTGCCGCGACGATTGCGAGCGCTACGTAGGCAACCGTCGACCAGCCGCTCCACGCTTCTTTTTTTTCATTTTTAGTCGGCTGCATTACTTTTCACCTGCCTTCGGTGCAAAGAAATCAGAAATCTTCTGCCAAACGGTCTTTTCCTCGTCCTCAGCGGGCATAAGCTCGTTTCTGAGAACCTTTTCAAGCGATTCAGGCGTAAGGCCGCGCTTAATTATGCCCTCGAGAGCGACGGAAATATCACCGGTCTCCTCGGAAACTATGACGACTACGGCGTCACTTCGCTCGCTCATTCCGATACCGGCTCTGTGGCGCATTCCGAGGGCGCGTGAAATGTTATTGTTGCCGCTGAGCGGAAGCATGCAGGCCGCTCCGGCGATCCTTCCGTCGCGAATTATGACAGCGCCGTCGTGCAGGGGCGCCTTATTGAAGAACATATTCTTTATAAGCTCTGCCGCGGGAGCGGCGTCGACTATCGTGCCGGTCTTTATGTAGTTATCGAGGTTTATTCCGCGCTCGAAAACTATGAGAGCGCCGGTGCGCGAGATGCTCATATCGGTGCAGGCGAGAACTGTCTGAGTGATGGCAGTCTCAATGTTCCTCTGTCCCACCTGCCTGCCGAAAAAGTCTGAAAGCTTTGAGTTGCCCACTTGCTCGAGCATTCTGCGGATCTCGGGCTGAAAGAGGATAACGAGGATAAAGAGGCCCATCTCAAACGCGCGGTTCAGGAGATAATTCATTACGTTGAGCTGGAATATCCCCGAAAGGAAAAGGGCGACGACAAGGATAACTATGCCCTTCATTACAGCGGTTGCATTCGTCTTGCGGACAAATTTGATGAGCTGATATATAAGGAACGCCAGAATGGCGATATCGATGATATCAGTTATCTTGATGAGCTGGGCAAACTGGCTGAAATAGTTTACCAGCACCTCCCAATAATGCTGAAAAGTCTCCATAGTACCCTCCGTACTATTTTAGGGCATACTTATCCCTATTATTCAGAAAAGCATTATAGCACAAAACTCCCGTTTATGCAACGGGAGTTTTGTTTTTTGTAGACTTTTACACACTTAGAAACTCAGCAATTTCATCATTCGTTGTAAACGCCGATACGCTGAGGCGAACTGTACCGCTCGGAAAAGTACCGAGTGATTTATGCGCCAGCGGAGCGCAGTGCAGACCCGCTCTGAGGGCAAAGCCGCTGTTGTTATACCGCCCTGCAGTGGTCTCGGGATCATCGCCCTCAAAAACGAAGCTCAGCACGCCCGTCTGTCGCTCCGGCACCTCTGACAGCCAGACTTTTGCGCCCTTTCCGCGCAGCCCCTCGGCGGCGCGGCGAATAAGGCTCGACTCGTGTGCGTGGATATTCTCAGCTCCGCGCCTCAGAACGAAGTCCAGCCCCTCGGAAAGCCCCGCTATTCCCGGCATATTGTGTGTTCCCGCCTCCGCCAGGTCGGGAAGATAATCCGGCATTGAACTCCTTGCTGAGTCAGACCCGCTGCCGCCCTGAAGAAGCGGCTTCGGCATTACGCCGCAGAGGAGAAGTCCTGTACCCTGCGGGCCGTATAGCCCTTTGTGTCCCGGCATGGCGATGAACGCCGCGCCGAGCGCCGCCATATCTATCCTGACACTTCCCGCCGACTGGCTTGCATCCAAGATAAGCGGCACGCCGTATTTTCGGCACAGCTCCGCGATTTCGTAAATCGGCAAAATTGAGCCCGTGACGTTGGAGGCGTGATTCAGAACGGCGCATTTCGGATGTGTTCTCAGCAGTCTTTCATATTCATTGAGGCAGTTTTCGCCCTCAAACGGCGCAGTTTCGGCAGTGAGTATTTCTGCGCCCCTTCCGATTAGCGGGCGTAGGACGGCGTTATGCTCCCACGCGCTTATGAGCACTCTGTCTCCGCGCTCTACAAGGGAATTTATCGCGATGTTCAGCGCATGTGTGGCGTTCATTGTGAACACCACGTTCTCGGGGTTTTCGACGTTAAACAGTCTTGCCGCCCGCTCGCGGCAGGTATAGGCGCACTCTGCGGCGCGCATCGCGTAATCGTGGCCGCCTCTTCCGGGCGAGCCAAGCGAGGATATTGCCTGCGCGGCGGCGTTTATTACCTCCGGCGGCTTCTTCAGTGTAGTTGCGGCAGAGTCGAGATAGATCACAGCCGCACTTCCTCGCCCACCTTGCCTCCGTCAAAAACGAAAACGCGTTTCGGCGCAAGTCCCTTGGAATAGAGAACGCCGAGCGCGTCGGAAATCCTGGCACGCATAAGCTTTACGGAGTAGCCGCAGCCCTCGCGCAGTCGCTCCTCCGGCGTTCTGATTACCGCCGCCCGGAAGCCCGCGGAGACCAGCGCCCTTTCGGTGCGCTGAGCATAGGTCAGCGAGCGGCTGATGATAAGATAATCGCTCATTCTTTTCACCCTATAAAAATGGTGCAGCCCGAGATGGGCTGCACCATTATATGCGTCAGGTTCCTTATTCGTTCAGTAAAACTACCGCGTGGGCAGCGATGCCCTCGAGCGCGCCGGTGAAGCCGAGTCCCTCCTCGGTGGTCGCCTTCACGTTTACGCGGGATTCGTCGATTCTGAGCTTCTCAGCGAGATTTTTCACCATCTGCGGGATGTATTCGTGCATCTTCGGGCGCTCCGCGATGATAGTAACATCCGCGTTCGACACCGTAAAGCCGCTCGCTGTAATTCGCTCCATGACCTTATCGAGCAGAATCAGCGAGTTTATGCCGGCATACGCCGGGTCAGAGTCGGGGAACATTCCGCCGATGTCGCCCATCGCGGCGGCGCCCATAAGCGCGTCCATCAGCGCGTGGGTCGCAACGTCGGCATCGGAATGGCCGAGAAGTCCGAACTTATAGGGTATCTCCACACCGCAAATTACAAGCTTCCTGTTCTCCATAAACCTGTGAACGTCATAACCGTGTCCTATCCTCATCGCTCAGACCTCCTTTTTAGTATCATCTCGGCAAGAACTATGTCCGCCGGGGTAGTCACTTTGATATTTTCCTCGCTTCCCTTTGTAAGAAAGACGTTTACGCCCATATTTTCGACAGCTGAGCAGTCGTCCGTGAGGCTGAGGCCGTCCTCCTTCGCCTTCAAAAGTGCGGTTTTAATCAGATCGGGCTTGAAAATCTGCGGCGTCTGCATCGAGGCCAGCGTATTGCGATCGACTGTGCCGACAGTAAAGCCGTTTTCGATCCTCTTTATTGTGTCCTTGACGGGTATATACGGCGCGGCTGCGGAATAAAAGGCCGCCTTCAGAACAGTTTCCTTTATTATATCGCCGGTTACGAGCGGCCTTGCGCCGTCGTGTATCGCCACAAGCCGCGCCTTTCGGCTGATTTCCGCGATCCCGGCGAGAACAGAGTCCATTCTCGAGGCTCCGCCCTTTACGATCTTCGTCGCCTTCGCGATGTTGTACTGCGCGCATAGGTCAGCGATCTTGACGATGCTGTCCTCGCGCGTGACGATCACGATCTCGTCGATCACGTCGCAGGATTGGAAGACGAGCAGAGTTCTCGCGATTACCGGAATGCCTTCAAGCTCAATGAAGAGCTTATCCTCGCCCATGCGGGTCGAGGAGCCGCCGGCGGCGATTATCGCGGTGCAGTAAGGCGACAGCGTGCGCTTTTCCTTCTCTTCAGCAGTTTTCGGTTCGCTCTTTCTGAAAATCGCCATTCCGCTCACTTCCTTCACAGTCAGTTTATCATACTTCCCTGCTTTATGCAACAAAAAACCGTCGAAGAAAAACTCCGACGGTTTTCGTTTTATTCAATTACTCCTCAACCTCTGCGGGAGGATTCTCGGTGTCATATACAACTGCGGGCTCATCGTCCTCAGCAGCCTCAGCCTCGACAGCGTGAGCTTCCGGCTCGAGAAGAGCGCGGATGGAGAGGGAAACCTTCTTGTTCTCCTCGTCGATAGCGGTGATCTTTGCCTTAACCTCCTGACCCTCGGAGAGAACATCCTCGGGCTTGCCGATACGGCGATCGGCAATCTGGGAGATGTGGATAAGTCCGTCAACGCCGGGAACGATCTCAGCGAAAGCGCCGAAGGTCATGAGCTTGACGATCTTGACGTCGGCAACATCGCCGACAGAATACTTATCTGTAAATACCTTCCAGGGGTTGCCGTTCGGATCCTTGTGACCAAGGGAGATCTTCTTCGCGTCCTTGTCGAAGTTGATGACGTAAACGTCAAGCTCGTCGCCGACCTTAACAACGTCGGACGGCTGGCGGACTCTGCCCCAGCTGAGCTCGGAGACGTGAACCATACCGTCAACGCCGCCGATATCGACGAATGCGCCGTAAGAGGTGAGGCTCTTGACTACGCCGTTGTAGTGCTTGCCGACCTCGATATTGTCCCAAACTTCCTGAGCCTTAGCGCGGCGCTCTGCATAAGCTACGTCGCGGATGGAACCGACAACGCGGCGGCGGGGCTGATTGACCTCGCGGATGCGGAGCTTGACCTTCTTCTTGAGGAGCTCGGTCATGGGAGCATCCTTGGGAAGGCCTGACTGGCTGGCCGGAACGAATACGCGAACACCCTTGACGAGGACGACTACGCCGCCCTTGTTCTCCTCAACAACGGTACCCTCAACGACAGTGCCCTCATTGCGGGCAGAGACAATGTTTTCCCAGTTCTTGGCGGAGTCGAGACGCTTCTTGGAGAGCATAACGGTGCCCTCAACGTCGTTGACGCGCATAACGTAGGCTTCGATCTCATCGCCGACCTTGACGATGTCATTGACATTGACGCCCGGCTCGTCGGTGAGCTCGTCTACGGGGATATATCCGGACTGCTTGGTTCCGAGATCGACGGAAATTTCAGTCTGTCCGATGGACGAAACTACGCCAGAAACCTTCTCCCCCGTATGTAAAGTTTTGATGGAGCGCTCGAGAAGCTCCTGGAAGCTGAGCTCAGCCTCGTTGATCTTCTCCTCAACTTTCTCCTTTACCTCGGCGACGGTCTTAGCGACCTCTTCCTTGGCTTCTGCGACCTTCTCGGTCATTTCTTCGATTTTTTCCTTGATCTCGTCACTCATCTTGTTGACTACCTCCTTAATTATCCACTCCGGTGTGCTGGCTCCGGCGGTAATACCCACAACGTCGAAATCCCTCAGCTTGTCCGGCTCGAGCTCGCCCGCATTCTCAATGAAGAAAACCTCGGCTCCGCCCTCGCCCGCGATAAGTGCAAGATTCCGGCTGTTGTTGGAGTTTTTTCCGCCTACCACCACGACCGCGCCGCACTCTCTGCCGAGGGCAGCAGCTTCTCGCTGTCGTTCCGAAGTAGCACTGCATATTGTATCAAATAATTTTACGTTTGTACACAGTTTTTTTATAAAATCTGCTAAATTTTTTAAATTTTTTTGCTCTGCTGTTGTCTGACTGACTATACTGACGCCGTTTTCTGGCATTTTTCGGCAATCTGCGAAGTATTTTTCGGCATCCTCCGCGCCTCTGAATACCAGTATTCCGCCTCTGCCCTCGGTGATCGCCTGAATCTCCGGATGTTCACGGTCTCCGAGAATAATGATCGTTCTGCCCTCTTCAAGCTCTCTTTTGACGATATCGTGTACCCGCGCGACCATCGGGCAGGTCGCGTCTGCTATCTCCGCGCCTCTCTCCCTCAGCGCCTCATAGACGGAATCTGCGGCGCCGTGGCTGCGAATGATTACCGTATCGCCCGCCTTTGCCTCGGATGGGTCGCTGATTATGCCGACGCCCTCGCTTTTCAGCTTCTGCACGGCATCCTCATTGTGGATGATCGGGCCGAGCGTCGAGACATTTTCCCGCTCTCTCCCACACTTCTCCGCAAGCTCGATCGCGCGCTTTACGCCGAAGCAGAAGCCCGCTGACTTCGCAACAACGAGCCTTTTCATTCCATCGCCGCCCGGATTATGGACTCTATCGCTTCCTTGACCTCGCCAACGTTCATATTGCTTGTGTCGAGCAGAACGGAGTCCTCAGCGGGCTTAAGGGGCGCCGCGGCGCGGTGAGAGTCGTTATAGTCGCGCTCGACGATATCCTTCAGCACCCGCTCGTAGCTTATATCAACGCCCTTCGCCTCAAAATCCTTCAGTCTGCGCGCGGCTCTGACCTCCGGCGAGGCGACGAGGAATATTTTTACATCGCTGTCCGGCAGAACGACTGTGCCGATGTCGCGCCCGTCCATTATAACGCTGTACTTTTTCGCCAGAGAGCGCTGTGTATCGAGAAGAAACGCTCTGACGGACTGGATCGCGGAGGTGTCGGAGGCGTATTTCGTTACCTCCGGCGTACGGATGAGGTCTGTGACGTCCTCGCCGTTCAGTATCATGCGCTGGGTATCGTTCTCATACCTCATCTCGATATTTATCTCGTCGAGAAGCGCTGTAACACCCTCCTCGTCGCGGCTGCCGACGCCCTTTCTGAGAACGTAGAGCCCGACAGTGCGGTAGAGGGCGCCGGTGTCGACGTAGATAAGCCCCATCTCCTTTGCGACGAGCTTTGCAAGTGTGCTCTTTCCGGCGCCGGACGGGCCGTCGATAGCGACATTGATGTGCATTTTGTTTTCTCCTTTATCTAAAATGGCAGCAGCTGCGGCGTGGGCAGTCGACCACGCGATTTGCAGATTGAAGCCGCCGGTATAAGCGTCCACGTCCATTACCTCTCCGGCAAAGTAGAGTCCCCGGAGGTACTTCGATTCCATGGTTTTGGGGTCGATCTCCTTTACGGAAACGCCCCCGCGGGTGACGACCGCCTCCTCGATCGGGCGTGTGCCGGATATCTCTACCGTGAAATCCTTGAAGAGCGCGACTAAACCCCGGCGCTCCTCCTTCGTGACGGAGTTGACCTCCTTATCCGGGTCGATGCCGCTGCGCTCTACTATTACGGGTATCATGCTGTGGCCCGCAAGGTCGCCCAGAGCGTTGCGGAAGGCGCGGTTGCGGTATTTATCGAAGTCGCGCAGTATGCGCTCATCAAGCTTTTTCTCATCGAGCGCCGGCTTTAAATCGATGTGCAGCGTATAGCTCTCGCTGCCGACGTTGCGAAGATGCGCCGAAGCTGAGAGAATAACGGGACCGGTCACGCCGAAGTGAGTGAACATAAGCTCGCCGAAGTCCTCATAGACAGTCCTGCCCTTGCCGTCGGTGAATTTCACGCCGACGTTTTTGAGGGAAAATCCCTGCATTTTCGCGCACATTTCGCCCTTTTCCGTGAGCGGAACGAGGCTCGCCCTCGGCTGTACTACGGTATGTCCCGCCTGGCGTGCGAATATATATCCGTCGCCCGTGGAGCCGGTCAGCGGATAGCTCACGCCGCCTGTTGCGACGACGACTGTGCTCGCGTAATACGCGCCTCTGTCGGTTTTTACGCCGCGCAGAGCACCGTCCTCGATAATAAGGCTCTTTGCCGTCGCTGTGACGCGCTCAACGCCTGTATCGCGGATAAATCCCAGAAGCGCGTTTACGATATCGGCGGCTCTGTCTGAAACCGGAAAAACGCGGCTTGCGCGCTCGGTTTTCAGCGGAACGCCGCGGCTCTCGATGAACTCCATCATATCCTGCGGAGTGAAGGAATTGACGGCGGAATAGAGAAATCTGCCGTTTCCCGGGATATTTTCGATCACCTTTCTCGGCTCGGAGTTGTTTGTGAGGTTGCATCTTCCCTTGCCGGTTATGCCGAGCTTGCGCCCGACCTTGTCATTTTTCTCAAGGAGCGTAACTCTTTTGCCGCCCCCGGCGATCAGTCCGGCGCAGAAGAGCCCCGCCGCGCCGCCGCCGATAACTATTACGTCAGTCGTGTTTCTCATATACCTCGTACTCCGCCCACATTTTTTCAAGTCTGCGGAACTTGTCCTCAAGATCGCTGCCGGATGCCTCTGCCGAGGCTACGATCAGCGCGTTGATAAGGCTCAGCGGCGCAACGAGCGAATCGAGAAACGAGAGCATATCGCTGTGCGCGTATAGTTTGATATCGGCGTTTTTCGCAACAAGGGAATTCTCCGTGTCGGTTATGCCGATGACCGTTGCGCCCATATCGCGGGCAAACTGCATAGCTGTGATGGTGCGGCGAGAGTAGCGCGGGAAGGAGAGCGCTATGAGTATATCATCGCTGCCGATGTGCTGAATCTGCTCGAAGATCGCGCTCGCGGCGGAATCACAGACAACGCGCACATCGTTAAAGAGGAAGTTCAGATAAAAGCCGAAGAAGCCCGCGAGGTAGCCGGACGAGCGCAGTCCAACTATATAAATACTGCGCGCGTTCACGATTTTCTGAACCGCCGCCTCAAAAGACGCGCGATCAAGCTCGTCGAGCGTCATGCGTAACTTCTCAACATCGCTTGTGAGGACTGTATCGACGATATGTCCGCGCTCCATTATTTCCTTAGAGACCTCTATTCGCTGGACAGTGGTGAGGCGGTTTTTTATAAGCTCCTGCAGGGCGCGCTTCATCTCGGGATAGCCCTCATAGCCGAGGTCCGCGGCGAAGCGCACAACAGTGGACTCAGAGACCTGTGCTGCCTTGCCGAGCTTTGAGGCGGTCATGAACGCCGCCTTGTCGTAATTTGCGGTAATGTATTTTGCAATCTTTCTCTGCCCCTTCGAGAAGCCGGGATTGCGCTGGCTGATGAGCGAAAGAACATCATTTTCCATATACTCACACCCCAAAAAATTATAGACGCATTGTGAAAACAACGCGTCTATTGTACATTCAATATTTCATTTTTGCAAGAATCTTTTGCAACTTTCATCTGTAAAAAATGCAAAATCAGCATTTTGGCGAAAATTGCACATTCTCAGCTCATAAGTCTTTCAACTTCTGCGCGGGTGAGATTTCGCCATGTGCCCTTTTTGAGTCTCCCGAGGCTTACGCCGCCCTCGGTGATACGAGTGAGGCGCGTGACCCTGAGCCCGGCAAGCTCGCACATCCGCCTTATCTGGCGGTTTCGGCCCTCAAAAATCGTTATATCGAGCACAGAACGGTTGGGCTCCGACTCTCTGAGGCGCACGACCGGCTCTGTGAGCGCCACGCCGTCAAGCTCCATCGGCTCTCTAAGGCGGCGGATGCCCTTCTCGACGTCGCCGGTCACGCTGACGCGGTAGGTCTTCTCCTTCTCGCCGGATGGGTGCATGAGGTGGTTTGCAAAGTCGCCGTCATTCGTCATAATGAGCAGCCCCTCTGAATTTATGTCAAGTCTCCCCACGGGATAAACGCGTTCCGGAATATCGGAAACAAGTTCCTTTACAGTCTTTCTGCCCTTTTCATCACTCATTGTGGTGACATATCCGACGGGCTTATTCAGCATTATGTAAACCTTACGTTCTGATTCAAGGACAATCTTTTCGCCATCGAGGCAGATATCGTCCCTCTCCGGGTCAGCCTTTTCTCCGAGCGAGGCTACGGAGCCGTTTACAGTCACCCTTCCCTCTTCAATTACGCTCTCAGCCGCCCTGCGGGATATGCCCGCGGCGCGGCTTATATGCTTTTGGAGCCTTTCTTCCATCATTTATCAATGACCACGGTGGTCGCAGTCTCGTCCTTGGGCTCGTCCTTCTTTGTCATGGACTGCACCTTGTCAATGAGGTCGGGAGCGGCGTCGAGCAGGCGCTCAAGTGTGGTAACGGCGGGCGCCTCGACGTTCATGATGCGAACGTGCCCGTCCTTGATGACAACAAAAGCGGTGGGATTGATCTTGACTCCGGCTCCGCCACCGCCGCCGAAGGGGTTGGCGTTCGAGCCGTTTTTCGGGCTGATGTCGCTTCCGCCGGTGGCAAAGCCGTAGGAAATGCGGCTGACGGGGATCATGGTGATTCCGTCCGGGGTCACGATGGGCTCACCGATGGCGGTGTTGGAGTTTGTCAGTGCCTTTACGTTCTGGAGAATTGTCTCGAGAAGTGCGCTTGCATTATTTTTGTCCATTGTCTTTTCCCTTTCCGCTCTTTGACCACTTGAGATACGCCTTGATTACCGGCGCAAGGCCGAGAGCAACATAGATGATTTCCCAGATCCTTATTGTTATCTGCGCGTCAAGCAGCACCTTGTCGCCGCCGCCGTCGAAGCCGACGAGTACGGTATAGTCGCGCTTTTTGATTCGCAGAAATTTTGACACAAAGGGTGATAGTCCGTTTATCGCGGCGACCGCTCTGCCGTAGTTTATAGCGGCGTCGGCCGGGTCGTCGCAGTTAGAGGTGTATTGAAGCCTTATATAATCGACGGTGAGCTTTCTTCTGAGTCTCGTAAGCGTATCGCCCACGGCTCTCAGCGCGGTCATCGCAAGCTCGACGGTGCCGCCGAGGTCGTGCTCTGACTTTTCCCTCGGCTTCTCCTCGGGCTTTTCTTCCTCAGGCTTTTCCTCGGTTTTCTCTTCCTTTGGCTTGTCCTCCTTCGGCTTCTCCTGGGGCTTAGGCTTCTTCTCCTTCGGCGGAAGAATGCCGATCTTTATGAACGCCGCAATTACGTCGAGACTGAAGCCCGATTTATCGTAGCCGACCCGCACGCCGACGGGGATTATCGCTATGAGGAAAAATATGAGGAGTATTATTCCGATCACGATGAGGGCGGTCATTCGCCCGCCTCCGCCGGTGCCTCCGGCTCCGCCTCCTCGGGCGTTTTGGAGAGCTCCTCCGCCTCCTCGGGCGTTTTGGAGAGCTCCTCCGCCTCCTGAAGCTTGGAGATGGTGCTCATAAGCTTCTGCTCATCATCACTCTCTCCGGTCTCCGGCAGCGCCGGAAGCTCCTCAAGCGAGCTTATCGCAAAGGTTCGGAGAAATGCCGGAGTAGTCTGAAATATCGTCGGTCTGCCCGGCGCGTCGAGGTGTCCGCACGGCTCAATCAGCCCGCGGTCAACGAGCACTGAGACTGTGTAGCTTGAATCCACTCCGCGCACCTCTTCGATATATGCGCGCGTGACGGGCTGGAAGTATGCGACTATGCTCAGCACCTCCAGCGCGGACGGGCTGAGCTTCGGTGGCTTGCGGGTTTCGAGGCACTGGCGGATAACGTCGCTTATCTCCGGCGCGGAGCACATCTGGAGCATATCGTCGAGCTTCACTACTCTCACGCCGCGCGACTCCGACTTCAATCTATCCGCTATCGCAAGTCCGGCGCTCTCGACCTCCTGCGGCTCTACGGCAAGCACCGCAGCCATACGCTCAATTTTAACAGGCTCGCCGGCGGCAAAAAGTATGCCCTCGACGGCTCTTTCAAGCTCCTTCGTTTCCATCTTCCCCGCCTCCTTCCTCGCTGAGCTTTGAGATCGTAACGTCCTCTCCCTCGCCCATTATGCTTACCCTGCCCTCGCGGCAGAGCTCAAGGAGCGCAATAAAGGTCGCCACCATCTCGGTGCGGCTTTTAGATTCGGCGATCAGCGCAGAAAAGCGCATCTCGCCCTTTTTAATCAGCTCGTCTATTATCTCCGTCGACTTCTCGGAAACGGAGTAGACGATTCTTGTAGGCATCGTAAAGCGCGGGATCTGAAGCACCGCCTTCAGCGCCTCCTCGCGGCTGAAAATTCTCAGCATAGCCTTTATGAGATCCTCCGGCTCGTGGACGTAGCGGTACTCCTTGTCCACCGGAAGCGGCTCGGGCATCTTTGTTATGATACCTGCGCCGCGGTAGTACATCGTCTCGAGCTCGTCCGTAACGGTCTTTACCCGCTCGTAGACGTCCCTGCGGCGCAGCTTTTCGAGCGAAGCGATGAGTTCCTCAAGCTCTGAGGGCTCCTCGTCCTCGTTTAAGAGCATTCTCGCCTTGATGTAGACGAGGTGACTCGCCATCTGCACGAACTCTGAGGCGATCTCGAGATCCATGCGCTTCATCTCGTCGAGATACGCCATGTACTGGTCGAGAAGCTCGGATATTTTTATATCCTGGATCTCTATTTTATTTTTTGAGAGAAGCTGAAGAATAAGCGTCAGCGGTCCTTCAAAATCCTCCATAAGCTCATTGGAGGATCGGACGACGCCCTCCAGCCTGAAGGTGGGATCGTTCATCAGTATCTCCCGATCATTTGAAAATTAAACTGCCAAGGCTCTCCCCGAGGCGCAGAAATATAGAAAACCGTTCGAGAAGAAAATTTGAAATGATGTTCATCGGAACTGTCAGTATTCCGAACCAGCTCAGCGCGACGAGAACTATCATGCCGTAGCGCTCATAGCGCATGAGCGTATAGTACCACCTCTCGGGCAGAAATGCAAACAGCACCTTGCTGCCGTCGAGCGGAGATATCGGAATGAGGTTAAAAACGCCGAGGCTGAGGCTTATCGTTGCAATCCGTACAACGCTCGTCACTACGTAGTAGCCGACGGTGGTATCGTAGATCGGCTGCCAGATAACCCCGGCGACAAAGAGCGCAAGCGAGGTCAGGACGAAGTTTGACATCGGCCCCGCGAGGGCGGTGAGCGCCATTCCCCATTTCGGATTTTTGAAGCGGCGCATATCGATCGGAACGGGCTTTGCCCAGCCGAAGCCGACCGTAATCAGCATCAGAAAGCCGAGTACATCGAAGTGCTTTATTGGATTCGGGCTTAGTCGCCCCATATCGCGCGCCGTAGTATCGCCGAGCGCAAGAGCGCAAAGTCCGTGGCAACACTCGTGCACCGTTATGACGATCAGCACCGGAATTACGCTGATTGCCATGTCGAGGAGCTTATACCACTCGAGGTTTTTTAGTATCTCTATCATCTGAGCGCCTTTTCGATTTCGGCAAGAAGCTCAATTCTGCCGGTTCCCTTCTCCGCCGAAAACGGCACGAGGGGAATGCTCTCGTCAAGTGCGAGCGTTTCGCGGATGAGTGCGAGATTCGGCTCGATCTCGCTCTTTTTGAGCTTGTCGAGCTTGTTAGCGACGACGATCACGGGGCATTCGGTGTCCTTGAAGAACTTTGCCATCGTTTCATCGTCCTTCGTCGGCCTATGGCGCGCGTCGACGATCAGAACGCCGAGGGTAATGAGCCCCTTCTCCTGAAAATACGCCTCCATGAGCCTCGCCCAGCGGTCGCGCTCCCCCTGGCTGACCTTCGCGTAGCCGTAGCCGGGAAGGTCGGTAAGATACGCGGTCGAGTCGACAAGGAAGTAGTTTATCTGGCTCGTCTTGCCGGGCTGCGCGCCGACGCGGGCGAAGTTTTTGCGCTGTATGATCGCGTTGATGACCGAGCTTTTGCCGACGTTCGACCTGCCCGCAAAGGCGAGCTGAGGGCGCTTGTCGCGGATAAAATCCGCCGGCTTCACCGCGCTTTTTACAAATTCTGTTTTACGAAAATCCATAGCTGTTACTGTCTCAGAGTTTTAGATTTTTCTGTCTTTACCGCCGGCTTTTCGGGTATAAGCGCTGATTTTTGCACCTTTTTCGGCATTTTTATTGCAAGCGGAATTACGTCGTCGAGCGTCTCCGCGAAGCTGAACGTCAGCTTCTCACGCACGTTTTCGTCGATCTCGGCTATGTCCGGCTCGTTCTCCTTCGGAACGATGACGAGCTTCACGCCGCGCCTCAGCGCCGCCATTGTCTTCTCGCGCAGACCGCCGATTGCGAGCACCCTGCCGGTTAGTGTTATCTCGCCGGTCATGGCGATATCGCGCCGCACGGGCGCGCCGGTGAGCGCGGAGATAACAGCGATTGCGATGGTAATACCCGCCGAGGGGCCGTCCTTCGGAACTGCGCCCTCCGGGAAATGGATGTGGATATCCTTGTTCTTATAGAACTCCGGGTCAATGCCGAGCGCCTTGGCTCTCGCGCGGATGCAGGTCACTGCCGCCTGCGCCGACTCGGTCATTACCTTGCCGAGGTTGCCGGTAAGCTCAATTTTGCCGCTGCCGTCAAGCGCGACGGCCTCGACCTCGAGTATCTCGCCTCCGACCTGAGTCCACGCAAGTCCGTTGACAACGCCGACTCTGTCGCTCTTCGCGTTCGTTTCGGGCTTGAACTTAGCCGCGCCGAGGAGCAATTCGAGGTTTTCGGGCTTTACTGAAAGTCCTGTGCCCTCACCCGTGGCGATCCTCTCATCGCACTTGCGGCACAGGGCGGCGATTTCACGCTCGAGCTGGCGCACTCCGGAT
Organism: Oscillospiraceae bacterium; assembly: GCA_017439425.1. Classification (GTDB taxonomy): domain Bacteria; phylum Bacillota; class Clostridia; order Oscillospirales; family Oscillospiraceae; genus RUG626. Next base: position 46,934 of record JAFSJE010000089.1, read on the forward strand.
TCTCTCGTATACTGCGCGATCAGCGCGCGCACCGCGGCGTCGGAAATGCGGAAGCTTCTTCCGTCAAGCCCGTGCTTTTTGCGCATTTTCGGGATAAGGTGATCTTTTGCGATCATAACCTTCTCCTCGTCCGTGTATGAGCCGAGCTCGATGATTTCCATTCGGTCGAGCAGCGGGCGCGGAATGGTGTCGAGGGTGTTCGCCGTCATGATGAACATCACGTTTGAGAGGTCGAACGGCACCTCGAGGAAGTGGTCGCGGAAGGTGGTATTCTCAACGGGGTCGAGCGCCTCCAGCAGCGCCGCAGACGGGTCGCCGCGGTAGTCGGAGCCGAGCTTGTCGATCTCGTCGAGGAGAAGAATCGGGTTATTTGAGCCGGACTGGGTCACGGCGTTCATGATTCTGCCGGGCATCGCGCCGACGTATGTCTTTCTGTGGCCGCGTATCTCAGCCTCGTCGTGAACTCCGCCGAGGCTCATTCTGGCAAGCTTGCGGTTTGTCGCGTGGGCGACGGACATTGCGATGCTCGTCTTACCGACTCCGGGAGGGCCGACAAGGCACAGTATCGCGCCCTTGACGTCCGGTGCGACCTTGCGGACGGAGAGAAATTCGAGGATCCTCTCCTTGACCTTCGTGAGCCCGTAGTGCTCCTTGTCGAGTATTTTCTTCGCGCCCGCGATATCAAGCCGCTCCTCTGTCGAGGTGTGCCACGGAAGTGCGAGCACGGCGTCGAGCCAGCCTCGGATAACGGAAGCCTCGGACGAGCCGAAGGGCTGCTTTGCGAGGCGGTCTGTCTCTTTAAACAGCTTCTCCTCTATCTCCTGCGGGAGTGAGAGAAGCGCTATCTTTTCTCTGTATTCGTCGATATCGGAGCTGTCGTCGTCACCGAGCTCCGCCCGCAGGACGTTCATTTCCTCGCGGATGTACTGCTCGCGGTGCATATTGCCGAGGCGGTCGTTGAGCTTCTTGTGCAGCTCCTCGCGGATTTTTATAACGTCGAGCTGCTCAGAGAGAAGCGTCAGAACCCGCGTGAGCCTCACGGCGGGGTCGAGCATTTCGAGAAGCTCCTGCTTTACGCGGTAGTCAACGTTGAGATTCTGCGCGATATAGTCGGCTATGTAGCCCGGCTCGCTTCGCAGCGCGAGGGAGATCATTACCTCCGGAGTCTCTCGCTCGGTGGAGGCAAGATAGTCTCCGAACATATCGAGCGCGCTTCCGATAAGCGCCTTGACCTCAGCCTCCTTCGCCTCGGTAGGCTCATCCGGCACGCGCGCGACAGTCGCCGTTGCGTACTTTGCGCCGTGGGAAATGTTGAGGATTCTCGCCCTCGCTATGCCCTCGACGATAACGCGCATATTGCCGTCGCCGCCGCGTATAAACTGCCGCACCTCGCAGATAACGCCCATGTGATATAAATCAGCGGCTATCGGCTTATCCTTGAGTGCGTCGCGCTGGCTGACAAGGAAAATATGCCTCGAGCCCCCGCTCGCCTTCTCTACCGCGGCAACCGAGCTTGAGCGCTCAACGTCGAATCCCATTCCCATCTCAGGAAAGACCGTAAGCCCGCGCAGGGGGAGCATCGGAAGCGTTTCCAGCGCGTTTTCTTCGATTATTTCAGTGAATTTCTGCATAAATGAATACCTGTATTTAAAAGGGTAACAGAGCGTACTGTAAAAATACGGTACGCTCCTCGTTAATTACTCTGCTTTCAATATTTCCGGGTCAATTTCGGCCTTGCGGTGGTGCACCTTCGGCTTTGCACCCTCGGTTACGCACTCCTTCGTGACCGTTACCCTGTCGATGCGCTCATCAGACGGGACCTCGTACATTATGTCCGTCATAATGCGCTCGACAACGCTTCTGAGGCCTCTCGCTCCGATATCAAGCTCGATTGCCTTGTCAGCTATCGCCTCAAGCGCCGCGTCCTCGAATTCGAGGTTCACTCCGTCGTACTTCATAAGGGTCTTGTACTGGCGTGTGAGCGCGTTTTTCGGCTCCTTGAGTATGCGCACGAGATCGTCGCGCCCGAGCTGGCGCATCGGAACAATGACCGGCATACGGCCGATAAGCTCGGGGATTATGCCGTACTTCTGGAGATCGTGGCTCCTTACGTTCGCCATTATCTCGCTGACGTCAGTCTCCTTCTTGGACTTTATCTCAGCGCCGAAGCCCATGGCCTTCTTATCAAGCCTCTGCTCGACGATCTTCTCAATTCCGTCGAAGGCGCCGCCGCAGATAAACAGGATGTTCTTCGTGTCGATGGAGATGAACTCCTGCTGCGGGTGCTTTCTGCCGCCCTGAGGCGGTACGTTCGAGATAGTTCCCTCGAGAATCTTCAGAAGCGCCTGCTGAACTCCCTCGCCCGAAACATCGCGGGTGATGGAGGTGTTCTCGCTCTTTCGCGCGATCTTGTCAAGCTCGTCGATATAGATTATGCCTCGCTCGGCAAGCGGAACATTGAAGTCCGCGCTCTGCAGGAGACGCAGGAGAATGTTCTCAACGTCCTCGCCGACGTAGCCCGCCTCTGTGAGCGTCGTGGCGTCCGCAATAGCGAACGGTACCTGGAGCATTCTTGCAAGGGTCTGCGCGAACAGCGTCTTGCCGGAGCCGGTCGGGCCGATTATCAGAACATTCGACTTCTGAAGCTCTGTGTCGGTGGAGGGAGAAGAGATACGCTTATAGTGGTTATAGACCGCAACGGCGATGGATTTCTTCGCCTCGTCCTGTCCGATGATATACTCATCGAGATATTCCTTTATCTCTCTGGGCTTCGGAACGTTTTGAAGCGCGTCGACGGGATCGTTCTCATCGTAGGTCATATCGGTAAATTCGTCGCCGATGATATCGGAGCAGAGCCGGACGCACTCGTTGCAGATATAGACCCCCTGCCCGCCGATGAGGCGGTCTACCTCGTTCTCACTCTTACCGCAAAAGCTGCAGCGCGCGTACTTTTCGGTGTTTTTTGGCATCGGGCAGTTACCTCTTTGTAATAACCTTGTCTATAAGTCCGAACTCGAGAGCCTCCTGGGCTGTCATGAAGTTATCGCGCTCGGTTGCCTCGCGGATAACGTCTATCGACTTGCCGGTGTTCTCGGCGAGGATCTTGTTGAGGTTCTCCTTGATACGGAGAATGTTCTCAGCGTGGATTCGGATATCCGTCGCCTGACCCTGGAAGCCGCCGGAGGGCTGATGGATCATGATCTCGGAATTCGGGAGAGCTATTCTCTTGCCCTTCGCGCCGGCGGAGAGCAGGAACGCGCCCATGGATGCGGCAAGACCTACGCAGATCGTGGAAACGTCGGGCTTTATATACTGCATAGTGTCATAGATAGCCATACCCGCGGTGACGGAGCCGCCGGGGGAATTGATATAGAACTGGATGTCCTTGTCGGGATCCGCCGCCTCGAGATAGAGAAGCTGCGCCACTACGAGAGACGCGGTGGCGTCGTTGACCTCCTCGCCGAGGAAGATGATGCGGTCATTCAGGAGGCGGGAGAAAATATCGTAGCTTCTCTCACCGCGGCTCGTTTGTTCAACTACATAGGGAATAAGTGCCATTGTTAATTCTCCTTGTTATTTGCTCTGTAAAATATAGCCGGTCAGCCGGAGAATTATTCAGCCTCGGCGGTATCCTCGGCTTTTTTCTCCTTCTCGACCTTTGCGTTTGCAAGGACAAAGTCCTTCGCCTTGTCGATAACAAGGCCGGTCTTGACGGAATCGGCGGAAACGGCCTTGCGGATGGACTCTATCTCCATGCCGTACTGGTCTGCAAGACGCTTATACTCGCCCTCAACGTCCTCATCGGTTACCTCGAAGTTCTCAGTCTTCGCAATGTACTCATAAGCGAGATCGGCCTTGATCTCCTTCTCGGCGGTCGGGCGAAGCTCAACGCGGAGCATCTCCTCGCTCATGCCCATCATCTTCAGATAGGTATCGAAATCCATGCCCTGGGTGGAGATATTGTACTTGAAGTTGCCAATCATGTTGTCGACGTGATCCTCGATCATGGCGTCGGGGATATCGCCCTCGACCTTGTCAACGAGACGGCTCAGAACGACGTTCTTGAATGCCTCCTCAGCCTCGCTCTTACGCTTTGCGGTGAGGTCGGCCTTGACGGATTCCTGATACTCCTTGAGGGTGTCGAACTCAGAAACGTCCTTGGCAAACTCATCGTCGAGTTCGGGGAGAATCTTCTCCTTGACGTTCTTGACGGTGACCTTGAAGGTCGCGTCCTTTCCGGCGAGCTCGGGAGCGTACTCGGTCGGGAAGGTTACGTTTACGTCGAAATCGTCGCCGGTCTTCTTGCCGATGATCTGCTCCTCGAAGCCGGGGATGAAGGTGCCGGAGCCGAGCTCGAGGTCATAATCCTCACCCTTGCCGCCCTCGAAAGGAACTCCTTCCATAAAGCCCTCGAAGTCGATGGTGGCGATGTCGCCCTTCTTCGCCTTGCGCTCAACGGTCTCAACTCTTGCATTCTGCTCTCTGACCTTGTCGATCTCGCGGTCGACGTCCTTCTTGAGCACCTTAACAGCGGGCTTCGGAGCCTCGATGCCCTTGTAATCCTTGACAACTACCTCGGGGTAGAGCGCGACGACAAACTTTACGGTGAGGTTCTTCTCCTCGCCTATCTTCATATCCGCGATGCCGGGTCTGCCGACAACATCGAGCTTCTCCTCGGTAACGCCGAACTGAAGCATCTCGGGATAGAGCTCCTCTGCCGCGTCCTCATAGAAGGCGCCGGTGCCGTACATTGCCTCGATCATCTTACGGGGGGCCTTGCCCTTGCGGAAGCCGGGGATGCTGATGCGGCTGCGCCCCTTAAGATACGCCTTGTTTACGGCAGCCTCAAACTCCTCTGCGGTTGCCTCTACGGTAAGCTCGGCGGTGTTTTTCTCTTTTTTCTCAAAGTTCTTGACTATCACTGGATGTTCCTCCTAATGTATTTTGCAAAATCGGTATATTATAGCATTGTTTTTTAAGTTTGTAAATAGATTATATGACCAAAACCGGCCTGAAACCGACGTGATCGGCGGAAATGAGGCGGTATTCCACTCCGTCCGCCACACCCTCATAGGCGTATTGGCAGCCGGAGCCGTGGATGTGGCCGTAGTAGCAGCGCTTCACGCCGTAATTATGCAGAAGCTCCACCATCTCGTGTGAGTAGTATTTTCCGTAAAACGGCGGGTAGTGCAGAAAGGCGATCTTCTCGCCCTCTCCGGCGGCCTTGAGACTCGCCTCAAGGCGCAATATTTCGCGCGCCATTATCTTTTTATCGTGGTCAGTGCCGCCCTCAGTCGGGCAGAACCAGCCTCTGGTGCCGCAGACCCACACGCCGTTTGTGAAAAAGGCGTTGTTATTGAGTATTTCTATGGAGCCGAGCCCGTTTTCCTCGAAAAACTTTTTTGCCTTCGACGCTGTCGACCACCAGAAATCGTGATTGCCCTTGAGAATTATCTTTTTCCCGGGCAGAGCATCGATGAAGCGGAAATCCTCAAGGCAGTCCTGTATCGCCATGCCCCAGGTAAGGTCTCCCGCGATGACGGTCGTATCCTCCTGCCCGACGATTCTGAAGTTCTCTCTGAGCTTTTCCGCGTGATCCTCCCAGCCGGGGCCGAAAATATCCATCGGCTTGTCCGCCTCGAAGGAGAGGTGCAGGTCTCCGATAACGTACAGCATCCCTTTACCTCAGAAAGTCCTTGACTTCTCCGAGAAGCTCGGTTTTTTCGACTATCTTCGAAAATCTTGCCTTCTTCGTTTTGAGAGCGGCGAGATTTTTCGGCGCGGTCTTTCCCGTCGCGGAGGAAAGTCTGTCGATGAGCTCGACTCCCGCTCCCTCGCCGTCCTCGCCGATAGCCTCCAATACCGCGGGCGTGAACTTGAAGGGCGAGGCTGTGCTCAGCACAACGCAGGTGCGGCCCGGATCAGCTTTGCGATACTTTTCGAGCGCGCCGTAGGCGACGGCGGTGTGCGTGTCCATAAGATATCCCTTCTCGCGCCATACTCTGCCGATAACCTCCTTTGTCTCCGCATCGTCAAGGAACTCCGCAGCAAAAGAGGCGCGCAATTTTTCCATAAGCTCAGCAGGAGCGGTGTATTTTCCGCTCTCCTTAAGCTCCGCCATGAGGCGCGCGACGAGCTTGTCATCGCCGGAGAGGAGGTAAAGAAGGCGCTCGAGATTCGAGGATATGAGAATATCCATCGAGGGCGATATCGTAGTGTAAAACCTGCGGTTGCGGTCATACACGCCGGTATTTATGAAGTCCGTGAGAACGTTATTAGCGTTCGAGGCGCAGATAAGCCTGCCGACGGGCAGACCCATCAGCTTTGCGAAGTATCCGGCGAGGATATCGCCGAAGTTGCCGGTCGGCACACAGAAATCGACCTCTTCGCCGTTCCCGATCTCGCCGGAGGCGACGAGGTCTGCGTAGCTCGAGACGTAGTAGACTATCTGCGGCAGAAGTCTGCCCCAGTTAATAGAGTTTGCCGAGGAGAGGAACCAGCCCTTTGAGTCAAGCTCTTCTCTGAGCTTCTCGTCGGAGAATATGGTCTTGACGGCGCTCTGCGCGTCGTCGAAATTGCCGGTGATGGCGATAACGCCGACGTTTTCGCCCTCCTGACTCTGCATCTGGAGCTTCTGAACGTCGGAAACTCCGTCCGAAGGGTAGAAAACCATGATTTTTGTGTTCTCAACGTCCTTGAAGCCCTCGAGTGCCGCCTTTCCGGTATCGCCGCTTGTCGCGACGAGTATGCAGACCTTTTTCGTCTCGCCTGTCTTTTTCATTGCGGCGGTGAGAAGGTACGGCAGCATTTGCAGAGCCATGTCCTTGAATGCAGAGGTCGGGCCGTGCCACAGCTCGAGAACGTGGGTCTTGTCGCCCACCTTTACTGTCGGTGCGCACTCCGGGCAGTCGAAGTTTTCTCCATAAGCCTTCGAGCAGAAGGAGCCGAGCTCCTCTTCCGTGTAGTCCTCAAGATAGCGGCTCATTATGAGCTTTGCTCTCTCTGGATAGCTGAGGCGGGCGATCTCCTCAATATCCGCCTTTGTGAGCGCGGGAACAGAGTCTGGAAGGAAAAGTCCGCCCTCTCGGCTCAGTCCGAGGCTTATCGCCTCCGCCGCGGAGACGGAGGTGCTTTTATCTCTTGTGCTGATGTATTTCATAGGGTCTCCTCGCTTATCGTATGCCCTCTGTCCAGAAGGCGTTTTCTATGTGATTTATTTCGGGTTTTTTTGTCAGTTCGCCCTCCGGCGCGTAGATCTCGATAACGTCGAAGCGCGGCTGCTTATCCTCGCCGTACTGTGCGCACCATGATGACGCGGCGGCGATAACTCTGCGCTGCTTCGATTTTGTGACAAACTCTCTCGCCTCGCCGTGGGTCGCATCCTTGCGGGTCTTGACCTCAACGAAGGCGACGACGCCGTCTTTCTCAGCGATAACGTCCACCTCGCCGAAGCGCGTGGCGTAGCCCATGCCGAGGATCTTATACCGCTTTTTGCGCAGGTAGTCGGCGGCAAGCGCCTCTCCCCAGCGGCCGATCAGTTTCTTTTCGTTCAATGCATTTTCCTCAAAAACGTCACACGGTGCTCAGGGCACGGCCCGAGCTCCCTTATCGCCGCATAGTGCTCCTTCGTGCCGTAGCCCTTGTGCCTGGAGAAGCCGTAGCCCGGGTACTTCTCATCGAGCTTTTCCATAAGGCGGTCACGGGTGACCTTGGCGATTATGCTCGCAGCCGCGACCGACGCGCTCTTTCCGTCGCCGCCTACGACCGTAACGCTCGGGTATTCGATGCCCGAGTCGCGGTTGCCGTCGATTATCGCAATATCGAAGCTGTGCGAGAGGTTCATCATTGCGCGGTTCATCGCAAGATACGTCGCGTTCAGGATGTTCAGCTCGTCGATCTCAAGTCTGTCGGCAAAGCCCACGCCGACGGCGACCGCCTTTGCGTATATCTCGTCATACAGCTTGTCTCGCTTTTTCGCGGTGAGCTTTTTCGAGTCGTCAAGTCCCTCGATCTCAAGTCCGAACGGCAGAATCACCGCGGCGGCGCACACAGGTCCCGCAAGCGGGCCTCTGCCCGCCTCGTCAACACCGCAGATAACGTTCTTTCCCTCGGCTCTCAGTGCCGATTCTATCTCCCACATCTTCATTCCGGCATCTCCAGAGTCATTCTGCCGAGCTTTCCGGCGCGGAACTCATCGAGGAGTACGCGCGCCATGCGCTCGTAGTCCACCTCGCCGCCGGAGACGATAAAGCCGCGCTTTTTCGCCGCCTTCTCGATGAGGTCGAAATTCTCCTCGTCGGTAAAATCTATCTTGTAGCGCTCTCTCAGAGCGTCGGGGTATCGGTTTTTCAGCAGGGTTATAAGGTGCGCGCCGAGGGTCTCAACGTCGAGGATATCATCCTTGACAGCGCCCGTGAAGGCGAGGTGCTCTCCCACGGTCTTATCCTCGAATTTCGGCCAAAGCAGTCCAGGTGTGTCGAGCATTTCGATGCCGCCGCCGATATTTATCCACTGCTTGCCGCGCGTAACGCCCGGCCTGTCGGATGCCTCGGCGGCGCGGCGGCCGGCAACGCGGTTTATAAACGAACTCTTGCCGACGTTCGGAATTCCGAGAATCATAATTCTGAGAAGCCTTCCCGTCTGTCCTCGCTCGTTGTAATAGGCGATTTTGTCCTTGAGGAGCTCTCTGATTGCAGGTTGAAACTCCCGTGTTCCCCTGCCGCTTTTTGCGTCAGTTTTGAGAACAGCGAAGCCCTTTCTGCGGAAATGCTCCGCCCAGCGCTCCGAGGCGTTTGGATCCGCCTGATCGCAGCGGTTGAGGATTATAAGCCGCGGCTTTCCGGCGGTTATGGCGTCAATCTCCGGATTTCGGCTCGAGCGCGGTATTCTCGCATCCACCACCTCGCACACGGCGTCAACCATATTGAGGTTTTCCTGCACCATTCTGCGAGCCTTTGCCATGTGGCCGGGAAACCATTGAATGTTCAATTCTTCCGTCATTTTACAATTCCTATTCTGTTCCAGTGACGCTGCTTGTCGCCGTCGGAGAGTCCGGGCATTAGAATAAAGAACACTCTGCCCACTGTGCAGCGGATATCCACAAGCCCGATATCATTGTCGCGGCTGTCCTTGCTGCCATTGCGATTATCGCCCATGCAGAACATATAACCCTCCGGCACCGTAACAGGGCCGGAGAAGTCCTCGCGGCGGTTTGTGAGCGTATTCGTGTAATCCTCCTCGAGCGCCTCGCCGTCAACGTAGACGATCCCGGCGTCAAAGTCGATGTCTACGGTCTGTCCGCCGGTGGCGATAACGCGCTTTACAAGCGGGCCGCGGGTATAGCTCTCGGTCTCAAAGACGATTATATCGCCGTTTTTCGGGGTATAGCCGAGGCTCCAGGCTATAACGAGATCGTTATCCTGAAGGGTTTGAAGCATACTCGTGCCGTCAACCCTCACGACCCTCGCGACAAATGTAAATATGAGTATTCCTGCCACCAGAGCAGAGATTATGCTCTGCACCCAGTCGTATATCTCGCCCTTTACGGACGCTTTTTCCACAGGGAGCTTTTCTTCTTCCATGCCGCTCCTCCTTATACCTAAAATACCAGATTACATTATACCACGGGTTTTAAAATAAAAAAAGAGGCTTTCGCCTCTTTTTTTATTCTGTTGAGAATTAAAGTCTCTCCTTGACCTTTGCGGCCTTGCCGACGCGATCGCGGAGATAGTAGAGCTTTGCGCGGCGAACCTTTCCTTTGCGGATGGTCTCGATGGAGACGATCGTGGGGGAATGGATCGGGAAAACCTTCTCGCAGCCGACATTGTAAGAAATGCGGCGAACGGTGATGGTCTCGGTGATGCCGCCGTGCTTCTTGGCGATGAGGGTTCCCTCAAAAGCCTGAGTACGCTCGCGGTTGCCTTCCTTTACGCGGACGGTGACACGGACGGTGTCGCCGACGTTGAGCTCAGGAAGCTCCTTCTTCATATACTGCTCGTTAAGAGTCTCGACTAAATTCATGCTTATTTCCTCCCTTCCGGTCAAGCGTTCTTGCGCTCTTATTCGCAGAGGAACGCCCATTTAGCGGGCAAAATGCCCGTGAAGCCTTGATATAATAACATAGATAATTTTAAAATGCAAGAAAAATTTTGAAATTTTGTCATCAGTATGTTATACTCATCCCGGTGATATTAATGAAAGAGCTTACAATACAAAAAAACGACGCCGGGCAGCGGCTTGACCGCTTTCTGTCGAAGGCAATTCCCCTGCTGCCGGAGAGTCTTTTGCAGAAATACATCAGAATAAAGCGAGTAAAGCTCAACGGCAAGGGCGCCAAGCGCGATACGCGCTTAAACGAGGGCGATACGCTCTCATTATATATAAACGACGAATTTTTTGAAAAGCCCACCGAGGACAACGCATGGCTCAAAATTGCCTCGCCGAAGCTCACGATTGTCTACGAGGATGAGAATATCCTCCTTGCCGACAAGAAGCCCGGCGTACTCTGTCACGCCGCCGGTGAGTGGGACTATAACACACTAATTAATAACATCAAAGCGTATCTCCACCAGAAGGGCGAATGGGATCCGAAGAAAGAGCACAGCTTCGCGCCATCGCTCTGCAACCGCATCGACCGCAACACCGGCGGAATCGTAATTGCGGCTAAAACCGCCGAGGCGCTTCGCATCATGGACGAGAAGATCCGTCTTCGTGAGATCGACAAGCGCTATCTTGCCGCAATCCACGGCGTAATGAGTCCGAAGAGCGGCACGCTTGAGAACTATATCTGGAAGGACGCGAAAAACAACCGGGTCTATGTTTCGGATAAGCCCACTAAGGGTGCCAAAACCGCCGCAACACGCTACCGTACTCTTGCGACAAAGGGCGGCGACAGCCTTGTAGAGTGCGAGCTTCTCACCGGCCGCACGCATCAGATACGCGCGCAGTTCTCAAATGCCGGTCATCCCCTGCTCGGCGACGGCAAATACGGCAGGGACAAGGATAAGGACGGTCAGCAGCTCTATTCCTACAAGCTGAAATTTACTTTTGCAACCCCAGCCGGAGCGCTGGAGTATCTGAACGGGCGCGAATTTTCTGTCGAAAAGCCCGATTTTGCCAAAAATTTCTTTGAAAATTGAAATTTTTTATTTGACATTTGACCCCCCAATCTGTATATTATTGCTATGCTGTTTTTAGCGTTTTAAACAGCAGAGTATTCGGTGAAAAAAGGTCGATGATAAATGGCAAAAGAACTCATCCGTCTAAAAGACGCGCGTATGGATTTCGACGGTGAAACCATACTTGATAACATCAATCTTTATATTAATGATAAGGAATTCCTCACACTGCTCGGACCTTCAGGCTGCGGTAAAACCACCACCCTGAGGATAATCGGCGGCTTTCTTGTGCCCACAAGCGGAGACGTCATTTTCGACGGTGTGAGGATTAATGATGTTCCGCCTCATAAGCGGCAGGTGAACACGGTGTTTCAGAAATACGCCCTGTTCCCCCATCTCAATGTGTACGAAAACGTAGCATTCGGTCTGAAAATCCCCAAGACCGGTGAGGACGGCAAGAAAATACGTCTTTCAAAGGATGAGATCGATTCCCGAGTCCGGGAAATGCTCGAGGTCGTCTCTCTCAAGGGCTTTGAGCATCGCTCGGTAACGAGCCTCTCCGGCGGTCAGCAGCAGCGTGTGGCGATTGCCCGTGCGCTCGTCAACCGCCCGAAGGTGCTTCTGCTTGATGAGCCGCTCGGCGCTCTCGACCTTAGGCTCCGCAAGGATATGCAGCAGGAGCTGAGGCGAATCCAGCAGGAAATGGGAATCACCTTTATATATGTAACCCACGATCAGGAGGAGGCGCTCTCCATGTCCGACACCGTCGTAGTCATGGACAGAGGCCGTATCCAGCAGATCGGCACACCCGAGGATATCTACAACGAGCCGAAGAACGCCTTTGTTGCCGACTTCATCGGTGAATCGAACATCGTTGACGGCATTATGCGTGATGACTGCGTTGTGGAAATCTTCAACCGCAAGTTCAAATGCCTTGATAAAGGCTTCCAGAAGGACGAGGCGGTCGACGTTGTTATCCGCCCCGAGGACGTGGATATCGTTCCCGAAGCTGAGGGTCAACTCAAGGGTACGGTCACACAGGTCACCTTCAAGGGCATGCAGTACGATATCATAGTTGACTTCTACGGCTTCAAGTGGCTCATTCAGACCACGGATTTCTGTCCCGTCGACTCCAAAATCGGCATCAAGATCGATCCCGACGGCTTCCACATCATGAAAAAGAGCGAATACTCCGGCATGTTCGGCGATTACAGCTCCTATTCCGAGGAATACGACGAGATCTCCGACGCCGAGAGCGAGGAAGAGGAATGAACGGCGAGAGACGGCGCACCGCAGCGGTGCTGGCGCCCTACACGGTATGGGCGGCGATATTCATCGTCGTTCCGCTCTTCTTTGTAGCCTACTACGCCTTTACAGATAATTCCTTTAACTTCACCTTTGACAATATAACCCGCTTCTTCACAGCCACAAGTCAGGTAACAAACGACGCCGGCGTGACGAGCGAGGTTCGCACATATCTCGTTATCTTCTGGCGAAGCCTGAAGCTTGCCGTTATCTCCACGGCGCTCTGCCTTCTTCTCGGCTATCCGCTGGCTTACATTATGAGCCGCGCAGGTGCGAGGGCGCAGAAGATAATGATGATTCTCATTATGATACCGATGTGGATGAACTTCCTTATCCGCACCTACGCATGGATGACGATTCTCCAGGACACCGGTATTCTGAATGGCTTTCTCACGAGCATAGGTCTAAAGCCTCTGCACATAATAGGAACGGAATCGGCGGTCATCGTCGGAATGGTCTATGACTACTTCCCGTATATGGTGCTGCCCATCTACTCAATTCTCGCTAAACTCGACACAAAGCTCATCGAAGCTGCGCACGACCTCGGCTGCAACTCTATACAGGTTTTGCAGAAGGTTATTCTCCCCCTCTCCGTTCCCGGAATACTGAACGGCATTACAATGGTGCTGATTCCTTCGATCTCCACCTTCTATATTTCACAAAAGCTCGGTTCCGGCCGCTTCTTTCTTATCGGCGACGCTATCGAGGGACAGTATGTCGCGAACAATCTCCACTTTGCCGCGGCGATGGCGTTCATTCTTATGATAATTCTGCTTGCGGCGATGGCGCTTTTAAAGTATCTCACATCGAGACCCCGGTTCAAAACAGTAAAGGGGGCGGCGAAATGAAAACGGCTTCCAAAATCTACACGGTTCTCATTTTTCTGTTTCTTTTTGCGCCGATTGCGATTCTGCTTGTGTTCTCATTCAACGAGGCAAAATCCCTCTCCGTTTTCTCCGGCTTCTCATTTAAATGGTACCGTGAGCTGTTCCGTGACGAGGCGACCCTCGCATCGGTCCGCAACACGCTGCTGCTGGCAGCGCTTGCCATGGTGCTCAGTACCGTTATCGGCACAGCCGCAGCAGTCGGCATTGAAAAGATGAGATCAAAGTGGCTGAAAAGCACTCTCAGCACAGTTACCGACATTCCGATGACGAATCCGGACATCATAACCGGTATTTCCCTTATGCTTATGTTTGTATTTGTCGGCAGATTTTTCGGACTTGCAAACTCTCTCTCATTCTGGACGATGCTCTTGAGCCACGTAACATTCTGCCTGCCATATGTTATCCTGCAGGTGCTTCCGAAGCTCCGCCAGATGGATTCGGCTCTGCCAGAAGCGGCGATGGATCTCGGCTGTACTCCGGTTGAGGCGTTTTTTAAGGTTACGCTTCCGGAAATCATGCCCGGCGTTATCACCGGCGCCATTATGGCATTTACGATGAGCCTTGATGACTTCGTAATAAGCTACTTCACCTCCGGCGCCGGATTTCAGACCCTGCCCATACGCATCTACAACATGACAAAAAAGGCCGTTACACCGAAGATGTACGCCCTTGCTACGATAATCTTCTTTGTCATTCTCGCGCTTCTGCTCATCTCCAACCTTACAGATGAGCCGGAGAAAGAAAACCACAACTGAAAGGAAAACCCAAATGAAGAAAATTGTCTGCGCGGCGCTTGCCGCCGCCCTTATTCTTGCTCTCTGTGCAGGCTGCGCAGGCGGCAAGACCCGTACGCTGAATGTCTACAACTGGGGTGAATATATCTCCGACGGAAGCGAGGACAGCTACGACACCATAGCCGAGTTCAAGGCGTGGTACGAGGAGACCTACAATGAGAAGATCATCGTAAACTACGATACCTTCCAGTCCAATGAGGATATGTACGCCAAGCTCTCCGCCGGCGCTGTCAGCTACGACGTCGTTATCCCCTCTGACTACATGATCGCCCGTATGGCGGCTGAGGATATGCTTCTTCCCCTCGATTTCAAGAACATCCCGAACTACTCCTACATTGACGATAACTTCAAGGGTCTCTATTACGATCCCGACAATGCCTACTCCGTTCCCTATGCTTACGGCATCGTCGGCGTTATCTACAACGCCAACGAGGTTGACGAGGCCGACGCCGAGGGCTGGGATCTCATGTGGAACGAGAAGTATTCCGGCAGAATCCTGCAGTACAACAACCCGCGCGACGCCTTCGGCACCGCGATGTACAAGCTCGGTCTTGACGTTAACACCACCGATAAGGCTCAGTGGGATCTCGCTTACGAGGAGCTTATGACCCAGCGTCCGATGCTCTACGGTCAGGTCATGGACGAAATTTACAACATGATGGAGTCCGGCGAGGCCGCCATCGGCTCCTACTACGCCGGCGACTACTTCACAATGGTCGATTCTCAGGCGGACACCGTTGACCTCCAGTTCTATTATCCCGACCCCACCAACTACTACATCGACGCGATGTGCATCCCCTCCTGCTGCCAGGATAAGGAGCTCGCGGAGATATTCATCAACTTCATGCTCTCCCGCGACGCCGCAGTAGCCAACGCGGAGTACACCTACTACGCCTCCCCGAACAAGATCGTCTACACCGATGAGGAGTATCTCGACGATCTCGGTGAGGACACAATCGCGATCCTCTATCCCGAGACTGAGGACTTTGCCGCCGCATACAACACCTATGCATACCGCAATCTGAGCCCCGAAACTCTCGACTATATCAACACCCTTTGGGAGAATGTAAAAATCAACTAAATCCCTTGTTTTTCAAATAACAATCAATTATAATGGAGCCGGACGATCAGTCCGGCTCCATTATTATTCAATTCACCTTTCAGGGGGTAAAAAATATGGAAAAGAAGTTTAAGAGGATCGGAGTTCTCACCTCCGGCGGCGACGCGCCCGGTATGAACGCCGCAGTCCGCGCAGTAGTCAGAACAGCGCTCTCCCGCGGTATCGAGGTTGTAGGAATCCGCAGAGGCTGGGCTGGTCTTATCTCCGCGGATTTCATAATGCTGACAGCGTCAAGCGTTGGCCACATTCTCTCCTCCGGAGGCACAATGCTCTATACCGCGAGAAGTGATGAGTTCGTCACTGAAAAGGGTCAGGAAAAGGCGGTTGCCACCTGCAAGATGCTCGGCATTGAGGGCATCGTAGCCATCGGTGGCGACGGGACCTTCCGCGGCGCGCTCGCTCTCAGCCGCAAGGGAATCCCCGTGGTCGGCGTTCCCGCCACCATCGACAACGATGTCGGCTGCACGAATTACACCATCGGCTTCGACACCGCCTGCAACACCGCCATCGAGTGCATCGACCGCCTGCGCGACACAATGCAGAGCCACGAGCGCTGCTCCGTTGTCGAGGTTATGGGCCGCAACGCCGGCTTCCTCGCGCTCTACGTCGGTATCGCCGTCGGCGCCACCGCCGTTCTCGTTCCCGAACACGAGCTCAATTTCGAGCGCGACGTTGTCGAGCGCATCCAGGACAGCCGTCTCGCCGGCAACACGCACTTTATGATAGTCGTAGCCGAGGGCGTAGGCAGCGCCTTTGATATCGGCAAGAAGATCCACGAGGCGGTCGGTATCGAGCCCCGCGTGACAGTTCTCGGACATATCCAGCGCGGCGGCGCTCCCACAGCGCGCGACCGTGAGACCGCGACGAGAATGGGATATTACGCAGTCCGCGCCTTCGCCGAGGGTCGCTCCAACGTGATCATCGGAACCCAGGAGGGCGGTATCGTCGAGATCCCCATTGAGGAGGCGCTTCAGATGAAAAAGCACCTGCAAATGGAGCGTTATGAAATCATGGAGTCCATGCAGATCGGTCTCGGCGTGAAATAAAAAAAGCAAAAAATAAGCCCCCACGGTTCAGAAAACCGTGGGGGTCGTGTTTTTCCAGCTCAGTTATTGAAAATCTTGAAGATTTCGTTGAAGGGATCGTCCTCAGCAGAGGCGGAAGCGGAAGCTCCGTCAGCCTGAGCGGCCTCCTTCTTGTCGCCTGCCTCAGTGAAGCGGGCGGCGGGCTTTTCCGGATTCTTGTAGCTGTTTGTGGGCTTCTCATCAAAGCGGGTCGCGATGACGGTTACGCGGATCTCATCATCCATATTCTCGTCAAAGGACGCGCCGAAGATGATGTTTGCATCGGGATGAGCGGCCTCCTGAACAAGGGAAGCTGCGGCCTCGATATCGTCAAGTCCGATATCGGTGGAGCCGGTGATGTTGATGAGAACGCCGCGCGCGCCGTTGATGCTGGTCTCCATAAGCGGGCTGGAGATAGCGCTTCTGGCAGCCTCCTCAGCCTTGCCCTTGCCTGCAGCGTGGCCGACGCCCATGTGAGCGTAGCCGGCGTCCTTCATGATGGCGGTTACATCGGCAAAGTCCAGGTTAATGAAGCCTGTATTCGTTACGAGGTCGGAGATGGAGTTGACGGCCTGGAGAAGAACGTCGTCAGCAATCTCGAATGCGTTCTGGAAGGTGAGCTTCTGATCGGTAGCGTGCTTGAGGCGATCGTTCGGGATGATAAGAAGCGCGTCGACCTTCGTGAGAAGGTTTGCGATACCCTCATTTGCCTGGTCCATGCGGCGCTTGCCCTCAAAGCTGAAGGGCTTTGTGACTACGCCGACGGTAAGAATGCCCTGCTCGCGGGCGATCTCTGCAACTACGGGGCCTGCGCCGGTACCGGTGCCGCCGCCCATACCTGCGGCGATGAATACCATATCGGTATCCTCGAGAACCTTTGCGATATTATTGCGGCTCTCCTCGGCGGCCTTCTTGCCGACCTCGGGGTTGGAGCCTGCGCCCTGGCCGTGGGTGAGCTTCTCGCCGATCTGAACCTTCTCATCGGCTGCCGAGAGGCTGAGGGCTGGCTTATCGGTGTTAAGAGAAACAAAGGTCGCGCCCTTGGAACCGGTCTTTACCATGCGATTGACAACGTTATTTCCGGCGCCGCCGACGCCGATTACCTTTATATTGACTACATTATCGGATCCGGGTTCAATGGCTCTGTTTGTAGGCATATCTTTTCCTCCTGTATTCTTTTGCAGAGACTGTCATTATTCGACAATCTGCCTTATTTTCCAAAATCACTTTTCTATTTTATACTCAATTTTTATTTCGGTCAAGTAAAATTACTATTTTTCGTTATTTTTTGTAATTCAACCGAAATAATACGCCACATGAGCCCTTTTATTCACCAATATAGTGCCCCTCGGTGGGGTTTGAAACATCGATTCTGCCCTTATCCGGACTCTGATGCTGCTCAACTATCTTGCCTACGAGCCAAAGCTTGTCGTCGATCTTGTCTCCCTTACCGATATCGACCGTGAATCTGTCCTTATAACGAAAGGTTATGGCGCTGATATTCGAGAAATCCATCCAGCTTATATCGCCGTAGATCTCTGCCTTCATAACACCGGAGAGTGTATCGCGAAGATACTGGCTCTTGACAGCGTTCTCGGCGCCGAGCGCGATGGTATCGCCCTCCTTCGGCATTATTGGGGTTATGCCGCGCAGCTCGATGTAGTTTTCGCGTCTGTCAACGGTGGTTTTTTCGAGGATCTTCGTATTCCTGTCAACGACGTAGAGGTCTCCCTCAAAGGCTACGCACGCCACGGGATAGCTCTCGCTGATCTCGAGCGTAACGGTGCCGGGCAGCGTCTTCACCACTTTGACGCCCTCGACGTATGCGAGCGCGTTTTTGATCCTCGCCGCGATTGCGGAGTCATTGAGGAAGAATATGCTCTCGTCGATGCGTATGCCGGACGCCTCGACAACCTCGCTCGTCGCGTACATTCTGACGCCGGAAACGTACACCTCCGAGACCTTGAAGAAGGCGCCGAGCGCGACTATAAGAGCGATCACGGTAAGTGCGACCACCACGAGAATATAGACGCTCAGCGAGCCAGTATTTCTTTTCTTCTTTGCCATTACTTTCTCCTATTGTATCAGTAAGACCTCCGCTCCCAGCGCTTTAAGCGCTCCCTCGGGGTCCGCGTAACCTCTTTTGATATGCTCAAGTCCGCTGATGCGGCTCTTGCCCTCAGCGCCGAGCGCGGCAACCATAAGCGCGGCGCCGCCTCGCAGGTCTCTCGCGCAGACGCGCTCACCGCTCAGCATTTCCACTCCTTGAATCACGGCAAGAGTGCCGGTAACCTTTATGTTCCCGCCCATTTTACGCAGCTCGGGCGCGTAGGAGAAGCGGTTTTCAAATATTGTCTCCGCTATCTCCGTCGTTCCGACGCAAGTTGAAAGCGCGGCGCAGACCGGCGGCTGAGCGTCCGTCGGAAAGCCCGGAAACGGCGCGGTTATTATACTTCCCGGACTTCTGAGGCGCCCGTTTACTGCTATCGCAAGCTCATCGCCCGAGGTCTTTATCTCCGCGCCCATCGCGCGGAACACCTCAAGAACCGAGCGCATATCGTCCTCTCTCACACCCTTGAGCGAAGCGCTCCCTCCTGCGGCGCAGACGCACGCCATATAGGTCGCCGCCTCTATTCTGTCCGGTATCACCCGGTGGACAACTTCTTTATTGAAGTTCTCTCTGCCCGAAACCGTAATATTCGACGTTCCGGCACCATAAACTCCCGCGCCGATGGCGCGAAGGTAGTCCGCAAGATCGCGTATCTCCGGCTCCCGCGCGGCGTTCTTAATAACCGTAACGCCCTTTGCCGAGGCGGCGAGTATCATCGCGTTCTCGGTCGCTCCCACAGATGGGAACGGAAGAGATATAAATCCTCCCTGCGGCGTTTCGCACGCGGCATAGATATCTCCCGCAAGCTCATATACGCTTGCTCCGAGCGCTTTCATTGCCCGAAGATGAATGTCAACAGGTCTCGCCCCGAGTTCACAGCCTCCCGGCGCGCTTATCACCGCCGAGCCGAAGCGGGCTAAAAGAGCACCCAGGAAAATAACGCTCGAGCGCATTTTTCCCGTAAGCGACGCCGGTATTCGGCACCGAGACGCGTTTTTTGAATCGATGTACAGATTTCCCTGCGACCATCCCGCCTCGCATCCGAGCGTCCGCAGTATTTCAAGCGAGCTTTCCACGTCCGTAAGGCGCGGCGCGTTCTCAATGATCGTCACCCCGCCTGAGATGAGGCTCGCCGCAAGTATCGGTAAAACGGCGTTCTTCGCACCGCCAATCGTTATCTCTCCCGACAGCCTTCTGCCGCCGGTTATCAGAAGCTCCTGCATAGTATCCCCCCGTTTCTTTACGGGTCATACTATGCTTTATGCTCGAAATTGTTATTTCAGTATGTCCAGAATTACTTTCTCAATAAGCTTTTTTGAGTCCGGAGCGCCGATAGATGCAGCGCCCTTTTCCATCTGCGCTATTTTGTCGCCGTCTGAGAGAAGCGCAACTGCCTCGTCAAAGAGTTTCGCGCCGTCTGTTTCCTTCTCCCTCAGCATCTTCGCGCCGCCCGCGCGCTCGACCATGAGCGCGTTTTCGTCCTGCTTTATGTTCGCGATTTCGCTCGGAACGAGGATCGAGGCTCTGCCGACGGCGGTAAGCTCCGCGAGCGTGGACGCACCCGCGCGGCAGATAACGAGGTCAGAGGCGGCAAATACGCGCCCCATATCGTTTATATACGGTCTGAGATCAAGGTAATCTGTGTAATTGAAAAGTCCTGCATTGTAGAGCTTCTCCTTGAAGCCTTCAAACCCCTCTTTACCGCCACCGGTGGCGTGGATGTGAAAAAATGCGTGCTTTTCGGCGTTTTTCTTAATGAAATCCACCATCTTTGCGTTCATTCCCGCGGCGCCGAGACTGCCCCAGAACGAGGTCACGACCTTAGCGTCTGCGGGTATTCCAAGCTCAGCTCTCGCCTTTTCGCGGGTAATAGCCTCAAACTCGCCTCTTATCGGGGTGCCGGTAAAAACTATTCTGTCCGGGTGCTTATACGCCCCCTCGGTGCCCTTGAACGCAACCATTATGCGGTCAACGGTGCCATCAAGAAGCTTATTTGCAAGTCCCGGAACGGCGTTCGATTCGTGCAGAGCCGTCGGAATGCCGCGCTTATGCGCAGCCTTCATCACCGGATAGCAGACGTAGCCGCCGGTGCCGATGCAGCAGTCCGGCTTGAACTCATCTATGATCTTTCCCGCCTCGCGCGGGCTCATAACGAGGTTTTTTACGTTTCTAAGATTCTTTTTAATTCCCTCAAGGCTCATTGAGCGCGAGAATCCCTCGATGCGGATGTTTTCGATTTTATAGCCTGCCTCAGGAATGAGGCGGTTTTCCATCGGTCTTCCGGCGCCGATAAACATTATCTCAGCGTCCGGCCAGAGCTCCTTTATCGCCTCTGCAATACTGAGCGCGGGGTTTATATGTCCGGCGGTTCCGGCGCAGGCAAGGATGAACTTCATTTCTCCTCCGCCTCCTCGCTCTTTTTCGCCTTGCGCATCGGAATATCGCGCGAAAGCGACAGAATTACACCCATCTCGGCGAGCTGCAGAAGAAGCGCAGTGCCTCCGTATGAGAAGAACGGGAGCGAAATACCGGTTGCGGGGATAGTGTTCGTGACGACAGCGATGTTGAGTATCGTCTGAATGGCGACAAGGCTCGTGATGCCGGTGATAACGAGGAACGAGAAGCGGTCCTTGGCGTGGAGCGCAAGCCAGTAGCCTCGGCATATAAGCAGTGCGAAAAGCACAAGCACAAGCGTTGCGCCGATAAAGCCGAGCTCCTCGCAGACGATTGAGAAGATATAGTCGTTATAGCTCTCAGGCAGGTAGAGGTATTTCTGCCTCGACTGTCCGAGTCCGACTCCGAGAAATCCGCCGGAGCCAATGGCGTAGAGCGACTGGACGATCTGCCAGCCGCCGCCCTGCAGATCCGCAAACGGATCAAGCCACGCGGAAACGCGGTCGGAGGAGTAGCCGGTGAGAAGAATCAGTCCCGCAAGTCCTGCGCCGCCCGCCGCGGCAAGTCCGCCGAGATACAGAACATTCGAGCCGGAAGCGAACATCATTATTACGCCGATAAGTCCGACGATGATTGTTCCGGAGAAGTGGCGCTCAAGCATAACGAGTCCGGCAAGACCGCCGATAAGAATAATGAACGGGAGGGTGCCCCAGCGAAAGGTCTTCATATGATCTTTATACAGGCACGCGAGGTGCGCGGAATATATGATCACAGTGATTTTCGCGATCTCAGAGGGCTGGAAGGTCAGAACATCGCCTATTCCGATCCATCGGCGGGCACCGTTACGAACCTGGCCGATGCCCGGAATAAGAACGGCGATAAGCACGATTACCGTTATAAGCAGCAGAATGCCGCTGTATCGTCTGAACCAGCTTGCGGGAACTATCGACACGAGCAGCATAACTACAACTCCGGCGGCGGCGAATATGAGCTGGTTGCGGAAGAAGTGCACCGCGTCGTGGTCCGCCCGGAGGAAGTAGGAACGCGCGAAGGAAGATGAGAGAACCATCACAACTCCGATTGCGAGGATCATCAGCACGAGAATGAAGAATGGCATATCGATGGGGCCGCGTCTCTCCGCATTTGAAATTCTCTCGCGCAGCGTGACCTTCGGCTCTCTTCTTCTCGGCTGCTTTTCCGCAACGCCTGCCGCGGTATTATCTTTTTTGTTGTCATATCGCGCCATAGCGGTGCTCCTTTTTTATCAGTGATATCTTCCGACGACTCCGAAGAAGGTCAGAATTGCGAGCGCTGCTGATACGCCTGTAAAGACGAACCAGATTCTCGTCTCCTTCCAGCCGCAGCGCTCAAGATGATGGTGGAAGGGCGCCATCTTGAAAAAGCGCTTTCCGTGGGTGAGCTTGAAATAGACCACCTGAATGATGTCGCTCAGAGTTTCCCAGATGTAGACAAGTCCCAGCGGAATAAGAACGAGCGGCATATCCAGACAGAATGCAGTCGCGCAGACCGCGCCGCCGAGAAAGAGCGAGCCGGTGTCGCCCATAAATATCTTCGCGGGGTAGAAATTGAAAATTAGGAAGCCGACAAGTCCGCCCGCAAGCGCGGCGCCGAACATTCCGACCGAGCTGAAGCCCCACGCAGCCGCGAGAGCGGCATAGCAGAGCGCCACCGGAAGCGTAACTCCCGCGGCAAGGCCGTCTATTCCGTCGGTGATGTTGACGGCGTTGACCGTTCCGACGATGACAAACAGCGCAAAAACAAGATAGAGCCAGTCGGGCATTATAAAGCTCACGTCAAAAAACGGGATGTAGAGATTTGAGCTGAGGTGTCCCTGAATGCGCAGGAGCATTATAAGCAGTATCGCTGCGGCGATCTGAAGCGCAAGCTTCTGAATCGTCGTCAGTCCGAGATTCTGCTTCTTTTTGAGCTTTTCATAGTCATCGAGAAAGCCTATGGCGGCGTAAATGAGCGAGAAGCCGAAGATTATGAAAAATCTCCAGTCGCCCTCGAGGGCATCGCCGATGCCGCCGGCTATGAGTATAAAGGCTATGCCGGTGATGAACATTATTCCGCCCATCGTCGGCGTGCCTGCCTTGGAATTATGCCATGTGGGGCCGTCCTCGCGGATGTACTGCCCCATTTTCTTCTTTCTGAGATACGGAACGAGGAAGCTGCCGGTGACGGTTGCCGCCAGCATAGCGCCCACGAACGCCCAAACAAGCTTCAGGATCATTTGTTCTCTCCCTCCAGGATGTCGCGGACGACTTCCCTCTCATCAAAATGGTGCTTCTCCTTGCCGATTATCTGATAGTCCTCATGACCTTTTCCGGCAAGGATAACGATATCTTTCGCCTGCGCGAGCTTCAGCGCGGCGGCGATCGCCTCGCGGCGGTTTTCGATGACCTTAACAGGCGTTTTTGAGCCCTTCATGCCCTCGAGGATAGCGTTTATTATGCTCATCGGCTCCTCTGTGCGCGGGTTATCGCTTGTTACCACGACGAGATCGGCAAGCTTAGCAGCTATCGCACCCATGATCGGCCGCTTCGCAGCGTCTCTGTCGCCGCCGCAGCCAAAGAGCAGTATTACTCTGCCCTTAGCGTAGCCGCGAACGGTCTTAAGTATGTTCTCAAGCGCATCCGGCGTGTGGGCATAGTCGATCATAACAGTGTAGTCCGTGCCTGTCGGCACTATCTCTGCTCTGCCGAGAACACCTTTCGTTGCGGCGAGAGCCTCTATGCACTTATCCTCATCGAGTCCGAGGTTTATCGCGATGCTGAGCGCCGTAAGCGCGTTGTACACGCTGAAAAGTCCCGGGATGCCGAGCTTTACCTTCTGAATACCCATATCGGTAAGGCAGGCGAAGGCGATTCCGTCGTTATTGAGGCGGATATCCTTCGCGGTGAGCGATGCGTCGTTGCGAACAGCCGAGAAGGTGTAGACCGGGCACTCAGCTGTGGAGATCATAAGCTCTGAGTACTCGTCGTCGAGATTAATGACAGCCTTGTCGCAGATTTTGAAAAGCTTTGCCTTCGCCTCGGCATAGGCGTCCATAGTCTTGTGGAAATCGAGGTGATCCTCCGTAAGATTTGTAAACGCGCCGACGGAGAAGCGTATGCCGTTCACTCTGCCGAGATACAGCGCGTGGCTCGAAACCTCCATGACGCACCATTTGCACCCGGCGTCGACCATTCTTCTGAGGAGCTGCATAAGCTCAATGGAGTCCGGGGTAGTGCGCTCAGCCGGCTCCTCGTTATCGCCGACGATGTTGCGATTTGTTCCGATAAGTCCCACCCTGTCGCCGGTCGCGCCGATAATCATA
This sequence comes from Oscillospiraceae bacterium, assembly GCA_017439425.1. Lineage (GTDB taxonomy): Bacteria > Bacillota > Clostridia > Oscillospirales > Oscillospiraceae > RUG626. The sequence continues at coordinate 71,065 of JAFSJE010000089.1, forward strand.
TTTCGGATGAGATTTGTGGTCGTCGTCTTACCGTTAGTACCGGTGACGCCGATCATTCTGAGAGAGCGCTGGGGATTGCCGTAGAAATTCGCGGCAATCAGTCCCTCGCACGCGCGGGAGTCGCTGACAATTACGTATGGTACGTTTTCCTCCGGCTTTTCCTCGCAGATGACGAGAGCGGCTCCGTTTTTCACAGCGGCCGGGATAAATTTATGCCCGTCTGACTCGTAGCCTCTGACAGCGACGAAGGCAAAGCCCTCCTGCACCTTACGGGAGTCGTTAGTGATTCCGGTGATTTCAAGCGTATCCGGAGTTTCAGCGCCGGCAATCTCTATCCCGCAGAGAAGCTCTCTAATATTCATTTCGCCGCACGTCCTTTCGTACATTAATACATACCAAGCTCGGTGTTATCGACAAGCGTTACGCTTATAACGCTGCCGTAGGGCACCGGCGTACCCGCCGGTACCGACTGCTTGGAAACCTTTATCTTGTCATTTGTCGGAAGCGCGCCCGCGCTGTCCATGAAGAGGCCCGCGTTGTTGAGTATTCGCATAGCCGCGGCGCTCGAGAGATTAGTAAGATCCGGTACCGCGACCTCAGAGTCAACGTGCGCCTCCTCGGTGAAAAGAATGACCTTCGTTCCGACAGCGACCTCGCTGCCCGCCGCAGGGAGCTGATCGACGATCGTATTGCCCTCGCCCTTTATCGTAAAGGAAAGGCCTCTTTCCGCAAGCTTCGATCTCGCGGTTCTCATATCGTCGCCGACGACCTTCGGAGTCCTGACGTCGATGTACTCCTCCTCGCCGTTCTGATAGTCCGCCTCGATGCCGAGATACGGGAGTATCTCGCTCATTATCTTGCCGACCACCGGCGCAGCCATAACTCCGCCGGAGGTGTATATACCGCTTTCAGACTGCGGCGCAGGGTTATCGAGCACTACGAGCACTGCGATCTCGGGGTCTGTGCAGGGCGCGACGCCGCAGAAGGATACCATGTAAACCTTTTCGTTGGTCTCAGCCTGAATAACCGTCTTTGTGGTGGTTCCGGTCTTTCCGCCGACATGGTAGCCGGGAACGTAGGCATTCTTTCCGGTGCCCTCAGGTTCACCGACAACCGCCTCAAGTATCTCTCTGACGGTCTTGGAGGTTTCTTCACTGATGACCTGTCGGACTACTGTCGGCTCCTTGTGATAAACCACCTCGCCGTCCTCAGCAACTATATCGCTGACAACGTACGGCTCCATGAGGTATCCGCCGTTTACGCTCGCCGCAACGGCATTGATCATCTGAATCGGCGTGACCGTAAAGGTCTGGCCGAAGGAAGCCGCCGCAAGAGAGGATTTATCGTAGGGCTTTGTGAAGCTGTCGCGCGACCACCAGGCGCCCTTTGACGTCTCGCCGGATATGTCGATTCCGGTCTTGTTCCATAGTCCGAATGCCTCAATGTAATCGTAAAACCTCGAAGCGCCGATTTTGAAGCCGATGTTTACGAAGGCGACGTTGCAGCTGTGCTGAGCCGCCTGCTTCAGATTCTGATCGCCGTGGCCTGCGTGCTTCCAGCAGTTCAGGTCGGTCTTACGGCCAGGCACCTGATCCGCGGTGAGCTTTCCGCCGCAGTAGAAATTGTCGTTCTCGCTTATTACGTTCTCCTCAAGTCCTACCGCCATGGTGATTATCTTGAAAACGGAGCCCGGCTCGTAAGTGTCGGAAACGGCTCTGTTTCTCCACTGCTCGAGCTGAAGCGTCGCAAGCTCGCTTCTGCGCTCATTTTCGTCCGGTATAAGCCCAAGAGCCTCGCGCATCTCATCGGAGATATCCCACGGGGAGTTGAGGTCGTACTCGTTCGCGTTCGCAAGGGCGAGAATCTCGCCGGTCTTGATGTTTTCCACAATGACCATGCCGCCGTCGCGGATGTAGTTTTCTTTTATCGCCTCGTGCAGATACTTCTCCGCTATTCCCTGAACCGTTACGTCGATCGTTGAGTGTATAGTCGCGCCATCTATGGCGTCGTTATAGTTTTCATAGCTGCCGTAAAGCATCTCCACGCCGTTGGATGACTGCATACGGACGACCGTGCCGTCAGTGCCCTCAAGGTACTTATCGTAGTAGTTTTCAAGCCCCTCAAGGCCGTAGTTCTCATTGCCGACGAAGCCGACGATGTGGCAGGCAAGCGAGCCGTAGGGATAAAAGCGCTTGGAGTCGTTCTCGATGTGGACTCCCTTGAGCCCCTTCTCTTCCTTGCCCTCTGCGTCGTGGCTCGGCCCCTCTTTGATGAACTCGCGGACGAGGTCGGCTTCATCGGAACTTATTTTCGTCGCGACTGTCTTGTACCAGCTCTTGGTGTCGCGGCTCTTCTCGATAACGTCGGTGTAGCTTATGCCAAGTATGCGGCTTAGCTCAGAGGCGATATAATCCGCGCTCTCGCCGTACTTGTTTATCTCGTAGGGCGAGATAAAGACGTTGTACGCGCTCGCGGAAACGGCAAGGGCGTTGCCGTTTCTGTCATAGATTGCGCCGCGGTTCGCAGTTACCGTCGTTTCGCGCGTCTGCTGAGAAATTGCCCTTTCCTCCCAGTATTCGTGCTGATATAGCATAATATATCCAAGTCTCACGGCAAGGATAATAAATGCAACTATGCCGCACACTGCCAAAAGAATCAGTGTGCGGCGGAGCATAGCCTTATTCGGTCTGTCGACCGTTGTTTTTTTCTTTTCAGTACCGGTATTTGCCATCTGCAGGACCTCAATGTTTTTTACTTAATGTTATGGCTTTCTCATCTGAAATATTCAGCAAGCTCAGAGACGAATTCTCTCGCCGCGCGGATTATTCCGAAGCCCTCGGAATCGTCTGCGTTCAGAACCTCAGCCTTATTATCGTGCTCCATCTTGAGGACGTAGGTGTTGCGGTCGGTGAGCTTCGTCATGCCGAGGGTGCCGGTGGCGTACTCAGCCACGCGGTTGACGTTGAAGGTTGTCTCATACTCGACGGAAAGCTTTGTCTGCTCGGTTTCGAGAAGCGCTATTTCCTTTTTGAGATTTGTGATCTCTGTGCTGACCTCGGTGAGGCGGACGTAGCTCAGAAGCATGAATACGAGAACGACAGCCGCTACGACGTAGCCGACTACTGCAAACGCAGAAACAGCCTGTGCTTCCTTTGCTCTCTTTATCGCCTCGTTGCGCTCTGCGGCTCTTCTGCGCTCGTCGGCGCTTTCTCTGACCTTTCTGTCGCGCTCTGCGGCAGTTTCGGGGATCTCCTGAGGAGCTGCGCTGCCGTATGATCCGTACATATCATAGGCGACAGACTCAAAGTATCCGTTTCCGTTAATGTTAAGTTTTGCTTCAGTCTGTGCCATAATGCGCTCTTCCCTTACAGTTTTTCAATTACTCTCAGCTTCGCACTGCGCGATCTCGGATTTATCTCAAGCTCCTCATCGGTGGGAACTATCGGTTTTTTCGTTACTCTTCGCACCGTCTGTCTGAATCCGCAGACGCATACCGGAAATTCCGGTGGGCAGGTGCAGCCGTCCTCGCGGCTTTTAACTGCACTCTTTACAATTTTATCCTCGAGCGAATGAAAGGTTATCACGCACAATCTTCCGCCCGGTTTAAGTCTCTCCATCGCCTCGTCGAGCATATCGGCAAGTGCGCCAAGCTCGTCGTTCACTGCGATCCTGATCGCCTGAAACGTTCTCTTCGCCGGGTGCTGCTTTTCTCTCAGCGCCTTCGCCGGCATTGCGCTCTTGATGACGTCCACGAGCTCCAGAGTCGTATTTACCGGCCTTGCGCGTACTATTCTCTCGGCAATCGAGCGCCAGTAGCGCTCCTCGCCGTAGTCGCGGATTATCCGCCCCACCTCAGCCTCGCTCCACTCGTTTACGACGTTCCACGCGCTCATTGCTTCATCTCTGTCCATTCTCATATCAAGCGGCGCGTCAGCCATATAGCTGAAGCCGCGCTCACCATCATCAAGCTGTGGACTTGAGACTCCGAGATCAAAGAGCATTCCGTCGACCTTATCGATTGAAAGCGAATCAAGTACTGCGCCGATATCGCGGAAATTAGCCTTCACAAGCTTAACCTTATCGCCGAAGGGCGCGAGCCTCTCGCCCGCCTCACGGATTGCCGTCTCATCACGGTCTATGGCGATGAGTCTGCCTGATTGCAGCTTTTCGGCAATCTTCTCTGAATGGCCGCCCCGCCCGAGCGTTCCATCCACATAAATCCCGTCGGCTTTTATTTCAAGATTGGAAATACATTCGTTCAGAAGAACCGGTATGTGCTTTTCCATCAGAAATCAAGCTCCGTAAAGACCTCCGCGATATTTTCCGGCGTAGTCTCGATCGCGTCGATCTCGTTCCAGGCATCCTCGTTCCAGAATTCCGCGCACTCGCCGGCGCCAACGACGGCGACGTTCTTTTCGAGATTTGCGAAATCTCTGAGGGCCTGAGGAAGAAGTATTCTGCCCTGTGTGTCAAGCTCGCACTTTGCCGCGTGGGAGAAAAGCGGGCGCATCTTGATCTGCTTCGAGCGCGGCATCTCCTTGATCTTGTCGGTAAAGCGCGACCAGCTCTCCTCGGAATACGCCGAGAGGCATTTTTCCATTGAGAGCGTTACGTAGAAGGTATCGCCCAGCTCCTCGCGGAGCTTTGCGGGTATGAAAAGACGACCCTTTGCGTCGATATTATGTCTGTAAACGCCGGTCATCTCTCCACCTCCTCGTAAAATCGTGGGATTTTGGTGCACTTCGCACCACTTCTCACCACCATGTACCACTATTATAAGGTCACAGCACCGAAAAAGCAAGCATAAATTTAGGAAAAAAAGAGGTTTTTTTCGGCATTTTTCTGGTGTTTTGTCGCATTACTACATATTGTGGTTGGTGCGTATTTAAAACACAAGAGAGCCCTTTTCCGACTCGGAAAAGGGCTCTCTGATAATTATTTAATTAGCTTATTCTTCCGGAACTATACCGCTCATAGGATTAGTATTGAGATTGGAAACGCTCCTGAAACGCGCTCTCGCCTGTCTGACCTCATTGAGCGCTTCGTTGATCGCCTCCTCGGTGCGCTGGAGGGTATCGTCGGCGTACTGATTGGCGACGTTGCGAAGCTCTGCAGCGCGGCTGTCGGCGGCGTCGGTGACCTGCTTTGCGCGCTCGTTGGCAGCTCGGACGATCTCCTGCTCCTCCACCATGTGACGGGCACGCTCCTCAGCGACCTTCTTCATGCTCTCGGCCTCGCGCTTGGCGTTGCCGATGAACTCGCTTCTCGCACTGACAAGCCTTCTCGCCTCGCTGAGCTCAGTCGGAAGCTTTGCCTTTATTTCCTCCAGAAGATCAAGCGCCTTGTCCCGCTCGATAACGCAGCGTTCCGCGCCGAGGGGAAGTCCCCAGGCATCCTGAATCATATTGTAGAGCATGTCGATGAGTTCCTGCACTCCGGTGGTATTCTCTTCCATTTTTGTATGACCATTCCTTTCGCAAATTCTGAAGGCACAAAACAGCCATAAAAGGAATGGCCATAAAGCGCCATGTTTTTCGGTTGCCGCTCTGCGGCGAGAAAAACGACTTTGATTTCAATAAGGCTGAAGCTTGTTTCAACCTTATCCTTTCCTGAAAACAGTAAGCTTTATCTTTCCGTATTTATACTCGCGCTTGGAGTAGCCCTCGCGCTCAGGGTCGGGCAAGGACTTATCCTTCCGGCTCTCACAGACCATTATACCATTTTCGCGCAAAATGTCAAACATAACGGCGCTTTTTATGGCATTTTCCAAGAGATCCGTATCATACGGCGGGTCGAGAAAGACTATATCGAACTTCTCGCCGCTTTTAAGATAGCTCATGGCGTCGGTATTCGCGAATTTCGCCCTCGCGGCAAGTTCGCAGAACTCGACGTTTTCACGGCAGAGCTTGAGGCTCTCGCGGCTTGAATCGACGAAAACGCACTCCTCCGCTCCGCGGCTGAGCGCCTCAATGCCGAGCTGACCCGTGCCGGCAAAAAGATCGAGCACTCTCGCGCCCTCGACCTGAAACTGGATTATATTGAAGATTGACTCCTTGACCATATCGGTCGTGGGGCGGATGCGCATATCGGCAGGCTCCTTAAGTCTTCTGCCGCGCGCTGTACCTGTTATGACTCTCAACTGTTCTCATCCTCCACTTTCGCGTTATTTTCGCTGTGAAAATACTTGTAAACCTCCACTGCGGCGTTTCGAGGCACCACTCTCATAAGCTCGTCCACGCTCGCCTCGCTCATCGCCTTCATGCTTCCGAAATACTTGTAGAGATCGTTTTTTCGTTTCTCTCCGACGTTCGCTATCGCGTCGAGCTTCGATTTTTTGACGGTCTTTCTGTGGCTGAGCCTGTGGAAGGTGATCGCGTAGCGGTGCACCTCCTCCTGGATCGCGCCGACGAAGGCGAACACAGCAGGAAACGCCTCCATGCTTATTTCCTCGCCCGCTGCGGTTATGAGCGCACGTGTGCGATGGCGGTCGTCCTTGACCATTCCGAAGGTCGGCACGAATACGCCCACCTTCTTCTGCGCGTCGAGAGCGCACTGTGCGTGGGCCGCGCCGCCGTCAATTAGGAAAAGGTCGGGAAGCGGTGAAAACTTCTCGTCGCCGTCCTTATAGTGCTGCAGTCTCCGCTCCACCACCTCGCGCATCGAGGCGTAATCGTCCGGAGTGCCGTTTTCGAGGGTCTTTATCTTAAACTTTCTGTATGCGTTTTTGAGTGGCTTGCCGTCCTTGAAAACGACCATTCCTGCGACAATGTCATCTGCGCCGGTGTTCGATATGTCGAAGGACTCGATGCGGCTCGGCGGAGAGTCGAGCCCGAGGGAATCCATAAGCCACTGTGCGGTCTTCGAAATGCGCTCTGCCTTCGTAGTGGCGCGGCGCACCTCCTCCTCTGCGTTTCTGAGGGCGGCTTCGCGGTAATCGCGGCGCACTCCGCGCTGCGGCAGCAGAACTGTTGTATTCCGCCCCGCCTTCTCTGTGAGAAAGCCCGCTATTTCGTCCATATCGCCGGTGTCCTCAGTGAGCACTATCTCTCCCGGTATCTCGACGGAGGTCATATAATACTGCCGCACAAGGCTCGAGAGCGCCTCGGCGGTGTCCTCCACCGGCTCATCGAGCAGCTCCATATCCTTGCCGAGAAGCTGACCGCGCACATAGTGCAGAACGACAAAGCAGCTCTTTGCCTCGCCGCGGTAAAAGCCGACGGCGTCGGTGTCGGAGGCTCCCTTCATAAGGACGTGCTGTTTTTCCTCCAGATTTCGTATAGCGTTTATCCTGTCTCTGAGCTCAGCCGCCTCCTCAAAGCGGAGGTTCTCGGCTGCCTCGAGCATATCCTTTTCCATCGAGTCCACAAGGTCACGTGTCTTGCCCTTGAGTATCATCACAGCCTTGTCTATCTCGCGCCGGTACTGCGCCTGCGGCACAGAGGGCAGACAATAGCCGTCGCAGGTGCCCATGTGGTAATTGAGGCAGGGACGCTCCTTTCCGATATCGCGCGGGAACACACGCGAGCAATCCGGCAGCTTCAGAGCCTTTCGCATTGCGTCTATCGCGGCAAAGGTGCTGCCCCGCGAGCCGAACGGCCCGAAATACTCCGCTCCGTCATTCTCACGTCTGTTCGTTACGGAAAAGCGCGGGTATTCGCTCTTGAGGTCGAGACGGATGAAAGGGTAGCCCTTGTCGTCCTTAAGAAGTATGTTGTAGTGCGGCTTGTGGAACTTTATAAGCGAGTTTTCAAGGAGCAGAGCCTCCATCTCGCTCGTTGCGACGATTATCGAAAAGTCGCAGACCTTGGCGACCATTGCCTCGGTCTTTGCGTTGTGAGCGCCGTGAAAGTAGCTCGAGACGCGGTTTTTGAGGAGCTTCGACTTTCCGACATAGATGACCGCGTTATCCTTGTCGCGCATGATATATACGCCCGGCTTCATCGGCAGAGCGTTCGCTTTTTCCCTGAGGGCAGTGATGTCCATAAGCTCCTCCCTTCTTTACAATAGTTTAAACCCTCTGTTTCAGATTATGAAACAGAGGGTCATTTTCTTATGTTCGGTATTGATTACTCAGCGAAATCATGGCTGATGAGCTCGCAGAGAGTTTCAACCGCACTCTCCTCATCCTCGCCGTCAGCAACGATGGTAATGTTAGTGCCCTTTATGATACCGAGGGAGAGAACACCAAGAAGGCTCTTGGCGTTTACCTTGCGCTCATCCTTCTGAATCCAGACACTGCACTTAAACTCGTTAGCCTTCTGCGTGAAGAAGGTCGCCGGTCTCGCACGGAGACCAACCTGATTCATAACAACGACTTCTTTAGAAAACATCGGCGTTTATCCTCCTCATTAAAGACGGAAATGGTTATCCGCTAAGATTATACCAAAGTTAGAATATTTCTTCAATATTGAATAGTGACCATAATTTCGGCGATTTACGACATCTTTTTCGTCAAGTTGCTCATTTAAGCGTCACTATCGTCACGCCGTTCTCGCCCTCTCCGTAGACTCCGAGGCGGAAGCTCTTGACCTGAGGATTGCGCTTAAGCATATTCTGAACGGCGGCGCGGAGGGCTCCGGTGCCCTTGCCGTGGATAACGCGCACCTCCTCGATATGGCGCAGCTGCGCTGTATCGATAAAGCGCTCTACGGCGATCACAGCCTCGTCGGTCATCATTCCGCGAAGGTCTATCTCGCTTCTGCCGCTCTCTACGCTCATCGGGGTCACTACCTTGCCGGGCTTTTTCGGTATCTTCACCTTCTCGCCCTCGAGAACTCTTACCTCATCCTGCTTGGCGTTTACCTTGAGAATACCCGCCTGCAGAACGAGCGTGCCGTCCTTATTGACCTCGATGACCTCGGCTCTTGTGCCGATGGAGAGGATTTCAACAGTATCACCCCTCTGCGCCGGTCTGGTGCTTTTGGGCTTTGCCTCCTCCTCGCGCTCGCCTATGCGCTCGTCGGCCTCATTCAGTGAGCGGCGTATCTCGCTCTTGGCGTCGTTGAGTCTCTGCCAGTCTGTGTCGGAGGCTGCGGATTTTCTGAGCCTCTCGATATCCCGGAAGGCTGCGTCGGCGGAGTCGCGGGCGTCGGAGATTATCTTCTCTGCCTCGCGCTTTGCAGTTTTCGTTATCTTCTCCCGCTCTGCCTCGAGCTCGCGGCGCAGCTTCTCGGAGGCGGCGGCGTCAGACTTGATTTTCTGCGCCTCACGCGCTATCTCAGCGCGGTAGTCCTCTGCCTCCACCCTCGCCTTCTCGAGATTTGAGAGCGCCTCCTGGAAGTCCTTGTCGCCGGAGTCCATTCTCGCCTGAGCGTCTGATATAATCTCACTCGGTATGCCGAGCTTTTCACTTATCGCAAAGGCGTTGGACTTGCCCGGTACGCCGAGGAGCAGACGGTAGGTCGGCTTCAGGGTAGCGACGTCGAACTCACAGCTTGCGTTCATGACTCCCGCCGTGGTCATCGCGTATATTTTCAGCTCCGCGTAATGCGTGGTGGCGGCGATGTGCGTTCCGAAACGGCGCGCGTACTCGATTATGCTGACTGCCAGCGCGGCGCCCTCTGCGGGGTCTGTACCGGCACCGAGCTCGTCGAAGAGGACGAGGGTCGTATCGTCGCACTCCTCCAATATGCCGACTATGTTCACCATGTGGCTCGAGAAGGTCGAGAGCGACTGCTCTATACTCTGCTCGTCGCCGATATCCGCAAGTATCTTACTGAACAGCGGCACGACCGAGCCGAAGGCGGCGGGAATGTGAAGTCCGCACTCCGCCATAAGGCACATCAGCCCGATGGTTTTCAGCGACACCGTCTTGCCGCCGGTGTTGGGGCCGGTTATGACGAGCGTATCATACGCGCCGCCGAGGGCGACGTCTATCGGCACAGCCCTCTTCTGGTCAAGCAGCGGATGGCGCGCCTTTATGAGATTTATTTCGCCCTTTTCGCTTATTTCGGGTCTGTCGCACTCGAGCTTATAGCTGAGCTTTGCCTTTGCAAAAATGAGGTCGAGCTCAACAAGGATATTATAGTTCCGGAGTATATCCCCGGAGAAGTCGCTTGCCTCGGCGCTCATCTCCATCAGGATCCGGTCCGTCTCCCGCTCCTCCTTGCTGAGCAGCTCGCGTATCTCGTTATTCGCCTTGACGGCGCTCATCGGCTCGATGAACAGCGTCGCGCCGGAGGCTGACACATCGTGCGTAAGACCCGGGACTGCCGCCTTGTGCTCCGCCTTGACCGGTACTACATACCGCCCGTTTTTGACGGTTATTATCGGCTCCTGCAGCACCTTCTGATATGAGGGCGAGGTTATTATCTTCTGGAGCGCCTGGCGCACCTTATCCCCCGCGACGCGCATCTGGCGGCGTATATCCGACAGCGCGGGCGAGGCGGAGTCTGACAGCTCGTTTTCCCCGATTATGGAGTTCGTTATCTTCTCCTCGAGGTACTTATTCGCTCTCAGCGCGCTGAACAGCGCCCCGACGGAGCCTCCGCCGCTCTCATCGCCGGAGGCGTAGGCAAGCACCTCCCTCGCGCCCCTCAGCACCGAGGCAATACGCAAAAGCTCAGTCGTGTTCAGCATACCGCCCGCGTTCGCGCGCTTCAAGGCGTCCTGCACGTCCTGCACGCCGGAGAAGGACGGCGAGCCGTGCAGTACCATCATCCTCTTCGCGTCGTCGGTCTCAAGGAGCCTGCGCTCCACCTCGTATTTATCGTCCGACGGGCTGAGCGCGAGGCACGCCTCCTTCGCGCCCTGCGAAACGGCGCAGTCCGAGAGCATACCGAGCACCCTCGGCAATTCCAGTATATTCTGCGACTTTTCATAGAGTGTCAAGGCACTCACCTCTTTTCGATTTCCTATTATAATATATTCTTGCACATTTGGCAATAATTGTGATAAAATACCCGCCGTGAGGTGAAAGAATAATGCCGTTTACTCAGGCTTCTCTGGATTTTTTGATGGAAAACAGACTTAACGACTCCCGCGAATGGTTCAAGGCTCACCGCGCAGACTTCGACTCTCTTGTGCTCGACCCGATGGCGGAGCTTTTCAGCGCCCTCGTGCCGGATATGCTCGAAATAGACCCCGAATTCATGTGCATACCGAAGATGGGCAAGAGCCTCTCGCGGCTCTGGCGCGACACGCGCTTTACGCAGGACACCGGAGTATTCCGCGAGAATATGTGGTTTATGTTCCAGCGCGAAAAGTACCACGGCTGGCCGGGGTATTGGTTTGAGATATCCCCGATGGGCTGTAATTGGGGGCTCGGGTGGTATTATACCCCGCCGGAGACGATGAAAAACATCCGGCAGCGCGTCATCGAGGACGATAAGCTGTGGAAAAAGGCGGACAGAGCCTACCGCTCTCAGAGCGCGTTCACGATGCAGGGCGAGCGCTACAAGCGCAGTCCTTACGCCGGCTACCCCGAAAAAAAGCGCCTCTGGCTCGACCAAAAGCACATCGCGCTAACTTCCCCGGCGGAGTTTGACATCATGTTCTCGGACTCTCTCGAGGAGAGACTGCGCGAGGACTTTAAGGCGACAGCGGATATTTACAGATTTCTCGCCCTGAACTCTGTGAGGGTAGAGTGGTAGCCGCAGCGTTAAGAAAATGTGCCGGTGGCACATTTTCTTCACGCTGCGGGGGCGGGCACAGAGACCCGCCCCTACGGATAATACGTAATTCCCTCAAGCTCCTTCAAAAGCGGCGCGTAGAGCTTCAAATCTCCGGCAAGCTGCTTTGTATTCAGCAAAAAACGCACCCGCCCCGGGTGCGTTTTTTATTATCCGGTGCCGGTAATTTCTCCGCGCCAGCCGGTATCGGTTTTCTTGACGTAACCGACGCGGTGCATCACGAGCGTGCCCTCAGGCGGCTCCTCAACGAGCGGCTTATTGCCTGCCGCAACGTAATTCTCATAGGTTCCTGCGTCATCGGGATTGAGGTGGCTCAGCGCTCTCTCGCCATCTGGAACATAGAATATCTCCGCGATGAATTGATATTCGTCGTTATCTGAGCTGTTTACCTCAGTGATACGCACGGTCACGCCGTCCTTAAGCTTGAACATACTGCCCTCCGAGAGAAACTCTCTGTCGGCATATGCGTTCGTAACCACCGTCCACGCCGCAGTCGATGGGTCAGTAATGAAGCTTGAAACATAGTCGACGACCGGGATTGTCGCAAGCTCACAATAGTCGAGCCATTGTCTTGCGAGGTCATAGGGCGACCACTCGTATTTATTCTCCTCCGCCTCATATAATCCACCGTCTATTCTGACCTTCCACTCGTCAGTCTTATAGAAAATGAGCTTCGTGCCGTCCGAAAGCTCGATAAGCACGTCCTGCGGGTCGGTTTTGGGTGTGGCTGATGAGGCTTCGTATGTGTGAGCTGCGATTTGCCCCGCAAAGCCTCCGGCAGTCGGGACACTGTCGGCAAAATAAGCGGTTCTGTCGAGGTTAAACCGAATCTTCGCGCCGGACTGTTTATCGGTAAGCCCTGCGATTGCTCTTCTGCCGCTCTCAATAAGAGAGAACACGTAATCTCCCACCGGCGCTGCGCTGCCGTTCCACGCCGCAAGCTCGACGGTCTGCACATTGTTACCGTCCGAAAGGCGCACGATATTCGTACCCTGCCAGAAATCGAGCCTCGAGCCGCTGACCTTTACCGTTACCGGCTCGGTATCCGGTGCAAGCGCGCTGCCGACGACGTAATAATAGCGCTTTATAATGTCGAGAGCGCTGTAAAAGTCCGGTATATCCCCCGCCTTGCCGATGCTCTTTCCTCCGTACTCAACCTCCGGCTCGCCGAAATGACCGTACGCCGCCCGCGCAAGGTAAATATCGACGAGGGTATTACTTTGCTTCACCGGAGTTATGCCGGGGTGCTCTTTAAGAAACTCAGAAATACCGTCTCTCCAGAACCACTCCTGTATTTCCTCGAACTCGGCTAAATCGCCCTTCTCGAAGGTCACGTCCGTCGGCTGGCGGAGAGCGTACCACGCATTGCCGCTCCAGCCGAAAAGCGTAACGCCGGACATATCGCCCGCCACGCTCTCGCGGTACTCCTCCTCAGAATATACTGTGAAGGAGGCAAGCCACCCCGTAAGCCCCGAGCCGCCTCCGGAGGTCGTCACGCCCCACTCCCAGGTGGGCTTGTAGTAGAAATCCGAGCCTATAGTCATAACAGAGTCGCGGTACTTTTCGGGAAGCTCCAACGTCGCGGGCGCGCGGTAGGTCATAACGGCGTCGTAGTTCTTGACGGGCGCGAGATCAGCATCCGGCACCTCGCAGATAACGAACCAGCTCTGCATTGCGGAATTGTAGCTCTCCGGCGCATTCGTCTGACAGACGCTCAGCAAAAAGCTGCCGCCGTCCAAAGTTATGGACTCCACATCGTAGCGAAAGTCGGTGCTGCCCGCATCAAAGCACACCGTTATGAGGCTGTTTTCGGCAAAAAATGCCTCGTTGTACTTTGAAAGCGCCTCACTGACGCCCTCAGTAAAGCCGTACTTTTCCACGTTGTTATCGAGCTGCGCCTTCGTGTCGAATCTCCTTATCGGCAGGTGCCTGACGGAGCTTATTGCAAGCTTATCGGAATTGAACGCTATCCACTTTCCTGCGCTGTCAATGTACCCGCCCTTGACGATATGGGTGGAATAGCTCTTCTCCACAAGGCTGTACCACTTTGCGTCATCCTTCGCCCGCTGAATGCCCATGTAGTTTTCATAAACTCTCTGGCTCACCTCGCCGTTATCCTCGAGGTAGTATTTGCCGCCCTCCTGCCACGCCTTGGATTTGAGCGCGCAGCCGGTTTCGTTGAAGATCGCGCGGTTAGCCGAGCCTTCGTAGAGAAGTATCGTGCCGTCGGATTTGATTGCTGAAATAAAGTCAAGCGCCGCGCAGTAGTATTCGCCGCCGTATTCGTAAAGCACCGCATATGAGCGCGAAGTGGAGCCTCTGCGCTGGCCTGAAAGGAACAGAACGCACTCATCGTCGCCGTCGCGGTCGAGGTCAACGAGGGCATAGCTCGTCGGAGAGCAGAAATACACGTTGTCGTCGGAAACGGCGCGGGTAATATCGTCTATCTTTATCTCCTCGCCGGTTCTGACGGCAATAAAGCTCTTCGTGCCGTCGAGGATTTCCTTATACGCCCATTCGAGGAACCATTCCGGCTCTGCGTCGAGTCTGAAAACGCTCCCGTCGCGGAAGAAGCCGCCCCAGACGTATTCCGGGCTCTCGTCGGCGTTAAACATGAGCCCCTCGTCCGTTATGGTGAAGATATACCCGCCGACGTCAAGTCTGTCGCCGTCTGCGGAGTAGCTTCCGATATAGATATAGCTTGAGATAGGCGAGAATATTAACTGCGCCGTGCCGTCAGCGTTTATCGTGAGCGCGGAGTCGTTGTATTTATATGTGCCATAGGTAAGCGACGGGGCGTCCGAGGTCACGCTCCGCAGGTACGCTGAAAAGTCATCGTCCTCGACCACATAGCGCTCGTTATTGAATATGACCTCGACCATATCCCGCTCGGCGGAGTAGCCGTTGAAGTAAATATACTCATAGCGCGAATACTTATTGATGCCTCCGAGCTTCACGCATATCTGATAGCCCGGAGTGAAGCCCGCGTACTCGTTGCTCTTAACGAGCCGCTTTATGCCGTTTGCGCGCTCGATGAGCACGTTTATCTGCGCCTTACTCAGTGCAAAATCGCCCTCGCGCACAAACTGATTGAACGCCCTCGCGCTCGAGACCGTCCATTTTGTGAGCTTGAACACGCCGTTGCCGTCCTTCGGATTGCCAACGAAGTAATCATACGCCGCGTTGAAGTTCTCAAGCTTCATATCGCCTACATAGCTATCCTGATTCATCGCCTCAGCTTGGATAGATGCCGGGAACTTCGCCCTGATGTCCTCGGCATAGTAGCTTCCGTCCCGCGGCACCCAGTATTCGAGCACCGGATAGGTACTGCTGTCGCCGTTGTCCGAGGTGTCGAACGTGACCGCGACCGGTACGCCGGAGCCGTAGAGCGTGATTACCTCGCCGTCCTCATAGCCGAAGCCCTCGCTCAGTACCCAGGCGTAGACCGTGGTTTTGCCTCGCTGTCTGTCGATTCTGAAAACCTTAGACGAATAGGTGAAGAACTCCCCGCGCTCTTTGTCATCGTTATGCTCCGCCACCGCCATATCCATCGAAACACCGAGCTTGCCCTCGAGCTTTTTAGAGGGGTTCGTCATAAAGCACACCGCGATGACTATGCTCACCACCACGGCGGCGATTATTATCCAGAACGCGGGCTTTTTGTAGCTCAGAGCCGCCTTGACGCGCTCCCTGACCCCCACCTCGCCGAAGGCGAGCGGACACGCCGCAATAACTCTGCGGTTGAGCGAGCAATCCAAGAGCGCCTGAGAGTACGCCGCGACGGACTCTCTGTCCATATCGCGTATGACCCGCTCGTCGCAGGCAAGCTCTATATCCCGGCAGAGGAGAATGTAAGCGACCCAGCAGAGAGGATTGAACCAGTAAAAGCTCAGAATCGCGTAGCCTAACGGCTTCCACCAATGGTCATGACGGGCTAAATGCGCCCTCTCATGCGCTAAGACCTGCTCCACGGTGTTCATAGGCAGCTTCGACGACAGGTAGATTGTGGGTTTGAATATGCCCAGAATGAACGGACTCTTAATATCGTCGCAGACTCTCACGCCCTCGCCCGCCGGTATGGACGCAGCAACGGTTTTTCGCACTCTGAGATAGCTTACTATCGCATAGGCAAGCATCGCCGTTATGCCTATGAGCCATATGATTGAAGCAATCGGTACCCATAGCTGTAAAGGATTCATGCTGTCTGCCGGAGTCGGCGCAAGCGATGATTCGGCTATTGCAGGGTTTATAGCCTCGTTTACTATCGGTATGCCGGAGTCTATACGCGGGGATGGCATCATCTCCACGTTCTGCGGCACAGTTTCCGCGCTCGGAACGAGGCTAGCCTTGCTCTCGATGGATATGGGCAGACAGAGCCTTATCGCCACAAGCGCCCATAGCACGCAGACTATCCATCTCGGTGCGCGCTTCATGAAGGGTCTTGCAATAATTACCGCAAGTATCAGCCAGCTTGCGGTTATCGAGAGATTTACTACGCTTAAAAAGAATTCGCTCATTTTCTTTCACCGCTTCTGAATGTGTCGATCATGCGCTGGATCTCGTCAGCCTCCGCCGCAGTGAGCTCCTTTCGGCTTATAAACGCCGCGATGAACGCCGGAAGCGAGCCTTCGTAGCTCTCGGAGACAATCTGCTCAGATTTACGTGAATAGAATTCCTCTTTAGAAACCAGACTTGTGACAACACCGTTTTCGTTTTTGAACAGTCCCTTCTCGCACATCTTGCGCAGGACTGTATATGTAGTCGGCTTTTTCCAGCTAAGCTCCTTTTCGCATATTTTTACAAGCTCGCCGGAACCCACCGGCTCATTCGCCCAAACAATATCCGCAAAACGCTCCTGCACTGCACCGATTTCAAAATCCGCCATAGTAAGCTCCTCCTTCGGTTTATCCTTATAAACCGAGTTTATCACGATAAACCACGCTTGTCAACAGTATTTTATAAATTTCTCTTGACATATAAAGATTACTGTGATAATCTTTTAATTAGATTATTGCAATAATCTTTTTGAAAGGAGGTATTTACATGAGTAACGCCGAGAGGATAGTCGACTCCGAGCTTGAGGTGATGAAGCTTCTGTGGGCGGCGGGCGAGCCGATGGGGCTCAGCGAGATAATCGCAGTTCTGACCGAAAAGCTCGACTGGAAGGAGCCGACTGTCAAGACCGTAGTCCGAAATCTGCGCCTCAAGGACGCTATCGAGCAGGTCGGGCGCGGTAAATACGCCGCCGTTGTGACCGAGCGCGAGTACAACGAGTTCTCCGCAAGAAGCTATGTGAACAGAATATTCGACGGAAGCGCAAAAAAGCTCGTCGCAACCCTCGTTTCCGACGGTCTTTTCACCGAGGACGAGGTCGCCGAGCTTCTCGAAGCTCTGCGAGGTGGCAAAAATGGATAAGCTGCTTTACGTATCGCTCGAGGGCGCAGTTCTCGCCGGGATCGTCTTTCTCATAAAGGCGCTCGGCGGCAAAAGGCTCTCAAAATCGTTTCTTTATTACATATGGCTTCCGGTACTTCTGAGGCTTCTTCTGCCCGTCGGCTTCGAGGTCGGTGTGATACCGAAGAGCGCGCCGGAAGCGGTGCCGTATACGGTCATAGAAGCACAAGACATACCTATAATAATCACAGAAACTCCGATGGAGGTCGAAGCCGCTCCGGTGGAGAAAAGCTTTGACTGGCATAGTCTGATAGTTCCCGCCTATGCCGCGGTTGCCGCCGGAATCTTCCTCTTCCACGCCGCGGCGTATATACTATTTCTGCGGAGGCTCAAACGCGGACTTGAGTATGTGCAGATGAGCGGGCGGCTCAAGGTGTATCTCTCAAAATCCGCCGAGACTCCGATGCAGGTGGGCGTACTGCGCCCGATGATAGTTCTCCCGAAGCGGCACTACGAAGCTGAGGAGCTTGACCTGATTTTAGCGCACGAAACGGTGCATTGGCGCCGCCGAGACCTCGTTATAAAGTGGCTTATGCTGGCGGTGAGAAGTCTGCACTGGTTCAATCCCGTTGTGTATTTCATCTCCCGCGACCTCGACCGAAGCTGTGAAATGAGCTGCGATGAGGCGGTTTGCCGCTCCCTCGACGAGAACGGCAGAGTGCGCTACGGCGAGACGCTGATCTACATGGCATCCGCCGCCCGTCTTCCGGTGCGCGTTCCGGCGGCTACGCTTGTTGAGAACAAAAAGGCGCTGAAAGAGCGCATTATCGCCATCCGCGACTACAAAAGAGTGACAATCGTGGCTGTTTGCGCCATGGCAGTCCTCGCGCTTGTCCTCTGCGCCTGCTCCGCCCTTATCCCGGGCGAGAAGCAGGATGATGAGAATGATGTCGCGGAGGAACCGGTCGTGGCAGAGCTTGCCGAGGTCACGGACGAGTCTGAGACCGCCGCCGTCGCCGCGCTTAAGGAGCACGTTCTGATGTTCTCTCACTTGGGCACAAACGCCGTAGTCGAATACGAGGTTCTCGGCTCCCGGGAGGGCGAGGACGGCGCGGAATACCTCATCGTCTATATGCTTTCGGAGTATTCGCCCTATTCCCGCGTTTATATTTACGGAGATGCAAAGGCGGCAAAGGTCACAGGCAGCGGCAGAGAGGCGTATATCGAGTTATATGACAGCCGGGACGAGCTTTCGGATATTCTATCTGATGTCAAGCTTGATAAGAATCACAAAACAGCGGCAGATTACCGCGATGAGCTTAAAGCGCGCGCAAACGCAGACCTCAGCACGGAGAACACCGAGTGGTACGCGCCGGAAAATTACGGTCTTACCAACCCCTCCGAGGATTACAAGCGCATCGGTGAGCTCACTGATGAGCAGTTAATTGTGATGTACCTCAACTGCTACGATTCTTACGGCAACAGAGCGTTCGATGAGCTTGAGGAGCGCATCGAAACTGATTACGAGGCGTTCAAAGCCGCCGCAGACGCTCTATGTGACAAGCCTTACCGCGGCGGCACCGTCAGAGATTACCTTGAAGCGCTGGTTCCGGGATCTGAACGTGACAGCTTACCCGATTTTACCGCAATGCAAACCGATGCGCTGTGCGAATATTATCTCAACTCTGACGGCGCGTATTCCGAGGGTTCGGCTTTTGAGCTGTACCGGAGGGCGCTTTCCGATCCAACCGGTGTGTTTAAGTTCCTTCAATCTACCGAGACCGATAACAAACTCGCATTAAAAAAACTGCTCGTCTCACTCATTTTC
>JAFSJE010000002.1 GCA_017439425.1 Oscillospiraceae bacterium
CTCTGTTGTAAATAAGAACTTTCTGTGTTAAGATTAAAAAAACTTGTGAGAAGGGGGAAAAGCCGTGAAGCGCAATTCGGGCGCAGATATCGCGAGAGGAATCGGCATTATACTCGTCGTAATTGGGCATTTTTACGCCGGAGATTGGATAAACTACATCTTTTCGTTCCATATGCCGCTCTTTTTCTTCCTCTCCGGCTATCTGACAAACGAGGAAGCGCCGTATCTCCGGTTTCTCGGAAGGCGGGCGAAGAGCTCGCTCATACCCTACACCGCGCTGTTTATAATCTCGCTTGCACTGGAAAACGTGCGGCTTTTCTATCTTAAAAACGCCATAGACCCATTTCTGACCCTGCGGGCGTTCGCACTGTCCGGAGGGTATCTCAACGACATTCCGCTCAATAACTTCCCGCTCTGGTATCTGCCCCACTATTTTGTCGCCTCGGCGGTGTTTTTCGCGATCGTGAAGCTCTCAAAAGGGCGGGACTGGATTTCCGCTCTGTCAGCGGCAATTCTTATTGCGATATCTGTGCCGGTGCAGGAGCTTGTACCCGGGCGGCCTGCGCTTCATATAAACGCTCTGCCGGCGTCCGTGACCTTTATGCTGATTGGTCATCTGTGGAAAAAGTACGAGCCGGAGGGCATAAAAAAAGCAGCGCCGTATCTTGCGCTGCCTGCGTTGGTCGCGGGGTATGCAATCTCAAATTTTGTCGGCTGGGCGCACGTCGCCCACGTTGTAAGTCCGCTCTATTACCTCGCGGCGGCTTGCTCGATTTTCGGAGTTCTTAGCATTTCAGAGCGCCTTGACAGTCCGGTTTTAGGATTTATCGGGCGAAATACGGTAGTTTTCTACGGACTTCATATGTTCGTGTTCACCCACGTCGTGCCGGCTTCAGGACTGCCGCCGGTGCTGGGATTTTTCGCGGGAATGGCGGCTCTTGCGATACCTGCGGGGGCGAGAGCGCTTATAAAAAGCTCTCGATGAGGATTTTCGCGCCGATGGCGATGAGAACGATTCCACCGAAGAGCCCCGCGCGGTCGGCAAAACGGTCGCCGAGCCTTCCTCCCAACGCGCCGCCCACTATGCTGAGCGCGAAGGCGACAAGTCCGATGACGAGGCAGGATAAGAGCACGTTGACCTCCATAAAAGCGAAGGTCACGCCGACGGCGAGAGCGTCGATACTCGTCGCGACGGCGAGCATGAAAAGGGTTTTCGGGTCGAGCGAGCTTATCGCAGGCTCGTCACCGGGGAAAATCGCCTCCCAGATCATCCTGCAGCCGATAAAGGCGAGGAGAGCGAAGGCAATCCACGGCGCATATCTCTGCACAAGCTCTGCAACCGTCGAGCCGAGAAGCCAGCCGAGGAGCGGCATTATGAACTGAAACGCGCCGAACCAAAGGCCCATTCTGACCCCGTCGCGCAGGCGGAAGCCGCGCACCGTAAGTCCGGCGGAAACGCTGACGGCGAAGGCGTCGAGCGCGAGGGATATTGCGATGAGTAGTATGTAAAGCATAGTTATTATCACCGTTTGAGATGTAATGCGGTGGCTGACCCACCGAGCAGATATGTTCATTCTCTCTCTTTCTCGAGGAGAAAGAGAGAGAACGGAACCAAGAGAGAGATAAGAGTCTTTTGTCGGTGACCGTCACATTGAGGAGCCTCTTAATGCGCGGTGTCCTTTGTCTGATTGGCGAAGCGGCGAGCGTCGCTTGGCCGCTTACTGCGTGTGTGACCTTCGGTGCATACGTCTACGTTCTTCACCGCGCTTTGCGGTGGGAATGACAAACATTTCTCTCTTTCTCCTCGAGAAAGAGAGAGAATGAACACAATAACGGCGGGTTTGCCGCCGAAAAATCCTGAAAGGAAGAAAACCGATGTCCCACGAGGATTATATGCGTGAAGCGCTGAAATTAGCCCGGGAAGCCGCAGAGTGCGGCGAAACGCCGGTCGGCGCAGTTATCGTGGACGAAAAGGGAAATATAATCGGGCGAGGGCGCAACCGCACGGAGGAGCGCGACGCCACCTGCCACGCCGAGCTCGAGGCAATACGCGAGGCTGCAAAAGCACGCGGCGATTTCCGGCTCACGGGCTGCACGCTCTACGTCACTATGGAGCCGTGTCCGATGTGCGCCGGAGGGTGCATGAACTCACGCGTTTCGCGCATAGTCTACGGCGCGAAGGACGCGAGAGCCGGGTCATTAGGCTCAGTCATAAACCTCTACATGGAGCGCTACGGCGCGAGAGCGGAGATAACAGGCGGAGTCTGCGAGGAGGAGTGCAAAAATCTTCTCAGCGGGTTTTTCAAGGGTATAAGATAAAAAAGACGGGGGCAAGCCCCCGCACCACGGGTATTCGGTTTAATGTGGTGCGGTCGCTTGCTGCCGCCGGTTTTTTTACGCTATCGGCTCGCCCTTGCCGTTGAACATGGGGAGCTTCTCGAGGAAGATGATGTCCTTGCGGTTTGCGGCGTCTGCCTCGGCGAGAACCGCCATCTTTCCGACAACCTCGCCGCCTGCCTTCTCAACGAGCGCCTCCATAGCGAGCAGTGAGCCGCCGGTGGAGATAACATCGTCAACGATGAGGATCTTCTTGTGGCGGATGAGCGCGGCGTCGTCAGCGCCGAGATAGAGCTTCTGCATGGAGAGCGTGGTTATCGACTTGTCGTCCACGCTGATGGGGTCGGGCATATAGACCTTCTGACCCTTGCGCGCGATGAAATACTTCTTCGCGCCGGACTGACGCGCCATCTCGTGGATGAGGGGGATGGATTTTGCCTCGGCGGTGAGGAGATAATCGTAATCCAGGCTCTCCGCCTTTTTGAGAAGCTCGCGCGCGGCGGCGACGGTCATTTCCGCGTCACCGAACATGATGAACGCTGCGATCTGGAGATCGTCGTTCAGCTTGCAGAGAGGAAGCTCGCGGTCGAGCCCCGCAATATTCATTTTATAAGTCATAGCTGCACCTCGTTATATATTTTTTCAGCGCAAATATTATAGTATAATCCGCCCCGGAAGTCAATATTGCGGGTAGTATTTCCGGTTGCATAAAACTGATAAATATGGTATAATACCTTTCTAACCTATTCAAAGGAGCAGAGCCAATGGCAAAGGGAATTTTCATCAAGGGCGCGAGGGAAAACAACCTCAAAAATATCGACGTTGAGATACCCCGCGATTCCTTTACGGTGTTCACCGGAGTATCCGGCTCCGGCAAATCCTCGCTCGCGTTTGAGACTATCTACGCCGAGGGTCAGCGCCGCTACGTCGAGTCGCTCTCGAGCTATGCGAGGCTCTTTCTCGGGCAGATGGAGAAGCCCGACGTAGACTACATCGAGGGGCTCTCGCCCGCAATTTCCATCGATCAGAAGACGACGAACGCAAACCCGCGCTCCACGGTCGGAACGGTCACGGAGATCTACGACTACCTGCGCCTGCTGTGGGCGAGGGTCGGCGTACCGCACTGCCCTAAGTGCGGCAAGGAGATCCGCCAGCAGACTGTCGATCAGATGGCGGATCAGGTCATGGCTCTGCCGGTATCGACTCGCATTCAGGTGCTCGCGCCGGTCATCCGCGGCCGCAAGGGCGAGCACGTCAAGATTTTTGAGGACGCGAAGAAGTCCGGCTTCGTGCGCGCGCGTGTAGACGGCATACTCTACGATCTCGGCGAGGAAATACGCCTTGACAAGAACAAAAAGCACGATATCGACATCGTTATCGACCGCCTTGTCATTAAAGAGGGCATCGAAAAGCGCCTTGTCGACTCAATAGAGACCGCCGTCGCGCAGGCGGGCGGGGTCGTTCGCATCGACCTTGTCGACGAGAAGCGCGATATGATGTTCAGCCAGAACTATGCCTGCGAGGACTGCGGCATCTCCATCGAGGAGCTTGCGCCGCGCTCGTTCTCATTCAACAATCCCCGCGGCGCGTGCCCGACCTGCGGAGGCCTCGGCACTCAGCTTATGGTGGATGAGGATATAATTATCCCCAACAAGTCCCTCTCCATTATGGACGGCGCGATTCAGGCATCCGGCTGGGGCAGGGTCAAAAACGACTCCATCGCCCTTATGTACTTTGAAGCCCTCAGCAAAAAGTACGGCTTCAAGCTGACTACCCCGGTAAGAGAGCTGACGGACGAGCAGATGGACGTAATACTTCACGGCACGAAGGGCGAGAAGCTCAGCCTGAAATACGACACAGCGCGCGGAACGGGGCAGTTCAGCCAGGCGTTTGAGGGCGTCATCACAAACCTCGAGCGCCGCTACCGCGAAACCAACAGCCAGAGTATGCGCGCCGAGCTTGAGCAGTATATGTCCGAATGCCCGTGCCCGGAGTGCCGCGGCAGAAGGCTCAAGCCGGAGATTTTAGCGGTCACCGTCGGCGGGAAGAATATTTCGGATTTCTGCGACTTTTCAGTAACGAACGCCCTCGATTTTGTGGATAACCTCGAGTTTTCCGAGCAGAACGCGATGATTGCGGAGAATATTATAAAGGAGATAAAGTCCCGCCTCGGCTTCCTCAAAAGCGTGGGACTGAGCTATCTCACGCTCTCGCGCTCGGCGGGGTCGCTCTCCGGCGGCGAGAGCCAGCGCATAAGGCTCGCCACGCAGATCGGCTCCTCGCTCGTCGGCGTTCTCTATATCCTCGACGAGCCGAGCATCGGACTGCACCAGTCCGACAACGCAAAGCTCCTGAAGGCGCTTCTGGAGCTGCGCGACCTCGGCAACACGCTCATCGTTGTCGAGCACGACGAGGATACGATGCTCGCTGCCGACCACATCATCGACATCGGCCCCGCCGCGGGAGTTCACGGCGGCGAGCTCATCTTCTCAGGCACGCCGGAGGAAATTATGAAATGCCCGCAGTCCATAACCGGGCAGTACCTCTCCGGCAAGCGCTTCATCCCCGTTCCGAAGAGCCGCAGAGCGGGTAACGGAAAGGCGCTCAGGATCCTCGGCGCGTCGGAAAATAACCTCAAAAACGTCGACGTCGACATTCCGCTCGGCGTTATGACAGCCGTCACCGGCGTTTCCGGAAGCGGCAAATCGAGCCTTGTCAACGAGGTTCTGTACAAGACCCTCGCAAGTGAGCTCAACCGCAGCCACGTCCGGCCGGGCCGCCACCGCGAAATGCTCGGGCTTGAGGAGCTTGACAAGGTCATCGCCATCGACCAGAGCCCCATCGGGCGCACGCCGCGCTCCAATCCCGCGACGTACACCGGCGTTTTCAACGATATCCGCGACCTCTTCGCCTCCACGCCGGAGGCCAAGGCGCGCGGCTACAACTCCGGGCGCTTCTCCTTCAACACGAAGGGCGGGCGGTGCGAGGCGTGCTCCGGCGACGGACTTATTAAAATAGAGATGCACTTCCTGCCCGATATCTACGTCCCCTGCGAGGTCTGCAAGGGCAAGCGCTACAACCGCGAAACGCTCGACGTGAAGTTCAAGGACAAGAGCATTTACGACGTTCTTGAAATGACCGTCGACGAGGCGGTGACGTTTTTTGAGAATATGCCGAAAATCTACGGAAAGGTCAAAACTCTCAAGGAGGTCGGCCTCGGCTACCTCAAGCTCGGTCAGCCCTCGACGACCCTCTCCGGCGGCGAGGCGCAGAGAGTAAAGCTCGCGACGGAG
Source organism: Oscillospiraceae bacterium (assembly GCA_017439425.1). GTDB lineage: Bacteria > Bacillota > Clostridia > Oscillospirales > Oscillospiraceae > RUG626. The sequence continues at coordinate 5,631 of JAFSJE010000002.1, forward strand.
CTGCTCAGACCGGCGACCGGCAGGACGTGCTATGTTCTCGACGAGCCGACCACCGGACTGCACACCGACGACGTCGCGCGCCTGCTCGACGTTCTGAACCGCCTTGTCGAGGCGGGCAACACAGTTGTGGTCATCGAGCACAACCTCGACGTTATAAAGTGCGCCGACCACATCATAGACCTCGGCCCCGACGGCGGCGACGGCGGCGGCACGATAGTTTTCGAGGGCACGCCCGAGGCGTGCATGAACTGCGCCGAGAGCAAGACCGGCGCTGAGCTTAAGAAGTATTTTGAAAAGCACACGGAGCAAAGGTGAATGATGCGGGCGGGTCAGACGACCAGCCCGCATTTTGACGGTATGAGCTGGCGCGCTCACCGCCTTTGCATCAAAAGTTCAAAAATTCATCTAACTTTATTCATAAAATCGCAATAAATGGCTGTTAAGATAGGCTCACAAAACGAAAGGAAAGCTAAGGAGGTCAAAAAAATGACATTCTATGACGATAATAACGAACTGAACGAAAACACAGAGCCTACTCCGGTCTACACCCCCGAGGATAAGCCCGCGAGCGAGCCGCAGAGCTTTGACGACGACAACGCCGTTCTCTACTCCGGAGAAAATGCTCATAACCCGACCTATTCCTACGAGCCGAAGCGCCCCGAGAGCCCGTGGAGCGAGCCGAGAGTCGAGCCTCAGCGCCCGCAGGCAAGCTACTACACTCCGGGCTACTCCGCACCGCAGCCTGGCTGGCAGCAGTCCGTTGAGAAGCCGAAGAAGGAGAAAAAATCCCACCCCTTCCTCCGCGGTGTCGCGGTAGTTCTGGCGGCGGCGATAGTTTCGAGCGCGGCGAGCTTCTTTACCGTGAGCGCGGTGCTTGACTCGCGCAACGTTACCGGCACGAACGAGGTGATCCTCGGCTCTGCGAGAGGCGAGTCCGACTCTCCCTCCGTCAGCGTAGTCTCCGGCGAAGCGATGAGCGCCAACGCGATCTATCAGAACGCCGTGAACTTCCAGGTAGTCGGCATCACCACGAGCGCGACCACCACGAACATCTGGGGTCAGCGCTCCAAGAGCGCCGTAGCCGGAACGGGCTTCGTAATCAGCTCCGACGGCTATATAATGACAAACTACCACGTCATCTCCTACGCCGTTCTCTACGGCGGCGAGGTCACCGTTATGTTTGAGGACGGCACCACCCGCACCGTCAGCGCGGACGGCATTATCGGCTACTCCGCGGACAACGACGTCGCAGTGATCAAGATCGACGCCGAGGGTCTTACCCTGAACCCCGTAGTCTTCGGCGACAGCGATAATCTTATCGTCGGCGAAGAGGTCTACGCCGTCGGCAATCCGCTCGGCGAGCTGACCTACAGCATGACCCCGGGCATCGTCTCCGCTCTCGACCGCGTTATCACGATCACGGACGACACCGGCGCGACAAAGGCGATAAATATGTTCCAGATTTCCGCCGGAGTCAACCACGGAAATTCCGGCGGCCCCGTCTACAACTCCAAGGGCGAGGTGATCGGAATCGTCGCCGCAAAGTATCAGGACGACGGCGCCGAGGCTCTCGGCTTCGCGATCCCGATAAACGACGCGATTGCGATCGCAAAGCAGGTCATCGAAAAGGGCTATGTTGCCTCCGCCGGTCTCGGCATCAGATGCTATAACGTAACGGATTACTATCAGGCGAACGCCATCACCCAGTTTAATATCCCGCAGGGCGTTATCGTCGCGAGCGTAAACGAGGGCGGCGCCGCCGAAAAGGCGGGACTTCTGCCCGAGGATATTATCACCGCCATCAACGGCACGACTATCACGAATCTCAACGAGCTGAAGCTTCAGCTCCGCCGCCTCGCGCCGGGCGATGAGGGCGAGCTCACGGTCTATCGCAACAAGGAATATATTACCATCAAGATCACGTTCGAGGAGCTTAAGAGCGACGTCAGCGAGCGCGACGTAAACCAGAGCAACGACAGCCAGCAGAACGATCAGCAGCAGGACGACTACTATGAACAGTACCCGAGCTGGTACGGCACCTTCCCCTGGAGCGATTTCTTCGGCTCGAGAAGCCAGAACGGCACCTATTAAATAGAGTTTTTCACCGCCCACGGTCACAACGGCCGTGGGCGTTTTTTTTTCGCGGCGAAGAGAGCTTGCTAAAAACAAAAAACTGTGATAGTATATAAATGCAAAAATGGACAAATACTATCTTGAATGGTGATAAAGCTATGAAATACAGAATATCCGGCAACGTAATAAGAAGGCTTCCGCGCTACATCCGCCAGCTCGACCTGCTCGCCGCCTCCGGCGTTGAAAAGGTTTCTTCCGGCGAGCTCGGCACTCAGATGAGCCTCACCGCCAGCCAGATCCGCCAGGACCTCAACTGCTTCGGCGGCTTCGGTCAGCAGGGCTACGGCTACAACGTCCGCCAGCTGCGCGACGGCATCGCCCAGGCGCTCGGCATGGATGAAAAGCTCGGCGCGATAGTTATCGGCGCCGGCAACCTCGGCCGCGCGCTTCTATCGAACTTTCGCTTCGAGGACTGCGGCGTGACCCTGCTCAGCGCCTTCGACGTCTCGCCGGACCTCGTCGGCAAGGCGATTAACGGCACCCTCGTGCGCCACGCGAACGATATAGAGAGCTTCGTGAAGCTCAACCGCGTCGACGTCGCCGTTCTGACCCTTCCTCAGAGCGAGGCGGACGCGATTGCCGAGGCACTCGTTAAGCTCGGCGTTCGCGGTATATGGAATTTCACCGGCATCGACCTCGACGTCGCCTCCGCCGACGTCACAGTGGAGAACGTACACCTCTCTGACAGCATGCTGACCCTCGGTTACTACCTGAGGAGCGGCGATAAGGAGTAACATGAAACGAATCATTTCGGCGCTTCTGGCGGTCGCGGCGCTCGCGTGCCTCGCAACAGCCTCCGCAGACACGACTGCCGGCACCGGCGCGGATCCGCTCGTCAGTCAGACCTATGCGGACGGCGAGGTTTACCGCAATATAACCGGCTCCGCGGGCGATGCTATTGAAAATGCGCTCGAAAATGCGGTTTCTCAGCACCTCGCTGACGCGAACATCGACGGCGTCGGCGGTGTGATCACCGCTCTCTCATGGCGCCGCGTGGCGCTCTCTGCCGGCGGCAGCATTGAGATGCGCACCGGCTGCGAGTTCTCGCTCGCCTCGGGCGCCGCTTCGGTAACGGCGAACGGAACTGTTCTCGATCTCGGCGCGGGGCGTGAAATAACCGGCACCGAGAGCTTAGTCCACGGCATAAAATACTTTGCCGCCGAGGACACCCGCGCGACAGTCACCGCCGCAAGCGATACAATTATATATGTATGCGGGCAGTATCGCCCGATAAGCGGCGTTTCTGACGCACATATCTACGCTGACGTCGCAGACCCGGCCGCGTGGTACTACTCCGACGTGTACTGGGCTTACGATAACCGCCTCTTCCACAACCGCGAGGCCGACCTCTTCTATCCGCACTCCGACGCGACCCGCGCTGACGTGGTCTACGCCCTGTGGGTCGCCGCCGGCTCGCCCGAGCCGCGGGAGCCATCTGTATTTACCGACGTCGCCGCCGGCTCGTGGAGCGAGAAGGCAATAACCTGGGCGCAGGAGAGCGGAATAGTCAACGGCTACGGCGACGGGCAGTTTGGCGCGGGCGACAACATTATCCGCGAGCAGATCGCCGCCGTGTTCATGCGCTACGCGAACTATCTCGGAAGAAATACGGAGAGAAGAGCGGATATTTCGCAGTTTGCAGACTACGGCGAGGTTTCGGACTGGGCGCGCGAGTACGTCGCGTGGGCTAACGCCGAGGGTCTTATCAACGGAATCGGCGACAATAAGCTCGGCGCGCTCGGCACCACGACCCGCAGTCAGGTCGCCGCGCTCTTGAAAAGACTCTTCGCGCAGTAACCGATCCGGCGCCGGCGCATAGTATAATACCGAACGGCGCAAAGCCGTATCTTCATCCGGAGGTCATACTATGTGCTACAATAACAACAACTATCTCATCATTCTCGTCGTCATCCTCATTCTCTTCGGCTGCGGCGGCTGGGGTAATAACTGCGGCTGTGGCTGCGACAATAACTGCGGCTGCGGCTGCTGAAAAAGAAAAAACCAAATAAATTTCGGGGTCGGGAGCTTGTCTTCCGACCCCCAATATTTTGTAAATTGTGGTTTTTGAAAGAAGCAAAATACAATATATAGTGGGTAAAAAAGAAATTACAAAAAACTTCAAAAAAATTGAAAAAAGTGCTTGACATTTAGATATTGCGGTGGTAATATAGCCAAGCGCTTCGAGAGAGGCGCTCCTCGAAAAGAGCGGCTTGAAAAAAAGTTTGAAAGAAACGAAAAAAGTTCTTGACAAACGGTTTTGAAAGTGCTAAGATAGAAGAACCCGCACGAAAGCGATTGAATGCGGAATGCACCTTGCGAATTAAACAATGTAGACAAAGAAAAGCACCAGAAAAATTTGGGCGACTCTTTGAACGAAGAGTCAAAAATTAATTCTTTTGAGAGCTAAGTATTTAACTTAGTAGATTAGATTTTAAGGCCGAAAGGCTTTAAGATACAATTTACAGAGAGTTTGATCCTGGCTCAGGAGAAACGCTGGCGGCGCACATAAGACACGCAAGTCGAACGGAACATAGCCGAATGTTTACATGAGGCGAAAGTTTAGTGGCGGACGGGTGAGTAACACGTGAGCAACCTGCCTTTCAGAGGGGGACAACGATTGGAAACGATCGCTAATACCGCATAACATACCGAGACGGCATCGTCACGGTATCAAAGGAGCAATCCGCTGAAAGATGGGCTCGCGTCCGATTAGATAGTTGGTGGGGTAACGGCTCACCAAGTCGACGATCGGTAGCCGGACTGAGAGGTTGAACGGCCGCATTGGGACTGAGA
>JAFSJE010000015.1 GCA_017439425.1 Oscillospiraceae bacterium
ACGCGATGTACGCTCTCGGAAAGCTCTATCTCGACCGCGAAAGCTGGATGTACGATCACGATTTGGGTATGCGGTACCTCACTGAAGCCGCAGACAGTGGTCACGGCTACGCTATGTATCGTCTCGGGAAGGAGTATCTGCAAAGCGGCAAGTTGGATGAAGCAGAGTTTTGGTTCACCGAGGCTGCCGGGTGCGGTAATCAGTTTGCGGCGTATCAGCTTGGGAAGATGTATATGACAGAGAACCCTGCGCTTGCAAAGATATATCTCAAGAAGTCTGTAAACGCCGGCAATCCATACGCTCGGTATCTGCTGCCCCGTGTGGGCGAGAATACGGCACCGTCCGTGATGTTTGCCGCGACAAACCTACTGCACCACCTGAGCAGTGTAATAGAGCAGGAAACGCCGCGTGACGCGACGAGTGCGCCGTCGCTCATCGACCGAAAGCGTCGGAAGCAGCTCATGCGCAAGCGCCTCGCCATGGGTCACAAGCCAGATGACCACGAGGAACAGCAGCATGGCTACGGCGGCATGCAAGCCCCGTGGTGATGATTGCAAAAACTTCGCCGCGTGAGTCAAAGAGGACGCCAGTGAAAATATGTTCCAAATATGTTGTAGCTATTCTGCCACACCTATGGTATTGTCCGTGTTACGCAAGGCTCTCTTGCTGCGACGCAATAATCTACCAAGAAAGAAGGTGAACCATGGCGCAGAAAAAGCTACTCACAAACGGCAACATTTTCAGGCGCACAGACGCTCGTTGGGGCGGCGTAGTGCGCTATCTCGACGAACAGGGCGAAACGAAGCGCAAAAGCTTCTCCGGCACCTCGAAGCAGGAGGTCAGGGACAAGATACGCGCGTACATAACGGCATTTAACTCTGAAATAGCTGAGTCTGACGAGTCCAAAAAACTCTTGCGCGACAGCCTCAGAACTTGGCTCCGGGTGTTCAAATACCCCTCAGTCGAGCGTACCACCTATGACCGGCTTGAGTGCACCGCGAAGAATCAGGTATTGCCCTATCTCGGTGACAAGGTCGTGGGCGACATCACCGCCGCCGACGTGAAGTCACTGCTGAACCGTATTATGACCGACGGCTACGCTTACTCTACTGCGAAGAAGGTATACCACATTCTCACGGACTACTTCCGCTACATGACTCAGGAGGGCTATATCGACAAAAACCCGATGATGAATGCTCCGATGATAAAAAAGGCGAACTACATGGCGGCGCAGAATAAAGAAAATCTCCCCACGTGCGAAACCGTGACGGTGTTCACATCCGAGGAGATTGAGAAGTTCAAAGCCGAAGCCTATCGCTGTTGGGGTACGGGCAAGCGTTTTTACCAGCAGTCTGCGGCGTATATTCTTATGCTCAACACCGGTCTGAGAGCCGGTGAAGCGCTTGGACTATTGAACCGCGACGTTGACGTTGAGAATAGAGTCCTCCACGTCCGGCAGGGCGTTAAGGAGGTCGTCAGGCGCGACGGAATGGATATACAGAGCGGCACGGAGCTTCGCATCGGCAAGCTCAAAACCGCCACAAGCAAGCGCGACGTGCCGCTGAACAGCGCCGCGATCGACGCCATAAACGAGCTGCGCCGGGAGTTCTACTTCGGCGAGAATGCGCCTCTTATCCCCGACGAAAACGGCGACTACACTCGCCCGAACAATTTCCGCAAGCGCTTTCACCGGATCCTCGAAGCCGCCGGAATCGAGATAAAGGGTCTGCACTCTCTGCGCCACACCTTCGCAACCACGCTCGTAAACGGCGTACCGCAGCCCGACGGCTCGATCAAATCCCTCTCGCCCCGCCAGGTCGCCGACCTCCTCGGCCACTCGACGTCCGAGATAACCGAGATGTACTACGTTAAAAAGGACACGGCAAGGCTCGGCGGGATTACCAATGGGTTCGAGATATGATTCAAACCATCCTCCCAAATATGGGAGGATGGCTTGAATTGTTTTATTTTACTTTACGAAATATCTATAGAGCATAGTCACAATCTGAGCGCGGAGGCAGTCAGTTTCGCCGCCGAACTTGTTATCGCCGATGCCCTCGGATATTCCGTTCTCCTTTGCCCACGCCGCCGCGTCGGCATAGTAGGCTCCATTCGGAACGTCTGCGAAGCTCTCAGCAGTCTTTGCCTTGCCCTTCATCGCGCGCTCCATAAAGGTCACCATGTGCGCTCTTGTTACAACGTCATCAACGCCGAAACGTCCATCGTCATATCCGAGCGTTACGCCGTTCTCGGTAGCCCACAGGACAGCCTTAAAGTAGAAGGCGTCAGCGTCGGTGACATCGGTGAACTCGGACTTGGTGCTTGTCGGCTCCGGGCATCCGAGCGCTCTCCAGAGGAAGGTCACCGCCTGCGCTCTCGTGCAGGTTGCATCAGGTGCGAAGTGGGTATCGTCTACGCCGTTTGTGATGCCGTTCTCTACTGCCCAATCGACAGCGTCTGCGTAGTAGCTGTTCTCGGGAACATCGGCAAACTTGACCTCCTTGGCAAACTTCGCCTCGACCGTTACCTTTCCGCTTGGCTGAGTGAAGGAGTAGGTTCCGTCCTCGTTCTTCGTAAGCTCGATTTCCTTGCCGCTTGCGTCCTTCACCGTAAGCTCGTCGAGCTTGTAGCCCTCGTCGGGTGTGACCTTAACGGTAACCTTTTCGCCCGCCTCAGCAGCTTTCGGCTCAAGAGCTACGGTGCCGTTCTCACTTTGAGTAATTGCCGGAGCATAGGTAGAAGGTGCCGGATAATAGTTAATTGTAAGCTTGCCCTCTATGGCATTAACCTCATAATTATCACCCGCTGTGACTATCGGCTTTATCGTATATGTGCCAGCCTTGTTCTTGTCAAGCTCCTCGACCTTTGCATTGTCTTTCCAATATTCAACGCTGACCTCAACCGTATCCTCACCGACAAGACCCTCAACCGTGTAGCTTTCAGCAGTCCAATCGGGGATTTTTTGTCCAACGTAAATGCTCTGATTCTTAGCGGTAACTGTCAGAGCCTTCTTTCCGATGGTAAGCTTTGCGCCGGTGGTGGTAATATTATAGTTCGGGTTCTCACCAAGCGTTACGGTAATATCATACTCGCCGAAATTATTTCCCTCAGCTCTGTTGAGTGTGTAGTTGAGAGTATCGCTGCCCACAGTGTCTTCCACCGTTGCTGTAAGCTCGGGGTCAGCGTCGCCGTAGGTCTTGCTCTTGGCATCGGCAGTAATGGACGCGGATTTCTGACTGATTGTGAAGTTTGCCGTGGCCTCACCGCCGTTGTAGTTATCAGATTCCTCAATGGTCGCTTTTACGGTGTAATCTCCTGCATTGGTCGGAACTGTTGCGCTATAGGTGCTGTCATCAGCATCTTTTACCTTGTAGGTATAAGTTACAGTGCCGTTGCCTGTATTCCCGTCAACGGAAGGAGTCTTTGCATCCTCCCCATAAGTCCATCCCTCAAGGCTGACAGACGGAGTAATGCTCGCCTTTGCAACGCTGACTATATAGCTTGCGCTCTTGACCTCATAGGCGTAATTTGTGCCGTCGGTTACCGTAGCGGTGATGGTCGCCGTACCGGCACCTACGATGGTAACCTCGCCGTTGGCTGCAACGGTCGCAACAGCATTCTTGCTTGTAGCATAAGTAACAGTTCCGTCTCCGGTAATGTTAAGCGCATTGGTAAACGGCTCGTCGCCGTAGGTCTTGTTAACACTTGCAGTGGTGTAGCTTATTGATCTGGCCGCTTTGGCGATTGTCACATTAATATCATCACCGAAAAGATCGTTGTAATTGTTGCCGGTATATTTCACCTTTACGGTGTAGTCGCCCGCTGTGGTGGCTGTCGGAATCTGGTCACTCCAGGTTTCGCCGTTGTCAGTGCTGTACTGCACTCCGGTGTAACCCTCGGGGTATGAAGTCGGTGCGGAAACAAGCGCAAGTGCACTGCCGGTATAAACCGCATCGTCACCGGTCTTAGCCGTCGGCTTCTGCGTATCTGTGATTGTTCCGGCGTCGGGAGCAGACGCTTTGGCGATTGTATAGCCGACTGAGGCGGTGACGCTCTTGCCCTCGCCCTCATCGGTCTTAACGCCGGTCAAGGTGATCTCCGCCAGATAATCACCCGCGCCGGTCGGTGCGCCTGATGTGATCTCGGTGCCCTTGGTATAGACGCCGTTGTTCTCCGTAGCATTATAATACTTTATAGAATCCGCCGATACTGTAAGTGCAGTTGCGAAATTGAAGTCCTCCAGTCCGGTCAGTGTCGCCGCCGCGTCGCCTACGCCGCCGTAGACGGACAGAGTCGGCTTCACTATGGTAAGCTCGACTGTCTTCCCCTCCAGATTGCAAACATCGCCCACACAGCTTGCGATAATGGTAGCATCATTTTCAACGGAATAGATAAAGCTGTGTGTATGTGCTATGTATTTGTCGTCTTTCTTGATTAAGGCATGATTACCGCCTTCCGCAAGGTAGCCGTCGGGTAATTCCTCAGAGAACTCGCCGCCGCTGACGGTAAGGGTTGCGCTCTCATCCTTTTGCAGTTTGCCATTAAAGGTTCCGCCGGTGACTGTCGCGCTGCCGTAAACCGATTCCGGGCCATAGGTATTGCCGTTTTTTGCGGCGCTATGCAGGGCGAATTTATCTTCCGCGGTGGCGGTGAACGTGCCGCCGCTGATGGTCAGCTCGCCCAGGTTTTTGATTGCATTACCGGCGGTCGACGAGAAGGAACCGCCTTTAATCGTCGCAACGCCGTTGACGTCGTTTTTCAGCGCCTGGTTGCCGCCGGTAAAGGTGCCGCCGTTGATGGTCAACGTCGGGTTTGCGGCGTTTTCACCCTCGACGTAACCATTGGAAACCTTCGGATCAATTTCACGGTAGCCGGTTTGGGTTAATTCGTTATAGCCGTTGGCAATCAGGCTGGAGTAATGAAACTCATCGTTTGAAACCGTCACGCCTTCATTGATGGTCATGGTGCCGTGATTGACAACGGTATAATAGGTATTGCCGCCGTTTGCGTTGCCGTCTTCCTCACTTCTGATAAATGTACCGCCGTTCAAAGTAACGGTGCCGCCGTTATTAAAGAGCGGAGCGCATCCATGGGTCGTGTTGTCCACAGTACCGGTTTTCTCTTCGCTGGAGTCAGTCACAATCAGCGTCGAGCCGTTCTGCGCGACGATTGTGCAGTGTCTGCCGTCATTGGTGAGCGTGTGACCATTCAGGTCAAGCACGATATTGGTCTCAGCTCTCAGCACCACGTTTTCCGTTACATCTCTCAGCAGCTCTACCGTATCGCCTTCGCCTGCGGCTCGGATCGCATCCGCAACCGTCGGGTATGCTGTGCTGTTGACCTCGGCGGCATCCGCCGGCTTCGGTACATAGATACGGAAGGCGTCGCTGATGCTTGACAGGTCAGCTTCTTCTTTCGTGTTGAAGTCGCCCTCAGCGTACTTTGTGAGGTTGAATCCGAAGAAGGAATAGTTATCCCACCAATCAAACTGATCGCTCTGATCGCTCAGATCGCTAATTGTTGTCAATAGGTTATTGCTTTTGCCGATTTCCCCACTCTGTCCTGTACTGCTACTGCTACTTTCCCATGCCACTGCTTCAAAAGCATAGTAAGCCTTACAGAAGATAAGTGATTTCTTAGGCAGTCCCTGGATGGTGAATTGCTTTGTAGCAATGTGCTCTTTACCAGCTTCGTCAGGAAGTTTTTCCCATGATGAATTTTTATTCCAATACTCTTTTGAGGTAAAGTACATATCCTCCGCGGGAATCAGGTAATACTGGCTCAGATCAATGCTCTTTTCTTCCGCAAGTTTTTCTACAAGCGCGTCAGTATCAGCCGCGACTGTTACGGTAGCCACGCCGCTGGTAACGCTCGCCGTCTGGCTGTTGTCCGTGCGCGTCGCGGTGACAACGCAGTAGTAGTAATAATCGTCCGCAGTTTTGCCTGCCGGAATGTTATAGGTCGCGGAAGTCGCGCCGTCGATCTTCTCGCCGCCCTCATTGCTGTTTGCGTCGTTCTGATACCACTGATAGCTGAGGGTATGACCGTCCGCCGCAGTTGCGATAACTTTCACGCTGCCCGCTCCATAGCCCGCAACCAGTGTTGCGCCGGTAACGGAGCTGACGGTCGGAGCCGTTGCCGGAATCGCGAAGGTCTTTGTTTCAGGATCAAAGACGACCTTTGACAGGTCGAGCTGCAACGCGGGCCGGACGTCAACTCCAGACGTATTTGGAGCGACACCTTTGTCGACGATTCTGCCCGGATTATTTTGAACCGTATCTTTGACAAATACATATTTTACTTTATTACCATCACCATCAGCTTGCGTGCGCAGCCACCAAGCAGCGGAGTCAAAAGCCGCCCGCACATTCTGCGGAACTTCGTTGGCTTCCTCGTCGCTCAAAAGGTACAGCTTGCCGATGTTATTATCTCCATCTGTTTTTTCTATGATCGCTTCAGCGACAGGAGCATAATATCCGCCGTCGGCAGTTATGTTGCCAAGAGCCGTCTTAATCGACGAGTTTGCGTAATTGTTGGAACCCCCAGTATCAAACACTTCGGGTCCAAGGCTGCCCGCATAAAGCAGCGTCAGAGTTCCGGCGTTCTCCGCTGTGGACGCATCATTAATGACGTACCACTGCTTTCCGTTGAAGGTCACTTGCTTTTCTGTCAGAGCAGTAGTGTCCTCGCTGCCGGTCGGCACAAGTTCGGCATACGGGTTGTCTTCCCATGCCGCCGCCGTCACGCTCAGCCCCGGCAGGAGCGAGAGCGCCAGCGCAAGGCTTAAGACGAGACTCAAAACTTTTCGTGCTGTTTTCATAGAAGTACCTCCTCGTATAATAAGATTCAGAGCTTATTTATGGTGTCCTCTGGTAACACCAAAATTTAATCAACAGGCTTTTGGATGCCCGTGATAGAATGCTGTTAGGTCGGCAGGGTCAAATTCTTATGCCTCCAGTTGAGCCGAA